>CAWHPV010000019.1:0-39626 GCA_963831365.1 uncultured Thermoleophilaceae bacterium
GGAGTTCGAGTCTCCCTGGGCGCATCGGACTAGTTGCTTGCTTGAAATCGGGACTCGGCGGAATAGTGCTGCTTATGCGCGAAGCAGGAGCGAGATGCGAATCAGCCGGCCCGCTTCCCGTCCCAAGCAGTTACCTCATGGAGAGCCGATGAGAGGGCGTTAGGGACGGTCGGTTATCGATCCGCCGTTTCAACGGGGTGCGTCTGGACGCCGGCGAGAACGCGACGGGCGGCGCGTTCCCCAGAGCTGATGGCGCCGTCCATGTAGCCGTTCCAGACCTCGGCGGTCTCGGTGCCGGCCCAGTGGATGCGTCCGCAAGTGCGCCGCAGCGCGAAGCCCAGCGAGGTCCACGTTCCGGGTGGGAGGTAGCCCGCGTAGCACCCGCGCGTGTAAACCTCGTCGGCCCATGCACGCTCGACGTACTCGATCGGCGCCCCGGCGCGGGGCCCGAAGAAGCGGGCGAAGCAGGCGATCACGGCATCCCGTCGCTCTTCAAGCGGTACGCGTCCCAGGGCCCGCGCCTGTGCGCCTTCGAGGAACCCGAGCAGGACGCCGACGCCACCGGTGGAGGGCGTGTTGTCGAAGACGACCTTGACCGGCCCGTCGGTGCTTGTGACCTGCCCGGAGTGGCCGGCGGTGCGCCAGAACGGTTCGTCGTAGACGGCCATGCACTTGATCACTGAGCCCTGGGCTACTCGTTGCGTGAGCTGGTCGCGCCACCCCGGCAGGGCGGGCTCGTAGTCGAGGCGGCCGGCGAGGGTCGGCGGGATCGCGACGATCACGTGGGCCCCTTGAGCCTTGACGCCGTCGCCACAGACCGTCACCGACTCGGCGTCGTCGACGATCCGCTTGACGGGGGCGCTGAGTAGGACGCGCTCGCCGAGCCGGTCGGCGGCGCGCTGCGCGATCAGCTGTGAGCCGCCGACGATGCGGTGCTGCTGGGCGCCGCCGTCGGTGGAAATCAGCGTGTCGATGCCGCCGCCGGAGTTGGCGTAGAAGAGGAAATGGAGGAGCGATAGGTCGGCGGGCTCGGCGGCCCACACCGCCTCGCAGACAAGCTGGAAGAAACCGCGGGCACCGCCGGTATGCGTGTGGCGGGACAGCCAGCTCGCAAGGGTCTGCGCGTCCCATTTCGCGGCCTTTGGCGCGCGCCAAGGTTCGTCAAGCGGGACCTGCTTCGCCATGCGATCCAGGCGAGCCTGGGCTTGCGTGATGTCCGCGAGGACGAGTGGGTTGAGCTTGGGGATCGCGCCGCGGTAGCGCGAGAGGCGGCCGCGGTACTCGAACTGGTTGAAGCCGTCGTCGTAGGTCTCGAACAGCTCCAGGCCGAGTTCGCGGATCCAAGCGTTGACTCGCAGCTGAGTGGGGCCGACCCATTGGCCCCCGACCTCGACGATCCCGCCACCCGCAAGCCGGTGGTTGAGCAGCCGCCCGCCCACGCGATCCCGAGCCTCCAGGACCGTCACGGACAGGCCGGCGTCCGTCAGGGCCTGTGCCGCCGCAAGGCCTGCCAAGCCGGCTCCGACGATGACGACGTCAGCTTCGTGGGCCTTCATGGTCAGAGCGTTCCACAACTAGCCTTAGGCGCGCGCTTCGCGAGGATGCGGGGCTCGATTCGCACGACGAGACGCCTGCTCCGGACGCTTTCGAGAGCGGTGCGGCGCCGAACCTTGGCGCCGCACCGCCACGACTTAGCGGAGAGCTAACCGGCGGCGGCGAGTCTGCTGAGCAGCTCAGTGCGATCGAAGTACACGCGGTTACGCGCTATCAGTTCGTCGCGCAGCTCGACGGTGCAGACGCCGTCGCACTCAATAGTCGAGTTCCCGACCGGGATGGTGGCGTGCCAATGGTTGAGGAAGCCGCCGCGGAGCGGGGTGACGGTGGTGTTGGTCCACACCCAGTCTGGGAAGCGGGCTAACAGCTGCGCGAAGTAGCGCGTCAGCGCATCGCGGCCCTCGACGCCATCGGGGATCGCCGGGTCGCTGTAGAAGCAGTCCTGGGTGTAGAAGGCCGCCAGGCCCTCCGGGTCGTTGCCCGTCCAGGCAGGGAGCCAGCGCGCGGTGAAAGCCCGGGCCACGTTGTCGGGCGTCCCTTCGAAGGTCATGGAGCCGACTGTAGCCCCGTCGCCTAACCCGTTGAGCAGGTACGGCGGTGCTCTGGATCTACTCGTCCAACACCTGTTCGAAGCCGCCCCAGAACATCCGCTGGCCGTCGAAGGGCATCTCCATGTTCATCATCTCGGGGTCGGCGCTCATCTTTTCGTTCGCGGCGTCGCGGGTCGCCTTGTCCGGATACTCGATCCAGCTGAAGAGGACGGTCTCGTCGTCCTTCGCCTGCGTGGCTCGGAAGAAGTCGGTCACCTTACCCCGCGGCACGTCGTCTCCCCAGCATTCGATCACGCGAGTGGCGCCCAGCTTCTTGAAGTACTCGGCGCCCTGCTTGGCGTTCTCGATGTAGGCCTCTCGATTGGCGGTAGGCACGGCTGCGACGAAGCCTTCGATGTAGGGCATGGGACCTCCTGTGTGGATCGGTGGCGTGATGGGACGCTACCGCGAGCTGGTCGACTGGGGTTTGACCGCGTCGCGGCGCGCCCGGTCTACCGACCGGTGAATACCGCCTTGCGGCGCTCGACGAAGGACGTCGCGCCCTCGGCGCCGTCGGCCGTGTTGAAGAGCTCGACGACGTCGGGCGCGAGTCGTTCGAAGGCCGCACGGTCACCTTCCTCGCGGGCCCGGTGAGCCGAAGCCAGGATGGTGCGGATCCCGAGCGGAGCGGCGTCTTCGGCGATGGTGCGCGCGATCATCGTTGCCCGCTCCCGGGCGGCATCATGGTCGGGCGAGATCTCTTGGACCAGCCCGACTCGCAGCGCCTCCTCCGCGTCGAACTCATCGCCGGTCAGGATCCATCGCATCGCATTGCCCCAGCCGGCGAGCTCCGGGAAGCGGACGGTCGCCCCGCCGAAGGGATAGATGCCGCGGCGCACCTCGAGCTGAGCAAAGCGCGCATCCGCGGCGGCGATGCGGATGTCGGCCGCGAGCAGGAGCTCGATTCCCAGCGTCATGACCCAGCCCTGAGCCGCAGCGACGATCGGCTTCGTCCAGTTGCCGTCGAGCCGCCATGGATCGCGGCCGTCTTCCGGGAACGGGCTCTCCCCTGACGCCAGAGCCGGCCCGACGTCCACGAGGTCCAAGCCGCCGGTGAAGTGCCCGCCATGGGCGAAGAGCACGCCCGCCCGCAGGTCATCGTCGGACTCGAGCAGTGCGTAGGCGCGCGAGAGGTCGGCCAGCATCTCCTGCGTAAAGGCATTGCGCTTGTCCGGTCGGTTGAGGCCCATCAGGAGCACCTCGTCGCTGCGCTCGACGGTCACGGTGGGGGCAGAGCTGGCCATGGTCAGTACCTTTCACTCGTTTTATGACGCATGGCATAGTACAGTCAAGGCAAGGGTCGAGAAGGCCGGTCCTTGGCCCGCGCCACGCCTGATGCCCCGCCAGACCAACGCACGTCAGAAGATGATCGAGAGTGCCGCGCTGCTCTTTCGCGAGCGGGGAGTGCAAGGCACGTCCTTCACCGACGTGCTCGCGCACAGTGGGGCGCCGCGCGGCTCGATCTACCACCACTTCGAGGGCGGGAAGGCCCAACTTGCCGAGGAGGCAACCCGATGGGCGGGTGAGTTCATCGTCGCCGGGACTGTGGCCGCGCTCGACGACCACGACCCGGTCAAAGCGATCGACACGTTCCGCAGGCGATGGACGAAAGTCCTCCGTGCCAGCGACTACGGCGCGGGTTGCCCAATTGTGGCGGCGGCGCTCGAGGGCGACCGCGAACCGTCCATCCGCGACGCCGCCGGTCGGGCGTTCAACGCTTGGGAGCAGGTGCTCTCCGATGCGCTCTGCCGGCACAACATCGCCCGGAGCCGAGCGCGCTCGGTCGCCACCCTGCTGATCGCCTCGATCGAAGGCGCAATCGTCGTCGCTCGCGCCCAGCGCACCAGCCGCCCACTCGAGCGAGTCGCCGAGGAGCTTCAGCGCCTGGTCTCAGAGGCCCTTTCCCAGGCCCCGGCCCCCGCTTAGCTCGCCGCCGCGCGGCTCCGTTACGTGGCAGGCTACGCGCCCTGGCCCATCCGGTCGTCATCACTCCGCGGCTAGAAGCCGCGATGCAGCGCATCCGCCCGATCGCCCTCGCATTGCCGGGCGTAGTCGAGCGCCTCTCGCACGGCTCGCCAACGTTCTTCACCGCCGATGGGCGCAAGGGGCGGACATTCGCCTCCGTGCATGACGAGCGCGAGTGGTACGGAGGCCGACTGTGCCTCTGGGCGGCAGGGCCGCGAGAGCTCCAGGAGGCGCTTGTGAGCGGCGGCCCGGAGCGCTTCTTCGTCCCGCCATACGTGGGCCACCGCGGCTGGGTCGGTCTTCGGCTCGATCTCCCCGTCGTCGACTGGGACGAGGTCGCCGGGGTCATCGAGGATGCGCACGCGCACGTCCTGGACCGCGCGCGATAAGGCCCAGCGACCCGATGGACCTCGGCGTACATCTGCCGCTGATGGACTTCGGCGACGAGCCGCCCTCGATGCGACGGCTGCGAGACGCGATCGACGCCGCGAGGGACTGCGGGTTCGCTGCCGTCTCGGCAAACGATCATTTCGTCTTTCAGACGCCCTGGCTCGATGGACCGAGCGCGCTCGCGAGCGTGATCGAGCGCTCGGGACGGATGACGCTGGCCACGACGGTGTCGCTCGCCGTCCTTCGAGGCCCGGTGCCGCTGGCCAAGGCGCTCGCGGCGATCGACGTCCTCTCCGAGGGGCGACTCGTCGCCGCGTTGGGTCCGGGCTCCTCAGAACGTGACTACGAGCTTCTCGGGGTCCCATTCGAGGAGCGCTGGAAGCGCTTCGACGAGGCGCTCGCCGTGCTGCGGGCGCTGCTCAAAGGCGAACCCCTGCCCGAGGAGCCGACCCACTACCCGGTGCCGCGCGATCTCGAGCTCGCCCCCCGTCCGACGCAGCGAGGTGGCATTCCCCTTTGGATCGGGAGCTGGGGCTCACGCGCCGGTCTCGCCCGCGTTGCACGGGCGGGCGACGGCTGGCTCGCCTCCGCGTACAACACGTCGCCGGAGCGCTTCGCCGCCGCCCGGTCGGATCTGGCGTTGGCGCTCGAGGATCGTGGGCGCCGCGCGGAGGGCTTTCCCACGGCGCTCGCGACGATGTGGACGTGGGTGTCGAAGGATCGGGCGGAGGGTGAGCGCGTGCTCACCGAGGTCCTCGCCCCGATACTGAGGCGAGACCCCGAGGAGCTTCGCGCGCAGGTCTGCGTTGGCTCGGTAGAGCACTGTGTCGAGCTCCTGTCTCGCTACGCGGAGGCCGGCTGCCGGCGCGTTTACCTCTGGCCGCTCGGGGATGAGCCGCGCCAGCTCGAGCTGATCACGAGCGAGATCGCTCCGCAGCTCGCGAGCCATTGAGGCACACGACCGTGTGAGAGCATCCAGGGGCCCATGACCGACTTCCTGGTCAAGTGCGATGACCTCCGCGAGTGCCGCATCGCCGAGTCGGAGGCGCCCGAGCTCGAGTCTGGCCAGGCACTCCTTCGGGTCGACGAATTCGGG
Source organism: uncultured Thermoleophilaceae bacterium (assembly GCA_963831365.1). Lineage (GTDB taxonomy): Bacteria > Actinomycetota > Thermoleophilia > Solirubrobacterales > Thermoleophilaceae > CAWHPV01. Next base: position 5,596 of record CAWHPV010000019.1, read on the forward strand.
TTGACCGCGAACAACGTCAGCTACGCGGTCATGGGCGACGCGATGTCGTACTGGGACTTCTTCCCCGCCGAGGAGGGTTGGGGCCGCGTGCCGATGTGGGGCTTCGCCGACGTCGAGCAAAGCGAGGATGCGGACGTCGAGGCCGGTGCGCGCGTGTACGGGTACCTGCCGCCCTCCTCGCACCTCGTGATTGCGCCCGCCGGCGCCGACGGTCGCGGGTTCATGGATGGCTCGCCGCACCGCCGAGCGCTGCCCTCCGTCTACCAGCGCTACGAGGTGACGGACGCCGACCCGTTCTACCGACCGGACACCGAGGACATCCAGATGCTCATGCGTCCGCTCTTCTACACGTCGTTCCTGATCGACGACCAGCTCGCCGACGAGGGCCTCGTCGAGCGCGGGCCGATCGTGGTCTCGAGCGCGTCGAGCAAGACCGCGATCGCGGCGGCCTTCCTCCTGGCGAAGCGCGACGGGGTCGAGCTGATCGGGCTCACCTCGCCGCGGAGCGCCGAGTTCGTCGAGGGCCTCGGGATCTACGGCCGGTGCGTCGCCTACGACGCGATCGAATCGATCGAGCGCGGGCCGGCCACCTTCGTCGACATCGCGGGGGACGGCGAGGTGCGCCTCGCCGTCCACTCGCACTTCGGCGAGGAGCTCCTGCACAGCATGACCGTCGGGTTCACGCACTGGGAGGACGGCGGCGTCCAGGGCGACCTGCCCGGTCCCTCCCCCACCTTCTTCTTCGCGCCCGACCGCGTCGGAAAACGCTCCGCGGACTGGGGTCCCGCCGAGCTGGGCAGGAGGGCCGCGGACGCCTGGCATCCCTTCTGCGAGTGGACCGGCGGGTGGCTGGACGTTGCTCGCGACAAGGGCTTCGAGGCGGTTCGGAGCGCGTACCTCAACGTACTCGAGGGCCGTGTCGACCCGAAGACCGCCCACGTGGTCTCGCTCTAGCCGGCGGCGTGCAGGATTCCGTCTCGATACCGAGCCGCTTCAACGGGCCGCTCGACAGCGGGAACGGCGGCTACTGCTCCGGCGTCGTCGCGGGCTACCTCGACGGGGCGGCGGAGGTCAGCCTCAGGCGTCCCGTCCCGCTCGACTCTCCGCTCGAGATCGCGCGCCAGCGGGACGGCTCCGTGAATCTGCTGGAGGGGGACGCACTTGTGGCCGAGGGGCGCTCCGCGCCCGAGCTCGAGGTGGAGGTGCCGGCTCCGGTGAGCGTGGAGGACGCGCGCCGGGCAGCGACGGGCTACAGGGGGAGGTCGGACGGCGTCTTCAGTCGCTGCTTTGTCTGCGGACCCGCGCGGGAGGACACCTTCGGGGTGTTCGCCGGCGCGGTCGAGGGGCGCGAGGTCGTGGCATCGCCGTGGGTACCGCCGTCCTGGGCGGCGGACGCGGACGGCCAGGTGCTTCCCGAGATCGTGTGGGCAGTGCTCGACTGCCCGACCTACTTCGCGGCGCACATGGACACGGAGCTGACGCTCAGCGTGCTCGCGCGGCTCACGGCGCGCATCGAGGCCCCGGTCGCCACGGACGAGGAGCACGTCGTCGTGGCCTGGCCCATCGAGGCCGACGGCCGCAAGCGTCGCGCCGGGTCGGCCGTGCTCTCGCGCTACGGCGACGTGCTCGCGGTCGCGCACGCCCTGATGATCGAGCCCCGCGCCGGATAGGGTGGTTGAAACCGAGCAATACCGAGGAGGAACCCCAATGGCACTGCAGATCAACGACACGGCGCCCGACTTCGAGGCGGAGACGACGGAGGGCCCGATCAGCTTTCACGACTGGATCGGCGACTCGTGGGCCGTCCTCTTCTCCCACCCCCGCGACTTCACCCCGGTCTGCACGACCGAGCTCGGCTACATGGCGGGCGCCAAGCCCGAGTTCGATCGGCGGAACGTCAAGCTCATCGGCCTGTCGGTCGACCCGCTCGACAACCACGAGAAGTGGGCCAAGGACATCGAGGAGACCCAGGGCCACGCCCCGAACTACCCGATGATCGGCGACTCGGACTTCGAGGTGTCGAAGCTCTACGGCATGCTCCCCGCGAGCACGAGCGGCGATCCCACCGAGCGCACGCCGGCCGACAACCAGACGGTCCGCAACGTCTTCGTCATCGGGCCGGACAAGAAGATCAAGCTGATCCTCGTCTATCCGATGACGACCGGGCGCAACTTCGACGAGGTGCTCCGCGTGATCGACTCCCTCCAGCTGACAGCGACCCACAAGGTGGCGACGCCGGTGAACTGGAAGGAGGGCGACGACGTGATCATCGCCGGCTCGGTCTCGGACGAGGCAGCGAAGGAGACCTATCCCGACGGCTGGGAGTCGCCCAAGCCCTACATCCGGATCGTGCCGCAGCCGCGCTGAGCCGGGGCCGGCGCTACCCCGAGCGCGCCGGCGAGTCGAAGAAGGCGTGGACCTCTCCGCCAGGGGCGAGCCACGCCTCGACGATCGCGCGCGCTCGCTCGGGCTCGCGGTGGAAGAGCCCGACCCGGACGGCGAAGGCCTTGTCGAAGCGCCGGTCGCCGAGATCGAGGTTCTCCAGCTCCGCCACCAGGAACTCGGCCCGACCGGCCTCGACGTGCACGGCGTTACGCCGCGTGGCGGCCTCGATCATCTTGGCCGAGCGGTCGATCGCGGTCAGGCGGCCTGCGTCGAGGCGCTCGCATACGAGCGTCGCCGCGACCCCGTGCCCGCAGCCGATCTCGAGGACGCGCTCGTGGGGCTCGATATGCAGGTCCTCGACGACGGATCTGAGGCGCTCGCTCGAGTGGGCTCGTCTCCTGGGGGGAGCCTCAGGCAGCCGGGGCCGAGCCGCCGTCGTCGAGCCGGTCGAGGATGCTCAGAAGCGCTTGGCGCTGCGCTCGGCCCTCGTCGATCAGCTCGTCGGTCCGCCTTCTGGCCTCGCTTCCCTGCTCACGAAGCGCCTCGAAGTACTCGCGATCCTCCTCGCGGAGCAGTCGAAGCTCGGCCCTGGTCTCGGCCGAGATCGCGCGCGTGGCTCGTTCCACGCGCAGCGTGGTCTCGAGGATGAACTCGCGCAGATCGTCGCGCTCGGCCAAGGACTGGATTGTCTCATGGCGAGTGACACGGCAGCACGACAAGAGTGACGACGCTGCTACGACGAGGGACGTTCCGGTGCGCTCGCCAATCGGAACACCTCGGCCGGGATCGCGACGCCGCGGATGCGGGCCGATCCCGCCGGCTCCCACGCGAAGTCCTCGCCCGCGGCCTCGACCGCGGGCCGCGTCGCCAGCAGCTCGTCCGCGCCGGCGACGATCAGGAGCCGGGCCGCGAGGTTGACCGCCCCGCCGAAATAGTCCCCCTCGCGCGTGATCGCGACGCCCTTGTGCACGCTCGCGTGCACGCGCGGCATCCCCTCGGCGCGCATGCCGGCGATCACCCGCGCGCCGGCCGCGACCGCCTCCGAGGCGTCGCCGTACGAGAGCATCACGCCGTCTCCGAGCGACTTCATGAACCTGAACGCCTCGCCGCGCTCGCGGGCCACGGTGTCGGTGAACCGGTCGATGGCGGCCACCGCCGCCTCGTCGCCCTCGGTGTCCGCGTACGCGGTGAAGTCCTTCAGGTCGCAGAAGAGGAGCGCGACGTCCACCGCGCCGGGCAGGGGCTCCTCCGAGCCGGTCTCGGCCGCGGTGACCGCGGCCTGGGCGAGCTCGTACTCGACCCACCGCCGGTGGACGCCGAGGATCATCGTGTCGGCCAGCGGCAACAGCCGGGCGAAGGCGGACTGCACGGCCTGGAGGCTCGCGGGCGAGTCGTCGCCCTCGGCGCGCAGCCGGCGCTCGACGTGGACGCGGAATAGCTGCATCTCGGTCTGGGCGATGCGGTTGAGCAGGCGACCGTAGACGCGCGCGACCTGCACCGCGAGCTCGTCCGGCCAGAGGTCGCGCAGCTCGTTGAGCTCGGTGAAGACGCGCGCCTCGTCGGCCGTGAACGCCGGCTGGTCCGGCTCCGGAGGCCGCAGCCCGAACGCCGAGATCATCGCCTGAAGCTCCGACACTGATAGCCCGCCCGCCGTCTCGATCGACTCGGCGGTGAGAGTGCGCTCGGCCATCCCCGGCAGCAGCACGGACTCGAAGACCGCCCCAGCCGGGTCGCCGCGCTCGACCGCTCGATCGATCACGTCGTCGTCGAGACCGAGCGAGCGCAGCGTGCGGACGAGGTCCGGCCGCTCGCGGCCCTCCCCATCCTCGGCGGCGCTCATCGGCGACGTGCGCTGGAGGACACGCTCGTATTACGAGGACGCCGGGGCCGCTAGCTCAACCCTTGGAGCCGCTCTTCCGGAGCGGCTCGAAGATCTCGGCGGTGACCCCGCGCGGGTCAGGCACCTTCGCCCGCTCGAGGTACTGCTCGACCTCCTCGCGGGGCGCCCCGGCGAGCTTCATCCGGTAGGCCTCGACGCGCTCCCGCCCGACCGCGGGCGGTGGCTCGATCTGCTTGGCGCGGCCGGGGCGCAGGTCGCGGACCTCGGGCTCGGTCCCCGGCTCGTCCGCGGGCCGCGCGGCCTCCGGAGGCTCCTCCTCAGAGGCGTGCGGCTCGAGCAGGCCCTCGAGGACGCCGCACTGCCGCTGCACCATCTCGGCCTGGACCGACAGCGAGTCCGCGAGCCGCAGGAGGTGCCGGATCTCCTGTCGCGCGAGCTGCTGGCGCTCGCGCTCCTCGCCGAGCCGCTCCGCATCGAGCTCAGCCTCGCGGCGGATCGCGGCCGCGGCGGCCTCGGCCGACTCGAGGAGGTGCTGGACCTTCGTCGCGAGCTCCGACAGCTCGCCGCTCGACTCGTCGTGGCGGTCCTCGACCGCAGGAGCGGCCTCCGCCGTGGTGGCGGGGGTTGCTGGGGGCTCCGGCGTGGCCGCCGGCTCCTCGGCAGCGGGCGGCGACGCGCCACTGGCGGTCTCCGCTCCCGCGGGCTGCGGCGCGGCCTTCTCGGGCTGCTCCCCTGCGGCGTCGGCCGCCCCCTGAGTGGGTGCCCTGGCCGCGGGACGTGAGGACGAGGCGCCCTCCAGCAGCCGCCTGACGGCCTCGTCGGCGTCGGTTCGGGACGCCTTCGGCGCGGGGTTCGCGGGCGCGAGCGCGGGCGTTGCGGGATCCGGCTTGGCCGCCTCGTCCGGCTTGTCCGCCTGGTCCGGCTCGCCCGCGTCGTCCTGCTTGGCCTCGGCTTCGGCCTCGGCGGCTTGCTCGGCCTCCGCCTGCTTTCGCTTCCTGCGCCACCACCTAGCCACGTCGCGTCATCTCCGAGATCTCGGGGGCATGGCGATGCTCGCAGGAGACGCGGACGGGATTCGTCGCGGGCGCGTCGCTACAGCTTGAGCAGCACGATCACGTTCACGACCCAGAGGAGCGCGAAGGCGATCGTCCAGCGATCCAGATTGCGCTCGACGAGCGAGCCGCCGCCGAGCGGACCGCCGCCGGTCCCGACGCCGAACGCGCCGGACAGACCCGCGTCCTTGCCCGAGTGCATCAGGACGAGCAGGATCACGACGACCGACAGGATGATCTGAACGCCGCTGAGGATCGCTTCCATCGGCGGAAATGCTAGCTACTGATCTCGTCGAGCTCGCGCAGGATCTCGATCGCCTGGGCGCGCAGCTCGCGGTCGGTGGCCCGGTAGTCGGCCTCGTCCACCTTGCCCATGCGGTAGTCGAGCTCCACGTCGCGGATCTCGCGGTACTTCGCCTCCTTGGCCGCCTCGAGGTCGGCGCGGCGCTCGTCGAGGCCGGCGTCGGGCTCGTCGCGGCTGAGAACGGGCCGGGCGACGATCGCGGTGACGATCGCCCCGAGGATCAGGAACGCGATGACGAAGGCGACCGCGTAGTCCATCGCGCGGGCGCCCGGCTACGCGCGCGACAGCTCGCGGCCGAGGCGCGCCGCGTAGGTGCTCGTGACGCGCCGCCGCGCTCCGGCCGATGGCCAGAGCGCCGTGAGCGCCCCCAGGATCACGACCCCGCCGCCGAGCCAGATCCAGCTGACGAGCGGCGAGACGAGCACCCGGAACGTCGCGGGCGGCGGCGCCGTGCGGTAGCGCTCGGCGAGCGCGGCGATCGCCACGGCCTGCACATCGCCAGAGGCGTCGGCGAAGCGCCGGTCCGCCTCCGCAATCGGCTCCTCGAACGAGGTCAGGTCGGGCTGCACCGAGACCCAGAGGTCGCGCCGGAGGCCCCAGCGGACGTCCACCTCGCTGTTCGGCTCGCCCTCGAAGAAGCCCCTGACGGGCCCCAGGCTCGGGTCGTTCGAGCGGTAGTAGTTGCGCAGCGGCCGCATCGTGAAGGCCTCGTCGCCCTTCCGCACGTCGAGCACCGCTCCGAAGGTGATCGGCGCGCCCGTGCCGGCGTCGTCGCCGAGGATCTCGGCGGTAGGCTCCCGGTAGCTGATCGTGTAGTCGCCCACCTGCGTCGTCTGCCCCGGGCTCAGCGACACGTCACGCTGCTCCACGAAGGCCGACGACGCGGCCACGCCGAGGAACAGCAGCGCGATCCCCACGTGCACGATGTAGCCGCCGTAGCGGCGCCGGTTGCGGCCGACGAGGTGCCCGAGCGCCGCCGGCAGGGGCTCGCCGCTCATGGCCCGACGTGCGCGCGCGCCGCGCCAGAACTCGCGCGCCGCGACGGTGATGGTGAACGCGATGAAGCAGAACATGACGAGTGACGTGACGCTCTCGGCCGCCGGGGTGACGAGGAGCAGCGCGGCCAGCGTCGCGGCGACCACGAGCAGCGGCACGAGGAAGCCGCGCCGTAGGTTGGCAACGGTGACCCGTCGCCACGCGATCACCGGCCCGATCCCCGCGAGCAGCACGAGCAGCAGCGCGAGCGGCGTCGTGTAGCGGTTGAACCAGGGTGGCCCGACGCTCGCCTCGGTGCCCGTCACCGCCTCGGAGATCAGCGGGAAGAAGGTGCCCCAGAAGATCACGAAGCAGAGGCCGACGAGCACGAGGTTGTTGAGCAGGAAGACCGCCTCGCGCGAGGCGAGCGAGTCGAGCCTCGCCTCCGAGCGGAGGCTTTCGCGGCGGCTCAGGACGAGCGCCACCGAGCCGATCAGGACGAGCGCGATGAAGACGAGGAACGGCTTTCCGAGCGTCGAGGCGCCGAACGCGTGGATCGAGTCCAGGATCCCCGAGCGCACCAGGAACGTGCCGAGCAGCGCGAGCACGAACGTGGCGATGATCAGCGAGACGTTCCAGACCTTCAGCATCCCGCGGCGCTCCTGGACCATGATCGAGTGGAGGAACGCCGTGCCGATCAGCCACGGCATGAGCGAGGCGTTCTCCACCGGGTCCCACGCCCAGTAGCCGCCCCAGCCGAGCTCCGAGTAGGACCAGAGCGCGCCGAGCAGGATGCCGAAGCCTAGGAAGGTCCAGGCGATCAGCGCGAAGCGCCGCGTCGAGCGGATCCAGTCGGCGTTCGTCCGGCGCGTCACGAGTGCTCCGATCGCGAACGCGAACGGGATCGAGAAGCCGACGTAGCCCGTGTAGAGCATCGGCGGGTGGAACATCATCGCCGGGTGGCGGAGCAGCGGGTTGAGGCCGTTGCCCTCAACCGGGGCGGGGCTGACGGTGGCGAATGGCGTCTCCCCCCAGATCACCATCAGCGCGAGGAAGAAGGCCGCGACGCCGCCGAGAACCGCGGTGGCGTAGGGCACGATCTCGCGGTGCTTCGTCCGCGTGGCGTACAGCACCGCGCTCGAGAAGATCGCGAGGAGAAAGACCCAGAGGAGGAGCGAGCCCGCCTGGCTCGACCACATCGCGGTGACCTTGTAGAAGGTCGGCGTGTCAGTCGAGGAGTTCTCAGCGACGAGCTTGAAGGCGAAGTCGGAGCGGAGGTAAGCGGCTTCGAGGAGCCCCATCGCGATCACCAGGAGCCCGGCGAGGCAGTAGATGGCCCGCCGGGCCGAGACCGCGAGGCGGCGCGAGCCGCGGATCCCGCCGGCGAGCGCGGCGCCCACGGCGTAGAGCGCCGTGAGCAGCCCGACGACCAGGCAGGCGTGTCCGGCCGCCGCCATCAGCGGTTCAGCGCGCGCCGGCCGCGCGGAGCGGCCGCGCGAGTCGTGAGCTCACGCCGGGTTCTCTTCGTTGGCGAACTTGGAGGGGCACTTCGTCACGAGCGAGTCGCGCTCGGCGACGAACGTGCCGCCCTGCATCTGACCCGACACGATTACCTCGCGCCCCTCGCGGAAGGGGTCCGGCACGACGCCGGTGTACTCGACCGGGACCGAGGTCGTGCCCTCACGGTCGCGAATCTCGAAGTCGAGGCCCGCCTCATCGGGCTCGATCGAGCCCTCGACGACCTTGCCGGTGAGCTCGTAGTCGCGGCCGGCCTCGGAGGCCTGGAGCACCTGAGACGGCGTCTTCGCCTCGGTCGAGGCACTGAAGCTCGTGTAGACGAGCGCCCCGGCGAGCAGGACGGCGACGCCCAGCGCCACGGCGAGCCTGATCTTTCGCTTGCGGCTCGGGTCCACCTGGAGCGATTATCGCAGCGCGGACTGCCCGGCGGCGGGGCAGGCAGTGGGCGCCCGACGGCGGCTGCACGCCGATGTCCGGCTAGGCGCGCTGACTGGGGTGCCCCGCGCCGGGCCAGGGGGCCAGGATCAGGAGTAGCCGCGAGTCCGTCCGCGCGTGGACCTCGCGGCGCTCGTTCGGGGGCCATTCCGCCACGAATCCGGCCTCCCCGGAGATCCGCTCGTCGCCCTGGCTCACGTCGACTTCGCCCTCGATCACGACGAGCAGCGAGCGCTCGTGGGTCTGGTGCTCCTGCATCGACTCGCCGCCGGGGAGCTGGATCGCGATCAGCCGGGTCTCGTCGTCCGAGCTCAGGACCTGCGGTCGGTGCGGCGCGACATCGAGCGACCGGATGTTCCACGTCTCCATGGCTCTCCTCGGGGGTCGGGGGCGGACGCGATCTTAGTGACGCAGGAGCCGCCGCGAGGCCCGACAGTCGCGAATTGCAGCATCTTTTCCTCAGATGTGCTTAGATTTAACTACGCAGCCGAGTCCTCGTCGCTCAGACGACGGGGAACGGGGGAACCACTGGGGCCCGGCAGATGCCTGGCCCCCGGGGCGAATCGCCGCCTTGTGCGCGGCGTAGCGCGGTCTTTCTCGCGCGAGCCCGTCAGCTCACCTCGTAGGCCCAAAGAAAGACGATCAAGGAGGCAGTGTGCCAGGTAGAGACCTTGCTTCAACGGAGCGCTGGCGAAGTTCGCTGGAGCGTTCCAGGGCGCGTCGCGCGGCGGCAGTCAAGGCCGCGCGCAGGCGCTTTCGCTCCCGCGGCGGGACGCTCGCCGTGGCGGCCGTGCTCGGCGTCGGCGCCCTCACGGCGCCGTTCGCGCTGGCGGGCGGCTCGAGCGGATACACCGACAAGGGCGACAGCGGGTCCCAGGTCGCGCAGGTCCAGCAGGCGCTGGGCGTGCCGGCCGACGGAGTCTTCGGCCCCGAGACCCGGGCAGCCGTGACGCAGTTCCAGGAGCGCAACGGGCTGCTGGTCGACGGAATCGTCGGCCCGGAGACGCTCGGCGCACTCGGACTGGCGTCCGCGCCGGCCCCGGAGGCGTCGCAGGCTCCGCAGCCGGAGCAGCAGCAGGCTCAGCCGGAGCCGCAGCCCGAGCAGCGGCAGCAGCCGGCGGAGCCCGCTCCCGAGCCCCAGCCCGAGCAGTCGTCGGGCGGCGGCGGTGGCGGGGGTCAGTCGACGGGCGGCTCTGAGTCGTCGGGCGGCGGTGGCTCGTCCACCCCGGGCGTCCTCCAGGACATCGCCCAGTGCGAGTCCGGTGGCGACCCGAGCGCCGTGAGCTCGGACGGCCAGTACCGCGGCAAGTACCAGTTCGACCGCCAGACCTGGCAGGGGCTCGGCGGCTCGGGCGACCCGGCTCAGGCCTCGGAGGCCGAGCAGGATCGGCTCGCCCAGCAGCTCTACCAGCAGTCGGGCACCGACCCGTGGGCCGGCTGCCTCTAGCCGAGTAGTCGTTCGCCGGTGGTGAGAGCCGGCGCCGGGACGGGTCCTAGTCGGCCCGGCTCGGCGCCGGCCGCCGCCACCGGCGATTGGCGACCTGCGACCGCAGAGGACTGCGACGCCGGTCGTCGAATCTCGTGTTCCGATGAGACTTCTCTGGGAAGAACAAAACCTGCTCGATGTCGTCGGCGCCGTGATCGTCGGCCTGTTCGCCCTGTCCGCGACCTGGCTCCTCCTCGAGGGGTTCATCGGACTGAGCGGCTGGCTGGCAGGTCCGCTGTCGGCGGCTGCCGCCGTCTGGACGCTCGAGGCGATCAGCCGCCGGCACTACGCCGAGGACCCGGCGGTGCCCGAGCGGCGCGACCGCTCGGCCTGGTCCGGCTAGGCACAGGCTCCCCCGGCTCCCGGGGCGGGTGGCCGAGCCCTCGAACCTTCCTGCCTAGGTTTCGCTACGTCGACCGTTACCGCCGGCCGCCGCGGGCAAGATAGGGCGATGGATGACCCGATGGTTCTGACGCCGCGCCTGGCGATCCCACTCGCCGAGGTCGACGTGCGGGTCAGCCGCTCTTCCGGGCCTGGCGGCCAGCACGCCAACGTCACGGAGTCGCGGGTCGAGGCCGTCTTCGACGTCGCGGCATCGTCCGCGCTCAGCGATGAGCAGAAGCAGCGGCTGATGGCGCGAACGGGGCCGCGCGTCCGGGCGAGCGCCCAGGACACGCGCAGCCAAACGCGAAACCGCGAGCTCGCGCTCGAGCGGCTCCGGGACCGTCTGCGCTCGGGGCTGGCCGTGCGGCCGACCCGGCGCGCGACGCGCCCGAGCCGAGCCGCGGAGCGGCGGCGGCTCGAGGCGAAACGCCGGGCGTCGCAGCGCAAGCGCCTGCGTCGGCGGCCGGACGCGGGCGGCGAGTAGGGACTCGCGGCCCAGGAACGGCGCTACTTCCTGATCACGACCTCGTACTGGTCCACGATCGGCTCGCGCGGCGCCTGGGCGGTCTCCGCCGCCTGATCGCGCGCCTGGGCCGCCAGCCGTCCGCTCGCGTCCAGGGCCTCCTTCGACTCCCAGAAGCTGATCGCCGCCGCCCTGCCGCCGCTGTAGTCGACCCCGAGGAAGAAGCCCTCGAACCCGCCCTGGGCCTCGATCGCGGGAAGCTGCTCCTCCTGGAACTCCCGAATCGTCTCCTCGAGCCGCTCCGGCGGTAGCCCCGCAAACCTGCTCAGACGCGCGTACATCTGCACCCTCCTCCTGTCGCGATGGACTGTGCCGACCGTATCCCGCGGCGAAACCGACCGCAACCTGCGCGCGCAGCGCGTGTCTTGATCTAAGGTGCTCGCGTCCATGAGACTCACCCGCCCGAAGAACATCGCCACGCTGCTCGCCCCCGCGGCGCTCGCCCTGGTCGCCGTGCTGGTCGCCGCGCCGAGCGCCAGCGCCGCGCCGAAGTGCGACGGCAAGGAGGCCGACATCGTCAGGGGCGACGGCGACGACACGATCTTCGGCACCTCCGGGAACGACGTGATCGTGGCCGGCGAGGGAAACGACGAGATCGACGGCCGCGGGGGGAACGATCGGATCTGCGGCGAGGAGGGCAAGGACGAGGTCTTCGGCTCGAAGGGTGACGACAAGCTCTTCGGCGAGAAGGGCCGCGACGACCTGATGGGCAACAACGGCGACGACAAGCTCGACGGGGACACGTCCAACGACGACCTCTTCGGCCAGAAGGGGAACGACAAGATCCTCGGATCCGACGACCAGGACGACCTGGTCGGCGGGACCGGCGAGGACGAGCTCAAGGGCGGCAGCGAGAACGACGACCTCTTCGGCGGCGACGACCCGGACGCCCTGAACGGCGGCGACGGCGACAACGACGAATGCGAGGGCGGCGGGCCGGCTGAGGGCGACACCGCCGAGCAGTGCGAGAAGACGTCTGGCGTCCCGTAGGGCCCCGCGCCGGACTCTCCTTCTGAGCGACTAGAACCGGCGGGACCGGGTAGGTCTCCTTATCGACCGATCTCGAGCGGAAGGAGCAGCGATGAGCGAGCGCGAGGACACCTCGTCCCCCGAGGGCCGCTCCCCGGAGGGCACCGAGGAGGACGCGGCGAAGTCCGACCAGGAGGAGACCGAGCAGGGCCCGCCGCAGGACGAGACGGACAATACGTTCCTCGACACCGAGGAGCACTCGGACGCACCCGGGCCGTTCGGGACCGGCTGACCCACCGCCGGCGTGAGGCCGGGCCAAGCGTCGGGGCTCGAGCCCTGGTTGACATAGATACGTCTCTGTATTTCAATACACGTGTGTATCGAAGCGTGCTCAGCGTCGGCGGGACCGTCGCGCGCGTGGTGGCGACCCTCGTGGGCGCGGTCGCGCTCGGCCTCGCCATCCCGATCGCCTGGCTCTGGATCGGGGCCGCAATCCAGGGGAGCCAGGGCGGGCGGGCGTTCAACCCGATCGTCCTGGCGATCGTGCTCGGCGGGATGTTCACTTCGTACCTGCTCGTGGCGCAGGTGGGCGCTCGCCTCGGCTTCGGCGCCTCGGGCGGCCAGCCGCGTGCACCTCACCACAGCTGGAACAGGAGCATGCGCGACCAGCCGAACGCCGACGATTCGCCGCTCACCCCGCTCGAGAAGTTATTCGCGAGCGCCGCGGTGATCATCTCGTTCGCCTACGCGATCTGGTGGGTCACCTCGGCGGGGTCGGGGCTCCCTCCCCCCGGCGGGCCATGAGCGCGAGCGCGCCGCGCCGGCTGACGCGCGAGGAGAAGCGGGCCGAGACGCGGCGGGGTCTCTTGGACTCGGCGGCGGCGGTCTTCGTTCGGGACGGCTTCCAGGGCGCGAGCGTCGAGTCGATCTGCGCCGAGGCCGGCTTCACGCGCGGCGCCTTCTACTCGAACTTCGAGACCAAGGAGCAGCTCTTCGTCGAGCTCCTCCAGGACCGCGTGTACCAGGGCTACCGCCGGATGCTCGAGCGGTCGCCGAGCGACCTGGCGCCGGTCGAGCGCCTGCGTTGGGGCGCGCGCGACCTGATGGAGCGCTACGGGCGCGAGGAGGATCGCTGGCTGTTCGCGCTCTGGCTAGAATGCCTGGCCCACGCCGCCCGCAACCCGGAGTTCAGGACGCTCGCGGCGACGTTCTGGAGCGGCAATCGAGCCATCGCGGCCGGCCAGGCGGAGGACGCCTTCGCCGAGTCGGGCGTCGAGCCGCCGATCGAGCCCAAGCACGTCGCGACGGCGCTGATCGCGCTCGACATCGGCCTGGCGCTGCAGAACCTCGTCGATCCGGACGCGGTCCCGCTGGACCTCTACCCGCGGCTGTACGAGCTGCTGTTCGGCCCGCTGGTGGAGCCCGCGCCCTAGCGGACCATGGACAATGTGGGCATGACCAAGCTCCCGCCCAGCTGCTCCCTCGACGGGGCCGGTCTCGCAGCTCAGGGCGAGCGCTACCGGCGGGTGAGCCGGAGCGTCGCGGTGGTTGAGCGGGGCGTCGGCGTGCTCCTCGTCCGGTTTGCCGACGACGTCGACGTAGGGGTCATCGAGGAGCTGATCGCGGTGGAGCGCGGCTGCTGCCCGTTCCTCTCGATCGCCTGGGACGCTCCGAGCCGGGGGCTCTCGATCTGCGTCGATCGGGTCGAGGACGAGCCGGCGCTCGAGGCCATCGCCGACGCGCTGGGGGCGGGACCGCCGCGGAGCGGAGAGCGGACGACGGGTCTCGAACCCGCGACCTCGAGCTTGGGAAGCTCGCGCTCTACCAGCTGAGCTACGTCCGCAGGCGGCTCATCTTAGTCGGCCCACATCGCCCGAGCTTTACCCTTGACCGAGACCCGTGAGGCGCTTGGCAGTCCCCATTCCGGTGATCGTCGGCGCGGTCGCGATCGTGGCCCTGCTCGCCTACGGGGTCGGCTCGAGAGAACCGGACACCGGGATCGAGTCCGCGCTCGCGAGCGGGGACCGACCGGCCGCCCCTGACGTCACGCTCCCCACGCTCGACGGCGGCGGCGAGGTGTCGCTCGACGACTACCGCGGCGAGGTCGTGGTGCTCAACTACTGGGCCTCCTGGTGCGGGCCGTGCCGCGAGGAGTCGCCGCTGCTCGAGCGCTTCCATCGGCGGATCGAGCCGCGCGGGGGCACCGTCGTCGGGGTCGACGTCAACGACCTGACCGCCGACGCACAGGCGTTCATCCGCGAGTTCGGCCTCAGCTACCCGATGCTCCGCGACGCCGACGGCGCGACGCAGGCGGAGTTCGGGGTCGTCGCCTATCCGGAGACGGTCGTGCTCGATCGCGAGGGGCGGATCGCCGCCCTGAGGCGCGGGCCGGTCGACGAGGCCTTCCTCCGCGACGAGGTGCTGCCGCTGCTGGACGAGGGCGAGGGCGGCCCGGCGTGACGAGGCGCTCGCTCACCGTGCTGCTCGCGATCGCCGCGACACTGCTCGCCCCACCCGCCGCGGCGCTCGCGCAGTGCCCGCGGACGAGCGTCGCGGACGTCGAGGACGAGGTCATGTGCCCGGTCTGCGGCACGCCGCTCGCGCTCGCCACGGAGACGCCCCAGGCGGTGCGCGAGCGCCGCTTCATCTTCGACCTCGTGGAGCAGTGCAAGTCGAAGGAGGAGATCAAGACGGCGCTGGCGGCGGAGTTCGGCGACAGCGTCCTGGCGCTCCCCGACGACGAGGGGTTCGAAGCCGCGGCGTACGTCGTTCCCGCGCTCGTGGGGCTCGCAGCGGTCGGGGCGATCGGATTCGCCGTGAGCCGCTGGCGCCGCCGCCCGAGCGCCGCGGGCGACCCAGGCGACGCCGGCCGCGCGACGAGCGAGGACTCGGCGCGCCTCGAGGCCGACCTGAAGCGCTACGACCTCTGACGGTGGGCGCTGGGGTCGACACGACGGTCGTGGCGGCCTTCGCCGTGGGACTCATCTCGTTCGTCTCGCCCTGCGTCCTGCCGCTCGTGCCCGGCTACCTCTCGGCCATCTCGGGCGTCTCGTTCGTCGAGCTCGAGGAGGGGCACCAGAAGCGCAAGGTGCTGGTGCCGGCGCTCCTCTTCTGCCTCGCGTTCACGGTCATGTTCATGGCGCTCGGCATGACCGCGACGGGCCTCGGCCAGACGCTCCAGGACAACCGCCAGCTCCTGCGCCAGATCGCCGGCGTCGTGATCGCGCTGATGGGGGTTCTGTTCATCCTCACCCTCCTCCTGCCACGGCTCAACCGCGAGTGGCGTCCCCAGGCGCTCCTCGCCCGGGCCTCGACCGGCGGGCCGATCGTGGCCGGACTCGCCTTCGCCGTCGCCTGGCTCCCGTGCACGGGGCCCACGCTCGGCGCGATCCTCACGGCGGCGAGCACCGAGTCGACGATCGGCCAGGGCGCTGTACTCCTCGCCTTCTACGCGTTCGGCCTCGCCGTGCCGTTCGTCCTGAGCGCGCTCGCGTTCTCGTCGGTTACCGGCGTCTTCCGCTTCTTCCGCGACCACTGGACCGCGATCACCGTCGTCTCCGGCCTCGTCCTGATCGCGATGGGCGTGCTCCTCTACACGAACGAGCTGACGCGCCTGAACGGCGAGGCGCTCTCCCTGATGGACGACCTGGGGATCAACTTCTTCACCGAGGTGTAGGGCGCCCGCGACGCAGTCCTTGCGCCGCCCGGTCGCGCATCGGGTCTGGACTGCTTTGACGTACGACTCCGCCTGGCCGGCAGTAACGTGACGGGGAATGGAGCAGCGAGTCGTCGGCCACACCGGCGTCCATGTAAGCCCGCTCTGCCTGGGCGCGATGATGTTCGGCGCATGGGGGGAACCCGACCATGACGCTGGGATCCGCATCATTCACCGGGCGCTGGATGCCGGGATCAACTTCATCGACACGGCCGACGTGTATTCGCGCGGGGAGTCCGAGGAGATCGTCGGCAAGGCGCTCAGCGGGGGACGGCGTGACAACGTAGTGCTCGCAACCAAGTTCCATGGCGCGATGGGCGAGGACCCCAATCAGGCGGGCAACTCGCGGCGCTGGATCATCCGGGAGGTCGAAGCCTCGCTCAAGCGCCTGCAGACGGACTGGATCGACCTCTACCAGGTGCATCGCTGGGACCCATGGACCGATCACGAGGAAACGCTCGGCGCTCTCTCTGACCTGGTGGCCCAGGGCAAGGTGCGCTACGTCGGCTCTTCGACCTATCCGGCGGCGCAGATCGTCAAGGCCCAATGGGTCGCCCGCGAGCGGGGCCACCAGCGTTTCGTCTGCGAGCAGCCGCCGTACTCGATCCTTGCTCGTGGGATCGAGACCGACGTGCTGCCGACGTGCCAGGACTTCGGGATGGGCGCCATCGCCTGGAGCCCGCTGGCGGGCGGCTGGCTGTCGGGGCGCTGGCGCAAGGGATCCGACGACCTGACGTCGCGGCGCTCGGCGATGATCCCCCAGCGATACGACCTCTCGATTCCGGCCAATCAGGCCAAGCTCGAGGCCGCCGATGCGCTCGCGCAACTGGCGGACGAGTCGGGCATCTCGCTGATCCACATGGCGCTCGCATTTGTCATCCGCCACCCTGGGGTGACGGCGGCGATCGTCGGTCCGCGGACGATGGGGCAGCTCGAGTCCCAGCTCGGAGCCGCGGACGTGCATCTCGACACCGCGCTCCTGGACCGCATCGACGAGATCGTGGCGCCTGGGACGACGATCAACCCAACGGACGCCGGCTGGACCAATCCCGCGCTGGCGGCAGCGGCTCGCCGCAGATAGCAACTCGCTTCGGGGACGAAGCCTGCTCATGAAACTCTACGTCTGCTGGGGAACATTTCCCGTCCCGTGGCCGAGGCGGCGTGCGTCTTGGCGGCCCGGCGCCCACCCCTGCAAGAAGGCCCACGACGCGCTGAGGGAGGCCGGGTACTCCCCGAAGGTTGTGAGGTCGTACGGCTTCTCCTTTCTGCCGGACCTCACCAAGGGCCGCAGGGAAGCCAAGCGCTTGACCGGTGAGAGTTACGTGCCGGTTCTCGTTCTCCATGACGGGCAGGTCGTCGCCGACTCGGACAAGATTGCCGCCTGGGCAAAGAGCAACCCGCTGACGATGCGTTCGCGCACTGAAGCGATCTAGGGCCGGCGCTACATCTCCTCGGGAGCCGCCACCCCCAGGAGGTCGAGGGCGCGGGCGATTACCCTCGCCGCCTGCACGCTCAGGGCGATCCGCAGGTCCTCGTCGCCGCCCTCCTCCGCGGCGCCGACCACGCGGCAGTCGCGGTAGAAGGCCGAGAAGTCCTGGGCCACGTCGTGGGCGTACGCCGTCATGCGGTGCGGCGCGCGGCGGGCGGCCGCCGTCCGCACCTCTTCGGGCAACTCGAGCAGGCGCTTGACGCAGCGCTCGCGCGGACGGGTGGAGCCGCTCGGCGCTCGCCGCGAGGTCGGCCGCCAGCGCCGCCTCGACGCGCTCCGAGCCCGCCTTGCGCAGGATCGACGCGATCCGCGCGTGCGCGTACTGCACGTAGTACACCGGGTTCTCCTGCGACTGCTCGCGCGCCAGTGACAGGTCGAGGTCGAGCGTCGTGTCGTGGCTCCGCTGCAGTAGGAAGAACCGCGCGGCGTCCACGCCGATGTCGTCGATCAGGTCGTCGAGCGTCACGAACTCGCCCTCGCGCTTCGACATCTGCACCCGCCGCCCGTGATCGAGCAGGTTCACGAGCTGCATGATCAGGAGCTCGAGCCTGTCGGCGTCGCCCCCGAGCGCCCGCCACGCGGCCTGCATGCGGCCCACGTAGCCGTGGTGGTCGGCGCCCCACACGTCGATCACCCGGTCGAAACCGCGCTCGCGCTTGTCCTCGTGGTAGGCGATGTCGGACGCGAAGTAGGTGAAGTCGCCCGACGAGCGCATCAGCACCCGGTCCTTGTCGTCGCCGAAGGTTGTCGTGCGCAGCCAGACCGCGCTCTCCTGCGGGTACACGTGCTCGTGCTCCTCGAGCAGCCGCAGCGAGCGCTCGATCGCGTCGCCGTCGTGAAGGGACCGCTCGGAGAAGAAACGGTCGAACGAGACGCGGAACCGCTCGAGCGTCGCGCGGACGGACTCGAGCATCAGCTCGACGCCGCGGAGGGCGAGCGCCTCGGGGTCGCCCTCGGCCGCTTCGTCGATCCGCTCGGCGAGCTCTCCTACGTAATCGCCGCGGTAGCCGTCCTCGGGCGGCTCCTCGCCTCGCGCGCGAGCGCGGATCGACTCCCCGAACCGGACCACCTGGGTGCCGTGGTCGTTCACGTAGTACTCGCGCTCGACCGAGTCTCCGGCGAGCGCCAGGATGCGGCAGAGCGAGTCGCCGTAGGCCGCGTGGCGGCCGCTTGCGACGGTGAGCGGGCCGGTGGGGTTGGCGCTCACGAACTCCACGAGGACGCGCTCGCCGGCCTCCGCGCGGCCCGCCCCGAAGGCGTCGCCGGCGGCGACCATCCTGGCGAGCGCCGACCGATACCACTCGTCCGACATGAACAGGTTGAGGAAGCCGGGCCCCGCCACCTCAGCGCGCTCGAGCTGCACGCCAAGCCGCTCCGCTAGCGGCTCGCCAAGCCGCTCCGCTACCGGCCGCGGCGGCTCCCCGAGCCCCGGCGCGAGCAACATCGCCGCATTGGTCGAGTAGTCGCCGAAGTCCGCCTTGGGCGGCCGCTCGAGCCCGAGCTCCGTGGTCAGGTCCCCACCCCGAACCACCGCCGCAGCCGAGGCGACGGCATCCCGCAGCTCGGTGACGGGGTCCACCCTGCCACCTGCCACCTGCGACCCGCGACCCGTCATATCAGTAGTGATAAGGCTCCCCGGCAAGAATCTTGTGCGCCCGATACAGCTGCTCGAGCACGATGACACGCGCGAGCTGGTGCGGGAGCGTCATCGGGCCGAACGAGAGCTTGAGGTCGCAGTCGTCGAGGCTGAGGCCGCGCGGGCCGCCGATCACGAAGCAGAGGTCCTGGCGCGACTGGCGGCGCTCCTCCAGGAAGCGGCTGAAGCCCACCGAGTCGAGCTCCTCGCCGCCGGAGTCGAGCAGGCAGACGAACGCGCGCTCGGGGATCCGGCCGGCCACGCGCTCGTCGTCCCTCACCTCGATCAGCTCCAGGCGGGCGTGGCGGGCGAGCAGCTTCTGGTAATGCTGCACGTCGTCGGCGAAGGGCGGGCGCAGGCGCCCGACGGCTAGAACGATCGTGCGCATGAAAAGGCGGGTGCGATACTAGGCGCCGTGGCCGAGGACCCACCGAACAGGCAGCTCAACATCCACACCTCGCCCGAGGCGATGGCCGGCGTCTACGCGAACTACGGCAACGTCAGCCACTCGCAGTACGAGTTCACGATCACGTTCGTCCGGGCCGACCACGAGGTCGAGACCGAGGAGGTCCCGGGCGTGGTCGTCTCGCGCGTCAGCGTCTCCCCGCTTTTCATGCGCGAGCTCATCGATGCGATGGAGGACAACTACTCCAAGTGGCAGACGAGCGAGGGGATCAGGAACCTCCCGGAGACCGGCGGCGGGAGCGAGTAGCGCTCACTCTCGCGAGCTCGCCCACGACAGGCCGTACCCGATGCGCTCGAGCGTCGTGGGATGCGTGCCTAGCAGGTCATGGAGCAGCGCGGGCGGGTCGGGCTCCGAGACGTTGCGGACCGTGAGTGAGCGCTCGAGGGCGATGAACGCGTCCGGCTCGCGGGTCAGGTCGAGCGCGAACGCGTCGGCGCGCGCCTCGACCTGACGCGAGAGCGCGTTGCCGGCGATCCCGGCGGCGAACGAGACGAGCGCGAAGGCCACCGCGAGCGCGGGCAGCGTCGCGGCTGTGGCCGGGATCGGCGGCCCGGCGCGGGCGATCCGGCCTCCGCGCCGCTCGATGAGCTCCGTGAGCCGCTGGACGAGCAGCATGCCCGGCGGGGCCACGATCGCGAGCCACAGCAGGCCGCGCGGCACGTCGCGGTTCTCGACGTGCGCGAGCTCATGGGCCACCACCGAGCGCACCTCCTCCTCGGAGAAGCCCTCGATCAGGTTGTCGTAAAGAACCACCCGCTTGGTCGGCCCGAGTCCGCCGACGTAGGCGTTGGCGCCGGTGGTGCGGCGGCTCGCGTCGACGCGAAACACCTCGCCCACCTCGACCCCCGCGCGATCGGCCAGCTCCACGACGCTCGCGCGCAGCCGGCCCTCGGGCAGCGGGTCGAACCGGTTGAAGACCGGGTCCAGGACCACGGGACCCGCGTAGACGAAGACCGCGGCGATCAGGACGACGGCGACCGACGACGGCGCCCACCAGTTGCGCGGGAAGCGCCGGATCAGCGCGATCGCCAGCGTCGCACCGGCCGCGGCGAACGCGGCGCCGATCGCGCCGGCCTTCAGGAGGTCGAGCAGCCAGGCGCCGATCCCCTGGGTCGAGAGGCCCACATCCACGGACCGCTCGTGGGCGACGACGTCGAGCGGGAGCGTGACGATCGTCACGGCGAGCGAGAGCCCGACGCCGGCCGCCGCCGCGCCCGCGAGCGGGCGCGCGGACGCGGCGGCGAGCAGGCGCTCTACCCAGGCCGGCGGACGCACGGCCACGAGCACGAGCGTGCCCGCGGACACGACCAGGCCGGCGATCGCGATCGCCCGCTGGGGACCGCGGTAGTCGCGCGCCCGGTCGAGCTCGGCGTCGCTGAAATATGCTGTCGCGTCAACCGCCGCCGGGTCGATCAGGCCACCCCGAGGACGCAGCAGGAGGGTGGCCGCACCCGCGGCGACGACCGCCGCAACCAACGCCAGCGGCAGCCGGTACCTATGAGCCCGCATACCGAGGAAACTCTAGTCCGACCCTCCCCTCCGCCCCGTCGCGTGGCGCTGATCTCCGACGTCCACGGCAACCTGCCCGCGCTGGAGGTGGTCCTCGCCGAGATCGGGGCCGCCGAGGTCGAGGAGGTCTGGTGCCTGGGCGACCTGGTCGGGTACGGGGCGCAGCCGGACGAGTGCGTCGCGAGGGCCCGCGAGGCCTGCTCGGTCTGCCTCGTCGGCAATCACGACCTCGTGGTGATCGACAAGCTCAGCGTGACCGACTTCTCCCCCGCGGCCGCGCGGGCGGCCCTCTGGACGCGCGAGCGGATCGGGGCCGAGGCCGCCGCCTTCCTGGCGGGCCTCGAGCCGGCCGAGGTGCGCCCCGAGATCGGCCTCTACCACGGCAGCCCGCGCGATCCAGTGTGGGAGTACCTGCTCTCGCCGCTGCTCGCCGAGGCGTCGATGGACGCCATGGAGCCGCGGGTCGGCGCCGTGGGGCACTCACACGTGGCGCTCGCGTTCGAGCGCCGCGACGGCACCGCCGACGGCCGCCAGATGCGCGCCGGCGCCGAGGCCGACATCTCGAGCGGCGAGTGGCTCATCAACCCCGGCGCCGTCGGCCAGCCGCGCGACGGGGACCCCCGCGCGGCGTGGCTCCTGCTCGACCTGGAGCACTCGACCGCGGAGTGGCGGCGCACCGAGTACCCGATCGATCAGGCTGCCACCGCCATTCGTGACGCGGATCTGCCCGCCACCCTGGCCGACCGGCTTTACTACGGGCAGTGACCTGGCCACTTCACAGCCGGCCGCTGGCGTGCGCCCTGGTGCTCGGCGCGCTCCTCCTCGCCGGGTGCGGCGCCGACGACGAGGGCAGCATCCCACCGGACCAGGCCGCCGAGCTCGAGGACGGGCTCGACCAGGTCGAGCAGGACTTCGACGACGACCTGTGCGACGAGCTCCCGACCACGATCGCGGACCTCCAGGCGGAGGTCGAGGCGCTTCCGGACACGGTGAACCCCGAACTGCGCACGGCGCTCTCCGACGGCGTGACCCGCCTCAACCGGCTCGGTGAGCAGGACTGTGAGCCGCCCGAGCCGGAGCCGCCGCCCGAGACCGTCCCGACGACGCCTCCGACGACGGCTCCGACGGAGCCGCCCACCACCGAGGAGCCCGAGACGGAAACGGAGACCGAGACCGAGACCGAGACCGAGGAAGCGGAGCCGCCGGAGAACGGCGACGACTCGAGCGGCCGCGGCCCCGGCGGGCAGGGGCCGCCCGGTCAGGACTCTGGGGCGGTCCCCGACGACGAGGGCGGCGACTCGTGACGACGCCGACCGACGTCGCCGGGCGCTATCGGATCGAGAGCCGGCTGGGCGCCGGCGGGATGTCGACCGTCTTCCTCGGCATGGACAACGTGCTCGAGCGCCAGGTCGCGATCAAGCTGCTGGCCGAGCACCTGGCGGAGGACGAGGCGTTCGTGGCGCGGTTCCGCCGCGAGGCGCTCGCGGCCGCCCGACTCCAGCACCCGAACGTCGTGCAGGTGTTCGACTCCGGGCAGGATCCGGAGTCGAGCCGCCACTTCATCGTCATGGAGTACGTCGACGGCCCGTCCTGTGCGGACATGCTGCGCGACCGCGACCGCCTGGAGGTCGACGAGGCCTCGCGGGTGATCGCCGAGGCGTGCCACGGACTCGACTACGCGCACCGCCAGGGCGTCGTCCACCGCGACGTGAAGCCCGGCAACCTGCTCGTGACCTCGGAGAGCGGCGCCGTGAAGCTCGCCGACTTCGGAATCGCCAAGGCGGCCGAGCAGACGCGGATCACCCAGGTCGGCTCGGTGCTCGGCACCGCCGCGTATCTCTCGCCCGAGCAGGCGCGCGGCGAGGAGGCGGGGCCGCCCTCCGACATCTACTCGCTCGGCGTATGCGCGTATCAGCTCCTCACCGGTCAGCTCCCCCACGACTACGGGTCGCTCACCGAGCTCGCCCTCAAGCAGCAGAACGCCGACGTGCGGCCGATAACCGACCTTCGACCCGAGGTGCCTGGCGCGCTCGACCGCGCGATCCGTGTATGCCTGCGGAGCGACCCGGCGGCCCGCTACGGCTCGGCGCTCGAGCTGGGCGATGCGGTGACCGCGGGCCTTCACGGCGAGCTGACCGACGCCACCCGGGCGCTCGAGGCCGAGACCGACGCGACGCGGGCGATGACCGGCGGGACGGAGGCAACGCGGGCCCTCGACACCGGGCGCCCGCCGGCGCCCGCGGCCCCGCCCACGCCGCCGCCCGCCGCACCGGCGCGGCGGGCACCGGCCCCGAGCCGGGCGCCGCGTCGCCGGCGCGGGTTCCTCGCCGGGTTCCTCGTCGCGCTGCTCCTCCTGGCGGCCGGCATCGCCGTGGCGATCGTCCTCGCCCAGTCGAGTGAGACCCGGATCGAGCAGGTCGTGGAGGACCAGTTCCCGGACCAGGTCGACCAGCTCAGGCAGCTGATCCAGGACAACACGGCGCAGTAGGTTTCGGCTTCGCAATGGCGCAGACGATCTACCCGGCGTTCCGCTACGACGACGCGAAGGCGGCCATCGACTGGCTCACGGAGGTGCTCGGCTTCGAGAAGGGCGCGGTCTACGAGGGAGACGACGGCACGATCGCGCACGCGGAGCTCCGCTTCGGGGACTCGTGGATCATGCTCGGGTCGTCGACGGGGCCCGACCGGGAGCCGGGCGCGTTCGGCCCGAGCATGACCTACATCACGGTGGACGCGGTCGACGACCTGTACGAGCGCGCGCGTGCCGCGGGCGCGAACGTCAGGATGGAGCCGACCGACCAGGAGCACGGCTCGCGCGACTTCGCCGTGGCCGACCCGGAGGGCAACGTCTGGAGCTTCGGCACCTATCGAGTGCCCGCCGGCGACTAGCGCCGGTCTCAGTACGGCGCCTCGCCGCGCATGACCGCGTCCGAGTAGGCCTCGAGCGCGCCGGCGGCGATCGCGTCGCGGATGCCCGCCATCAGAGCGGCCATGAAGGTGAGGTTGTGGAGCGTCACGAGCCGCGCCCCGCTCGGCTCCTTGGCACGGGCGAGGTAGTGGAGGTAGGCGCGGGTGTGGCCTCGGCAGGCCGGGCACGGGCAACGCTCCGAGATCGGCTCCCGCGCCTCCGACCAGGCCGCCGCGGTGAGGTCGAGTCGCCAGCGCCCGCCGGGGTCGGGGACGAGCGCGGTGCCGTGGCGCCCGAGGCGGGTCGGGGTCGCGCAGTCGAACGAGTCGATGCCCGCGGCGACAGCCGCCAGTACGTCGTCCACGTCGCCGATCCCGAGGAGGTGGCGCGCCCGCTCTTCGGGAAGCCCGGCCGCCGCCCAGCCCACGACCTCGGCCATCTGCGCCTTGTCACGCCCGAGCGAGCCGCCGATCGCGAACCCGTCCACGCCACTACGCGCGACGGTCTGGGCCGACTCGCTCCGGAGGTCCTCGAACACGCCGCCCTGGACGATCCCGAACAGGAGCTGCCCCTCCGGCGCGTTCTGCTCGTGCCACTCGACGCAGCGGCCGAGCCAGCGGTGCGTCCGCTCGGTGGAGCGCGCCGTGTAGTCGCGGTCGACGTGGAACGGCGTGCACTCGTCGAATGCAAGCGCCACGTCCGAGCCGAGCGCCGCCTGGACCGCCATCGACTCCTCCGGGCCCATGAATCGCTCCGCCCCGTCGAGGTACGAGCGAAATCGCACGCCGCGCTCGTCGATCGAGAGGACGCGCCCGTCCGTCTGCCGCCCCCCACTCCGCTTGATCTCCTCCGCGACCGTGCCGTGGCCCATCGAGAAGACCTGGAACCCGCCCGAGTCGGTCACGATCGGGCGGCGCCAGCCCATGAACTCGTGCAGGCCGCCGAGGCGCGCGATCCGCTCGTGACCCGGTCGGATGAACAGGTGGAAGGTGTTTCCGAGCACCATCTCGTAGCCGAGCGACTCGACCTCGGCCGCTCCCAGCGTCTTGACCGTGGCGGTGGAGGCGAGCGGCACGAAGGCGGGCGTGTGGAGGTCGCCGTGCGCCGTACGAAGGACGCCCGCGCGGGCGCTCCCCGCGCGGGCGGTGACCTGAAACGGCGGCGCGCTCACGGCCGGAGCCTAGCCCCGCGTGGGCGCGCCTCATCGAGCTAGCGCTCGGTCGCGGTGCCCTCGACCTGGGCCGGCGTTCCGTTGCCGGACTCGATCTGCACGCGCCGCGGCCTGCGCTCCTCGGGCTTGGGAATCCTGACCTCGAGCACTCCCTTGTCGAACGCCGCCTTTACGGCATCCGCGTCGACGCCCTCCGGAAGCGTGAGCGAGCGGCTGAACTGGCCGAACGAACGCTCCACCCGGTACCAGCCGCGCTCGGCCTTCTCCTGCTCCGCGCGGCGCTCGCCTGAGATCCGCAGCGTGTTGTCACGGATCTCGATCGAGACGTCGTCCTCATCCATGCCGGGTAGGTCCGCCTTCAGTACGAACTGGCCTTCACCCTCGACCAGGTCCATCGGCGGCAGCCACCGCTGGGAGTGAGCCTCGTCGCCCCCGAGCAGCGTGTTGAAGAGCCGGTTGACCTCCCCGGTGAACGGCTCCGGCCTCATTAGCAGCGTCATGTCATCTCACCTCCAGACTCTCGTGCTTTACCTGACGCCACAATCGGCGCACAGCATAAAACCTGAGTCTAGACATATCAAGTTTTCGGAGCGAGATTGTGGGTCGCTTACTCGGCCGGCAGTGGGCTCTGGATCGCGTTGGCGGCATCCACCAGCGACCGCCCGCTCATCTCGGGCGGCTGCTCGACCCCAAGCAGGTCGAGGACGGTCGGCGCGACGTCGGCCAGGACGCCGCCGTCGCGCAGCGCCGGCACGTCGGCAGTCACGACGAACGGCACCGGGTTCTTCGAGTGCGCCGTGTCCGGGCTGCCGTCCGGCTGGAGCATCTGGTCGGCATTTCCGTGGTCGGCGGTCACGACGCACGCGCCGCCCGAGGCGTGGACCGCATCGAGGACCGTGCCGAGGCAGGCGTCCACCGCCTCGACCGCCGCCACCGCGGCCGGGATCACGCCGGTGTGCCCGACCATGTCCGGGTTGGCGAAGTTGATGACGCCGAAGCCGTAGCCGCCGGCGCTCCAGCGCTCGACGAACTCCCGCGCCGCCGCCTCGGCGCTCATCTCGGGCCGCTCGTCGTAGGTCGCGACGTCGCGCGGTGAGTCGACCAGGCAGCGGTCCTCCCCGGCGTAGGCGTCCTCCTCCCCGCCGTTGAAGAAGTACGTGACGTGCGCGTACTTCTCCGTCTCTGCCACGTGAAGCTGGCGCGTCCCGCGCGCGGCCAGGAACGAGGCGAGGGTGAGCGGCGGGCGCTCGGGCGTGAACGCGACCGGGTAGTCCCAGTCCTCGCGGTACTCGGTGAGCGTCGTGAGCGCGACCCGCGGCGGGTAGTCGCCGCGTTCGAACTCGTCGAACGCCGCCTCGCCCAGCGCGCGCGTGAGCTCGCGCGCCCGATCGGGCCTGAAGTTGAAGAAGACGACCGCGTCCCCATCGCGGACCCGGGCCTCGTCGCCGACGAGCGTCGGCGCCACGAACTCGTCGGTCTCGCCGCGCTCGTAGGCGGCGCGGACGGCGTCGGCGCCGCTCGCCGCTGGCGGCGGCGCGGCCCGGCCGCGCACGATCGCGTCGTAGGCGCGTTGAATGCGGTCCCACCGGCCGTCGCGGTCCATCGCCCAGTAGCGCCCGCTCACGGAACCCACACGACCGCCGGTCGCGGCGAGCCGGCGCTCGGCCTCCTCGAGGTGTCCGGCGCCCGAGTCCGGCGCCGTGTCGCGCCCGTCGGTGAACGCGTGGAGGACCAGGTCCGAAACGCCCTCCCCCGCGGCGAGCTCGGCGAGCGCGCCGAGGTGGTCCATGCTCGCGTGCACCCCGCCGTCCGAGACGAGCCCGAGCAGGTGCAGCCGACCCGTCTCGCGCGCGGCGGCGCAGGCCTCGCGCAGCGCGGGGTTCCGCGCGAACGAGCCATCGGCCACGGCGTCGTCGATGCGCGTCAGGTCCTGCCTCACGACCGCCCCCGCCCCGAGGTTCAGGTGCCCGACCTCAGAGTTCCCCATCTGACCCTCGGGGAGGCCCACGGCGCGACCGCTGGTCGTGAGCGTGGTGTGGG
The DNA here is from genome assembly GCA_963831365.1 of uncultured Thermoleophilaceae bacterium. Taxonomy (GTDB): domain Bacteria; phylum Actinomycetota; class Thermoleophilia; order Solirubrobacterales; family Thermoleophilaceae; genus CAWHPV01. The sequence continues at coordinate 32,401 of CAWHPV010000019.1, forward strand.
GGTGCCCGCCCCAGAGCTCGTCGAACACCGGCGTCTCGGCCTGCTCGACTGCGTTCCCAGGCCCCGGCGGCGCCAGCGCCCAGCCGTCGAGCACGACCAAGCACACGGACGGGACCGGCAGCGCGCCCGGGCCGTCGGTCCGCGTCATCGCGCCGCGGCGGCGATGCGGGCGAGCTCCTCCGGGTCCAGGCTCGCACCGCCAACCAGCGCGCCGTCCACGTCCGGCTGTGCCAGGATCTCGGCCGCGTTCTCGCCCTTCACGCTGCCGCCGTAGAGCACCCTCACCCGCGCGGCCGCGGCCTTCGACCGGTCGCCGACCAGCGCCCGGACGAACGCGATCGCCTCCTGTGCCTGCTCCGGGGTGGCGACCCGCCCGGTGCCGATCGCCCAGATCGGCTCGTAGGCGATCACGACGTCGGCCAGCCGGTTGGTGGGTACGTCCTCGATCGCCTCCTGCACCTGGTGGCGCAGACGCCGCTGCGTCTCGTCGGCGTCGCGCTCCTCCTCGCTCTCGCCCACGCAGAGGATGGGCTGGAGGCCGGCGGCGAGCGCGGCGGGAACCTTCTCCTGGAGGGCACGGTCGGTCTCGCCGTTGTAGCGCCGGCGCTCCGAATGGCCGAGCACGGCCCCCTGGGCGCCGAGCGACAGGAGCATCGGCGCGGAGACCTCGCCAGTGAAGGCGCCCTCGGGCTCCTGGTGCATGTTCTGAGCGAGCACGGCGAGCGGGCTCTCGCGCGCGGCGTCCACGGTCGCCTCCAGCGCGGTGAATGGGACGCAGACCCCGACGTCGACCAAGTCCTCGGACGGCAGCAACTCGCGCAGCGCAGCGACGTAGTCGCGCGCCTCGTCCGTCGTCTTGTGCATCTTCCAGTTCCCCGCGATGTAGGGCCGGCGCGCCTCAGGCGTCATCGAGCGCCTCCACTCCCGGGAGCTCGCGCCCCTCGAGCAGCTCGAGCGACGCCCCGCCGCCGGTCGAGAGGTGAGTCACGCGGTCGGCGAGGCCGAACTCGGCGAGCGCCGCGGCCGAGTCGCCGCCGCCCACGACCGTCGTCGCGTCGGCCGCCGCCACCGCCTCGGCCACTGCGCGCGTGCCATCGGCGAACGGGGGCAGCTCGAACGCTCCCATCGGCCCGTTCCAGAGGACCGTGGCCGCGCTCCCGATCTCGCGCGCGTAGGCCGTGGCCGTCCGGGGGCCGATGTCGAGGCCCATCCAGCCGTCGGGGACCTCGACCCCATCGAGGTCCTGGCGCTCGGCGCCGGCGTCGAAGTCGTCCGCGATCACGAGGTCGCCCGGCAGCGCCAGCCGCGCCGCGCCGCCCGCCTCGCCGGAGGCGCGCTCGAGGGCGAGCTGCGCCAGCTCCACGCCCTCCACGTCAACCAGCGAATCGCCGGTCGCGACGCCCTGGGCCCGGAAGAACGCGAAGCACATCGCGCCGCCGATCAGGACCGCGTCGGCCACCCCCAGGAAGTGGTCGATCAGGCCGATCTTGTCGGTGACCTTCGCCCCGCCGAGCACGACCACGAGCGGATGCTCCGGCCGCTCGACGATCGCGCGGAGCGTCGTGACCTCGCGCTCGAGCAGCGGACCGGCGACCGCCGGCAGATGCTCGGCCACACCGACCGTGGAGGCGTGCGCGCGGTGCGCGGCGCCGAACGCGTCGTTCACGAACGCGTCGGCCAGCTCGGCCAGCTCGCGCGCGAGCTCTGGGTCGTTGCGGGTCTCGCCGCCCTCCCAGCGCGTGTTCTCGAGCAGGAGCACCTCGCCCGGATCGAGCCGCTGCACGCCGCGGCGGACCTCAGGCCCCACGACCTCCGGGGCCTGATGCACACGCATGCCGAGCAGCTCCGAGAGCCGCGCCGAGACCGGCGCGAGCGACGTGGACGGGTCGCGCCCCCGGGGCCGGCCGAGGTGGGAGCAGGCGACGATCCGCGCGCCGCGGTCGCGCAGGTTCTCGAACGCCGGAAGCGCAGCCCGAATCCGCGCGTCGTCGGCCACGTCGCCGCGTTCGAGCGGCACGTTGAAGTCCGCCCGGACCAGGACCCGATCGCCTCGCTCCACGTCAAGGTGGCGCAGCGTCCGCTTCTCGAACGCCACCCGCGGCGGAGAGCCCACCGGCTAGAGAAGGCGCCCGATGAGGTCGACTACCCGGTTCGAGTAGCCCCACTCGTTGTCGTACCAGGCGATCACCTTCACGAGCGTCCCCTCGATCACCATCGTCAAACCGGCGTCGAAGATTGCCGAGTAGGGGGACTGCTCGATGTCGCTCGAGACGATCGGGTCCTCGGTGTACTGGAGGATGCCCTTGAGCGGCCCGGTGTCGGCGCGCTCCGCAAACGCCGCGTTGACCTCCTCGATCGACGTCTTCCGGCCCACGTCGCAGACGAGGTCCACCACCGAGCCGGTCGGGATCGGCGCGCGGATCGCCGTGCCGTTCAGCTTGCCGTCGAGCTCCGGGATCACGAGCCCGATCGCCTTCGCCGCCCCAGTCGAGGTGGGCACGAGGTTGATCGCCGCGGCGCGCGCACGGCGGAGGTCCTTGTGCGGGAGGTCCTGGAGGCGCTGGTCCGCCGTGTAGGCGTGCACGGTCGTCATAACGCCGCGCTCGATGCCGAAGCTGTCGTGAAGAACCTTCGCGACCGGCGCGAGGCAGTTGGTGGTGCACGAGGCGTTCGAGATCACCTGGTGTGCGTCGCGGTCGTAGGCGTCGTCGTTCACGCCGAGCGCGAGCGTCACGTCCGGTCCCTTGGCAGGCGCGGAGATGATCACCTTCTTGGCGCCGGCGTTCAGGTGCTTGGCCGCGCTCTCGCGGTCGGTGAAGAGGCCGGTTGACTCCACCACCACGTCTGCCCCGAGGTCGCCCCAGGGCAGCGCCGCCGGGTCGCGCTCGGCGAAGACCTTGAGCTCCTTGCCGTCGACCACAATCGCGTCGTCGGTCGCCTCCACCGAGCCCGGGAACGGGCCCAGCGTGGAGTCGTACTTGAGGAGGTGCGCGAGCGTCTTCGTGTCGGTGATGTCGTTGACGCCGGCCCACTCGATGTCCGCGCCCTGGGCGTGCGCGGCCCGAAAGACGTTCCTGCCGATGCGGCCGAAGCCATTGATGCCGGCCGTTACGGCCATCTACGTCCTTCCGTGGGGTCGGGGGCGGGCGGCAATCTATCCGATCCCCGCCGCGCGCCGACGCGGTCGAGGCCGAGCGCCGCTCAGGATCGCCGCGGCGGCTTGTCGATGTCGCGGTGGACCACGTCGACCAGATAGTCGCCGCGCTCGCCGTACACCGACGCGAGGTGCTCCGCGATCACCACGGACCGGTGGCGCCCCCCGGTGCAGCCGACCCCGATCGTGAGGTGCGCCTTCCCCTCGCGCACGTACGCGGGCAGCAGGTAGTCGAGCAGCGGCATGAGGCGGTCGTAGAAGTCGTCGAGACCGTCCGATTGCCGCACGTAGTCGACGACGCTCGCGTCGAGCCCGGTGAGGTCGCGCAGATCCGACTCGTAGTGCGGGTTGGGGAGGAAGCGGACGTCGAACGACAGGTCGGCGTCGCGTGGGGCCCCGTGCTTGAAGCCGTAGGTGAGGAATGTCACGGCGAGCTTCCCCACCGTCCCCTGCGGCAGCATCTTGTCGGCCACGACCTTGCGCAGCCGCGAGGCGGAGAGGTCGCTCGTGTCGATCGAGACCTCGGCACGGTCGCGGAGCGGGGCGAGCAGCTCGCGCTCGCGCTCGATCCCGCTGTGGAGTTGGCCGGCCCGGGCGAGCGGGTGGCGCCGCCGAGTCTCCTTGTAGCGATCGACCAGGACCTCCTCGGACGCCTCCAGGAAGAGCACCCGCGGCGCGGTCTCGCGTCCGGCGAGGTCGTCCAGGACCTTGGCGATCTCCTCGAAGTACGCGCCGCCGCGCACGTCGCACACGACGGCGGCGCGCTCGACCTTGCTGCCTTCGAGCTCGAACAGCTCGGCGAGCGAGCCGATCAACCCCGGCGGGAGGTTGTCGACGCAGAAGTAACCGGCGTCCTCGAAGCAGGCCATGGCCTGCGACTTGCCGGCGCCGGAGAACCCGGTGATCACGACGAAGTCCTGGATGGGTTGGGTTGTACCGCCTGCGGGCGACGGCGCGGCGCGGTCGCTCACGTCTCGATCAGACCGCGGCGCGCTCAGACTAGGTGCAGCTCCTCGATCGAGTCGGAGTCCACCGGGCGCTCGCAGGTCGAGCACCACCAGCTGGCCTCGAGGGCCGTGCCGCAGGCCGCGTGCCGCGGGGTCTCGCCCTCGTCGCTGCGACGCGCGCCCCAGTCGGCGAGCATCCTCAGCGCGCCGGCCAGCTCCCGGCCCGATGCCGCGAGCTCGTAGACGAAGCGCGGCGGGCGCTCGGAGTAGCGGTCGGCCACGACCATTCCCTCCCGCTCGAGGTGCCGCAGCCGCTGTGTGAGCACGTTGGGGGCGATCCCCTCGAGCTCGCGCTGGAGCTCGCCGAAGCGCCGCGGCCCGTCGAGCAGCGCGGCGACGATCAGCAGCGTCCAGCGGTCGCCAACCCGCGCGAGCGCCTCGGCGAGGGCCGACGTGGGAGTCCGCTCGCGACGCGTCACAGCCCAATCCTAGCTTGCGTTAGGGTGCTTACTTGCAACTAGCAAGTCACTGTCTTCAAGGAGGGAGTTATGGAGAGCTCGGCAGCTCACACGCTCGATCCCCTTCAGGCCCTGTCGAGCGCCGTGCGCGCCGCGGCCGCGACCGCCGGTCCGGCCGTCGTCGGACTCGGCCGCCGCTGGGGCGCCGGCTCGGGCGTCGTCATCGGTCCCGGTCGGGTACTCACGAACGCGCACAACCTGCGCGGCGATGAGACCACCGTCACCTTCGCCGACGACCGCACGGCCGCCGGCCGCCTCGCGGGCGGCGACCCGGACCTGCGACCTCGCGCTGCTCGAGGTCGAGACCGAGGACGCTCGCCGCCGGTGCCCTGGGAGCCGGACGAGACGCCCGCGCCGCAGCTCGGCGACGCCGTCCTGGCGCTCGGGAATCCCGGCGGCCGCGGGCTGCGCGTGACGCCTGGGCTTCGTCTCGTCGGCCGGCCGCGGGCTTCCGCGGCCCGCGCGGCCGGCGCATCCGCGGCGGCATCGAGCACACCGCGCCGCTCCCGCGCGGCTCGTCCGGCGGGCCGCTCGTCGACCGCGAGGGCCGGCTGCTCGGCCTCAACGCCGTCCGGCTCGAGGGCGGGCTGATCCTCGCGGTCGCGTGCCGACGCTGACGCGCGCCGGCGCGTCGACGCGCTGGCGCGCGGCGAGGAGGCCGCGCCAGCGCCGGCTGGGCGTGGCGATCGCCCCGCCGCGCGTCGCGCGGCGGCTGCGGCGGGCGGTGGGGCTGCCGGAGCGCGACGGCCTGCTCGTCCGCGCCGTCGAGGACGGCAGCCCGGCGGCGCGCGCCGGGATCGAGCGCGGGCGACCTGATCGTGGCCGCGGCCGGCGAGCCGCTCGACGGGGTCGACGCCCTCTACCGCGCGCTCGACGCGGCGACGGGCGGACGCGCTCGAGCTGAGCGTCGTGCGCGGGGACGAGCGAGCGCGACGGTCGAGGTCGACTTCGCGCGAGGGGGCGAGCGCATGAGCGGCGCGGCCGCAGCGATCTGGCGCCGCCGGCGTCCGAGGACGCGAGGCGCTCGACGCCTACTCGCGCACGGTCGTCGGGCGTCGCCGAGCGGCTCGGCGCCGTCGGTCGCGAACCTGCGCGTCGACGCGGCGCGACGCGGCGGGCAGCTGCCGGCCGGCGCCGGGAGCGGCGTCGTCCTCACCCCCGACGGCTTCCTGCTCACCTCCGCGCACGTGGTCGCCGGGCGCGAGCCGGCGCGGCCGCGCCGCGCTTCGTCGACGGCCGCGAGCTCGCGCTTCGCAGGTCGTGGGCAGCGACCCGCTCTCGGACCTCGCCGTGCTGCGCGCCGACGCCGGCGACCTCGCGCCCGCCGAGCTCGGCGACGCCGAGCGCGCTGCGCGTCGGCCAGCTCGTCGTGGCGATCGGCAACCCGCACGGCTTCGCCGGCTCGGTCACGGCCGGCGTCGTCTCGGCGCTCGGCCGCTCGCTGCCCGCGCGCGCGGGGCGCGACCGCGCGCATCATCGACAACGTCATCCAGACCGACGCCGCGCTCAACCCCGGCAACTCCGGCGGCGCGCTCGTCGGACAGCCGCGGCCGGGTCGTGGGCGATCAACACGGCGGTGGCCGGCGTCGGCCTCGGCCTCGCCGTGCCGATCAACGCCGCCACGCGCAGGGTGATCGGCGCGCTGATGAGCGACGGCCGCGTGCGGCGCGCCTACCTCGGCATCGCCGGCGGCCCGCGGCCGCTGCCGCCGCGCGCGCGCGCGCAGACTCGGCGCGAGCACGGCGTCGAGGTGGTCGAGGTCGTGCCGGGCAGCCCGGCCGAGCGGGCCGGCCTGCGGCCCGAGGACCTGATCGTCGCGGTCGACGGCAGCGCCGGTCGCGGGCGTCGACGACCTGCAGCGCGCTGATGGTGGCCGAGCTGATCGGCGTCGGCCGTGCCGGTCACGGTCATGCGCCACGGCCGCACTGATCGAGCTCTCGCTCGTTCCCGTGGAGCTGACGACGAAGGAGCGCTGAGCGAGCCTAGCCCTGGCGGCGCTCGGGCAGGCGGTCCACCAGCCGCCCTCGCTCTCCTCGAAGGTTGTGCTCTCGACCTACCAGCACACGATGACTCGCGAGGTCGAGCGCGCCACGACGAAGGAGTTCGAGCGGCTGGCGAAGCGGCGCCGCTAGGGGCGCGAGACGGCCGCCGACGCCCGGCCGCCAGGGCGTCCGCCGCCGGGTCAGCGCGCGGTCAGCTCGACCGCGCTCTTGTTCCTGTTGCCGAACCGGTCGCGCGCCCCGCCGGCGGGAATCTCCACGCGCTCGCCGCTGGGGGCGATCGAGAAAGTCGAGCCCTTGCCCGCTCGACGGTCTCGGAGTCGCCGCCGACCTCGAAGCAGACGCTTCCGCCGTTCACCCGCTTGGGCCGGAACGTGACGTCCTTCGGCTGCCGCGCGGCGGGATCCCGAGCGCCACGCGCACGCCGTCCCCGGACTTGGCGGTGTCCTCGACCTCGAGCTTCCACCAGGGGCGCACCTCGAGGGGCGCGACACGAGCCGAAACGCTTGGCCGTGATGTGGAACCGGGACTCGCCAGGCGGCTCGTCCAGCGGCACCTCCCAGCTCGCGTCAGCACAGATGCAACCGAACCAGGCCACCAGCACAAC
>CAWHPV010000020.1:0-4210 GCA_963831365.1 uncultured Thermoleophilaceae bacterium
CTCGGTCACGGGCGGCGCGCAGCGAACGGCCGGCGTCGCCGCGGAATGCCGCGTGAACGAGCGTCTCGATGGTCGAGCAGGGGAGTGTCATCGGCGTCCGTCACCGCGCTATCGCTGTGCGCGAGAAGCGGGAGGCCGCCCTGGACTACCGCTTTTCGTCTCTATGAAGGAGGGCCCGGCCGAGCGCTGCGTTCATGCGAAAGGGCTAGGCGACGTAGTCGCGGCCTTCGTGAGGACTCGCGATTATCCTCGTCCGCGGGTCATCGCCGTGCCGGCCGGTCCGACGGTCGGGACTGCACGGCCGTGTTCGGGGAGCCGCCCTCGTGCTGGTGATGTAGAGGGAGCTCGCGCGGGAGGACAGCTACCGATGCCTCTGCGGCGGCTTGTCGCTGTGTTCCCGGCCGGCGTCGTCACGGCTGGGCGCCAGTAGCGGACCGGTCGACTCGCCGGCACTGTCGTTCTAGGTGCCGCGATCCCGGAGGATGCTCGGGCGTGGCGTGGACAGCGTCTGCCGCGCCTCTTCTTCCTCGGCCGGATCGGGTGCTCGCCCTACTGCACGGGCGGCGGGCTCGGCCTCTGCGTGTTGCATGAGCCACACGCCCGCTACGGCCATCGCGAAGATGAGCACGCCGGCTATGAGCAGCAGCGCGGTCATGTCGAATGGCGTCGCAGGGCGGCGTAGAACGCGCCGAGGGCAAGTATCGAGGGCACCCACAGGCCGGTGAACAAGGCCTCCTGCCGCGAGTCGGTGAACCACAGGACCACCGAGAGAACGAAGGCCAGGAAGGCGGATAGCGTGATCAGCGAAGCGCCCGGATCGCGTCGGAACAGCCGCCGGGCGCGGGCCCCGCGACCCGCGCCTGCGTCCTGATCGCTCGTGTGCTGCGGGTCCGCCGGGGTCACGTTCGGTCGATCTCCGGAGGGCTCGGCGACTTCGGCCTCTCGCTCGGGGCGGCGGCCCGCCTCCGACGCGGCTTGGAGATCACGCCTCTCAGGCCGAGCTCCTTGGGGTAGGGCCGCAGGTACGTCTGGGAGCGGGCCCACTCGGTGCCGACGGCGCGAAGGTGCCGAGACAGGAGCGCGAGAGGGACCGCCACCGGCACGAGACCCACCCGGTAGTCGTCGATCGCCTCGCGGAGCTCCCCGCGGTCGCATCCTCCGAGACCGCCTTTCAGGTGGCCGGCCAGGTGCATGAGGGCATTGGCCTGCCGGCCCGGGGTCGCGGGCCGCGCGTACGCGGCCCCATGGAGCGCGCGATAGCGCCGGGCCAGCTTGCTCGGGCTCGAGCCGGCGGTGGCCGGCCACAAGACGGCCGAGCCGCCGGGCGGCCTCCACATCGTGGGCCATCACGGCCGCCTTCTCGGCCGAGTGGAAGCGGATCAGGCTTTCGGCGGTCCACCGACCGGCGAAGAAGTCGCGCACCCGGGCATGCCCGAAGACCCTGTCGACGAAGTGCTCGCGCAGGCCCGGGTCGTTGCAGCCGGCCCTCCTCCTCGATCGCCAGCCCGGGCATGGCGTCGACGAGCGCCTGGGCGAATACGCCCCGCCCCGGCCGCGATGGCCGCTGGACGCCTTCGTCCCACACGCGGACGCGTTCGAGGCCGCAGCTCGGCGAGCCCTTCTTGAGCACGAAGCCCGAGAGGCCCCGCTCACGCAGCTCGCCGCACGACCGTGGCCGCCCAGCGCCGCATGGCATCGGTGTGATCGACGCCCGCCGACCCGATGAGACGGACCCCATCGCCCCGCCGCACGAGTCGAATGGTCTCGCGCGGAACCCCGAGTCCGATGCCGACCTCGGGACAGACCGGCACGAACCTGACGTGGGTCGCCAGCTCCTCGAGCAGGAAGGCGTTGCGCTTGTGGCCGCCGTCGTAGCGGACCTGCTCGCCCAGCAGGCAGGCGGACACGCCGATCAGGATCTCGCTCATGTCCCTCCGTCCCCCCGCCGGCCGACCTCCGCGAGCTCGGCGGCGCACCCGCGCGGCCGTCGCCGGGCGTCGTGCGACGGGGCCCCGCCGCGGCCGAGCACGTTGACGCGCCGTCTCGCTGTTCCGCGGGTAGAGCCCGTGGCGCTGTCGCCAGCGACCGCGCGCTGGAGCGCCTCGTCGAACGCCAGCGGCGCTATGTCGAAGAGCTTCGCGCCGGAGGTGTCGGTCACGGTGGTCTTGGTAGAGAGCCCTTCGATAAGGGGACGGGCGACGCCGGCATCGACCGGGGTTACCAGGCCGATCCAGAGGGAAGACAGCCGCGGGGTGAGCAGCGGCACGGGAAGCTTCAGCCGCGGACGCCGACCGAGCGCCTCGGCCATGCGGTCGAGCATCTCGCCGTAGGGCAGGACGTCCGGGCCGCCGATCTGGATCTCTTGTCCGGTGCTCTCGGGCAGGTCGGGGGCGGCTGTGAGGTAGGCGAGCACGTCGTCGATGGCGATCGGTTGGGTGGGCACCTTCAGCCAGGCGGGCGCGATCATCGCCGGCAGCCGCTCGACGAGGTAGCGCAGCGTCCGGTACGACTCGCTGCCCGCGCCGACGACCATGCCGGCGCGGAAGTAGGTGAGCGGCGGGCCGTGCTCGGCGAGGAGCCGGGCGGTCTCGTGTCGGCTGCGCAGGTGCCGCGAGTGCGGCTCGCCGAGACCGCCGAGGTAGACCACGCGCCCGACGCCCTCTCGCAGGGCCATCCGGGCGAACGCCTCGGCGCCGGCGTGCTCCCGGCGCCGGGAAGTCGCCGCGCGCGCCTCGGCCCATCGCGTGGATCAGGTAGTAGGCGACCTCGACGTCGCGGCCCGCCCCGTCGAGGGTCGTCGGGGGGAGGACGTCGCCCTCGTGGAGCTCGAAGCCGCGCCGCTCGAGGTCGCGGGCGCGCGATCGGTCGCGCACGAGGCAGCGGACGGTCCAGCCGGCGTCGGCGAGCGCCTGCGCAAGCCGTCCGCCGATGAACCCGGTCGCGCCGGTCACGAGCGCGCGCCGGCCGGGGCTCCGCGGCGGGCCTGGTTCGGCGGTCCGTTCGAAGTGGTGAGGTGAAGAGGACATGGGGGCACCTGCCCGGGTGCCTCGCGTCGCCCGGCGCGGCGAGCCGCGCCGGGCGACGCTGGGGGCCGCCGGGCTAGCGGGGGAGCAGGACCTTGTTGATGGCGTGGATGACGCCGTTCGAGGCGGGCACGTCGGGCTGGACGACCCGCGCGCCCCCGACGAAGACCTTGCCGCCGCGGACGCGGATCGCGAGCCGCTGGCCGTTCAGGGTCTTCACGGAGCGTCGCTTCGTCACCTTGGCCGCGGTCAGCCTGCCCTCGGCGACGTGGTAGCAGGAGCACCTAGCGCAGCGCCGCCCTGTCGCGGCCGAGCCGCGCGAGCGTGGCCTTCGGCACCTTCTCGAAGGCCGCGTCGGTCGGTGCGAAGACGGTGTACGGGCCCTTGCCCTACAGCGTCTTCGCGAGCCCGGCTCGCTTGAGCGAGCGAGACGAGCGTCTCGAACTTCCCGGCCGCGACGGCGGTCTGGACGATGTTCTTGTCGCGACGCCGGCTGAGTGTCTGCAGGGGCGCTCGGCGGTCAAGGGCCGGAGACGAGTCACGGCCGTCACCGCAGAGACCACGAGGATGGTTCGGATCTGTCGCATCTCGACTCCTAATCGATGTCTGGCTTACAGCGCGAGGCGGTTGCCGTCGTGCTGAGCGCCTGCCGACCGGCGGCCGGCGACCGCGGCGATGGCGTAGATCGCGGCGACGCCGACCAGCCCGTAGACGATCCGGCTGGCCGCGTTCGTCTCGCCGAAGTCCTCGCCGAACGAGCCACGCGACGAGGTCGAACTCGGCGAGCGCGACGAGACCCCAGTTGAGCCCACCGACGATCAGCAGGGCTCCGGCGAGTACATCGAGCTTGCGCATTGCTGTTTACCTCCTGTCGAGAAACTGTCAGAACGGAGCATAGGGACAAACTTGCGCGCTTGTCAAGGACATTGTCCAGGGGCTGTATAGTACACGCCATGGCCGAGCACTGGCGAGGTCCTGCGGATCGGCGAGCTGAGCAAGCGCGCCGGGGTCAGTCCCGAGCTGCTGCGAGCTTGGGAGCGCCGCTACGGGCTGCTTCGTCCCGCTCGCTCAGCCGGCGGCCTTCGCCTCTACTCCCCCGCCGACGTCGAACGCGTGGCCCTGATGCAGCAGCATCTCGCCGAGGGGATGGCCGCCAACAAAGACCTCAACGAGTTCGAAGGCATACA
>CAWHPV010000021.1:0-67138 GCA_963831365.1 uncultured Thermoleophilaceae bacterium
CGAGCGCGGGCTTGAGGATGCTCGCCGCGTCGATCGCGCCCTCGGCGGCACCGGCCCCGACGAGGTTGTGGAGCTCGTCGATGAACAGGATGATGTCCCCGCGCTGGGTGATCTCCTTCATCACCTTCTTGAGCCGCTCCTCGAACTCGCCGCGGTACTTCGAGCCGGCGACGAGCGCCGCCAGGTCGAGCGTGTAGATCTGCTTGTTCCGCAGTAGCTCGGGCACCTCACCGCTCGTGATGCGCGAGGCGAGGCCCTCGACCACGGCGGTCTTGCCCACGCCGGGCTCGCCGATCAGGACCGGGTTGTTCTTCGTGCGCCGCGAAAGGATCTGCATGATCCGCTCGATCTCCGTCTCTCGCCCCACGACCGGGTCGAGCTTCGAGTCGGCGGCGAGCTTGGTGAGGTTTCGGCCGAACTGGTCGAGCAGCTTCGAGGACTTCTTGCCCTCGCCCTGCGCTCCGCCCTGTCCCTGCCCCTGGCGCCGGCCGCCGGGGCCGGACAGCATGCGGATGACCTCGTTGCGGATCTTCTCGGAGTCCGCGTCGAAATCGAGCAGGATGCGCGCGGCCACACCCTCGTTCTCACGCACGAGGCCGAGCAGGATGTGCTCGGTGCCGATGTAGTTGTGGCCGAGTGAGAGCGCCTCCCGGAGCGCCAGCTCGAGGACCTTCTTGGCCCGCGGCGTGAAGGGGATCTGGCCGGAGGTGACCTCCTCGCCGGATCCGACGATCCGGACGACCTGGGCGCGGACGCGCTCCACCGTGATGTCAAGCGACTCGAGCACGCGCGCGGCGAGGCCCTCCTCCTCGCGGAGCAGGCCGAGGAGGATGTGCTCGGTGCCGATGTAGTTGTGCTTGAGGATGCGGGCCTCCTCTTGAGCGAGGACGACCACTTGGCGAGCCCGTTCGGTAAAGCGCTCAAACACGGTGCGGTCCTTCTGGTCGGGAAATGCAGGGACGAGACCCCCCGGTCCTCAACCTGGGTGATCGGCACTTCGCCGACCACCCTGAGAACCCTTGAGGGTCCGGCCGCCCGGATTGGTCAGTCTACCAACGGGGGCCTACCCGCTTTTCGGGTCCCGACGCCTCGCCGGAGGCGCTTTTAGCTACCGCATCGCCGGGTAGAGCAGCACCTCCCTGATCGAGTCCCGCTCGGCGAGGATCATGATCAGCCGGTCGATCCCGACGCCGATCCCGCCGGTCGGCGGCATCCCGTGCTCGAGCGCGCGCACGAAGTCCTCGTCGAAGGGCTGCGCCTCGTCGTCGCCGCGCTCGGTCTCGCCCCGCTGGTGCTCGAATCGCGCGCGCTGCTCGTCCGGGTCGTTCAACTCGCTGAACGCGTTGGCGAACTCGATCCCGGCCGCGAAGCACTCGAAGCGCTCGACGAGCCCCGGCTCGGAGCGGTGAGCCTTCGCGAACGGCGAGAGCTCGACCGGGTAGTCCATGACGAAGGTCGGCTCCTCGAGCGCGGGCTCCACGTGCTTCGACAGGAGCCCGTCCACGAGGCGCGGCCAGGTCTCGGTCGGATCGAGCTCGATCCCGCGCTCTCGGGCGGCCTCCACGAGCGCGTCGCGATCGCGGACCGACAGCACGTCGATGCCGGTCCGCTCGCCGATCGCGTCCTGGAGCGTGACCCGGCGCCAGGGCGGGGCGAAGTCGAGCGTCCCCTCGTAGCCGACCTGCTCGGCCACGAACGCCACGAGCTCCTCGAGCCCGCGCGCCATGTCGCCGTAGTCCGCGTAGGCCTCGTACCACTCGAGCATCGTGAACTCGGGGTTGTGCTTGTTCGAGACTCCCTCGTTGCGGAAATCCTTGCCGAGCTCGTAGACGCGCTCGAGGCCGCCGACGATCAGGCGCTTGAGGTAGAGCTCGGTCGCGATCCGCAGGTACAGGTCGCGGTCGAGCTGGTTGTGGTGGGTCGTGAAGGGACGCGCGAGCGCGCCGCCGTAGAGGGGCTGCAGCACGGGGGTCTCCACCTCCAGGAACCCGCGCGCGTCGAGCCACCGGCGCACCTCCGATATGACCCGCGAGCGCATGACGAAGAGGGCCCGCGCGTCGTCGTTCGCGATCAGGTCGAGCTCGCGCCGCCGGTAGCGGGTCTCGACGTCCTCGAGCCCATGGAACTTCTCCGGCGGGGGCCGGAGCGACTTGGCGAGGAGCGCCCAGTCGCGGACCTGCAGGGAGAGCTCGCCGCGGCGGCTCTTGAACGCCACGCCGTCCACGCCGACAAGGTCGCCGAGGTCGAGCGAGGCGAGCCGCGCCAGCGACTCCTCGCCAAGCACGTCGGCGCGGGCGTGGAGCTGGAGGCGGCCCGAGCGGTCCACGAGGTCGAGGAACGCGGCCTTTCCGTGCCCGCGGCGCGCGGCGAGACGACCCGCGACCCGGTACGCGGCGTCGGTCTCGTCGCCCGCGGCGAGCGACGGGTGCTCGGACTGGACGCGCTCGACGGGCACGACGCCCGGGAACGAATGGGGGAACGGGTCCACGCCGCGCGCGCGCAGGTCGTCGAGCTTTGCGCGCCGATCGTCGAGCGTCGAGGCGCGGGTCGGCTCGCTCACCGGCGGAAGCCTACGCGGCGCTCAGGCGGTGTCGATCTTCGTGATCTTGAGCTTGCGGGCGGGGCCGCGGGGGACGGGCACCGACACCGTCTCGCCGCGCTTGTGCCCGATGAGCGCCTTGCCCACCGGCGACTCGTTCGAAAGCTTGCTCTCGGCCGGGTTCGCCTCCGCGGAGCCGACGATCCGGTACTTGACCGACTTCTCGGTCTTCTGGTCCTTCACGTGGACGATCGTGCCGACCGAGACGACCTCGGTAGTGATCGCCTCCTCGTCGATGACTGTCGCGGAGCGGAGCTTGTCCTCGAGCTCGGCGATCTGCTTCTCGAGCATCGCCTGCTCGTTCTTCGCGTCGTCGTACTCCGAGTTCTCCGAGATGTCGCCGAACTCGCGCGCCTCCTTGATGCGCTCGGCCACCTCCCGCCGCCGGTCGTTCGACAGGTGCTCGATCTTCGCCTTGAGCTCCTCGAGCCCGTCGGATGTGAGGACGAGGTCCTTGGCCATAAGAAAACCCTCCCGGCCTGGCGCGTGGAACCGCGCCGCTTGCCTCGGAGGGATGCGGGAGTGTAGCAACGCCGGTCGCCCGCCCCGGGGGCGTCGAGGCCGGCGTCAGGCGGCCATCGGCGCGGCTCCGCGACCCGCCGAGGCGTCGAGCGCCGAGCGGGCCTCGGCGGTCGTCTCGGTGGCCATCAGGGCGGCGCGCCCTTCGCTCGTGAGGCCGAGCCCGTCCGCGTACCAGGGATAGAACTTGCGCAGGTAGCGCGCGGCGCGCTCGGGCCCGAAGTGCTCCTCGGCCCGGTCGATCACCCACGCGAGCTCGCGCCGCGACCTCCGCCTGGGAGGGCGCGCCCTCGCGGCGCCCGAGCAGCCGCTCGAAGCGCCATGGGTCGCCCAGCGAGCCGCGGGCGAGCATCACGGCCGCGGCCCCCGTCGAGTCGAAGACCTGGCGCACGCGCGCGTCGGAGCTCAGGCCCCCGGAGACGATGACCGGCACCTCGAGCGCGCGCACGAGCTCGGCGGCGAGGGCGTGGTCCGGCGGCGCCGCGGTGCTGCTGCGAGGCGTGCCGCGGATGGAAGGCGATGCCGGCGACGCCCGCCTCGCCCACGAGCCGCCGCGCCAGGGCTACGCCGCTCTCCTCCCCCGGACGCTGCCCCGAGCGGAGCTTGACGGTGACCGGCAGCCCGCTGCCCTCACGCGCCGCGCGCGCGATCGCGACGGCGCGGTCTGGCTCGTCCAGCAGCGCGGCGCCGGCGCCCGTCTTGCAGACCTTGCGGACGGGGCAGCCCATGTTCAGGTCGATCAGGTCGGCGCCCGCCGCTGCCACGCGCTCGGCCGCCTCGCGCATCACGTCCGCGTCATGGCCGAAGAGCTGGATCGACACCGGGTGCTCGTCGGGATGGATGCGGAGAAACTGCTCGAGGGTGCGCCGATCGCCGTACTTGACCCCGAAGCTCGACACCATCTCCGAGATGGCCAGCCCGGCGCCGTAGCGGCTGCGCCTGGAGCCGTACGAACCAGTTGCCGATCCCCGCAAGCGGGGCCAGCACCAGGCGGTTCGGGAGTCGATGGCCGCCGAGCGTCCAGGGCGTGGTCAGGGAGCGCATGGGCGAGACGGTAGCCGCATCGGGGCCGGCCGCGAAGTGGCACGCGGGAACGGGGTCAGCCCTGGTTCCGCTCCCAGATCAGGCGCAGGCCGTTGAGCGTCAGGCAGTCGTCGACCTCGTCGATTGATCGCAGAACGGGACGATCGGCTCCGCGAGCCCGCCGGTGGCGATCGCGGTCGCCTCCTGGCCGAGGTCGGCCCGCAGACGCGACACGATCGCGTCGACCTGCCCGGCGAAGCCGTAGATCACGCCGGCCTGGAGCGCCGCCTGGGTGTTCTTGCCGATCGCGGCGCGCGGCGGCTCGAGGTCGACTTGAACAGCCGCGCCGCCCGCTGGGACAGCGCCTCGATCGAGATCTCGACGCCCGGGGCGATCACGCCGCCGAGGTACTCGCCCGTCGCCGAGACGACGTCGTAGTTGATCGTCGGTGCCGAAGTCGACCGACGATGCACGCGCAGCCGAAGCGCTCGTACGCCGCCACGGCGTTCACGATCCGGTCGGCGCCGACCTCGTGCGGGTTGTCCATCCGGATCGGCATCCCGATCTTGAGCTCGGGGCCGACCACCGCCAGCGCTCCCGCGAAGTAGCGCTCCGAGACCAGCTCGTACTCGTGGCCCGAGCGTGGGCACGACCGAGGAGACGATCGCGGCGTCGACGTCGCGCAGCCTCAGGTCGCGCAGCCCGAGCAGGCCCGCCAGCACGGTGGCGAGCTTGTCCGCGGTCGCCTCCGGGTCGGTGGCCAGGCGCCAGTGCTCGACCAGCTCCGCGTCGCGGAACATGCCGATGTGCGTCTGCGTGTTCCCGACGTCGATCGCGAGCAGCATCGGGCCTGAGTATCGCCGCCGCGGCGGCCCGGGACGGCCGCGAGGCGAGGTCAGAGGCGCCCGCGGCGCACCGACGCCGCTGATCGCGGTACGGCGTCGAGCGCCGCGGCCGGCTCCGCGCCGTCCGGCAGCTCGAGCTCCGGGTCGAGCTCGAGCAGCGGCTCGAGCACGAAGCGGCGCGAGGTGACCTCGGGGTGGGGCAGCGTCAGCCGCTCGGAGCTGTGCTCGAGGTCGCCGAGCAGCAGCACGTCCACGTCGATCGGGCGCGGGCCGTGGCGCGGCCCGCCGGGCTCGCGGCCGAGCTCGCGCTCGACCTCCTTGCAGGCGCTCGAGCAGCTCCTCGGGGCCGAGCTCGGTCTCGACCTGCAGGCACGCGTTGAGGAAGTCCGGCTGGTCGGTCACCTCGCCCTGCGGCGCGGTCTCGTAGACCGACGACGCGGCGACCACGCGACGCCCGGCGCGCGCGAGGCGCGTCGCGCGCGGCGCGCAGGTTGCCGAGCCGGTCGCCCTCGTTCGAGCCGAGCCCGAGGTAGCCCGTCAAGCGGCCCGCGCCGTCGGCCGAGGTCGTCGACCAGCCGCAGCAGCTCGAGCGGGCTGAACGGCTTGGTCAGGAAGAGGTCGGCGCCGGCGTCCTCGGCCGCGCGCTCGGCCTCGCTCGCCCGGCCGCCGCGGTGAGCATCACGATCGTGGCATCGGCGTCGCCGCTCGGCTCCGCGCGCAGGCGCCGGCAGGCCTCGATGCCGTCGAGCCCCGGCATGTCGATGTCGAGGAAGCACGAGCGTCGGGCGGCTCGCGCTCGGCCACCTCCAGCGCCTCGCTCGCCGTCGCCGGCCTCGACCAGCTCGAAGCCCGCCACGTCCTCGAGCGTGGTGGCCGACCAGCTTGCGGATGAACGGGTCGTCGTCGACGATCAGCACCGACGCGGCATCAGCGCGATCTCGCGTCCGTGATCCGCTCGAGCGTCGTCGTCGGGAACCGCGTCGAGCGCCTCGACCACCGCCGGGTCGAACTGGCGTGCCGGCCGCGCGCCGCGATCTCGGCGCGCGCCTCGGCCAGCGGGAGCCGCGGCGCGGTAGGGCCGGTCGGTGGTCATCGCGTCGAGGGCGTCGGCCACCGCGAAGACCCGCGCCGCGAGCGGGATCTCCTCGCCCGGCCAGGCCGTCCGGGTAGCCGCTGCCGTCCCAGCGCTCGTGGTGGTGGCGCACGATCTGCGCGGCGCCGGCCGAGGAACGGGACCTCGCGCAGGATCTCGCAGCCGATCGACCGGGTGGCTGCGCATCAGCTCGCGCTCCTCGCTCGGTCAGCGGCTCGGGCTTGTGGAGGATCGCGTCCGGGACGGCCACCTTGCCCGACGTCGTGCAGGAGGAAGCCGAACTCGGTCTGCGGGTCGGCGGCGAGGCCCGGGGTCGACCGCCGCGGCGAGCTCGAGCCCGTAGGCGGCGACGCGCTCGGCGTGCTTGCCGGTGTAGGCGTCGCGCGCCTCCACCGCGTTGGTGAGCGCGCGGACGGTCGCGATGTATGAGCTGTGGAGCTGCCGCGTTCGCGCGCGCTCCTCGACTGAAGGTCTCGCGGAGATCGGCCGCATAGCGCTCGAGCTGGCGCTCCTTGGCGGACCCGCCCGCATGCGGGCGCGCGCGCATCTCCGACAGTCGCTCCGTGCTCGCCATCTCCCGACCTGTACCCCTCCGTGCCCGCGGTCACACCATCGCCGGGCCCCGCTGCCTCCCGGCGGCGTCCACGGTGCACGTTAGCTGCCCGCGGCCGCGGGCGAGTCCTCGTGCCCGGATTCGCTCCGCGAGCCGGGCCCGGCGCCAGGAAGCCGGACCGTGAAGGTCGAGCCCTCGCCGGGGGTGCTGTCGAGCGCGATCCAGCCACCCTGGAGCTCGACGAGCGACCTGACGATCCACAGGCCCAACCCGGTCCCGGGGCTCACCTCCGCCTCGTCGCCGCCGCGGTAGAAGCGGTCGAAGGCGTGGTCGGCCTCCTCGGGCGTCATCCCGCGGCCGGAGTCCGCAACCTCGATCTCGACCTCCCGCTCCACGGCGCGGCAGCGGATCGCGATCGTCCCGCCCACGTCCGTGTAGAGATGAGCGTTCGTCACCAGGTTCTCCACGATCTCCTGCACCCGCGCCGGATCCGCGTACGCCGTCGGGAGATCGTGCGGGCAATCGGTCTCGAATCGCTGGTCCTTCTCGGTCAGGCGGGGGGCGATCAGCGAGGCCACCCGATCGATCACCTCGGCCAGGTCGATCGGGCGCGGATCCACCGCCACCCGGCCGGCGTCGATGCGGGCGACCTCCAGCAGGTCCTCGACCAGGTCGACGAGCCGGTCCGTCGAGATCCTGATCACCTCGACGGAGTCGCGCTGCTTCGCCGTGAGCCCCTGCGAGTGCCCGAGCAGCTCGACGAATCCCTTGATCGACGTGAGCGGGCTCCGGAGCTCGTGCGAGACGGCCGCCACGAAGTCGCTCTTCATCCGCTCGAGCCGAGCTCGCTCCGAGATGTCCCGGATCGTCCATACGGTCCCTCCCCCGCGAGCCTCGAGCGGCGCTGCGGTCACCGCGAGCATCTGGTCGCCGCGCTCCACGGTCGTCTCGCCCTCGAGCGCCTGCTCCAGGGGCGGCAGCGGCGTCCCGCCGTCAAAGCCGGCTCGCTGCCCGACCTGGATGCCGAGCAGCAGTGCCCGCGCACGCGGGTTGAAGGCGGTGACGTAGCCGTCGGCGTCGCACACGACGAGGCCGTCGCCCAGGCTCTCGATGGTCACCTCGAGCTTGCTGCGCTCGTCCTCCACGCGTGAGCGCGCGTCGCGCAGGTCGGCGGCCATCGCGTTGAACGCGTCGCCGACCTCGCGCAGCTCGGTCGGGCCCTCGCTCGCGACCGGTTGAGAGAGGTCCCCGGCGGCGACGCGGCGGGTGGCCCCGACGAGCTGCCCGAGCGGCCTCCGCACGCGCATCAGGAGATCGCGCACGAGGAGCAGCGCGGCGGCGAGGGCGAGGGCGAGCGCCGCCGCTATCGTGAGCGCCGCACGGCGGGTCTCGCTCGAGGCGTCATCGCGCGCCTCCGCCCTCCGCGCCTCCTGCCGCTCTGCGAGCGCCTCGCCAAGCCTCCGCGCCTCGCGCGTCGCGGCCTCGCGGCGCGAGCTCTGGCCGCTCCGGCTCGACAACCTCCGGAGCTGTTCCTGGACAGCGATGCGATCGGCGAGGAGCGCCGCGCTCCGCGGGTCCTGCTCGGCGAGCTCGCGTGCCGCCTCGGCCTCGCGATCGAAGATCCTCATCGCCCGCTCGCTGTTGCGCCTGGCCTCGGCTCCCCCTGAGAGCGCAGCCGTCTGCTCCACGACCCCCGCCGCAAGCAGCCGCGAGCTGGTCGCCTCGAGCGCATAGGCGCGAGACAGCTCCGCCTCGTAATCCTCACGCGAGCCGTAGAGGCTCGCGACCCCGAGCACCGCGATCAGCGCGAGGACCAGGGTCAGCCCGATCAGCGCGAGCCGCAGCGCGAGCGCGATCGAGAGCCCTCGCATGGACGCCAATCTAACGTCGCATGCGGTTACCATGCAGGAATGACGAGGCCGCGACAGGGGCGTCTGTCCAGGCGCCTCCCTGTGGCCCCGGGCGGGGTGGCCGCAGTCCTCCTGGTGGGGGCGGTGGCGTCCGTCGGGGTCGGGGGATCAGGCATCGAGCGCGCCGGATCCATCGTCCAGGTGGCCTCCGGGCCGGCGGCGACGCCCGGCGGCGGCTCGATCTC
Source organism: uncultured Thermoleophilaceae bacterium (assembly GCA_963831365.1). Taxonomy (GTDB): domain Bacteria; phylum Actinomycetota; class Thermoleophilia; order Solirubrobacterales; family Thermoleophilaceae; genus CAWHPV01. The sequence goes on from CAWHPV010000021.1 coordinate 8,728, forward strand.
GCAGGCCGGCGACGACGCCGGTCAGCTCGAGGCCGAGGTCCTCGGCCGCCCCACGGGCCGGGATGGTGGCGAGGGCTCCGCCGGCGGTCGGGGCGGCGGGGGCGCGGATGGCGACGACGGAAGTGGCGAGGATGCGGCCGGACCCGGCGGCGCCGACCAGCCGAGCGGCGCCCCGGAGCCCGCGGGCGGCGCGGACGCGGGGCCCGGGAGCGAGGCGACCGCGCCCGGCGAGGGCGCGCCGACCGGCGGCCAGCCCGCCGGGAGCGGAGCTGGCGGCCCGATCCGCGACACGGTCGACGGCGTCACCGACCAGATCCCCGACCTGCCGAAGCCGGTCCCCGACGACGTCGGGGGCGGCATCCTCGACGATCCCAAGCTGCCCGGCGGGCTCGACAGGCCGAAGCCGTAGGCGCGGGTCAGTCCCGCTCGGTCGAGACCTCCACCGAGACCTCGTCGACCGGAAGCGCCATGGGCGGCTCGGGCTTGGCCGCGCGAACGGTGACGTGCTCGGCGCCGTAGCGATCTCCGAGCCGCGCGGCGATGGCCGCGCAGAGCCGCTCGAGCGTCCGGTAGGAGCGCTCCTGGGCCGCAAGGGCCACCTCCTGGCACACGTCCGCGTAGTCGATCGTGTCCTCGACGCGATCGGTCACGACGGCGTCGCATTCGGCGAGCTCGAACGAGAGGTCCAGTACGAGCCGCTGGCCGACCTCGCGCTCCGCCGCCTCAACCCCGTGGTGCGTGTAGAGCGACAGCCCGGAGATCTCGACCCGCACGAGCGGCTCGGCGGCCAGCTCGTCGCCCAGGTCCTCGGGCTCCGTCACCGGCCGACCGTAGCAGCGGCCACGCGCAGGGCATCGCGGACCTCGGCCACGTCGTGGACCCGGAAGATCGCCGCCCCCCGCTCGTAGGCGAGGACGTTCGCGGCAATCGTCGCCGGCACCCGCTCCTCCGGGTCGCGGCCGGTCAGCCGCCCGAGGAAGCTCTTGCGCGAGGCCCCCACCACGACCCGCCTACCGATAGCGACGATCTCGTCGAGGCGGCGAAGCAGCTCGAGGTTGTGCTCCACCGTCTTCCCGAAGCCGATGCCGGGATCGAGGAGGACGCGCTCCTCCGGCACGCCCTCCGCGACGGCATGGGCCAGGCGCTCCTCGAGGAACGACCGGACCTCGGACACCACGTCGCCGTAGCGCGGGTCGCGCTGCATCGTCCGCGGCTCGCCGAGCATGTGCATGAGGCAGCACTCGGCGCCGCTCTCCGCCACGAGGCCGGCCATCTCGGGGTCGTGGCGAAACGCTGAGACGTCGTTCACGATGCGGGCTCCGGCCTGCAGGGCCGCGCGCGCCACCGCGAGCTTCGTGGTGTCGATCGAAACCCGCGCGCCGGCCTGTGCGAGACGCTCGACGACGGGCACGACGCGCCGGAGCTCCTCGTCCTCGGCCACCGGCTCCGCTCCCGGGCGCGTGGACTCGCCGCCGACGTCGAGGATGTCGGCGCCGTCGTCCCGCAGGCCGCTGCCGTGCTCGACCGCGGCGCGCGGGTCGAGGAACCTCCCGCCGTCCGAGAACGAGTCGGGCGTCACGTTGACGACGCCCATGATCACGGGCTCGCGCGGCGTTAGCACCGCGGTCTCGACTCAGCTGAGGTCAGGTCTCTCGGGTCGATCCCAAGACGACATCTCGGCGGTGCCACCCGCCAGTCCCGGCCGCGGCAGCGGCCTGCGGGCCGGCTCCCGCTTGCGCTCGGGCGACTCCGCCTCGGGTGGCGGAGGCTGCGGCACCACGGGCTCGTCGGGGCCGAAGACGTCGTCCTCGGAGGCGCCGTCGAGCAGCTTGATGAACTCCTCGCGCTCAATCGTCTCGCGGCGAAGCAGGATCTCGGACGTGTGCCCGAGCTCGTCGCGGTGCTCCTCCAGGATCCGGCGGGCGACCTGGTGCGCGTCCTCGACCACGCGCCGGATCTCGGCGTCGATCTCGCGCGCGACGTCGTCCGAGTAGTCCGGCTCCGAGGAGAACTCGCGCCCGAGGAACGGCTGGCCGTGCTCGTGCCCGAAAACGCGTGGGCCGAGCTTGTCGGACATCCCGAAGCGCATGACCATCTGCTTCGCGGTCTGGGTCACCTTCTCGATGTCGTTCGACGCCCCGGTCGTTACCTCACCGAAGCTGATCTCCTCGGCGGCGCGGCCGCCGAGCGTCATCGCCATCGTGTCGTTGAGCTCGGCGCGGGTCGTGAGGAACTTGTCCTCGGTCGGCAGCGAGATCGTGTAGCCGAGCGCCTGGCCGCGCGAGATGACCGAGATCTTGTGCACCGGGTCGGTGTGCTCGAGGTAGTGCGCCACGATCGCGTGGCCCATCTCGTGGAAGGCCGTGACCCGACGCTCGTTCTCGCTCATCACGCGCGTCTTCTTCTCGGGCCCGGCGATCACGCGCATGATCCCCTCCTCGAGGTGGTTGTGCTCGACCTCGCGCTGCCCCTGTCGCGCGGCGAGCAGCGCGGCCTCGTTCACGAGGTTCGAGAGGTCGGCGCCGGTGAAGCCCGGCGTCTGGCCGGCGAGGTTGTCGAGCTCGATGTCGCGCGCGAGCGGCTTGCCGCGGGTGTGGACCTCGAGGATCTTCGCCCGCCCCTTGCGGTCGGGGCGGTCGACAGTGATCTGGCGGTCGAAGCGCCCGGGCCGCAGCAGCGCCGGGTCGAGGATGTCGGGCCGGTTGGTGGCCGCGATCATGATGATGTTGTCCTTGGCCTCGAAGCCGTCCATCTCCACGAGGAGCTGGTTCAGGGTCTGCTCACGCTCGTCGTGGCCCCCGCCGAGTCCCGCGCCGCGGTGGCGGCCGACGGCGTCGATCTCGTCCATGAAGATGATGCACGGCGAGTTCTGCTTGGCCTGCTCGAACAGGTCGCGGACGCGGCTCGCGCCGACGCCGACGAACATCTCCACGAAGTCCGAGCCGGAGATCGAGAAGAACGGCACGCCGGCCTCGCCGGCGACCGCGCGCGCGAGCAGCGTCTTGCCCGTGCCCGGCGGGCCGTAGAGGAGGACGCCCTTCGGGATGCGGGCGCCGAGTGCCTGGAACTTCTTCGGGTTCTCGAGGAACTCCTTGATCTCGTGGAGCTCCTCCACGGCCTCGTCGACCCCGGCTACGTCACGGAAGGTGATCTTCGGCGAGTCGACCGACATGCGCTTGGCGCGCGACTTGCCGAAGCTCATGACCTTCGAGCCCCCGCCCTGCATCTGGTTGATGATGAAGAGCCAGAACCCCAGGAAGAGGATGAACGGGAGGATGTAGACGAGCGCACCGAGGACGCCGCCGCCGCCCTTGCCCTTGACCTCGATCGGGATCTCGGCGACCTCGAGCGTGTTGACCAGGCTCTGCTCGGTGTTGTCCGGGTAGCCGGTCTCGTAGGGCTGGGCCCCCGCGGCGGCGGGGTTCACGTCGAGCGTGTTGTCCTCGGTGTTGATCGTCACCGACTCGACGTCGTCGGCCTCGACCTGGGCGAGGAACTCCGAGTAGGTCGGGACCTTCTCCTCCTGCCCCGGGCTGATGAGCCGCTGGGCAAAGAACGCCAGCACGACGACGATCAGGATCGGAAATGCGGCGCTCTTGAAGAACCGGCTCACGGGATCGCGAATTCCTTTCGGCGCCGCCGGCCGATCCGACGGCGGAACAAGGCAGCGTAGCAGGGCACTTTGGCTTTCCTGAGGGCTTCAGACGCCCGTAAGCCGGGTCAATCGAGCTCATCGAGCGCGGCCACGTACGGCAGGTTCCGGAAGCGCTCCGCGTGGTCGAGGCCGTAGCCGATCGCGAACCGGTTCGCGATCTCGAACCCGACGTACCGGATCGGCAGCTCGACCTTCCGGCGCTCGGGCTTCGTGAGGAGCGCGCACACCTCGAGCGAGGCGGGATCGCGGGCGTTGAGCGTGCGCAGCAGATACGACAGCGTGAGTCCGGAGTCCACGATGTCCTCGACGATCAGGACGTCGCGCCCAGCGATCGGCGCGTCGAGGTCCTTGAGGATGCGCACGACCCCCGAGGAGTCCGTCGAGGACCCGTACGAGGCCACGGCCATGAAATCCACCTGGCAGGGGACACCCAGGTTTCGCATCAGGTCCGAGAGGAAGAAGACCGCCCCCTTCAGGACGCCCACGAGGAAGAGCTCGCGATCGGCGTAGTCGGCCGAGATCTCCCCGCCCAGCTCGCGTACTCGGTGCGTCAGGTCGTCCTGCTGGACGAGGATCTCGCCGATCTCCGGGTCCCGCACGGATCGAGTCTACGTCCCGGCGAGGCCTCGCCGGCCACCGGGCCGGCGAGCCGAGAGCGCGACCGTCTCCCCGCCGTTCGGGCGGAACCGCTCGTCGGTGGCGACGCCGGCGACCCAGGCGATCCGCCCGCCGACCTCGACCACGGGCAGCGAGTCGCGCAGCCCCCGCGGCACCTTGCGATCGGTCAGCAGGTCCTGAAGCGACTTCGTCCCGCCGAGGCCGGCCGGCCGCATGCGGTCGCCCGGCCTCCGCGCGCGGACGATCGCCGAGGCCCCGAGCGCGTGCGCCGAGACGACCGCCTCGCCGGCCGCACCGAGCCGCGCCTCGACCTCCCACTCGCCGAAGCGGGCATGCCCGGGCACCGTTAGCTCGACCGGCTCGGGCGCTCCGGCGTCGGGCGTCGTCGCGAAGCGCAGCACGCCGTACTCCACGATCGCCCTGACCCCAGCGCCGAGGTCGAGCGCCCCGCTGCCGCCGCTCGCCGCGAGCGTCATGACCTCCTCGGCCGCCTCGCGGGTCACCGGGCGCGAGCCGCCGGCGGCGATCTCGACGAGGCGCCGGACCGCCAGCCGGGCGAGCGCGGGCGGAGCGGAGCGGAGCGCGTCGATCGGGACCGCCGTGGTGCCCGTCCGCTCGAGCAGCTCGTCCACCGCCCGCTCGAGCACGTCCGCCTCGTCGCGGAGGAGTCGCGCGGTCTCCGCGATCGCCAACTCGGCGCTCGGGCTCAGCGAGCGGAGGACGGGCAGGACCTCATGCCGCACGCGTGTGCGGGCGAAGCGCGGATCGGCGTTAGACGCGTCCTCGACCCACGAGAGGTCGCGCGCGCGACAGTAGGAGCGGGTATCGGCGGCAGTCGCCCCCAGGAGCGGTCGGACCAGGCGGCCCCGCCGCGGGGCCATCCCGAGCAGCGCGCGCCGCCCGGGGGACACCGCGAGCCGGTAGAGGACGGTCTCCGCCTGGTCCGAAGCGGTATGGGCCGCCGCGAAGTCGCCGCTCGCGTGACGCTCGGCCAGCGCGTAGCGCGCGTCGCGCGCCTCGGATTGCAGGTTGCCGGCGCCGCCGGCCGCGCGCAGATCGACGCGCTCGACGACCAGCGGGACCGTGAGCCGCTCGCACAGCTCGCGACAGGACGCCTCGTCGGACCCGGCCGCCTTGCGCAGCCCGTAGTTGACGTGCAAGGCCTGTACGCGGACCTCGAGCCGGACGGCCACGTCCAGGAGGCACACCGAGTCCGCGCCGCCCGAGAGCAGGATCAGCACCCGGCCTCCCGCCGGAAGCAACCCGCTCGCGCGCGCCGCCGCGAGGGCACGCTCGGCGTCGCCCGGTTGACCCATCTACTCGCTCTGGAAGGCGCGGCAGAGGCGGCGCGGCTCGTCGAAGCCCTTGAGCTTGACCTCGCCGATGTCCTCGAACTCGAGGTAGTCGCCGGCGTCGACCGCTTCCCGGACCGAGTCGGTCACGAGGACCTCGCGACCGCGCGAGCGGGCGACGACGCGCGATGCGAGGTTGATGTCACGCCCGAAGTAGTCGCCGTCGCGGTAGAGCGCGACGCCCGCGTGGAGGCCGATCCGGGCCGTGGGACGCTCCGTCCAGAGCGTCTGGAAGCCCACCGCCCAGTCGGTCAGCGCCTGGACGTCCGACCCCACGATCATCACCTCGTCGCCGATCGTCTTGACGATCCGCGCGTCCTCGGGGAGCGTGTCGTCCACCGCGTCGATGAAGCGCTCGACGTACGAGAGCGCCTGCTCCTCGCCCTCCTCCTCGGTGTACCGCGTGTAGCCGGCGAGGTCCGCGAACGCGACCACCACTCGGAGGCGCCCGAGGTCCTCGCCCGGCTCGAGCTCGGTCTCCATGTGGCCGACCATGTCCTGCTCCACGAAGTGCTGGAGGAACCGCTGGTGGACGTAGTCCATGATCGGCGACGCGAGCGGCAGGAGGTCGCGTGCCAGCGCCTCCATGTCCTCCGCCATCTGGAGGCCCGGCACGCCCTCGCGCATGAGCGGCTCGTGCACGTAGAGGTGGAACAGCCGCGTCTCCGCCTCGGCGATGCGCGACAGCGCCTGCCCGTAGACGCGCGTGAGCTGCAGGAACGCCACGAGCGGAAACCCGGCCGCGAGCACGGAGGCGATGTACCTGAGCGCCTGCTCGTCCTCGTCGGTCATCAGGTCCATCTCCTCGGCGGGCAGCCCGATGCCGAGCCAGAGCCGCTCGATGAGCCGCTCCTCGAGTCCGGTCTCCTCGGCCACCTCGGCCAGCGACCTGCGCGGGCGACTCGTCGGGAACAGGTCCTCGACGTAGCCGTAGGCGAGCCGCCCCTCCGCGGTCGCCCTCCGGATCTGGTCGAGTGAGTGGCCGCGCTCCCGGAGCCGTGCCGCGATCCGCGCGTGGGCCACGGCCGCCGGGGTCCACCCGTCCGCTCCGGGCCCCTCCGGGATCACGCCGGACTCGGCCCAGCGCCTAAGCGTGGCCCCCGAGACGCCGGCGCGCTCGGCGGCCTCGCTGAGCGTCAGCCCGTCGTCCGCCACGGCGCCAACATACCGAGCGCTCGAGGCCGATCCTCGACCCGTGACGGGGCGGGTGTGCCGATACACTCGCGCCCGATCCGACTTAGGAGGAGGAGGGGGCCTTGAACTATTTCGTCACGGGCGCGACGGGCTTCATCGGCCGGCATCTGGTGGCCGAGCTGCTGAAGCGCGACGGCACGGTCTACGCGCTCGTGCGGGAGGGCTCGAAGGGCCGTCTCGATGCCTTGGCGAAGGACCTCGGCGCCGGCGACCGGATCGTCCCGGTGGCGGGGGACCTGTCCAAGGAGGGGCTCGGAATCGAGGGGTTCGACGAGCCGATCGATCATCTCTTCCACCTCGCCGCCGTCTACGACATCGAGGCCGACGAGGAGAGCTCGGTTCGCGCGAATGTCGACGGCACGCGCCACGTCGTCGAGTTCGCGAACGCCCACGACGTGGGCCGTTTCCACCACACGAGCTCGATCGCCGTCGCCGGCTCCTACCGCGGCGTCTTCCAGGAGGACATGTTCGACGAGGAGCAGAAGCTCCCGCACCACTACCACCGCACCAAGTACGAGTCCGAGAAGCTGGTCCGCGACAACGTCGACGCGAAGCTGCTCGTCTTCCGCCCGGGGATCGTCATCGGCCACTCCGAGACCGGCGAGATGGACAAGGTCGACGGCCCCTACTACTTCTTCAAGCTGATCCAGCGGCTCCGCCACGCCCTGCCCGAGTGGTTCCCGCTCGCCGGGCCCGAGGGCGGCCAGACGAACCTGGTCCCGGTGGACTTCGTTGCGAGCGCGATGGACCACATCGCCCACCTCCCCGACGCCGACCTGCCGGGCGGCACGTTCCACCTCGTGGACCCCGAGCCGATGTCGGTCGGCGGGACGCTCAACGAGTTCGCGAAGGCCGCGCACGCCCCCCAGTTCGCCATGCGCATCGACCAGAACATGACGAACGCCGTGCCCAAGTCGGTGCGGGCCGGGCTCATGGCGGTGCCGCCGGTGAAGCGAATCCGCAACCAGACGCTCCGTGACCTCGGGATACCGCCGGACGCGATGGCGAACCGCGACTTCTTCTGCAGCTTCGACGCGCGCGACACGCAGCGCGCCCTCAAGGGCACTGGCATCGCGGTCCCGCCGCTATCGACCTACGCGCCGCGCATCTGGGACTACTGGGAGCGCAACCTCGACCCCGATCTCTTCCGCGAGCGCAGCCTGGCGAAATCGATCAAGGGCAAGCGCATCCTGATCACGGGCGCCTCGAGCGGCATCGGCCACGAGACGGCGCTCAAGATCGGCGAGGCGGGCGGCGAGGTGCTCCTCGTGTCGCGCACGCGCGAGAAGCTCGAGGAGGTGAAGGGCCAGGTCGAGGAGCGCGGCGGCACGGCGCACGTCCACCCTTGCGACCTGTCGGACCTCGACGACATCGATCGCATGGCCCAGGAAGTGCTCGAGCAGCACGGCGGGGTCGATGTGCTCGTGAACAACGCCGGCCGTTCGATCCGGCGCTCGGTCGCCCGCTCGTACGACCGCTTCCACGACTACGAGCGCACGATGCGGCTGAACTACTTCGGCGCGCTCAAGATGATCCTCGCCTTCCTCCCCGGCATGCGGGAGCGGAAGGACGGCCACATCATCAACGTCTCGAGCATCGGGGTTCAGACCAACACGCCGCGGTTCTCCGCCTACGTGGCGTCGAAGTCGGCGCTCGACGCGTTCTCCCGCTGCGTCGCGCCCGAGGTCTTCGAGGACCGCGTGAGCTTCACCACCGTGTACATGCCACTCGTGCGCACTCCGATGATCGCGCCCACGAGCATGTACGACGCGTTCCCGACGCTGTCGCCCGACGAGGCGGCGCTGATGCTCTGCGACGCGCTGATCGACAAGCCGAAGCGGCTCGCCTCGCGCCTCGGCACCTTCGGCGAGGTTCTCTACGCGATATCGCCGAAGACCGTCGACATCGTGCTCAACACCGCCTACAACCTGTTCCCCGACTCCAAGGCGGCGAAGGGCGGAAAGCCCTCAGCCAAGGACGGGGATCGAAGGACGGGGACCAGAAGGAAGGCGACCAGGAGATGTCGACGGAGGCCATCGCCATGGCGTACTTGATGAAGGGTGTGCACTTTTAGATGGCAGATGGCAGATGGCAGCGTCTAGCTCCAGCGGCGTAGCGGCTCCCTGACCGGCCGCGTCCTTCACCCTGCCATCTGCGTACTGCCATCTGCCATCTGAAGGCAAGCGGCGTTTCGACAGCTGCTACTCCACCAGGTGCGGATACTTCTCCTCGAGCATCCGCCGGTACTGCGGGAAGACGTCCTTCACGATCGGCATCAGCGCGAGTGCCTTCTTGACGTTGCCCGACGTCTTGATGCGGCGGCGCGCGATCGCCATCGCCACGTTCTCCTCACCCTGGAAGTAGCGGTTGGCCACGTCGGCGCTCATCTTCATCTTCACGTCGGGCTCCCAGTCGACGTCGTCCGACCACTCCCAGCGCAGGTTCTGCCCCGCGGTGACCTCGGTCGCGTAGGTGATGTTCACGACCAGGTCCATGTCCGCGAACTCGAACCGCTGAGGCACCTCGGCGTCGCGCAGCTTCGGCCCGATCTCCGGGTCGGTGCTCATCAGGGTGAACGCCTCGTCAATCACGGCGCGGAACTCCTGGGCGCTCTTGAAGCTCATGGCGGAGACCCTATATCGGCGGCGGCCCCTGCGGCTACACGAACGCGGACCCGCGCGCCACGAGGTTCTCGTAGAGCTTCGCCTGGATCGTGTCGCGGACGCGCTCCGAGAGCTCGAGCGCCAGCCGCCGGTCGTCGGCGTGCGCCGGCGCGTACGGGGCCGTCTCGATCGGGTCGCAGAACTCGATCCGCCACTTCGACGGCAGCGGAATCGCCCCGAGCGGTCCGAGCAGCGGAAACGTCGGGGTGACCGGGAAGTAGGGCGCGCCGAGCAGGCGGGCGAGCACCCTGTTCTCGCCGATCTTCGGATAGATCTCCTCGCTCCCCACGACGGCGACGGGGACGATCGGCGCGCCCGTGCGGAGGGCCAGCTCCACGAACCCGCCGCGGCCGAAGCGCTGGAGGCGGTAGCGCTGACTGAAGTCCTTCCCGGCGCCCTTGACGCCCTCGGGGAAGACCGCGACCAGCTGGTCGTCGGCCAGCAGCCGCTCGGCGTTGTAGGGCGACGCCGGCACGCCTCCCACCTTGCGCATGAAGACGGAGACGTAGGGAAGCTCGAACGCCCAGTTGAGCACGAGGAAGCGGGGGTACCGCGGGAGCGGGTGGTGCCGCATCAACGCGACCGACATCATCGTCGCGTCCCACGGCAGGATCCCGGCGTGGTTGGAGACGAGGAGCGCGCGCCCGTGCGCGGGGACCTTGTCGACGCCGATCGCCTGCACTCGCCACCAGCGGTCGTACATCACCTCGAGCAGCGGGTAGACGGCCTCGGCGAACTCCTCGTCGAGCCCCCACTCGTCCTCCGCGTAGTCGCCGCCGAGGCGCTCGACGGCCCGATCGAGCCGATCGCGGGTCTCGCGCGGCAGCGCGGACGCGGCCGATCCGAGCGCCGCCGGAAACTCGGCGCCGGCCTCGAGCCCGCGCCGCAGCTGCCTCAGGAACGCGAGCGCGGGAGCGATAGGCAGGCGGGCGCCGGAGTCCGGCTCCTCGGTCATCCCGCCGCCTCCACGTCGCGGGCCTCGCCGCGGGCGCCCACATAGTGCTCGACAGCTTCCGCCGTCGTGTGCGCCGGCCGAAAGCCGACCTCCTGCGTCAGCCGAGTGAGGTCCACCCCACGGCCATAGCGAAGCAGCCGGCGAAAGTCCGCGGACAGCGCCGCCATGCCCAGCCGACCGCCCGCGCTCACCGCCGAGTCGAACAGGGGCGACGGGATCGGGGCGCTCGGCCGCCGGGCCAGGCGGATCATCCGCGTCAGCCCGATCGTGCCCCGGCTCGCCACGTTCACGGCCCCACCGACGGGGCGCTTGAGCGCCGCGACCAGCGCCTCCAGCCCGTCCTGCTCGTGCACGAACTGGAGCCGGGGATCGAAGCCCAGGTAGGTCGGGACGACCGGCAGCGAGAGGTAGCGCGTGACCTGCGTGTCGAGTGCGGTCCCGATCGCCGGCTGGTAGCGCAGCATCGTGCAGGTCACCGCGGGGCGCCGGCGAGCGAAGCCGGCGAAGTAGGTCTCGATCTCGCCGACGTCGCGCTGGAACCGCGTGCGCAGCGGGTACAGGCGGCTCATCTCCTCGGTGAAGAACTGGGGCGCCGCGGGCTCCGAGCCGTAGATCCCGGCCGAGCCGCGGACGACGATGGCCCGGATCGTGTCCGCGCGCTCGCACGCCGCGAGGAGCTGGAGCGAGCCGATCACGTTGATGTCGTGCGCCGTCTGCGGCGACATGCCGCGTCGCGGCCGGCGCAGGATGTTGTTGTGCACCACCGTGTCCACACGCGTGCGCGGCAGCACCTCTAGCTGCGACGGCTCGCGGATGTCCACCTCGAGGAAGTCCGTCCGGCCTAAATCGACCGTGGGCGGCCGGCTGTCCATGCCGGCGAGGTACTCGATCTCGGGGTCGGCGGCGAGCCGTCGCGCGAGCTGGGTCCCGAGCGGCGTCGAGACACCCGTGATCAGGACCCGGCGGCCTGCCACGTCAGCTCAGCGCGAGCCGCCGGCGCGTCCCTTTTGCCCGCGGCCCTGCTTTGGCGTCGCCTTTGACCCGGACCGAGAGCTCGCGCGCGAGCCGGACCGCCCGCCGGCGGACCCAGATCGTGCGCCGGCCGACCCGGACCCGCTTCGGCCGCCCTTTGCCTTGGAGCCACTCGAGCGCCCGGCCCCCCCGCGCGGCAGTCGCGACTCGATCGTCTCGAGCCGGGTGAGCACGAGCGAAAGCTGCTCGCGGAGCTCCCTCACGTCGTCCTGCGTCGCGGGGCGCCGGTCGTCGAGCGCGCCGATCACGCGCTCGCGCACCGAGCCCGCGCTCTTCTCGGCGTCGCGCACGCGGTCACGCACAGCCTCGGCCCGTGTCTCGGCACCCTTGACCACGTCGTCCACGGCCTCCTGCGCCAACTCGCGGGTCATCTGAGCCGAGCCCACGGTCGCCTGCACGGTTCGCTCGACGGCCTCGCGAACGGCGTCCGGGAGCTCGCGCGGCGTTGACTTGCGCTTCGCCATCGTTCGCGGAGTCTTCCATATGGTCCGCGGGATGCCGACGTTCGATCCGGCGCCGGTCGGCCTGCGTCCCGCCACGGACCTCGCCGAGCGGGTGCTCCTCCCCGGTGACCCTCACCGCGCGCTCGCCATCGCCCAGGCGCTCCTCGCCGAGCCGCGGATGTTCAACCACAACCGCGGCCTGTGGGGCTACACGGGCGAGGCGCCGGACGGCGAGCCGGTGACGGTCCAGGCGACCGGGGTCGGCGGGCCGAGCGCGGCCATCGTGGTCGAGGAGCTGATCTCGATGGGCGCACGAGCTCTGCTTCGGATCGGAACCTGCGGCGCGTTCGCCGAGGGCCTGGCGATCGGCGACCTGGTGGCCGCCGTCGCGGTGGTCCCCGCGGACGGGACCAGCCGCGCGCTCGGCGCGCCCGATCCGCTCTACCCGGATGCCGGGTTGACCGAGCGGCTGCTCACCGCGAGCGGCGACCCGGCGCCTCGACCGACGACGGTCGTGACGAGCGACCTCTTCTACGACGATCGTCCGGACATGATCGAAAGCTGGACCCGCGCAGGGGCGGCGGTGGTGGAGATGGAGGCGGCGACGGTGCTTCAGGTCGCCGCTCGGCGGGGCGCGGCCGCGGGCTGCCTCTTGGGCGTGACCGACGTGCTCGAGCCCGGGCCCCAGACGAAGGACCGCGCCCGAATCGCCCCTGAGGCCCTCGAGCAGCTCGGGGTGAACCTCGGTCGCGTGGGTCTCGTGGCGCTCGCCGGCGCGGGCCGCGATCCGGTCTGAGATCGCTCTAGGACTCGGTGACGGTCAGGCGCTCCTGCGCCCGCGGCACAGGCTCGTCCGCCGGGGCGAGCGACGCCCGGAGCCCGGCGACCTCCACGCGGAGCTCCTCGAGCCGGCGCTCCAGCGCGGCGGGGCGCCCGGCCGTCTGGGCCTTGGCCGACAGGCCGTCGAGCCGCGCATCGAGCGCGTCCAGGACGTCGAGCCGGCCGTCGAGCCGGTCCAGGGTGTCCTCGATCGCCTCCAGCCGCTGGGAGACGGAGCGCAGCCGGCGCGTCAGTCGTTCGATGTCCGCGGCGGACGGGATTCCGAGCGCGCCCATGGCCGCCTCCTGGGCCGCTACTGCGCGCTCGCGGGCCTCGAAGGCTCCCGCGAGCGCGGAGTTGACCAGCGGGTTGGCCACGAGCTCCTCGGCGATCTTGCCGAGCGCCTCCTCGCCCTGACGGGAGAGGCGGTCCCGCAGGCCCTCGTCGTGCTCGTCGGCGGACACTTGGCGCCAGCGTAGCGAGAAGCCCGTCCGGGCGACGGGGGCCTCCCGCGGTTGGCCTTGGACTAACTCTCAACTTGAGGGTTAGGAACCGGGTCTGGACGGTCCTGGACCCGGCGAGTCCGGCATCGGGGAACCGAGGCGGAGATCGACCTCCGCCCGGATCGGCGTCACCGACTGCCCGCGCGCGCGCGTGGGCGTGCGCGTGCGCTGACTAACGATCCGAAGCCGTCCGAGAGCGCCCTGATGCCTCGACCGCGGCACGGAGCAAACGGCCGTATCGAGAACGAAATTCGCTGGTAATCGTGGCGTCACGGTTGTCGGTTGCACAACCAGAAACCAACAAGTAGCGTTCATTCCTCCCCAAGGGTCTGATAGCTTCCGAGCGCGGATTGGCGGGGCACTGCCGGGGGAGCGAGACCAGCCACGGATGAATAAGAGGGTCACCTACAGCCTGATCGTCGCGACTCTGCTCGCGGCGTTGCTCGTGGCGACCAGCCTGCCGGCCTCAGCCCAACTCGAGCAGCAGGGCGACGATCTGGTCTGCATCGTCGACGGAGAGGTGAAGGGAACGATCGGCGTCGACCTCACCCGCGAGGAGTGCGACGCACTCTCCACGCCCGAACCTCCGGGCGGCGGCGGTGGCGGCGACCCCGGCGGTGGTGACCCCGGCGGTGGTGACCCCGGTGGCGGCGACCCCGGCGGTGGTGACACGGGTGGCGGCAAGCCCAAGCCCGACCCCAAGCCGAAGCCGAAGCCCGACTCGAAGCCCGAGCCCCCGCCGAGTGGCGGCGGCGGTGGTGGCGGGGGCGGAAACGGCGGCGGCGGTAGCGGCGGCGGTGGTGGCGGCGGTAACGGCGGCGGAGGCGCCGGCGGCAACAACTCCGGCGGCACCGGCGGGGGCGGCGGCGGCTCCTCCTCGGGCCCCAAGCTGCGCAACTCGGACGGCTCGCCGTCGCGCTCCAACCCGTCGCTCGTCGACACCGAGCTGCCCGACCCCTCGGACTCGCGCGCGGTGCCGAACTTCATCATCAACAAGTTCCGCGTGCCGGTCTTCCTGCTGCCGATCTACCAGGCCGCGGGGACGCAGTACGGCGTCCGCTGGGAGGTGCTGGCGGCGATCAACGAGATCGAGACCGACTACGGCCGCAACCTCAACGTCTCGACCGCCGGCGCCGTCGGCTGGATGCAGTTTTTGCCGTCGACCTGGCGCGCCTACGGCGTCGACGCCAACAAAGACGGCAAGCGCGACCCCTACAACCCGGTCGACGCGATCTTCGGCGCCGCGCGCTACCTGAAGGCGGCCGGCTACGGCCAGGACGAGCGCAAGGCCGTCTTCGCCTACAACCACGCCGACTGGTACGTCGACTCGGTGATGATGCGGGCGCGCGCGATCGCCGGCATCCCGGGCGACCTGACGGGCTCCTTGACCGGCCTGACCGAGGGCCGCTTCCCGGTGCTCGCGAAGGCGCGCTACGCCGACGACATCTCGGAGCGCCAGGCCGAGCAGCGGATCTCGCCGGGCCAGAACGCGGCCAACGTCCAGGAGTCCGACCCGACGCGCAGGGGGATCGAGATCTACACCCGCGAGCGCGCGCCGGTGATCGCCTCGAACGACGGCGAGGTGACCGAGATCGGCAACTCGAAGGAGCTCGGCCGCTACGTCACGCTCCAGGACGTCTACGGCAACCAGTACACCTACTCGGGGCTCGACTCGGTCGCGCCGACGTATCCGCAGCCGAAGAACGAGGCGCGCTACCAGGGCTCGGGCTCTGACGGCACGCGCCCGGTCGCGGCAAACGACCCGGCGCCCAACGGTCCGGCCTCGGCCGGCCGCGCCAACTCGGGCTCGAGCTCCGCTGGAGGCTCAGGCAAGGCCGCCCAGCAGATCGCGGCGCCCGCCCCGGAGCGCCTGTTCGCTCACCCGGCACGGCCCGCCGCGAGGCGTGCCGGCGGCCTCGAGCAGCTGCTCGACGCGGGGCTCGCCCAGCCGGGCGTCGCGGGCCAGGGCCTGACGAGCTACTCGAACCTCGCGAAGCCCTACGGGATGAGTGGCGAGGACACGCGGATCGCGAAGCTCAAGGAAGGCTCACGCGTCGTCGGCGGCACCGTGCTCGGCCGCGTCGGGCGCCCCGACCCCCAGAAGGCGGCCCACCTCTACTTCCAGATCCGGCCCGCCGGCCGCGGCGCCCCGCTGATCGACCCGAAGCCGATCCTCGACGGCTGGAAGCTGCTCGAGGAGACGGCGATCTACCGCGCCAACGGCAAGAACGTGCTCCAGGGCGGCTCCTCGATCGGCCAGCTGCTCCTGATGTCGAAGCCCTTGCTCCAGCGGCGGATCCTCGGCGATAACCGGATCGACGTCTACCCGTGCGGCAGGACCGACATCCGCACCGGCCAGGTCGACCGCCGCGTGCTCGTAACACTCGGCTACCTGTCGGAGTCGGGCCTCAGGCCAAGTGTCACGAGCCTGAAATGCGGCCACGGGCGCTTCACCTCGAGTGGCAACGTCTCGAACCACGCCTCCGGCAACGCCGCCGACATCGCCCAGATCAACGGCACGCCGATCCTCGGGCACCAGGACAAGGGCGGGATCGCCGAGCAGACGGTCAAGCGGATCCTCCAGCTGCAGGGGACGATGGAGCCCGACGAGGTGATCTCGCTGTTCAACTTCGGCGGCCCGTCGTTTGCGATGGGCGACCACGCCGACCACATCCACGTCGGCTTCACGCCGCTGTTTGGCTCGAACAAGAAGCTCGGCAAGCAGGCGCTCAGGGTGCTCAAGCCGGGCCAGTGGAACCGCCTGATCGACCGCCTCGGCGAGATCGACCAGCCGAACGTCAAGCGCGGCACCTCGCGCTTCGCGATCCCCTCCGGCGGGCGCGCGAGCCGGGCGCACCGGGGGGAGTAGCGCCTCGGCCACGGCCGGATCGGTGGGCCCGGACGCCCGCTTTCGGTTCGTCCAACTCGAGTTCGGATTCCTGCTCGGCCCGGCTGACGGCCGCTACCTCGAGCGCGCGGCTCCCGAGACGGAGCCCACCCGGATCGTCGTACTGCGCACGCTGGGCGCCGCCCCCCGCCGGCTCCTGAAGGGTCGCCGCCCGCGGCGGGTGGAGGGCGCCGAGCCGGAGCCGGTCCCGACCTCGCGGGCCACGCTGGTGCGCCCCGAGCCGTGCGCCTCGGCGGCGGAGGCCGAGCGCTGGCTCGATTCGATCCGATCGGATCGGGAGCTCGCCACCTCGGAGGTGGAGGACGGGTTGGAACACCTGAACGGCGTCCTGAGAGCGCATCGGGCGGTGACGGGCGACCCCTACGTCCGCGAGGTCTCGCGCGCGGGGGCGCTCGCAGTGAGGATCGGCTACGGCGGCGGCGAGCAGGTGGCCGACGGGCGCTTCGCCGCCGCCTATGAGCTCCCACCGGTGCGAGACCGAAAGCGCCGCACCGAGCGGCTCTCGCCGCAGGAGCACCTCGCTGCGATCGTGGGCGGCCGGGAGCGGCTCCTCGCCGCCGAGGAGCTGGTGCTCCGCGCGCGCTCCGACCTCGACGCGGGGCGTCCGCGCGAGGCGGCGCTCCAGGCGCGGATCGCACTCGAATGCGTGCTCGCCGAGCTTGACGGGACGAGCGGCGCTCGGCGGCTCCTGCCGGAGCTCGCGGCCGATCGCGAGCCCGTGAGCGAGGCCGGGAACGCCGCGCTCCAGGGCGATCCCTCGGACGCGCTCCAGGCGACCGTCGCGGCCTCGGTGGGCCGCATGGAGGACGCGCTCCGGCTGGCCCGCCTCGAGGCTCCGCGGACGCCGTCCGACGCGGGCTAGCCCGGCCCGCTGCAAGCGTTCTTGCAGGCCTCCCAGAGCGGGATGGCGGGTCGAGACAAACCAGAGCCCGCCGATGCTTCGCCGTTCTCATCTTCGCCCCTTGGTCGCCGTCTGCACGGTGGTCGCGGCGACCGCGCTGGGCGCCGCTCCGGCCAGCGCCGGCAACGGGTTCGGCGACCGCCCGCTGAAGGTCGGCAGCCATGGCAAGGACGTCAAGCGCCTCCAGTCGATCCTCACCGAGCTCGGCTTCAAGACGTCGGTCGACGGCCAGTTCGGCCCCGCGACGCGGAAGAGCGTCCGCCGCTACGAGCGCTCGCGCAAGCAGTCCGCGAACGGCGTCGTGAGCAGGGGGCAGGCACGCGAGATGAAGAAGCGGGCGCGGCACGCGGATCGTGGCAAGGGAAAGAAGAGCGGCGCGGGCAAGAAGGACGGGAAGGGCGGCAAGAAGGGCGGCGGGTCGCGGCGCTTCGGCGAGCGGACGCTCAAGATCGGGGCGCGCGGGGACGACGTGCGGAAGCTCCAGCACCTGCTCACGAAGCTCGGGTTCAAGACCGGGATCGACGGCGACTTCGGCCCGGCGACCCAGAAGAGCCTCAAGCGCTACGAGCGCTCGCGAAAGATGGCGACCGACGGCGTCGTGAGCAAGGGTCAGGCCGAGCGGATGAGGCGTGCGGCCGACAAGGTGCCCAAGGGCGGCGTCAAGAAGAAGCCGAAGCGCCACCTCTGGGGCTCGCGCAAGCTGCGTGAGGGCAAGCAGGGTCGCGACGTGAGGGAGCTCCAGCGAGTTCTGGGCAAGCTCGGGATCCCGACCGGCGTCGACGGCCGGTTCGGGCCCGCGACGGCGAAGAGCGTCCGGCGCTACGAGCGCTGGCAGAAGGCGAAGATCGACGCTCGCGTTCCGGTGCCCCAGGCGCGCGAGATGAAGCGAAAGGCCGCGCGCGGCGCCCGCAGGCCGCGCAAGGAGCGGTCCGGCGGCGGTCACGCCTTCCCGGTCCGGGGCCCGTACAGCTTCGGCAGCTCCGGCTCCCGCTTCGGCGCGCCACGCGGCGGCCGCTCGCACCAGGGCCAGGACATCTCGGCCGCGCAGGGCACGCCGATCGTGGCCGTGCATCGTGGGCGGGTCTCGACTCGTGCCTACCAGGCGAGCGGAGCGGGCAACTACGTCGTCATCCGCGGGAAGGACGGATCGGACTCCGTCTACATGCACATGCGCGACCCGGCGATCGTCGGGAACGGCGAGAAGGTCAGCGCCGGCGAGCGGATCGGCTACGTCGGGAACACCGGGGCCTCGTTCGGCGCGCACCTCCACTTCGAGCTGTGGACCCCGCACTGGTTCGCGGGCGGCCATCCGTACGACCCGCTGCCGAAGCTCCAGGACTGGGCTCGCTAGCGGGCGCGCGCGGCCGTTATCGGAATCTTCCCCGCCCGTTCACCGGCCCTTCACGCGCAGGCCGAAGCACGCCCGTAGCGTTGCCGCCGTGCTCGGCCGACCGTACACCGCGCTCGCCGGAATCCTGGACATCGGGCCATGGGAGGCTCGCGGCCAGGTCATCAGGATGCCGGTCATGAGGACCTCGACAGCAATCGCGCGCTCCGCCGCGCACGCTCGACGGCGTCGCAGCATCGCCCGCGCGGCGGAGGCCCGGCGGCTCTTGGACGAGCGCGGCTCGGGGCGAGCCTGGATCAACGGGCGCGAGATTGGCGGCCCGGACGCGCGCTTCGCGCACCTGGCCCGCTCGTACGACTGAGCCGCCCCGCTACGTCCGTAGCGCTGCGCCGAGCGCCTCGAGCTCACTCGCGACGTCGCCCTCGAGCTTGACCGCGGCATCGCGGTCGTAGGGCGTCGGACCCTGCGTGACGATCGCCAGCTGTCCCCCGTGCTCGAGCGTGAGCGGCGGGAAGCGACGCAACCGGGATAGACCTCGAGCGACGACCCGACGCAGAGCAGGAGGTCCGCCTCCGACGCGAGCGCGGTGGCCTCCGCCATCGCCTCGGCGGGCAGCATCTCGCCGAACAGCACGACGTCGGGCTTGAGCGGGGCGATGCAGGCCTCGCACTCGGGCGCTCCGGGCGCGCGGCGCAGCATCTCGAGCACCCGGTCGAGCGACACGCGTGCCCCCGCACTCCATGCACACGGACCAGTCGATCGAGCCGTGGAGCTCGACGACGTTCGCGGAGCCAGCGCGACGATGCAGGCGGTCGACGTTCTGCGTCATCACGCCGCGCAGGATCCCGTCCCGCTCGAGCGCCGCGAGCTCCTCGTGGGCCGGGTTCGGACGCTTGTCCGTGAGGGACGCGAAGCGCTCTCCGTAGAAGGACCAGAAGCGGTCCGGGTCGCGCCGGAACGCGTCCACGTGCGCGACCTCCATCGGGTTGACGTTCTCCCACAGGCCGGTGCCCGGCGTGCGGAAGTCGGGGATCCCGGAGGGCACGGAGACCCCTGCGCCCGTGAGCGCCGCAGCCCGCTCGGACTCCCGGAGCAGCGTCGCGAGCTCGGCGACGCGCCCGCGATCCGTTCGCAGCTCCGAGGTGCTCACTTGCCGGCGAACCTCGGCCGGGCGCTTCGCCGAGGAACGCCGAGATGCCCTCCTTGGCGTCCTCCGAGCCGAAGGCCGTCGCGAAGCCCCCCGCCTCCACCTTGAGCCCCTCGTCGAGATCGCCGTGGTGCGACACCGACTTGATCTGCTCGACCGCGAGCGGCGCCTGCTCGGCCATCTTGCGCGCCCAGGCCAGCGAGGCGTCGAACAGCTCGTGGTCTGGCACGATCTGGTTCACGAGGCCCCACCGGAGCGCCTCGTCGGCGCCGATCGGATCCCCGACGAGGTTCATCTCGAGCGCCTTGCCCTCGCCGACGAGCCGCGGCAGCCGCTGCGTGCCGCCGAAGCCGGGGATGATCCCCAGGTTGATCTCCGGCTGCCCGAACGTCGCGGACTCGGCGGCGATCCGGAAGTCGCACGCCATCGCGAGCTCGCAGCCGCCGCCGAAGGCGAGCGAGTTGACCGAGGCGATCGTGACCGTGGACGAGCGCTCCATCGACCGCATCAGCGCGTGCCCCGCCTCGAGCAGCTCGGCGCCCTCCTTGGCGGGATCCATCTTGGTGAACTCCTTGATGTCCGCGCCCGCCGAGAAGACGAAGATGTTGGAGGACGCGATCACGACCGCGCGCACGTTGCCGTCGAGCTCCCGCCAGAGCTCGCCGAGCTCGCGTCATGAGCTGCGGCGAGAGCGGGTTCGCGGGCGGGCGGTTGAGCCAGACGATCGCCACGTCGCCGCGCGTCTCGAGCTGCACCGTCTCGCGCGACTGGCCATCGTCGGCGCTGCGGGTAGGGGAAGAAGCCCTGGCCCGACTTCCTGCCCGAGCCGGCCCTGCGCCACGAGCCGGCGCAGGAGGTCGGGCGGCGTGAAGGCCTCGCCCCACTCCGACTCGCGCGCGCTCGAGCGCCTCCAGCACCTCGTCGAGGCCCTGCTCGTCGGCGCGGCTGAGCGGGCCGGGCATGATCCCGGCGCCCGCCATCATCCCGATGTCGACGTCCTTGGTGCCGGCCACGCCCTCCTCGAGGACGAGGCACGACTCGACGAGCGCCTTGAGGCCGAAGCGCTCGACCAGCGTGTCCTTCGCGGTATCAGCCACCGTGCTCATAGAACCCCTTCCCGGTCTTCTGGCCGAGGTCGCCCGCCTCGACGAGCTCCTTCATCGCCGGCGACACGAAGAAGCGGTCGCCGTAGCTCTCGCGCAGGTGCTCGGCCACGTGGTAGCACGGTGTCGAGTCCGAGCAGGTCCGCCAGGAAGAACGGGCCCATCGGGGCGGCCTTCGACTCCTGGACGATCTTGTCGATCTCCTTGACGTCGATGTCCTCGTCGTCCTGGACGCGCCAGATCTCGGAGACCGCGGAGTTGAGGATCCGGTTGACGACGAACCCGGGCGCCTCGCCGCAGCGGATCGGCTGCTTGCGGATCTGCTGGGCGAAGTTCGCGGCCGCCTGCATCGTCTCCTCGGAGGTGTCCTCGCCCTCGATCACCTCGATCAGCCGCATCATCGATGCCGGGTAGAAGAAGTGGAAGCCGACGACGCGGTCGGGGCGGCTCGTGGCCTCGCCCATCTCGCGAGATCGGCGAGCGACGAGGTGTTGGACGCCAGGATCGCGTGGCCCGGCGTCACCACGTCGAGCTCCGACGAACACCGCCTGCTTGACCTGCATGCGCTCCGGCACGGCCTCGATCACGAAGTCGACGTCGCCGAAGCCGTCGTAGTCGGTCGTGCCGGCGATGCGGCCGACGATCTCCTCGAGCTGTGCGTCGGCCTGGTCCTGGGTGATCTTCTCCTTCTTGACGAGCCCGCCGAGCTGGCCCTCGGTCACCTGCTCGCGCCTTCTCGAGGCCCTGGTCGACGAACTTCTGCTCGACGTCCTTCAGCACGACCGGCACGCCCGCGGAGGCGATCACCTGGGCGATCTCCCCGCCCATCGTGCCGGCGCCGACGACGGCGGCCTTGAATACGAACATTTCGTCCTCTCCGGGTCGGGGGCCGCGGAGGCGGCCCCGGGTGCTAGCGGCGCGGGGAAGGCTACCTACGCGGGCTCCGCCGCGACCTCCGCCTCCAGCGCGCGGAGCGTGCGGCGTAGCGAGTCGCGCACGGCGCGGCGGATGAACAGGACGTCGGTCACCGGGGTGAGGAGCCCCTGCTCGAGCAGCTCGTAGTCGAGCTCGAGCCGTAGGTCGGCGCCGTCCTCGCCCGCCTCGGCGCTGAACGCCTGAGTGCCCGTCAGCGTCTGGTCGGTGACGCGGGTGACGAGCCGGCCGGCGCCGACCGCCTCGACCTGCTCGGTCACCTCTCCGCGGCCGCTCGGGGTCGAGCGCCAGACAAGCGTCGCGCCCACGGCGGGCCAGGAGTCGTCAACCCGACACGACGCGGTCGAGTCCGTCCACGAACCGCGCCCAGCGCCCGGGGTCGGTCCAGATCTCGAGCGCGCGGTCCGGTGGTGCCTCGATCTTGCCCGTGTCCCGCGCGCGGCCCATCGGATGACTAGCCGTACACCTCGCGCACGATCTCGTCGATGCTTGTCGCCATCGACTCGAGGAACGGGCGGACGTCCTGGTGCAGCCGCTCGTACTCGGCGCGCCCCTCGGTGGTGAGCGAGTAGTAGCGGCGGCTTCGACGCTCGGGGTGCTCCCAGCGGCCCTCGATCAGGCCGCGCCCCTCGAGCTGGCGGAGCAGCGGGTACATCGTGTTGGGGTTGACCGAGAGGACGCCGGCGGTGACGCTCGAGATGCGGTCCATCAGCTGGTTGCCGTACGACGGCCCGTCGGCGATGTAGTGCAGGACGAGCAGCGGCAGCACGTCGCGGCGCCGAAGCCCGCCGGTGAAGGGGTCGGACGGTCCGCGCCCCGGGCGCCCGGCCTCGCGAACCGCCTCTCCGGCGTCGGCGACCCGGCTGGTCTCGGCCACGGCCTCGCGCGCCGACACCCGCCCGCGCCCGCCACCGCGGGACGACTTGTCGGAGCGCGCCATCGCCACGCATCCTGACATGCGCGCGGGCGGCCCGGCGGCCATGCCGGCCGCCGGTGTGTGGGGATGCGCTACGCGGTCGCGGCCGCGGGCTGCTGAGCCTGGCGCGGCATCAGCGTCTCGCGTGCGATAACCAGCCGCTGGATTTGCGACGTGCCCTCGTAGAGCTGCATGATCTTCGCGTCGCGCATCAGCTTCTCGACCGGGTACTCCTTGATGAAGCCGTAGCCGCCGTAGACCTGCACGGCGTCGGTCGCTACCTCCATCGCCGAGTCGGCCGCGAAGCGCTTCGCGTGCGAGGAGGCGAGCGTGTTCCGCTTGCCCTGGTCGAGCAGCGAGGCCGACTGCCAGACGAGGAGGCGCGCCGCCTCGACCTTGGTGGCCATGTCGGCGATCATGAACTGGATCGCCTGGTGCATCGCGATCGGCACTCCGAACTGCACCCGCTCCTTGGCGTAGTCGGTGGCGAACTCCATCGCCGCGCGGGCGATTCCCACCGCGGCGGCCGAGACGCCGGGGCGCGTCCGGTCGAGGGTCATCATCGCGAGCTTGAAGCCGTGGTTCTCCTCACCAAGGAGGTTGTCCTCGGGGACCTCGACGTCGTTGAACGAGATCGTCGCCGTGTTGGACGCGCGCTGCCCGAGCTTGTCCTCCTTCTTGTCCACCGTGACGCCATCGGCGTCACGCGGGACGACGAAGCGCGAGATGCCCTTGTGGCCGGCGTCCTTGTCGGTCTTGGCGTAGACCGAGTACCAGCTCGCGTGGCTCCCATTCGTGATGAAGCACTTGCTGCCGTTGATCACGTACTTGTCGCCCATCTTCACGGCGTTCGTCTTCATGCCGGAGACGTCCGAGCCGGCGTCGGGCTCGGTGAGGCAGAACGACGCGAGCTTCGGCTCCTCGGCGAGCATTCCGAGGTACTCGCGCTTGATCTCCTCGGAGCCGCCGAGCAGCACCGGCGTCATCGCGAGGCCGTTGCAGGTGAGCGAGGTGCTGATGCCCGAGCAGCCCCAGCCGAGCTCCTCCTCGATCAGGCAGCCGGTTAGGTAGTCGAGACCGGCGCCGCCGTACTCCTCGGGGAGGTGGGTGTTCATCAGCCCGATCTCCCACGCCTGGTCGATGATCTCCTGCGGCCAGGTCGAGTCGCGGTCGTAGTCCCAGGCGACTGTTCGGATCTCCTTGGAGGCGAAGTTGTGCGCCAGCTCGCGGAGGTCCTGCTGCTCGTCGGTTAGCGTGAGGTCGACCACTGCGGAGAGCTCCTTACTCGCGATCCGGCCGGCCATCGAACGATCTGCGGCGGCGCGGCGGCGCGGTGCCGATTGATTCGTCAGTCAATGCTCCTCCTAAGAGTACCTGAGCGCGCCTGCGCGCGCCCTCAACCCACGAACACCCGCACGGCGACGTAGACGCCGCCGGCGACGATCGCGAGCGTGATCAGGACGAGTCCGAGCTGCTCCGGGTAGATGGCCGGCCGCGACGGGGCCATCGTGCGGCGGCGTAGGCGGCGCCACATGGGCACACTGTAGGGCGGTGGCCGACTCCTTCGAGCTCGTGCTGATCATCGTGGTGGCGGTGGCAATCGTCGCCGCGGTGGTGGCCGCGCTCGGCACCGGCGACCTCTACCGCAGCATCGGTCGCGGCGGGCTCTCGCTCGACGAGCCGGACCGCGCCCCCGGGCCACCGCCCCAGAGCCCCGCGGCGCGCGCCGAGGCGCAGGCCGAGATCCGGCAGATGGTCGAGGCGAAGTCCGCTCGGCGCGAGGCGCGTGGCGAGGGGCCGCTCGACGTCGACGCCGAGATCGCGGCGCTGAGCGGAGGGAGCCCCGGCGGACAGGACGAGGCGCTCCGGCAGGAGGTCCGGGAGCTCGTGGTGGCCCGGAACGAGCGGCGCGCCCGCCAGGGCAAGGAGCCGCTCGACGTCGAGCAGGAGGTCGACCGCCAGCTTCGCGAGCTCGGCGCCTGAACCGGGCTCGCCCGGCCGGCGCGTCATCGGCTATAGATACGCCCATGGCGAGCGATCGTCGCTACGAGCTCGACGAGCTCCTGATCCGGCCGGGCGCCTACTTCAACCCTCAGACCGAGGTGATGGTCCTCGTGGACGACTCGCCCTCGATGGACGCCGAGATCTTCAACATGGAGGAGTTCGAGGGCGCCGACTGGGTCCTGATCTCGGACGACGTACCGATCGACGAACCGGCGCGCGACGAGATGCTCGAGACCTTCCAGGCGACCTTCCACGGCGGCGACGGCCGTGCGGTCGGCGCGGCCGCCGTCGAGAACCCGGACGAGGTGGACCCGGACGACCTCGACGAGGAAGAGGAGCCCATCGTGGAGGAGCGTGACGAGCCCCGATAGCGCGGCGTCGCCGCCCGACGAGGCGGGCGACGGGCGCGGGGCCGGGTCCCGGTTTCGGATCCGCCCGGTCTACCTACTCGCGGTCTTCATACCGGTCGCGGTCGTCCTCGAGCTGATCCACGCGTCCCCCCCGCTCGTGTTCGGGGCGGCGGCGCTGGGCGTCGTCCCGACGGCCGCGCTGATGGGGAAGTCGACCGAGGAGCTTGCGGCCCGCTCGGGGCCGGGCATCGGCGGGCTCCTCAACGTGACCTTCGGCAACGCGCCGGAGCTCATCATCGCCTTCTTCGCGCTCCTCGAGGGACTCCAGGAGGTCGTCAAGGCCTCGCTCGTCGGCTCGATCATCGGCAACATCCTGCTCGTCCTCGGGGCTGCGATGCTCGTCGGCGGCGCGCGCCGCGACAAGCAGGTCTTCAACCGGACGGCGGCCAACGCCCAGTCGGCGATGCTGCTCCTCGCGCTCGCCGCGCTCATCTTCCCCGCGGTGTTCCAGCTCATCCACGGCGGCGGGCTGCCCGGGGTCGGCGAGGAGCGGGTCGATTTCGGCGTGGACCTCGAGCGGCTGTCCTTCGGCGTGGCGATCGTGCTGATGGCGAGCTACTTCGCCGGCCTCCTCTTCTCGCTCAAGACCCACCGCGGCCTGTTCAACCCGTACGGGGCCGAGGAGGAGCACGCCTCGTGGTCGGTCGGCAAGGCGATCGGCCTGCTCGCGCTCGCGGGCGCCGCCGTCGGCCTGATGAGCGAGATCCTGGTGGGCTCGATCACCGAGACGGCCGAGCAGGTCGGCATCTCCGAGTTCTTCATCGGCGTGTTCGTCGTTGCGATCGTGGGCAACGCCGCCGAGCACTGGGTCGCAGTGCTCGTGGCCGCGAAGGACAAGATGGACCTCGCGGTGAACATCGCGATCGGGTCGAGCGCCCAGATCGCGCTCTTCATCGCCCCGCTCCTGGTGCTCCTCTCGTTCGCGTTCGGGCCCAACCCGATGGCCCTGGTCTTCAACGGCTACGAGATCGGCGCGATGTTGTTCGCGGTCCTGATCGCGAACTTCCTCACCCAGGAGGGCGAGTCGAACTGGTTCGAGGGCGTGCAGCTGCTGGCCCTGTACGCGGTACTCGGGCTGGTCTTCTACTTCGCCTGACCGGCCACGTGAGGCCGCCGATCAGGCGCCGTCGATCTCGAACCAGACGACGCCGCCCCCCGCTCGCGTCCCCCAGCGATCGGACACGCGCCGCACGATCACCAGGCCCCAGCCGTGGGTGCGGATGAGGTTCGCGTCCTCGCCGGGCGGAGCGAACCCGTCGCCGCCGTCCGAGACCTCGCCGCGGAGAAGCCCGCCGCCCGCACGCAGCTTCACGCCGATGCTCTCCCCGTCGGCGTGTTTCACGCCGTTCGCGACGAGCTCGGTGATCGCGAGGCGGGCCTTCGCGAGCACGGTCCGGTCGACGTCCCCCTCCAGCTCGGTCAGGGCGCGCCGCGCCGTGGCGGGAGAGTCGAGCGAGCTCGGGAGCTCGAAATCGAGACGCAGCACTTCCTCCGAGTCGGTGCTCGCATGCGCGCCTACGGGGTTCTCACATCCACCGTCCAAGCCGATGAGCCCCCTCCGGGGGTTCTCTCGGAAGTCCGTCTGGAAGCCGACTCTATCGCTTCACCCGGGCGTCGCCGTCCGGCGTGGCGCGCATGACGTGTCGCGGCTCGGTCAGGACCGGTCGCGAGCCCCGGCGGCCGCGGCGTCGGGCTCCGCGCCGTCGCGCCCGGCATGCGCCTCGGCGCCGTCATCCTCCGATCCCTCCCCCGCCTCGGCGGTGCGTTGGCCGCGCTCCTCGCGCTTGCGGTCGGCGTCGGGGTCTCGGCGGTCGGCGATGATCGACGCCACGATGCCGACGGTGAACAGGAACGCGACGCCCAGCAGGCTCGGCAGCGGCCCGATCTTCACGAAGTCCTCGATGAGCAGCTTAATCGCCACGGCGGCGAGCACGATCGCGATCGTCTCGTCGAGGTAGCGGAAGCGCTTGATCAGCCCCTCGACGAGGACGAACAGCGCCCGCAGCCCGAGCAGGGCGAAGACGTTGCCCATCCAGATCAGGAACGGGTCGCGGGTTATCGCGAAGGCGGCGGGGATCGAGTCGACCGCGAACGCGATGTCGGCTGCGACGATCGCGACCAGGCACAGGAACAGCGGGGTGACGTGCCGCTTGCCGTCCTCCTTCACGAACCAGTGCTTGCCCTTGAACTCCCCGGTCACGGGGAACACCTTGCGCACGCCGCGGACCATCAGGTTCTTGTCGGGGTCGACGTTCTCGTCGACTCCCTTGAGGATCCGATAGGCGAGCACCAGCAGCGCCGCGCCGAGGACGTAGATCACGAAGTGGAACTGCTCGATCAGGGCGACGCCGCCCAGGATCGCGAGGCCGCGCAGCACGAGCGCTGCCACGATGCCCCAGAAGAGGAGCCGCGCCCGGCGTTCCTCCGGTACCCCGAAGTACGCGAACAGCAGGATGAAAACGAAGAGGTTGTCGAGCGACAGGGATCGCTCGATCAGGTAGACGGTCGTGTAGAGCACCGCGTCCTGGGGGCCGCTCAGCGCTAGCACCACGAGCGCCGCGAGAAGGCTCACCACCAGCCAGCCAATCGACCAGATCGCGCCCTCGCGGAACTCCGGCTCGCGCCCGCGGGCGAAGAAGTGGAGGTCGAGCGCCAGGAAGATGAGCAGCGCGACGATGAGCCCCGCCCAGGGGGCTAGGTCGGCGAACGCCATTTCTGGAGGCTAGTCGCCAATGGCTAGCATGCCTTCGATGCGGACCCGCACCTTCGGCGAGACGTCGCTCGAGACCTCCGAGATCGCCTTCGGCACGTGGGCGCTCGGGTCGGACTGGTGGGGCGACACCGAGGAGCCGGACCGGCTCATCGGACGGGCGCTCGAGCTGGGGATCACGTTCTTCGACACCGGGGACGCCTACGGGCAGGGCCTCAACGAGGAGATCGTGGGGCAAGCCCTGGCGCGGGCGGACCGCGACGCGATCCAGATCTCGACCAAGTTCGGCTACGAGCTCGACTCCGAGCGGCGCGAGCACGCGGAGGGGGAGCGCCGCCAGAACTGGTCCTCCGAGCACGCGCGCGCCGCGCTCGAGCGCAGCCTGCGGCGCCTCGGGACCGACCATGTGGACCTCTACCAGCTCCACAACCCGCGCATGGACGGGATTCGCGCCGACGAGCTCTTCGCCGAGCTCGAGACGCTCCGCGACGCCGGCAAGCTCCGCCACTACGGGGTCGCGCTCGGTCCGGCGATCGGCTGGCGCGATGAGGGGCTGGAGGCACTCGGAACCCGGGCGGTCGCCGCGCTCCAGACGGTCTACAACCTGCTCGAGCAGGAGCCGGGAGACGCGTTCCTCGAGGCCGCCGGCCGCTCGGGGGCCGGGGTCATGGCGCGCGTCCCCACCTCGAGCGGCCTGCTCGAGGACAAGTACACGCTCGAGACGACGTTCTCGGGCAACGACCATCGCCGCCATCGAAAGCGCGAATGGCTGGTCGACGGCCTGAAGAAGGTCGAGCAGCTCCGCTTTCTCGTCATCCCCGGCGAGCGCTCCATGGCGCAGGCGGCGCTCCAGTTCGTGCTCGCCCAACCGGGGATGGCATGCGTCGTCCCGACGATCACGAGCGTGGCCGAGCTCGAGGAGCTGGCCGGCGCATCGACCGCGCCGCCGCTCACCCGAGCGGAGCTCGAGCGGATCGGCGAGCTCTACTCGCGCGGCTTCGACCTGGAGCCCGCGCGCGCCTGACCCCGGGCTGAGCGCCCGGGGCAGCCTCCGACGGGCCGGCGCTCCAGCCGGCTACTGGCCGCCGCCCGGCGCGAGGAGCTTGTTGCACTCCTCGAGCGCGGCCTGGTCCTGCGGATCCGCCTCCTGTAGGCACTCGCCGTACTCCTGGAACTGCTCGGCCTCCGGCGAGCCTGCGCCGCCGGGCGCCTGGCCGCCGCCCGGCTCCTCACCGCCGGGCAGCTGACCGCCGTCGGGGCTCGGGGCGCCTCCGCCTCCGCCGCCGGCGTCGGGGGTCGGGAGTCCCGGGATCTGGCCCGCCCCGCCCGGGACCAGGCCGCCGAGCTGCTCGGCGAGGTCGGTCAGCGGCCGCGCGTCGCTCGGCGCCGTGATCTCCTGGTCCCCACCGACGTTCGCGAACTCGATCGACAGGTCGAGGCTGCCGCCCGTGAGCCCGGTCGCCTGGGCCTGCAGCTCCTCCGGGACCGTGAAGTCCATGTTCGCGGTCATCCGCCTGAGGATCCCGTCGTCGGCACCGACGAAGACGTCGAAGGTGGGGTCGCCGACGACCTCCTCGACCTGAGCGATCTGCTCCTCGGTCAAAGCCTGCGGGACCTGAGTTCCGGCCGGCGGCTCGGCGCTCTGGGCGACCTCGTTGAGGTCGGCGAGCAGCTTCGGGACGTCGACCGAGCCGGACACGTGGTTCGTCGTGACGCCCGCGACGTCCTCCTCGCCCTCGTCCTGACCGTCGACGACCCACTCACGCGGGTCGATCCCGAGCGCGGCGAGGCCCTGCTGGTCCTGCTCGGGCTGCTGAGCGAGCGCCTGCGAGACGATGTCCTCGCCGGCCTCGTAGGCGCTGCCCTGGACGTCGATGAAGAAGTTGTCGCCCGTCGAGACGAGCCCGATCGGCGGCACCTGCGTGGCGCCCGTGCCCGACAGGCCCAGGTCCCAGTCGAACTGCGGCAGCTGGTCCTCCTCGGCGCTCTGGAACGGGCCGTTCAGCTGGACCCGGATGGGGTCCGTGAACTGGTCGCTCCCCTCGAGCTGGAGGTCGACGTTGAGCGCCACGTCGGCGCTCCCGATCGGCTGTGTGAAGGCCTCGTCGAGGGTGGCCTGAACGGTCTCCTCGTCGTCGCCGCCGCAGGCGGACAGGGCTAGGACGGACCCCAGCGCGGCGAGCGCGGCGAGGAAGATCGCGAGACGTGAGCGTGTGAGCAAGGTTGTATGGCTCCTCGAGGCGTGGACTGAGAGAGCGCATCAGGGTACTAGCTCGCGCGCCCCGGTCCGGCCGGTTCCCGGCGCTACGATGGGTCGCCTGCCACCTCGAACGATCCTCTACACGGGCAAGGGAGGCGTCGGCAAGACCAGCGTGGCGGCGGCGACCGCGCGCTGCGCCGCGCGCAGTGGGCTGCGGACGGTCGTGCTCTCGACCGATCCCGCGCACAGTCTCTCCGACTCGCTCGAGGCCGAGCTCGGGAGCGGGCCGACCCCCTGTGGGGACAACCTCTGGGGCCAGGAGGTGCAGGCACAGGAGGAGATGGAACGCCATTGGGACGCGGTCCAGGACTGGATGGGCGAGCTCCTGACCGACCGCGGGGTGGACCGGATCGCCGCAGAGGAGCTCACCGTGCCGCCCGGCATGGACGAGCTCTTCTCGCTGCTTCAGATCAAGCGCCACCACGAGGAGGACGACTACGACGTGGTCGTGGTCGACTGCGCGCCGACCGGGGAGACGCTGCGGCTCCTGTCGTTCCCCGACGTGGCAAGCTGGTGGCTCGAGCGCGTGATCCCGCTGGAGCGACGGCTCGTCTCGGCGGCGCGCCCGTTCGCCAAGAGCCTGCTCGACGTCCCGCTGCCGAGCGACGCCGTGTTCGAGGAGGTCCAACGCCTCGTCCGCAGCCTCGTGGCCATGAACGGGATCCTGAGGGACCGCTCCCTGACCTCGGTCCGCCTGGTGATGAACCCCGACCGGATGGTCATCAAGGAGGCGATGCGGACCTTCACATACCTGAACCTCTACGGGTACCTGACCGACGCCGTCATCGTCAATCGAGTGTTCCCGGACGACGTCGCCGACGGCTACTTCGCGGCCTGGCACGCGGTCCAGCGGGAGCAGATCGAGCTCGTGCGGTCGGCCTTCGAGCCGATCCCGATCCTCACGGCTCCGTACTTCGAGCAGGAGGTGATCGGGGGCGCGATGCTCGACCGGCTGGCAGACGCCACGTTCGCCGGCGTGGACCCGGCGGAGGTGCTGCACGAGCATCTCGCCCAGGAGCTCTCCTCCGAGAACGGCGCGGCGACGCTCCGGCTCGCGATCCCCTTCGTGGAGAAGGCCGACATCGGTCTGAAGAAGATCGGGCTGGAGCTCGTCGTCCGCGTCGGCACCCAGAAGCGGACTATCATCCTTCCAACCGCGCTGGCCGAGCATCATCCGAGCGCCGCTCGCTTCGAGGACGGCGCGCTCGAGGTCGTTTTCGAGAGGAAAGATGTCGGAGTTCCGTCAGACACCACCGCCTGAAGGCGACCCGGGGGCTCCCCCGCCCCCCGACTGGGACGCGTTCTGGAGCGCACGGGCCAACGGCGATCCGGCGCGTCCCGTGCCGGACCTCTCGGCGCTGGTGGCGCTCTTCGAGGCCCTTCGGGCGATCGTGCCGCGCGAGCTCTCGGACCAGCTCGGCGCGCTGCTGCGCGAGGCGCTCCTCACGCTCAGGGCCCTGATCGATTGGTACCTCGAGCGCCTCGACGCTCCGCCGGCCGAGACCAGGATCGAGGAGATCCCGATCGACTGATGGCCCCCGAGACCTACATCCTCACGGGGTCGCTCGACAACTTCCGCGCGAGCCGCGAGCGCGGCTTCCGGGTCGTCGGCCTGAAGGAGGGCCGGAGGCGGCTCGCGGAGCAGCTCGACCGCGGCGACCGGATCGTCTTCTACGTGACGGGCGTCCAGGCGTTCGGCGCGATCGCGCGGATCACCGGCCCGCTGTACGAGGACCGCTCGAAGATCTGGCCGGGCAAGCCGGGGAAGCCCGACCCCTACCCATGGCGGTTCGAGAGCGAGCCCCTGCTCGTGCTCGAGGAAGAGCGCTTCCTCCCGGCCGAGTCCCTCGCGCTCGAGCTCGAGCACGTCCGCAAGTGGCCGGCCGAGCACTGGCGGCTCGCGTTCCAGGGTCAGCTCCGCCGGGTGCCGGAGGCGGACGGGGCGCTGCTCGAGGAGCGCATGAGGGCGCGCGCCGACGGCCGCACGCCGGCGCCGGCCTAGGGCGCTCGGCAGCGCGCGTGGGTCATGGACGCCACTACAGCGTGGAGCAGGCGAACGCCGCGCTCGAGTTCGTGAGCGAGCGGCTCGACCGGCTCAGGTCGGCGCGCGACCGGCTGAACGACGAGGAGGCTCGCGCCGCCCTGTCAGCGGCGGCGCCCCAGAATGGCGGCGGGGAACCGGGCCGCCTCGTCTCCCGCGCCTTCCTCGAC
Organism: uncultured Thermoleophilaceae bacterium; assembly: GCA_963831365.1. Classification (GTDB taxonomy): domain Bacteria; phylum Actinomycetota; class Thermoleophilia; order Solirubrobacterales; family Thermoleophilaceae; genus CAWHPV01. The sequence continues at coordinate 40,813 of CAWHPV010000021.1, forward strand.
CTTCGCGGCGCGCTGACCGAGCTCCAGGCGATGGAGATCGTGCTGCGCGACCTCGACCGCGGGCTTGTCGACTTCCCGGCGACGCGCGAGGGACGCGACGTGTACCTCTGCTGGATGGAGGGCGAGGACGAGATCGGCTGGTGGCACGATCCCGATTCGGGCTATGCGGGTCGCCAGCCGCTCTAGGTCGCTCGCCGGCACGTGGCGCGCCCTCAGCCCCGAGCAGCGCGTGGCCGCCGTAGGCGCGGTCCTCCTGATCGTGAGTACGTTCGGGCCGTTCTCGTTCGTCGAGGCCGCGATCGTGCTGGTGGCCCTGTCGATCCTGCTCCTCCTGAAGAAGCGCGCCGAGGGGCGGGAGTTCCACCTGCCGTTCGGAGACGGGACGGTGATCGCGGTGGCCGCGCGTGTGGTGCGCGTTCCTGATCGTCGTGCGGCTCTTCGATCGGCCGCTCGGCCAGAACCTGCTGGCGCTCGGATGCGCCGCGATCCTCCTTGCGGCCGGGGTGCGCGAGCGTGCCCGCAGGCCGGCCGACGATCTGCCCGAGACGCGCGAGCGACGGACGCCCGATTGGCTGGCGGACGACACCGCCGGAGCCGCCGACGCTCGGACCGAGCCGCTCTCAGGCGCGACGCGGGCGAGTCCTCGGGACGACCGCGACGAGGTCCCGACGCGACCGCTCGGCCCCGATGCCGCGACGCGCCCCCTGCCCGAGGAGCCGCCCGAGCTGCGGCTGCCGCGAAAGGATCGTAGGGAGCGCTGAGCGTCCCCGGCCGGCCAGGCCCGCCTAGCAGCGCGGGTCGTCGCCGCAGATGTCGTCCTCGGTGAGGCCGTCGGCGCCTCCGCCGCCCGACCCTCCGCCGCCGGACCCGCCGGAGCCGGTCCCGCCGCCGGTCTCCGGGTCGGCGGGCGTGGGCTCGGGCGCCGGCTCGGCCACGGGTGGCGCCGGCTCGGCGGGCGCCGGCTCGGCCGTGGCGTCGGCCGCGGACGCCTCGCGCTTCAGCTCACGGACGCGCTTCTTCAGGCGATCGACCTGCTCTTCCAGCTCCTCGACCTCGGTCGCGGTCGTCTCGCTCGTCGCGGCCGACTCAGCCGCCGGCTCCTCGTCGCCGCCGCAACCGGCAGTCACGAGGCACGCCGCCGCCGCAATCGCGGGAAGCCACGCTCGCGCCTTCACCGTCAAGCGATCGCCCCGTCCGATACGGCGCCTGCCTCGGCGAGCGAGCGCGGCGGCGGGCCGACGTACTCGGCGGTCGGCCTGACCAGACGAGCCTCCCGCTTCTGCTCGAGGATGTGCGCGGCCCAGCCCCCGACGCGGGCGCACGTGAACATCGGCGTGAAGAGCTCGGGTGGCACGCCGGCGTCGTCGAGCACCACGGCGGACCAGAACTCGACGTTCGTCGCGAGCACGCGATCGGGCTTGCGCGCCTGGAGCTCGGCGAGCGCGGCCTGTTCGAGCGCTTCCGCGGCCTCGAGCCGCGGCGATGAGATCTCGCGCGCCGTTCGCCTTAGGACGCGGGCGCGCGGGTCCTCGGCACGGTAGACGCGATGGCCGAAGCCCATCAGGCGCTCGCCACGGTCCAGCGCCTCGCGCACCCACCGCTCCGCGTCCCCAGTCCGCTCCACCCCGTCGAGCATCTGCAGGACGCGCGAGGGCGCGCCGCCGTGGAGCGGGCCTGAAAGGGCGCCGACCGCCGCCGAGAGGCAGGCCGCCACGTCGGCCCCGGTCGAGGCGACGACGCGGGCGGTGAAGGTCGACGCGTTCATGCCGTGCTCCGCGGCCGAGACCCAGTACGCGTCGATCGCCTTGACGTGCCGGGGGTCGGCCTCGCCGCGCCAGCGAATCAGGAAGCGCTCGGGGATCGACTCCGCCCGATCGACCTCGCCCTGGGGTACGGGCGGGCGGCCCGGGCCGCGGGCCGACTGCGCGACGAACGACAGCGCCATCACCGAGGCGCGCGCCAGGTCGCCGCGGGCCTGGTCGTCGTCGATGTCGATCAGCTGCTGAAGGCCCCACTCCGGCGCGAGCATCGCCAGGGCCGACTGGACGTCGACCCGCGGGTCCCCGGACCGGACGGTCAGCGGGTGCGGCTCGGCGGGCGGCAGACCGGGCTCGAAGCTGCCGTCGACCAGGAGCCCCCACACCTTCTCGAACGGGACCGCGCCGACGAGGTCCTCGATGTCGATGCCGCGGTAGCGCAGCGCGCTGCCGGCCTTGTCGGGCTCGGCGATCCGCGTCTCGAAGGCGACGATGCCCTCGAGCCCTGAGGCGGCGATGGCCATGGCCGCAGAATAGCCACGGCGCGCGGCTCGCCACCCGGGCTAGCGCCCGAGGGCGACGACCAGCGGCAGGATGAAGGTGGCGAGCATCACCATCAGGACGCCCGTTGCAAGGATCGTGCGCGAGCGCAGCAGATTGCCGAGCACGCCCACCACGAGGCCGGCGAGGAAGAGCGCCACGTAGGGGCCCGGCTCGGTCCCGAGTTCGGGGCTCGGCAGGTCGGGCAGCATCGCGAAAGTATCCTTGACTCGTGCCCGACGAACTGCGCAGCGTCGAGGACGCGCGGGACGGCCTGTCGCGGGCCGGCTACCTCGCGGGCGAGTCCACCGCGCTCGTCACGTTCCTGGCCGCGAAGCTCGGCAAGCCGGTCCTCGTCGAGGGCCCGGCGGGCGTCGGCAAGACGGAGCTCGCGAAGGCGCTCTCCCGGGCCACGGGTCGCGGGCTGGTTCGCCTCCAGTGCTACGAGGGCCTCGACGAGGCGAAGGCGCTCTACGAGTGGAACTACCGAAAGCAGCTCCTGCGCATCCAGACCGAGGCTGCCGACGCCGGGTGGCAGAAGGTCCAGGAGGACATCTTCGGCCCCGAGTTCCTGCTGTCCCGGCCGCTGCTCGAGAGCGATCGAGTCGAGCGAGCCGGTCGTGCTGCTGATCGACGAGATCGACAAGACCGACCAGGAGTTCGAGGCGATGCTGCTCGAGGTCCTGTCCGACTTCCAGATCTCGATCCCCGAGCTCGGGGTCGTCGAGGCGCGGAGCCGGCCGCTCGTCCTGCTCACGTCGAACAACTCCCGCGAGCTGACCGAGGCGCTGAAGCGCCGCTGCCTCTATCTCTGGCTCGACTACCCCGACGTCGACCGAGAGCTCGAGATCGTCCGCCTTCACGCACCGGAGCTGGGCGAGGTCATGGCGAGGCGCCTCGTCGAGGTGGTGCACATGGTGCGCGGGCTCGACCTCAAGAAGCCGCCCTCGATCGCCGAGTCGATCGACTGGGCCCGCGCGCTCATCCTCCTCGGTGCCGACGAGATCGACCAGGCCGTGCTCGAGCGGACGATGAGCATCATCGTGAAGCACAGAACGGATCTGGACGTGGTTGCGGAGCGGGCCGGGGTGAAGTTGCAGCAGGGGTTGCTTACTTGAGGTCGCAGGTGGCAGGTGGCAGGAGGCAGGAGTGGTGGACCCGCGTTGCCGGCGGCTCCGAGGCCGTCCTTCTCACGCCTCGGGCGCGAGCCCTGCGACCTGCGACCTGCGACCTGCGACCTGCGTCTTGAACGGCGCCCCTTCCCTGTACGGCGGCTTGCCGCAAAGCGGGCCCCCCGGCTTCGCCGCACGCCTGCTCGAGCTCGCCGACGAGCTGCGGCGCGAGGGCATGGCCGTCGGCACGTCCGAGCTGCTCGACGCTTTCCACGCGCTCCGCGAGGTCAACTGGGAGGACCAGGAGGACTTCCGCGAGGCGCTCGCGGCGACGCTCGCCAAGTCGCAGGAGGACCGCCGCCTCTTCGAGGCCGTCTTCGATCGCTTCTTCTTCCGCGCGGTGGAGCGCGAGGCGGTGGACCGGGGCCTGCGCGAGGAGCGCTTCGCGGGCGCCGACAGGCTCGACCTCGACGACCTCCGCCAGCGCATCCGCGACGCGATCCGGGGCGGCTCCGACGGCGAGATGGCCGACATGGCCCGGCTCGCCATCGCGGCGTTCGGCCGCCAGGGCGAGGGCTCCGGCGTGATCGGGGTCGACGTGCAGCGGATCCGGCGGACGCTCGAGCTCCGGAGCGAGGCTGCGCGCGAGGCGGACGCGCCCATGGACGCCAACGCCGTGCCGCGCGACTCCCTGCGCCGGTTCGAGCGCCACCTGAGGCGCGAGCTCGAGCGCGCGATGATCGAGCGCACGCAGTCGCTCCCGCCCGCCAAGCCGCTCCAGGACTTCGACCGAACGCTTCCAGGCGGCCCGCTCCAGGACCTCGCGGCCGTCCATCGGGTGGTCGCGCAGCTCAAGCGCAGGCTGGCAACCCAGGGGCGCGAGCAGCGTGGGCGGCGTCGCTCGGAGGTCGTGGACGTGCGCCGGACGCTGCGCGCATCGCTCGAGACCGGCGGAGTCCCCCTGCGCCTGAAGCACCGCGCCCGGCGCCCGCGGCGACCCGAGCTCTACGTGCTCTGCGACGTGTCGACCAGCGTCACGAGCGCGAGCGTCTTCTTCCTGTCGGTCCTCCACGCGCTCCACGACAGCTTTCGCAAGCTGCGCTCCTTCGTCTTCGTGGAGCGCATCTCGGAGGTCACCGACGTCTTCGAGCGCGAGCGCTCGTTCCAGGCCGTCTCGCGGGCGATCGCGACGGACGCCGGCGTGGCCGACGTGTCGGGCTACACCGACTACGGGCGGGTCTGGCTCGAGTTCCTCGACAGCGTCGTGGACGACCTCGATCCGCGCTCCACGGTGATCGTGCTCGGCGACGCCCGCACGAACGGGCGCGAGCCGTACGCCAAGGCGTTCGCCGCCGTGGCCGAGCGCGCCGGCCGCATGTTCTGGATGAACCCCGAGCCGCGGCTCTACTGGAACTACGGCGACTCCGTGATGCAGGTCTACGAGCCCTACTGCGACGGCGTCTTCGAGTGCTGGACGACCAAGCAGCTGGAGGGCTTCGTCAAGGCGCTGACCGACGTGCGGCCGGGCGCCGCATCCTAGCTAGCCCCCGGCCGACGCGGTCAGATCGCGACGGCCATGCTCGCCTGCCGGCGCCCGTACAGGAAGCCGATGAGCTGCGGGGTGACCTGCGGGTCGAACTGGCTGCCGGCGCACCTCAACAGCTCGCGAATCGCCTCCGCGTGGGACATCGCGCACCGGTAGGGCCGGTCGGAGGTCATCGCGTGATACGCGTCGCAGGCGAGGATGATCCGGCTCCCGAGCGGGATTTCCTCGCCCATCAGGCCGTCCGGGTAGCCGGTGCCGTCCCAGCTCTCGTGCTCGTGGCGGACGATTCTCGCGACGCCGCCGAGCCCGGGAATGGCCCGCAGTATCCGCTCCCCGATCACCGGGTGCTCGCGCATCAGGTGGAGCTCGCGCGGGTCGAGCGGCGCGGGCTTGTGCAGGGCCTCGTCGGGGATCGCGACCTTACCGATGTCGTGGAGGAGCGCCGCCGCGCCGATCCGCTCCGTGTCCTGGGGGTCGGCGCCCAGGCTGCGCGCCACGTTCACCGCCATCTCGACAACCGACTCCGAATGCTCGCCCGTGTAGCGGTCGCGCTCGAGCAGCGCCACGGCGAGCCCGGACACGGCGTCGCGCTGCGCCGCGTCCTCCGCCAGTGAGCGCGAGCTATCGGCGTCGAGCAGGACCGCCCGCGCTCCGCCCCCGGCCCGCGCCCGGTCCATCGCCCGGCCCGCCTCGGCGAGCAGCTGCTCCGCGCTCTGCGGGCGCTGGTAGGTCGCGATGCCCGCCGACGCCGACACACACGCGATCGGCCCGACCTCGGTCGCCTCGAGCTCGAGCAGCATCCGCTCGAGGCACTTGCCCGCCTCGTCCCCGTCCGCCTCGGGGAAGAGGACGGCGAACTCGTCGGCGCTCGCCCGGCAGGCGAGGTCGCTCGTCCGCGTGTAGCTCGTGAGCACCCGGCCCACGGCCGCCAGCAGGCGGTCCCCGCAGGCCCGGCCGTGATGGGCGTTGAGCGTACGGAAGCCGTCCACGTCGAGCATCGCGACGCTGAGCGGCCGCCCGTGGCGGCGGGCACGCTCGATCTCGACGTCGAGCCGCGACCCGAACTGAGACAGCGTGCAGAGGCCGGTCACCGCGTCCCGGCGGTCGTGCTCGTCGAGCTCCCCTTCGAGCTCGCAGATCCGCTGCTGGGCAAGGGCGAGCCGGCGCTCGAGATCACCGAAGCGCTCACGTCCGCGCATGGCGCTGGTATCGGCACCCTTCGCGCGCGTCTGTAGTCCTACTCCGCCTACGTGCGAGCGGCGCCGGCCGCACCGGAGATAGACTGCCCCGAAACACCAGGGGGGCTCGCGGGAAGGCGGGCTGAGATGGTGTCCGAGCGCGACAGCGACCCGGCGCCGACCCTTCGAACCTGTGGGGTAATGCCCGCGGAGGGAGCGTATGCAGACGAGGCTCGAGGCTCCCGCGACGGAGCCTCCATCCATCGAGGCCGGCGTGGCGCTGTCCGGCGTCGCCCGCCGGTTCCCCGCGGGACGTCGCGGGACCGTCCCCGTCCTCGCCCTCGAGGGACTGGATCTCGAGACGGCGGCCGGTGAGACCGTGGCCCTCGTGGGGCCGTCGGGATGCGGGAAGTCGACCCTGCTCGAGATCGTGGCCGGCCTTCAGGAGCCGGACGCCGGCACGGTCGCGACCGCCGGGCGGACGGCGGCCGGCGATCGGCTCGCCGCGACCTCCTACATGCCGCAGCGGGACCTGCTGATGCCGTGGCGCGACGCGCTCGGCAACGCCGCGCTGGCGCTCGAGTGCGCGGGCGTCGGGCGCGCCGAGGCGCGCCGCCGCGCGCAGCCGCTCTTCGAGCGCTTCGGCCTGGGTCGCTTCGAGCGCGCCATGCCGACGGAGCTGTCGGGGGGCATGCGCCAGCGGGTCGCGTTCCTGCGCACCCAGCTGGTGGGCGCCGACGTGCTCCTGCTCGACGAGCCGTTCGCGGCGCTCGACTCGATCACGCGCGCCGCGATGCAGGAATGGCTCGCGGATGCGCTCGCCGCCGATCCCCGCACGGTGATCGCGGTCACCCACGACGTGGAGGAGGCGCTCTACCTAGCCGACAGGGTCGCCGTTATGTCCCCTCGACCGGGGCGCGTCGTGGAGGAGATCGCGGTGCCGATCCCGCGGCCGCGGCCGCGCCGCGAGACCGTGACGGACCGTTCCTTCACCGAGCTCAAGGAGCGCGCCCTGGAGGCGCTCGAATGCTGAGGCGCTACGCCGGCCCGGCGCTGCTGCTCGCGGCCGCCGTCGCCGTCTGGCAAGGGGTCGCGAGCCTCGCGGCGGTCGACGACCTCACGCTCGCCTCACCCGCCGAGGTGGTGGCGGCCCTGCAGGAGGATTGGCGCCTGCTGGTCGACAACGCGCTGGTGACGCTGGTGGAGGTGGTGCTCGGGCTCGCGATCGCGATCGCCGCCGGGGTCGCGAGCGCGATCGCGATGCACGTGGTCAGGCCGCTGCGCGAGGCCGCGTACCCGCTCCTCGTGGCCTCTCAGGCGATCCCGATCGTCGTGCTCGCCCCGTTGTTCGTCCTGGCGCTCGACTACGGGATCGGCCCCAAGCTGGCGATCGTCGCCGTGATCTGCTTCTTCCCGATCACGGTCAACGTGCTCGACGGCCTCGGCTCCGTGGACCCGAGCATGCTCAAGCTGATGCGGAGCCTCGGCGCGTCGCGTCTTGCCACCCTGCGCAAGGTCGAGCTCCCGGCGTCGCTTCCCAGCTTCTTCAGCGGCCTCCGCGTCGCGGCGAGCATCTCGGTCATCGGGGCGGTCTTCGGCGAGTGGGCGGGCGCCGAGGAGGGGCTCGGCCGCCTCGTGCTCCTCGGGAACAACCAGCTCCAGACGCCCCGGGTCTACGCGGGCGTCGTGCTACTGGCGGCGATGGCGGTCGCCCTCTTCCTCGCGGCGACGCTGGCCGAGCGCGTCGCCGTGCCCTGGCGACGACAGGAGGTCTCCCGATGAAGCTCGTAATCTGCGCCGCGCTCGCCGCGGCGTTCGTCGGGGCGGGGTGCGGCGAGCGCGAGGAGACCGTCGACCCGGGCACGCCCGAGCCGTTCGAGCTGTTGCTCGACTTCTTCCCGAACGCCGACCACGCCGGCATCTACGCGGCGCAGGCGAACGGGGACTTCGAGGAGCTCGGCCTGGACGTGGAGATCCGCCAGCCGGCCGATCCGGCCGCGCCGATCCGCGAGGTGGCCGCGGGCCGGGTCGACCTCGCCGTCTCGTACGAGCCCGAGGTCTTCCGGGCCCGCGACCAGGGCCTCCCCGTGGTGTCCGTCGCGGCGCTGGTGCGGCGCCCGCTCTCCTCGATCATCTCGCTCCCGGAGGCCCGCATCGATGCGCCCGAGGACCTCGAGGGCAAGCAGGTGGGCACCGCCGGCATCGACTACCAGTCCGCATTCCTCCAGGCGATTCTCGGCGAGGCGGGGGTCGATCCGGCGACGGTCGAGGAGGTGAACGTCGGCTTCAACCTCTCCCCCGCCCTCCTCACCGGCAAGGTCGACGCGGTCCTCGGCGCGTTCTGGAACTACGAGGGGGTGGACCTCCGGCTGCGCGGGAAGCGGCCCGAGATCATCAGGGTCGACGACGCCGGCATTCCGACCTACAACGAGCTGGTGCTGGTGGCGAACGCGGACACGCTCGAGGAGGACAGGGACCGGATCAGCGCGTTCCTCGCCGCGCTGAGCGCGGGCACGAGCGAGCTGGAGCGGGACCCGGACATGGCGATCCGCGGGCTGCTGGACGCCAACCCGGACCTCGACGCGCGGCTCCAGCGAGCCTCGGTGGAGGAGACGCTCCCGCTGTTCACGCCGCCCGAGGGCAAGCCCTTCGGCTACCAGGACCCCACGCAATGGACCGAGTTCGGCGGCTTCATGCAGGAGCGCGGGCTGCTCGACTCGCCCCCGGACGCCGAGGCGAGCTTCACGAACGACCTGCTGCCGGGCGGGGGGCTGTAGGGGCCCCGCTCAGGCCCAGCGCCGCCCGAGCGCGTAGATGCCCGCCAACGCCCCGTACGGCGCGTACGGCGCGAAGAACTCGCGCACCTCGTCCTCGGTCGCCCGGCGGCCGAGCCGCGCGAGCTCGCCCACGAGCTTCACGTACGCGAGGTCGCCCGCGGGCAGCTGGTCGTCGCGGCCCTGGCCATGAAACGCGAGCTTCTCGAGCGTCCAGGAGCCGACGCCCGGGATCCTCCGCAACCGGCGCCAGGCCGGCTCGTGCGCGGTCAGGTCCGCGCGGCCCGCCGCGACCTCGCGGCTCGCCCGCACCATCGCCAGCGAGCGGCCGGCCGAGAGGTCGCAGGCCTGGAGCTCCGCCGGGGCGCGGCCGGCGATCCGCGCGGGGGTCGGGGCGTCGCGGAGCGTGCCGCAGGAGCTCGCGCGCCCGTAGCGCCAGACGAGTCGCCGCTGGATGCCGGCCGCCCGGCGGCTCTCGATCAGCTGCTCGGCGATCGCCCACGCGAGCGCCTCGAACGGCAGCGCGAGACGTCTCGGCCGGAGCCACGGACGGCGGTGGATCACCGGCCCGATGAGCGAGTCGCGGGCGAAGCGGCGGTGGAAGGCGCTCAGGTCGTGGTCTAGGCACAGGGCGAAGCGCATCCGGTCGATCGCCCAGAGCCCCGCCTCTCGGGACGGCGCGCGGGCGCGCACGCGGACCGCTCCGGCCGTGACCCGCGCGTGCACGACGACCGGCTGGTCGCCATCGTGGAGGAGACGGGCGAGGCCGCCCTCGCGCCGGCGCATCAGCCCGTCGCGGCCGGCGCCCGGGAGCCGGTAGGGCGGCGGTGGGTGGAAGTCCCGCTCGACGAGCGTCGAGCGCTCCGCTGACGGGGCCCGCGCTATCGCTTGATCAGGTGGACGTCGACCAGGAAGGAGCGGCTCCCGAGGACCTCGAGCTCGCGGGGCGCCTTCGGCCTGCCGCGAAGCAGCGTGCGGGTGGAGCGCCGCCGGCCGAGCAGCCGCATGACCACGAACGTCGCGACACCCGCCAGGAACCCGCCGGTGGCCGCCACGACAGGCGCCGGAATCTGGGCCGCGGCCCGGTCCAGCGCCCGCGCCGGCGCAACCGGAGCGACGATGGGCAGGTGGCGCACCTCCGCGGCCCGCTCGACCTCCCCGCCGCTACCCGTACCGGCCCTCGGATCGGTCTCGCTCGCGCTTCTGTCGGCCGGTTCGGGCATGGCGCGCGAGTCTACCCAGCCGAGCGGCGGTCGCCTGCCAGTTCTTTGTCGTAGACGCGGTACCGCTTTACGACCCGCCCGCCCATTGCCTCCATGCCTCGGTTCATCGCGGTGTTCGTCTCGAGGATCCAACCCATCTCGCCGCCCGACTGCGGGGTCTTCGCCGCCATCTCGAAGTGCTCGGCGTAGAAGCCCGCGGCGACGCCCGCGTGCTGGTACTCGGGCTTGACGCCGAGGAACCCGACGCGAACGCGGTCGATCTTCCGCCGGCCCGTGAGCGCCCGGAGCCAGCCGAACGGCAGGAGCCGGCCATTCAGCTTCGCGAGCACCTGGTTGAAGTCGGGGACGGTGAGCGCCGCCCCGACCGTCTCGCCATCCTTCTCGGCCACCATCATCCAGTTCTCGTCGAGCGCGATCCTGTTCTCCTTCGCCGCGTGGATCGCCTCCTCGTCGCTCATCGGCACGAAGCCCCAGTTGTCGCTCCAGGCGGCGTTGTAGATCTCGACGAACCGTCGCATCTCGGCCTCCAGATCGCGCTTTCGCAGGTGACGGATGACGATCCCGTGATCGGGCTCGAGGCGCTCCGCGAGCTGGAAGATCACCGGCATCACCTTGTCGCGGTCGGTGACCTCGAGGTTCCACATGAGCAGGTCCATGGCCTTGGTAAGGCCGCACCGCTCGAGCAGCCCGGGGTAGTAGGGGTGCTGCCAGGGCTGCTGGATCAGCGGCGGAAGGTCGTGCCCCTCGATCAGGACGCCGGCCTCGTCGTTCATGGTGAGACTCATCGGGCCGACGATGCGGTCGGCGCCGCGGGCCGCGAGCCAGTCCTCGGCCGCGCCCACGAGCGCGGCCGCGGCCGCGGGGTCGTCGTCGCATTCGAAGAAGCCGAATAGCCCCCATCTGGTCCCGTGGTGCTCGTTCAGCGCGCGGTCGACCTGGGCGCTGATCCGACCTACCGGTTGCCCGTCGCGAAGCGCCAGCAGGTACTCGGCCTCGCCGTGCTCGAAGAAGGGGTTGCGGTCCCGGTCGAGGTATCGGCGCCGCTCGAACACGAGCGGAGGGACCCAACGAGGCTCGTTACGATAGATACGCCACGGCAGCTTGATGAACCGCGTGAGGTCGCGCCGCGACGACACCGTGCGGATCTCGATCGACACGGCGCCGGACACTAATCCATGCCCACCGCGACCGATCTGTTCGAGAAGGCCCGCTCGCACGAGCGCGTCGAGATCCTCCGCGCCGCGCGCGAGAACGACCTGGTGCCGTACTTCCGCCTGCTCGAGGGCCAGGCCGGTCCGACGGTGCGGATGGAGGGCTCGGAGAAGCTCATGCTCGGCTCCAACAACTATCTGGGGCTGACGGCCGACCCGCGGGTGAAGGCGGCCGCGCGCGAGGCGCTCGACCGCTACGGCACGGCGCTGACCGGCTCGCGGCTGATGAACGGCACGGTCCCGCTCCACGAGGAGCTCGAGCGCGAGATCGCCGACTGGATGGGCACCGAGGACGCGCTCGTCTTCACGACCGGCTATCTGGCGAACGTCGGGGCGCTCAGCACGCTCCTCGAGCCCGGCGACACGGTCATCTGCGACTCGGGCGACCACGCCTCGATCCTCGACGGGGTGGCGATGTCGAGGGCGCGGATCAGGCCGTTCCGTCACAACCGCCTCGACAAGCTCGAGGCGATGCTGGAGCGCGCCGCGGGCGACGGTGGAGGCGTCCTTGTGGTGGTCGACGGCGTCTTCTCCATGGAGGGGGACGTATGCGACCTCGTGCCGGTCACCGAGCTGTGCCGCGCGCACGGCGCCCGGCTGATGGTCGACGAGGCGCACGCCGTCGGCGTGCTCGGCGCGCGCGGCGCCGGCGCCAGCGAGGCGCTCGGAGTGGAGGACGCGGTGGACCTGCGAATGGGCACCTTCTCCAAGTCGCTCGCGAGCTGCGGCGGCTTCCTGGCCGGCTCGAGCGAGGTGATCGACTTCCTTCGGATCCAGGCGAGGTCCTTCCTCTTCACCGCCGCGGCGGTCCCGGCCGCTGTGGGGGCCGCGCTCGCGGCCGTAAGGATCTGCCGGACCGACGAAGGAGCGGAGCTCTTCGCCCGTGTCCTGGACAACGCGCGATACCTGCATCGAGGGCTCTCGGACCTCGGCCTGCGCCTCGTCCCTCCGACGGTCGTCTCCGACGGATCGGAGCTCCTCACGCCGATCGTCCCGGTGATCGTGGGCGACGACTGGCGGGCGGCCACGCTGTGGAAGGAGCTCTTCGACGCGGGCGTCTACACCAACGTGGCGCTCTACCCGGCCGTGCCGCGCGGCGGGGCCCTGCTCAGGACGAGCGTGATGGCGACCCACGAGCGCGAGCACCTGGACCGCGCGCTCGAGATCTTCGACGCGGTGGCCGCCCCTACACCACGTGAACCTTGAACATGTTGGTGCCGCCGCTCGAGCCGGCCGGCAGCCCGGCGGTGATCCCGATGCGCTGCCCCCGCTCCACCACTCCGAGCCGCTCGGCACGCGCCGCGCAGGCCTCGATCAGGTCGGTCGTGTGACGCGGCTCCTGGTTCAGCTCGGCCCTGACGCCCCAGAGCAGGGCGCAGCGCCTGACCACCCTCCGGTCGGGCGATAGCGCGAGCACCGGCACCGACGGCCGGTGCGAGGAGATGAACCGCGCGATGCTGCCGGTCATCGTGGGGCAGACGATCGCCTTGAGCCCCAACTGGTAGACGGCGCCCACCGCGCCGAAGGCGATCGCCTCCTGCGGGTAGTCGGACTTCGGGCCGCGGTCGGCGAGGTAGCGGCCGTACGGGAGCTCGCGCTCGGTCGCCTCGGCGATCGAAGCCATCATCGCGACGGACTCGACCGGGTAGCTCCCCACGGCCGTCTCCTGGGAGAGCATGACAGCGTCCGTCCCGTCGAAGATCGCGTTCGCCACGTCGGCGACCTCCGCCCGGGTCGGACGTGGTGAGCGGACCATCGACTCGAGCATCTGCGTCGCCGTGATCGAGGGCTTGGCGTGGCGCCCCGCGGTCGCGAGCAGCCGCTTCTGGACGAGCGGGACCTCCTCGATCGGCAGCTCTATCCCCAGGTCGCCGCGCGCGACCATGATGCCGTCGGCCGCCCACACGAGCTCCTCGGCGTTCTCGGCCGCCTGCGGCTTCTCGATCTTGGCGAGGATCGGCACATCGAGCCCGCGGCCCGCGAGGTGCTCGCGCACCGGCTCGAGGTCCTGGCGGCGGCGGACGAAGGAGAGCGCCAGGTAGTCCATTCCCATCTTCGCGCCGGCGTCGATCAGTCGGAGGTCGTCCTCGCTCACCGCGGGGAGCGACGCGGTGGTGTGCGGCACGTTGACGCCCTGGTGCGAGGCCACCGTGCCGCCGACCTCCACGACGGTCACGAGGTCGCGACCCTCGCGCGCGTCGACCCGCAGCCGAATCGCTCCATCCGCGAGGTACACGATGTCGTCGGTCTCGACGATCTCTGCGAGGCCCGCGAACGCAACGGGCAGGCGCTCCGGAGTGCCCTCCCGATCCACCCCGCTCGCGAGCGTCACTCGCGACCCGGCGGTGAGCTCGGCGACGTCGCCGGCCACCGGCCCGATGCGCAGCTTGGGGCCCGGGACGTCGACGAGGAGCGCCACCTCCCGGCCGGCCCGCTCGGCCGCGCGGCGGACCCGCGCGGCGGTCTCGGCCTGCTCCTCGAGCCGGCCGTGGGCGAAGTTGAGCCGGGCCACGTCCATGCCGGCATCCACCATCCGCTCGAGCGTCTCGAGCTCGTTGGAAGCCGGCCCGATCGTCGCGACGACCTTCGTGGACGGCATGCGCGAATTCTGTCGCAAGGGCGGGACGCTCGCCGGCGCTTGTCCAGATCTGGACAAAACGGGCCGAAAAGAAAAAGGCCGCTCTTAGCGAGCCGGCGCCCGTTCCGCCGGTTGACCGGGCAGGGGTCGCCGCGTAGGTTGACGCCTTCGTTCGAGGCCCGGCCGCGAAGCAGGGGGACAGAGGCGCTGGAGGAGGATGGTCCCCGCTCCGCGGCCGTGAGTCGACGGGCGTCAGTCAACTGCACAACACCGTCTCCGGGGGGAGCTCATGGGCGACACTGCCACGGCCGTCGCGCCGCAACACCTGCGCGCACTCGAGCGCGCGAACCGCGTACGTCTCGCGAGAGCTGATCTGAAGCGCAGGATCGGCGCCGGCGACGTGACGGTCGCGGACGTCGTGGCGGACCCGCCCTGGCAGATCGAGAGCATGGCGATCTCCGAGCTCCTGATGTCGCAGCGGCGCTGGGGTCGCGCTCGCTGCCGCCGGCTGCTGCTCTCGCTCGGGGTCGCGGAGAACAAGAAGATCGGCACCCTCACCGAGCGTCAGCGGGGGGCGGTCGCCGCGATGCTCGCGGAGCGGGACGCCGGACGCGGCGAGCCCCGCGCGCGGCCGCGCGAGCTCGTTCCCGCCTAGCTCGAGGCGTCCGGGCGGCTTCTCGAGGCGCCCGGCCGGGGCTCGGGCGCGAGCCTGAACCCCGGCCCGCGCGTCGCGATCTCGACGACGTGGCCGTCGGGATCACGCAGGTAGAGCGACCGGAAGTGTGTGCGGTCGAGAACCTCACTGCAGGGGACGCCGCGCGACGTCAGGTAGGCGTGCCAGCCGTCCAGCTCGTCATCGGACTCCACGGCCAGCGCGAAGTGGTGGGTCGAGCCCGCCCCCGCCCGGCCCGCCGGCATCCGTGGGTACTCGAAGCAGCTGACGATCGTCCCGGGGCTCCCCTCAGCGTCGCCGAAGTGGAAGTGACGCGCCCCAGGGTCGTCCTCGTTGGCACCCTGGTTGACGAGCCGCATGCCGAGCAGGTCGCGGTAGAAGCCGACCGTGCGCTCGAGGTCGGACGAGATCAGGGTGATGTGGTGCAGCCCCGTGATGCGGAGCCGGCGCGGCGCCTGGGTCTCGTCCACCGGCAGAGCGTACCCCGGCCCCGCGGTCCGCAGCGCGGAAGCCGGCGCTCAGCGGTAGCTGAGCCCCCCGGACCGGCGCTGGAAGGCCCTGCGAAGGAGCGGGAACGCCACGCCGAAAACCACCGCTCCCACGCCGAGCGCGATCGTGAACGCCACCTGGCCCGCGAGCTCGGGAACGACGCCCTTCAGGGCGAAGATCATGCCGGCGAGGGCGACGATGGCGACGAAGCCGGCGAGAAGCGTCGTATGCGAGCGGTAACCGGCGAAATGGTCGCGGATCGCCGTCTCGAGCCCCGCGAGCGAGCCGAGCGCGATGCCCGCCCCGAGCATCGTCCGGCCCCGGTTCTCCTCGACCCCCGAGATCATCCCGCCGATCGCGAGGACGATCCCGAGCAGGGTGACGAGCTCCGTGAGCGGAAAGCTGCCCCAGGGCGGCGGCGGACGCTCCACCGCGCCCGGGCGTCGCCGGCGGGCTCCGCGCCCCGGACGCTGCCTCGTCGGCGCGACGCTGTCGGGCCGCGTCGCGCTCGGCGCGCGGGCCGGCGGCGGCATCGCCGCCGGCGACCTGGCCGGAGGCTCGCTTGCGAGCTGCGCTTACCCATCGGTCACCGAAGCGTGTAGTCGGCGGCGGTAAGGGGTCACGGCCGGAGGCCGCGCCCCCCGGCTAACGGACAGCCGGAGGAGATCCGAACCCGCCACCAGTTCATCAGCATGCCGAGCACGCCCGCAGCGCGGGCGGACGTGCCAGTGCTTGCAGCCCGGCTCGCCGATGTCCTCGTTGCCGACGCGAACCCACTTGTGGCGTTCGGGCTCGAGCATCATCTCCTCGATGCGGCGCCGGTTGCGCTCCTCGACGTAGGTGCGGTCGCCGAGCGTCCTGCGGTTCGCCTGGAGGCGGTCGGCCAGGCCGTCGCGCACGCGCTCGAGCTCCGCGAGCGAGAGGAGGCGCGGACCGCCGCGCGAGGGCACCCGCCAGTCGAAGCCCGTGCGCGGGTAGGTGGAGCAGAAGAGCGACGCCGAGCTCCGATTCGAGTCGCGCGATCTGCTCGAGCAGTGACCGGCGGGCGGCGCGCTCGTCGACCTCGATCGTCCGGACGAACGGCTCCGGCGGCGGTGCTTCGAAGCTTCGGACGAGGACTTCAGGCACTGTCTGATCCTCCCTGCGCTGGATTGCTCAGCGTAGCAGAGGGGGACCGGTCCGTTCGCCGGTCAAGACCCGTCTGGACGGCCGTCCTCGAGCGCCTCCGCGACCGTCCAGAGCGCCTCCTCCACGCTCACCTCCGGCACCCCCTTCACCTGGACCGCCACGAGCAGCATGCGGGTCGTCGCCGACGTCACGCCTCGCTCGTCGCCGAGGTCGCCGAAGAGCACGCCGAGCGCGTGCTCGGAATCGGCGAGCACGATCTGGCGCGCCGCGAGCGGCCGACCCTCGCCGCCACCCAGTCGCTCCCGCTCGCGCGAAAGGCGAAGCCCCACCGGCCCCGAGACGCGGTCGGCATCGAGCGCCAGGACTGCCACTCCGGTCTCCACGACCGCGATCGTGAGCGCGTCGTCGAGCAGGTTGCGGCTTCGAAACCCCCCGGCGCGCATGCGCTCGAGCGCCGCCTCCTCAGGCGGCGTGCGGCGGTCGTCCGGGTCGATGCCGATCTGGCGGAAGAAGACCCGGTAGGCCCACGGGATCGGCTCCTGGCGGAGGTTCACCGCCTTGCCGCCGGTGTAGCGGTCGCTCAGGATGCGCAGCCGGTCCTTCACCGCGCGCGAACTGCGGACCGGCCTCGCCTCGACGGTCGCGAGGTGGATGCGCGAGCTGGGGGAACTCGCCGGCGAGCTCCGGGTCGACGACTCCCCGCTCGATGTCGAGGTCCACGGTCATCCGCGCCGGCGATCGGCCGCGGCGCGGAGCTCGTCCACGACGCCGGCCAACGCCGGCGGCTCGAGCGGGCCGAGCAGCGTCTCGCGCACCTCGCCGCCACGATAAGCGAACGTCGTGGTCGGACAGTCGCCCGCGCGGTAGAGGTTGAAGACGCCGTTGTCCGGGTCCGCCGCGACGGGAAACCCCCAGTCGTGGTCGTTCGCGAGCCGAGTGACCTCGGCACGGGACTCGCCGCTCACGACGCCGACGAACGACACGTCGGGGTACTCGCCCCGAATCGCCTCGACGCGGTCGAGCTGGTCCTCACAGCCGTCTGTCACGAAGGTCACGACCTGGTGCCGGTAGGGAGCGTCGCACACCTTGACGACGCCCGGACCGCGCACCAGACAGGCGGGAACCGCGCCCTGCTCCGGCGACCCCTCGCCGCGCTGCCTGATGTTGGCGTCGCCATCGAGCTCGCCGGTCGCGCTCGGGGCGGCGAAGGCGGGGAGCTGGCGGCCGGGCTCGGGGCCGCGGAAGCCCCGCCCCGCGTTCGGCAGCGAGTTGATGCTCACCACGATGATCACGATCGCGGCCGCCACGCCGACGACCCACGTGTAGCGGCCGCCGGGCCGTGCCGGCTTCGGCTCGTCGGGTCGCGGCCGCTCGGCGTCCGGAGCGGCGTCGAGCTCCGACAGCCGCTCTGCGGCCGACTGCCCCTCCTCGCGCGCACCCGGGCCGAGGTCGCGGAAGCGGTCCTCAGGCACGGGTCCGGCGGCGCCGGAAGCGCGGGCCGGGCGGCGACTCCCGGAGGGTGCGGAGCCGGCCCTGCGACGGAAGCCGGCGGCGGAGCGCGGGGAGGTCGATCTCCCGCGCGGCGCGGCCGAGCCGCCGCACGAGGCCGCGCGGATCGAGGTCCCGGAGCGTGAACGGCCCGTGCTCCTCCGCCCAGACGAGCGCCGCGGGCAGGACGATCATGACGCCGATCAGCGACACCGTGAGCCCGACGACCGTCACCGCGCCGAACTGCCACAGCATCCGGATCGGAGAGAGGATCAGGACCGCGAAGCCGGCGATCGCCGTGGCCCCCGAGGCGAGCACGGCGGCGCCGGTAGAGCCGTAGGCCAGATCGATGGCCGCGCGCGGAGCGGCGCCAGCCGCCCGCTCCTCCTGGTAGCGGGCGGAGAGCAGCACGCTGAACTCGGTCGATATCGCGATGACGAGCGCGCCCAGCGAGGCCGACATGGGGTTGAGCGGGATCTGGAGCAGGAAGAGGACGAGGACGGCCCAGCCCGACGACAGCGCGATCGGGATCAGCGGGATCGCGGCCGCCCGCGGCCGGCGCCGGATCGCGAGCAGCACGAGGAAGACCGCGAGGAGCCCCGCCACCAGGGTGAGCGTGCGCCGCAGCGAGGACGAGAGGTCCGCGTTGCCCTCCGCCGCGAGGACCGGAAGCCCCGTGACCGCCGCTTCGACGCCCGGCGGCGGATCGAGGCGCTCCTCGATGTCCTGCACGAGCTCGTGCTGGTCCTCGAGCGACATCAGCCGAATGCCGAACGCCAGGTTTGCGACGTTTCGGTCGGGCGAGATCACCGCCTGCTGGAAGTAGGGCGGCACCGCGTCGAGGACGGTCCCGACGTTCGCCGGTATCGGCGCAGCGCTCCCATCGGGGTTCTGCGAGGTGAGAAGGTCGGGGAGCGAGAGCGCGGGGCAGAGCTCCGGCGGGTCCGTCGCCTGGCTGCAGGTGGCGCCCTCGGTGTACCCGTGCTCCGCCAGGACGTCGCGCTGGAAGGCGGCCATCCACTCGATGACCTCGGGGTCGGTCACGTTCTCGCCGCTCACCGTGACGTCGAGCTCGCCGGCGACCCCGGTCGCCGCCTGCAGCCGCTCGAGGTCCTCCAGAGCGGGCGTTCCCTGAGGAGCGAGCTCGCGGACGTCGGAGACGACCTCCGTCTGGGTGTCGAGGACCCAACCGAGCGCGGCGAGCGCGAGGCCGATCGCGAGCACCCGCTGCGGACGCCGCACGGCGAAGGCGAGCGTGCGCCGCCGGCGCTCGCCCGCGAACGAAGAGGCCCGCTGGGCGCCGCGGCCCGGAGGTGACGCTGCGAGCCCGCGCCCGACACGGCGCACGCCCGCGCCGACGGGCTCGATCGAGCGCCGCAGGCGCGGGAAGGCGGGCGGTACGTCGTCTGGCCTCCGGCGACCATCCGAAAAGCGCACAAGCGCCGCGAAGCCGGCCGTGAGGGCACACGCGAGCGCGAGCGCCACACCGACGATCAGGATCAGCGCGAAGCCCCGCACCATCGGCACCGGGGACAGGAGCAGGACGAGGAAGCCCGCGGCCGTCGCCACTCCCGCGGCGGCGATCGTGGGCGCTCCCGCCGTCGCGGCGGCGGGCGCCGCGACCGCGGCCGGTGGCGGCTCCCGGGCCGCGCCGCGAACCTCGTTGAATCGCGATTGGAACTGGATCGCGTAGTCCACCGCAAGGCCAATCAGGACCGGAAGGGCGGCGATCGAGGCCATCGTCAGGCTCCCGCCCGCGAGCGACACCGCCGCGTAGGTGAGGGCGGCGGCCGCGAGCGCGATTGCCAGCGGAAGGAGCCGCAGGCGCGAGCGGAAGACGACGGCGAGCGTGCCGGCCATCACGAGGATGCCCGCCACGAGGAGGATGACGAGCGAGTCCTGCACGGAGTCGGCGAGCGCCGAGACCACCACGGGGACGCCGGTCACGGTCAGGCTGGCGCCCCGCTGAGGCGCGAAGCGGGGCTGGGACGCCGCGTCCTGAACGAGCGCGATCGCACGCTCGCGCTCCGACTGCGACAGGTCCGGCCGCAGCCGGACCTGGATCAGCGCGGCCTGACTGCTCGGAAAGAGGTAGGCAAACTTCGCCTTCGGGGCGTTGACGCCCCGGGCGGTGTCGAAGACGAGTTGCGACACGAACGACGGGTCGTTGATCGCGGGCGGGCGCGTGATGTTGTAGCGAACAGCGAGCTGCGCGAGCGTCTGGTTGAACTGCGCGTCCACCGCCTCG
Organism: uncultured Thermoleophilaceae bacterium; assembly: GCA_963831365.1. Classification (GTDB taxonomy): domain Bacteria; phylum Actinomycetota; class Thermoleophilia; order Solirubrobacterales; family Thermoleophilaceae; genus CAWHPV01. The sequence goes on from CAWHPV010000021.1 coordinate 60,758, forward strand.
CGTGCCGTCTGGGCGAGCTCCTCCTGACGCTGCTTCGGCAGCCCCTGCTCGCGCGCCAGCTCGGTGGCGACCCGGGCCTGCTCCTCCGCGGTCGCGTCCTTCTCCGCCAGCCGCTGCTCGAGCCCGCCCTTGAGCGCGTCCGAGGCCTGCGTGATGAAGGTCCCGGGCCCGTACACGACCTTGACCGGCCGGTTCGCGGCGAGCTCGTCGCACGTCGCGCGCGACTCGGCCGGCAGCGTCGGCAGGCGGTCGGGCGGAAGCTGGCCGGCAAGGCACTGCTCGAGGTCGCGCAGCCGGCCAAGGTCAGGCGTCAGGAGCGTCCGCTGGAGATCGCCCTGGGCGAGGATGACGATCGCGTCGTCGCCGAACTCGCTCTTCGCCTGCTCGGTGGCCTCGAAGGTCTCCGAGTCCCGGTCCACGAGGGTGTCGATCGACGTGCTCGTGTCGAGCCGGAGCGCGAACAGGCCGCCCGCGACCGCGAGCAGAGCGACGACCCCGATCGTCACTAGCGGACGCCGCGTCGCGGCCCGGACGATCGACCCGAACGGATCGTCGCGAGCCCACTCCGAGGCGACCGCACGCATCCTCCCAGCACGGCGCTTGAGCACGAAATCAGCTTAGGGGACGGGAACTACGGGCACGCCGGGCGCGGGATCGACCCTGGGCGCCAAGAGCTGCTCCCAGCGCCGAACGGCAGCACGTACGTGGGTCAGACCGACCCGAGGACGCAGTCAGGCGACGGTTGCAGCCGCCGGTGGGCTCCGAAAACCAAGCCTGAGAAGGACGCAGGGAGCGACGCGTGCTCTGCACGCGAGCGGCCGAGGACGCCCTCAGGCGCAGGTTTGCAGGAGCCCTACTCCATGCCGAGGGGGCCGAGGGCCTCCCCCGAAAGAAACTGCCGCACGAACTGGTTGTCCGAGTTGAAGAGCTCGCTCGCCGGGCCCGACTCCACGATGCGCCCCTTCCAGAGCACGGAGATGAAGTCCGCGACCCTGCGGGCGCTCATGATGTCGTGGGTGATCACGACGTAGGCGCCGCCGTTCTCGTCGTGGATCTCCTTGATCAGCTCGCAGAGGAGCGCCGTGCGGACCGGGTCGAGGCCGGAGTCCGGCTCGTCGAAGAGCACGATGCTCGGGTCGAGCACGAGCGCCCGGGCGAACCCGGCGCGCTTGCGCATCCCGCCCGACAGCTCGTTCGGCATCTTGTCGGCCGCGCCGCTGAGCCCGACCTCCTTGAGCCGGCGGTTGACGATGTCGCCGATCTCCTCCTCGCTCTTGTCCGTGTGCTGCCGGAGCGGGAAGGCAACGTTGTCCTCGAGGTTCATCGAGCCGAACAGCGCACCGTCCTGGAACAGGACGCCGAACTTCTTGCGCATCTCGAAGAGGTCGTCGTCGGCCATGTTCGGCACTGACTCGCCGTGCACGAGGCAGTCCCCCTCGTCGGGGTAGAGCAGTCCGACCATGTGCTTGATGCAGACCGACTTGCCGGTGCCGGACGGCCCCAGGATCATCGATATCTGGTTGTCCGGGATGCCGAGGTTGAGGCCGTTCAGGATCACGTTGCGCCCGAACGCCTTCTTGACGTCGATGAACTCCACCGCGTCCGTCGAGCCGTGATCGCGCTTGCGGCCCGTGTGCCAGTGGTAGGGCTCCTCGCCCTCCTTGGTCTGCTCGCGGATGTTGCCCGGTACCTCCTCGCCGCTCCTCTGCCTGTCCTCCCGCTCGCTTACCTCGGCGTCGGTCTCGGGCTCACCCTGCGCAGCGCCCGTGGGCTGCGGGCTCTGCTGGGTCGGCTGGGCGCTCTGCCGCGTCGCCTCACCCTCGTCGTACTGCTGCTCGGCGCCGCTCGGATCGGTCTCAGCGGTCGGCTGCTCCGGCTTACGCTCCTCGTCGCTCACGCGTACCTCCTCCTCGTCAACACGATCAGCCGCCGATTGGCGCCCGCGGATCCTGACCCCAGAACACCTGCGTCCCGATCATCCCGATGATGTGCACCAGGACGGTGTTCAGCACCATCGACTTGGCGGTCGCCGTGCCCACTCCGACCGGGCCGCCGCTGGCCGTGTACCCGTAGTAGGTCCCGACGACCACGATCGCGATCGCCATGGCCATGGCTTTGATCAGGCTGTAGAGCAGGTCGGGTGGGTTCTGGAACATCCAGAAGATCAGGAAGAAGCCGCCGGAGGAGACCTCTCCGATCTGTTGGACCACCGCCAGGTACGAGGCGAAGAACCCGGCCCCGAGGGCGGCCAGGTACATGAACGGGAACACGATGAAGGCGGCCAGCAGGCGCGTGGCGCAGAGGAAGGTCATCGAGCTGATGCCCATGACCTCCAGCGCGTCGATCTCGTCCGTGATCCGCATCGCGCCGAGCTCGGCGACGAGGCCCGTGCCCACCTTGGCCGCGAGCATGTAGCCCCACGCGTAGGGGATGACCTCGCGCAGGTCGCACCACGCCGAGAACACGCCGGCGTACGCGGGAGAGCCGACCGAGCGGTTGAAGTAGGCGCCCTCGAGGCCGCACTGGAGGCCGAGGATGAAGGCGAGCGTCCAGATCACGATCGCCGAGCCGAGGATCAGGATCCCGGCCTGGCGCAGCGCCTCGCCGAAGAAGCGGAAGACGCGGCCGCCGAAGACCTCCCTGAAGACCGTCCCGCCGAACTTGCCGATGTCGCCCATCGAGCCGACCCAGTCCTTCGGCACGGACAGCCAGGTCTTGCCCATCAGCGCGCCCCCGCGCGGAGCGCCGCGCGCAGCGTCACTTGATCACCGAAATCTCGGGATGGGTCGCGAGCAGCGTTTGGGTGAATACGTAATTGAATGCGAACACCACGGTGATCGTCGCGACGACCGCCTGGTTGACCGCGCGCCCCACCCCCTCCGCGCCGCCGGACGCCGTCATGCCCTTGTAGCAGCAGATGATCGCGATGATCGCGCCGAACAACGTCGTCTTGACGACCGAGCCCCACAGGTCCGGGATCGACGCGTTTGTGAGCAGCGTCGAGAAGAACGGCCCGAGTGGGGCGCCGAACGTAAGCGTCGCGATGACGCCGCCGAAGATCCCGAACAGGAGCGCGTAGATGTTGAAGAGCCCTGTGATGACCATGAGCGCGAGGAAGCGCGGCACGACCAGGTTCTTGACCGGGTCGACGCCGAGCACCTGCAACGCGTCGAGCTCCTCGCGGATCTTGCGGGCGCCGAGGTCGGCGCAGATCGCCGTGCCGGCGACGCCGGAGACGATGATCGCGGTGACGAACGGGGCGAACTCGCGGATCGACGCGAGCACGAAGAAGCCGCCGAGCCGGTCGAGCGCTCCGAACAGCACCAGGAAGTTGCCGGCCTGGAGCCCCGGGGCGCCGTAGCCGAACGCGATCGTCGAGATGAGCAGCGGGAACCAGCAGAGCCGCAGCGCGAACAGGAACTGGTTCACGAACTCGCCGCCGTACGGGTATGGAGGCCGGAGCGCGGAGCCGATCGTCTTGCCGGTCAGGATCATCATGTCCCCGACCTGCTCGAGCATGTTCTTCGTCGGTAGAAAAGCTCGATCGGCTGCTGCTCGAACCACTATGGTCCTCCCCGGTGATCACGGGCGGCCGCAGGGGCGCCCCCAAACCTGCGCTAAGCCTACGACATCGCCAACTCGTTTGGCAAACGACAACCGCGCTGCAGTGAGGCGAAGGCGCCCTGCCCCATGGTATGTTCCGCCCGCCTTGAGGGGGAGAGCGGTTACACGCCTCGCTGCGAGTGGGAGCCTGCTCCTCTGTGGAGGCATTCTCGTGTCGGGCTGCGGCGGCGGAGCGGCCGCTCAGGACGCGAACGAGCCCGAGGCGGAGTACGACGTCGAGGTGACGCAGGCCTCGTTCCCGGAGAAGCAGAAGCTCGCAAAGGACTCGGTGCTCGAGATCGAGGTCGAGAACACGGACTCCCGGACGATCCCGAACATCAACGTGTCCGTGGACGGGTTCGACTACAAGCTGCGCGACCCGGACGAGCCGAACGAGATCGATCCGTCCGTCGCCGACCCGCGCCGGCCGATCTTCGTCGTAGAGAAGAGCCCCGTCGAGTATCAGCGCGACGTGTTCCCCGCGAACCGGTCACTGGTCGATCGCGAGGTCGATCCGCCGGCCGGCGGCGGGAAGCCGTGGGGCGAAGGCGACACGGCGTACGTCAACACGTTCAGCCTCGGAGAGCTCCCGGCCGGGGAGACCGCGCTCTTCCGCTGGGCGGTGAGCGCGGTCAAGCCCGGGCCGTTCGAGCTTAGCTACGAGGTGTCGACGGGGTTCGACGGCAAGTCCGAGGCGGTCGGCCCGGACGGCGAGCCTCCGTCGGGCAGCTTCAGTGGCGTCGTGAGCTCGGACGCGCCGCGCGCGCGTGTGAACGAGGGCGACGGCGAGACCGTGATCACCGAGGACGGGCGCAGGATCGAGGACCAGCGCGACGTCCTCACCGATCCCTAGCGACCGACTCCTCGCGCCGCTCGAAGCCGCGGCAGCTCGTGACCGGAACCCTGGGGTAGCGCGGAAACTCGGGATCGGTCCTCGACCGCTCGCAGAGCGAGAAGGCCGAGCCGCGCGTGTTGCGCACCACCCGCTGGTGGCGACAGGAGTCGCATAGGCCGGCGCCCTGAGATCGCACGCGAGATCTCAGGGTCGCAGGTCGCAGGTCGCAGGTCGCGGGGCCGGGCGCGGATCGTTTGCGGCAGCTTCAGATGGCAGATGGCAGATGGCAGATGGCAACGGTGGCGATCTGCCACCTGCCACCTGCCACCTGCCACCTGCGACCCCTACGTAACCGCCAGGTAGGTCTCGAGCTCCCAGGGCGTGACCTGCACCCGGTACTCGTCCCACTCCGCCCGCTTCAGATCGACGTAGCGGGTGAATATGTGGTCCCCGAGCGCCTTTCGCACGACCTCCGAGCCCGCCATCGCGTCGAGGGCCTCGCCGAGCGTCTCCGGCAGCTGCTCGATGCCACGCTGCTCGCGCTCCTGCGGCGACAGGTCGTAGAGGTTGCGCTCCATCGGCTCGGGCAGCTCGTACCCCTTCTCGATCCCCTCGAGGCCCGCCTGGAGCAGCGCCGCGAAGGTCAGGTACGGGTTGCACGACGGGTCCGGGCAGCGGAGCTCCATCCGCGTGGCCCTCTCCTTGCCGGGGTGGTACAGCGGCACCCGCACGAGCGCCGACCGGTTGCGCCGCGACCACGCGACGTACACCGGCGCCTCGTAGCCGGGGACGAGCCGCTTGTACGAGTTCACGGACGGCGCGAACAGCGCCGAGAGCTCACGCGCGTGCGCGAGCTGGCCGGCGATGAACGACTTCGCCGTGTCCGACAGGAAGTACTCGTCGTCCGAGTCGAAGAACGCGTTCCGCTCGCCGGTGAACAGCGATTGGTGGGTATGCATGCCGGAGCCGTTCTCGCCGAACAGCGGCTTGGGCATGAACGTCGCGTAGTAGCCGTGCTCCTGCGCGACCTCCTTGACCGCGATGCGGTAGGTCATCGTGTTGTCCGACATCGTGAGGCCGTCCGCGAAACGCATGTCGATCTCGTGCTGCGACGGCCCTACCTCGTGGTGGGTGTACTCGACCGGGATCCCGAGGTCGCGCAGCGTAAAGACCACGTCGCGGCGGAAGTCGGACGCCGCGTCGAGCGTCGTGAGGTCGAAGTACCCGCCCTTGTCGAGGACCTCGGTCCCCTGATCGTCCTTGAACAGGAAGAACTCGAGCTCGGGGCCGAGGTAGTAGTTGTCGAAGCCCATCTCCTCGGCCCGGGCGAGCGCACGCTTCATCACGAAGCGCGGGTCGCCCTCGTAGGGCGCGCCGTCCGGCGTGAGGATGTCGCAGAAGACCCGGCCGACCTTGTGCTCCGGGCCCCGCCACGGCAGGAGCTTGAACGTCGACGGGTCGGGCATGGCGATCATGTCCGACTCCTCGATCCGGTTGAACCCCGTGATCGACGAGCCGTCGAACCCCATGCCCTGCTCGAACGCCGCGTCCAGCTCGTCCTTTCCGACGGCGAACGACTTGAGCTGTCCGAAGATGTCCGTGAACCAAAGCCGGACGAACTCGATGTTCTCGGACTCGACCCGGGAGAGAACCTCCCCCGGGTCGGCCCGCCTTTCCTCGATAGCTGCCATCAGGCTGGAATCTCCTCTGACTGGTGCGCTTGCAGGACTTCCTGGCCGTCCTCTCCGGTACGGATGCGGACGGCGCTCTCGACCGGGAGGACGAAGATCTTCCCGTCCCCGACGGACCCGGTGCGAGCGTGTCGCAGGATCGTGTCTATCACGACGCGCGTGTCGGCCGCCTCGACGACGCACTCGATCTTGAGCTTCGGCCGGAGGTTGATGGAGAGCTCCGAGCCGCGGTAGTGCTCGGTGATTCCTTTC
>CAWHPV010000022.1:0-562783 GCA_963831365.1 uncultured Thermoleophilaceae bacterium
CGGCATCCCCATGCGGCTGCTCGACTGATCCCGCGTCGGCGTCGGGGGCGCCCGCGCGGAGCCGCCACAGCTCGGTGACGAGGATCTGGAGCGTGGCCGCCACCGGGACGGCGAGCAGCGCGCCCAGGACCCCGAGCAGGCCGGCGCCGATCAGGACCGCGACGATCACGAGCAGCGGGTGGAGGGAGACCGTGCGCCGATAGATGAGCGGCTGCAACACGTTGTTCTCGAGCTGCTGGTAGAGGACGACGAACACTCCCCAGACGATCAGCGCAGTCGGAAAGTCCTCGAGGCCGGTCACGATCGCGATCACGAGCCCGCCGATCGTGGCGCCCACGAGCGGGATCAGGACCAGGAAGCCCATCAGCACGGCGAGCGGGATCGCGAGGCCGATCCCGAGGATCGCCAGCACCAGGTACGTCGACGTGCCCGCGATCAGCGCGATCGTGAGCGCGCCGGTCACGTACCCGCCGACCGCGCGGTAGACGTTGCCGGCGATCGCGCGCACGCGCGGCTCCTGGGCCCGCGGGACCTGTCGAAGGCCGAACTCGGCCATCCGCCTGCCGTCGAGAAGGAGGAAGAACGCCATAACGAGGACCGTCACGGCCTGGAAGACCGCCGAGAACAGACCGACCGTCACGGATCGAAGCGCGCCCGCCGCGTCGCCGAGCCGCTCCGGCAGGGCCTGTGCCTGCTCCGCGAGCCGCTGTGTAATCCCGTACCGGTCGTCGTAGCGACGCAGCGTCTCGGAGTTCCGGATGTCCTCCACGTAGCTCGGCACGTCGGCCACGAATCGGTTGACCCCATCGACGATCGGCGGCACGACCAGCAGTCCGATCCCGAAGATCGCGAGCAGGATGCCGAGGTAGACGAGGAGGATCGCCACGGCCCGGGGAACCCGGGCCCGCTGGACGAGGTCGACCGCCGGCCCGAGCGCGACCGCGATGAAGACGGCGACGAGCAGCGCCGCCACGACCTCGCGAACGAGGTAGAGGACGTAGAGCGCCGCCAGGATGGCGACGGTCACGAGGATGATCCTCGCGACCGTGCGGCTCGAGATCACGAGCGGCACGCTAGAGCGCGAAGAGGAGCGAACTGAGAGCTGGAAGCTAGCGGCGGCGGAAGAGACCGACCGTCGCGGCGATGCCGCCGCCGATCACGAACCCGGCCACCGCCGCGCCGGCGATCGCGGCGGTCCTGTTCTCCCTCAGCGGCTTGCGCCAGTTGGAGAGCTGCTTGACCTTCGACTGAAGGTCGTTCAGCGAATAGGTGAGCTCCTGGCGGGTCGCCTCCACGGAACTGCGGATCTCCTCCGGCGTGCGCGTCGGCATCAGCCCCGCGCCTCCTCGAGGGCGGCGCGCGTGCGCTTGGCCTCCTCGATCGCGAGGTCGGGCGTGGGCGGCGCCCCGCGCTGGAAGAGGCGGTAGGCGACGAGGCCGCCAATCGCGCCGAGGATCAGGAGCAGCCCCATGACGATCAGGAAGCCGGTCCAAAGCCCCTCGAAGACGAACACGTCATTGAAGAAGAACGCGAGCGCGAACAGGAACATGATCAGCGCGAAGAACGCGAACACGCCAGCGACTGCCGCGATCCCGGCGCCCTTGCCGAGCCTCGTGACCTTGGTCTGGACCTCGGCCTTCGCCAGCTCGATCTCCTCCTGGACGAGGAGCTGGGCCTTCTGGGAGATCTCGCCGACGATGTCGCCGAGCGGCTTCTCCGCCGAGTCGGGCGGCTTCATGCCGTCTCCGTCACTCATCGCCGAATCGTTTCAGGATCTGGGCAATGACGAGGCCGCCCACGAAGGCGCCACCGATGAAGTACTCCGGGTGCTCGTCGGCGACGCCGCCGTCCCCGCCGGCAACGTCCTGCGCTGCCTGCGGCGTGCGCTGCCCCACGGGCGACGGTGGCCCCTCGTCGACCGGCGGGGCGTCCGCCGCGGGCCCCTCCTGGCCGCCGGGGCTCTCTGGCGGTCCCTCCTCTACCGGGGGCGGGGGAGCCGGCTGGGCGTCGGTCGAGGCTTCGGTGGCCGCGTCGCCCGGCTGCTCGCCGTCCACGCGCTGCTCGGTGTCCTGGCGCTCGTCTGGCATCAGAAGTCCGGTGGCTCCTCGTGGAAGGCGCGCTCCCAGATCATCGTTGCGACGCGGTTGGTCGCGATCGTGGCGAGGGCGCCGAGGCCGGCGATCAGCCCGCTCCACATCAGCCGCTTGACGAGGTCGTTGTCCGTCATGAGCCCGGCATTCAACCAGAGACGGCCGGAGCGCCGGCGGGTGCCTCCTCGAGCCCGGTGCAGATCGTCTCGACCACGAGCGACTTCGCGTGCTCGAGCTCCTCGTCGGACTGCGGCAGGAGGTCGAAGATCCAGGCCGAGAGAAGCTGCTCGATCGCCCCGTAGAAGCACATCGCGGCGAAGTAGGCGGAGACGTCGCCCTTGAACGCGCCCTCGCGCTGCGCCGACTCGACGATCTCGGCGATCATCCGGTAGGCCTCGCGGATCTGGTCGAGGTGCTGGCGCCCGAACGAGTTGGCCGCCCGGGTCACCTCGACGATGATGACCTTCATCAGCTCCGGCTCATGGCGGTACGAGTCGATGATGAACGACGCGACCATGTAGAGCTTGTCGCGGGCGGGCACGTCCTGCTCGCGGTCGATCCCGGCGATGGCGTCGAGCATCAGCTGCCAGCGCTCGGTGAAGAGCGTGTTGAGGATCTCCTCCTTGGAGTCGAAGTAGTGGTAGACGAGCCCGTAGGCGACGCCGGCCTCGTCCGCCACGTCGGAGACCCGGCAGGCGTGGAAGCCGCGCCGCGCGAAAACCCGGATCGCGGCGTCGAGGATGAGTCGCCGCTTGTCGGCCGCGGCAACCTGGCGCGAGGCCATCAGCCGCGCCCCCCGGCCGGCACCGGCGCTCGGGGCTCGGCGGGCCACGAGTAGGCGTCGGGCGCGCGGTTGGCGAGGCTCGGAAGACTGCGCCGGACCTCGTCGAGACGGGCGAAGTCGAGGTCCGCCGCCACGAAGCAGTCCTCATCGGGAGCGCGGACGAGTACCTCGCCCCAGGGGTCGACGATCATCGAGCCCCCGAAGCTCTCCCTGTCGGGGGGATGCGTCCCTACCTGGTCGGCGGCCACGACGAAGGCTTGGTTCTCGATCGCGCGGGCTCGCACCAGTACGTCCCAGTGTGCCCTTCCCGTGACCCTCGTGAACGCGGAGGGCAGCGCGACCACCCGCGCGCCGCGCAGCGCGAGGATCCGGTAGAGCTCCGGAAAGCGGAGGTCGTAGCAGACGCTCAGGCCGAGCGGCGTCGAGTCGCTCAGCTCCGAGACCACGATCTCGCCGCCCGGCTCCTCGATCGCCGACTCGCGGTACTCGACGTCCCCGACCACGACGTCGAACATGTGGATCTTGCGGTAGGCCGCGCGGATCTCTCCGTCGGGGCCCACGTGCAACGACGTGTTGGACAGCTTGTCCCGGCCGCCGCGGCGCTCGCTGATCGAGCCGGCCACCAGGTCGATGCGCAGCTCGGCCGCCACACCGCGGGCCCATTCGGTCGCCGGCCCGCCGAGCTCCTCGGCGCCCGCGAGCATGACCTCGTCGGGACCGAGCACGTCGAACTTCTCGGGGAGCACGACGAGCGCGGCGCCGTCGGCCACCGCGGCGCGCGTCAACCGGTCGGCCGCGGCCAGGTTGCGGTCCTTGTCTTCCCCGGAGTTGAGCTGGACGGCCGCCGCCCGCATCGCTGCCCCTTCCCGGCGGGCTGACTGGCCCGCCAGGCGGTTGATTGACGAGTCAATCCATTCTAACCGCCATGATCCGCGCGATCCACCGGATACCTTCCTCCCAATGAACGACCGGGCGCCCGGAGCCAACGGCCTGAGCGGCGGCAGGAGCGGACGCGCGCAGACGCTCCGGCGCCGGCGCCTCGCGGCGCTCGCGGGAGCGCTCGCGCTCGTCGCTGTGCTCGTGGTGGCGGCCTCGGCGCTCCGCGGATCGGACGACGGCGCCCCGAGCTTCGTCGGCTCGGCCGGCGGGGACTCGGGCGAACCGGCGGATGCGGCGACGCAGGAGCCCGTCCGGTTCACCGTCGCGGCAACCGGGGACTTCCTGATCCACGGGCCTGTGTACGAGCGGGCGCAGAGCTACGACGGCGGGAACGGCTACGACTTCAGCCCGATGTTCGAGCAGATCAAGCCATACATCGAGGACGCCGACCTGGCGATCTGCCACGTCGAGACGCCGATGGGTGACGGACCGCCGGCCGGCTACCCGGTCTTCAACACCCCTGCCGACCTGACCGACGCGATCGCCTCGACCGGGTGGGACGTTTGCGACACCGCCTCCAACCACACGCTCGACCAGGGCGAGGCAGGCGTCGACGACACGATCAAGGCGCTCGACAAGGCGGGCATCGAGCACACCGGGTCGGCGAGCTCGGCCGGGGAGCAGGAGGAGCCGCCGATCCTCGACGTGAACGGCGTCAAGGTCGCGCTTCTCGCCTACACGGAGATGACGAACGGCGTCGCCCCGCCGAAGCGCTACTCGGTCAACCTCGCCAAGGCGCCGGCGATCCTCGACGACGCGCGCGCCGCACGCGACCGGGGGGCCGAGGTCGTGATCGTGAACATGCACTGGGGGGAGGAGTTCGTGGCCGAGCCGAGCGACGCCCAGACCAAGCTCGCGAAGAAGCTCACCGAGTCCCCCGACATCACGGCCGTGATCGGCCAGCACGTGCACATCGTCCAGCCGATCGACACCGTCAACGACAAGATCGTGGTCTACGGGGAGGGCAACCTCGTGTCGAATCAAACCGTCGGCTGCTGCCCGGAGGCGTCGCAGGACGGGCTGATCGCGCTGCTCGACTTCGTCGTGGACGCGGAGGGCGCACGCGTCGAGTCGACCCGCTACGTCCCGGTCTTCGTCGAGCATCCCGACTTCACGGTGCAGCCGGTCGGCGACGCGCTCGAGGCCGGCGACGGGGACGAGCAGGCGCTGCGCGCGTCCTATGAGCGCACGACCGACGTGGTGGGCAAGCGACCGGGCATCAAGCCGGACCCCGCGCGCCTGCCGTGAGCCTGGACCAGCTCCCCCGGCGCGGGCCGCCGGTGCGCGAGCTCGACCTCCCGCTGCCCGGCGATCCCGTGGCCGCGCCCGGCATGCCGATGGTCCGCGCCCGTCGGCCGCTCAAGCGCTGGCGCTACGTCGGCGTCTACGGCCCCGACCTGATGCTGTGCGCCGGCGACGCGCGCATCGGGCCCCTGCCGCAGCGCTGGTGGGCCGTCCTCGAGCGCGGGCGGGAGCTGCGCGAGCGCTCCACGGCCGGGCGGGCGGGTCTGCGCCTCGATGCGCGGACGCTCACGATCGAGTCGCGAGGGGTCCGGGTCGAGCTGGAGCTCGACCTGGACGCGGCCGGTGCGGCGGTCGAGTCGGTGTCGCCGAACGGGCGAGCGGGGTATGTCTGGACACGAAAGCTCGCCGGCATCCCGGCCGTGGGCATGGTCGAGATCGACGGTCGGCGGAGGTCGATCGAGTGCGACGCGGTCATCGATGAGACCGCCGGCTACCACGAGCGCCACACGACATGGCGCTGGTCGGCCGGCGTGGGGCGCGCGGAGGGCGGGGAGCGCGTCGGCTGGAACCTGGTCTCGGGCGTGAACGACGACGCGGCCGATAGCGAGCGCACGCTGTGGGTCGACGGCGAGCCGACCGAGGTCGGGCCGGCGCGCTTCGCCGACGACCTCTCCGAGGTCTCGTTCCCCGGCGGCCGGCTGACCTTCTCCGAGTGGGGCGCGCGCGAGCACGAGCGGAGCCTGCTCGTCCTCGGCAGCTCCTACCGCCAGCCGTTCGGGGAGTTCCGCGGCAAGCTACGGGAGGGTCTGAGACTGGCGGCCGGCTACGGCGTCATGGAGTGGCACGATGCCCGCTGGTGAGGCGCGCCCCGCTGCGCACCTCGTGGACCGCGCGATCGAGGCCCACGGCGGGTCGGGCCTCTGGAGCTCGGCCGCCGAGCTCTCGGTGCGACTCTCCTCGGGCGGCTTCGCCTTCGCGTCGAAGCTCCAGGGACGCGCGGTACGGGACGTCGAGGGAAGGGTGGCCACCGACGGTCAGAGGACGGTCCTGGACCCGTATCCAGAGCCCGGGCTCCGCGGCGTCTTCGAGGACGGCTCCGTGCGCATCGAAAGGCACGAAGGTGAGGTCGTCGCGGCCCGGACCGACGCGCGGCTCGCGTTCGCGGGCGTCCGCCACGCGCTCTGGTGGGACCGGCTCGACATGCTCTACTTCGCCGGGTTCGCGCTCTGGACGTACCTCTCGCTCCCGTTCGTCCTGGCGCGACCGGAATACGGCGCTCGCGAGCTCGAGCCGTGGCACGAGGGCGATGACACTTGGCAGCGCGTGGCGGTCACGTTTCCGCCGGGCGTTCACACCCACTGCCGTGAGCAGGTCCTCCACCTCGACTCGCAGGGCCTGATCCGGCGTCACGACTACACGGCCGAGCCGATCGGGTCATGGGCGCACGCCGCCCACTACTGCCACGAGCATCGGGAGTTCGACGGCTTGGTCGTCCCGACCCGCCGCCGTGCCTACCCCCGCCGCCGCGACGGACGGCCGCGACGGGCGCCGCTGCTCGTGTGGATCGCGGTCCAGGATGCCCGCGTGATCCCGCGCTGACGCCTCAGGCGCGGGCTTCGCTCATCCGCGCGCCGCGCGCTGGCGCTTGAGCTCGGCCACGAGGAGCTTCGAGTGGAGCGCCGCGATGAGGTCGCGGAGCGGCTCCACGCCGTCGTCGATCAGCTCGACCGCTCGGTCGGGCTCCATCTCGCCGGCGAGGCGATCCATCAGGAGCTGGACCTCCTCCTTCACCAGGCCCTCGAGCGCCCGCTTGTAGCGCAGCGTGTCGTACACGGTGAAGCCGATCCGCTCGTCGTAGCCGCCGGCCCGGAAGCGGCTGATCGCCTCGACCACGCCGACGTCGGACGGGGCGTACCCGCGCGCTGTCGGTGACAGCACGCCGAGCTTCGCGAGCCGGTCTAGAACCTCCTGGGGGACCTCGTACCTGCGCCGGACCTCCGCCGCCGAGATCCGCGCCTGCTCGCCCTGCAGGGCGCGCTCGAGGATCCGGTCCTCGAGCTCCACGAGCTCGCGAAGCCGCTCCGGATCGTCGTCCAACACCCCCTTGATGACCTTGAGCGGCATGAACCGCTCCTCCTGGAGCTGCTTGATCAGTCTGATCCGCTCGACGAACTCCGGCGGGTAGTACGCCATGTTGCGCGAGGTCCGCACCGGCTCGGGGAGGAGGCCCTCGCGCAGGTAGTGCTTGATCGTGCCGGCGCTCACACCGCTCGCGGCCGCGAGCTCCCGCATCCTCAGCAGCCCGTCGCTCGCGGCGTCCGCAGGCGCTGCGGCCTCGCGCGTCATGCCATGAAGCTCCCCGACGCCCCGCTGGCGCGCGCGGCCGCGGCGCCCGTCTCGAGCAGCTCCGCGATCTCGACGTCGGAATAGCCGGCGGCCGCCAGCACCTCCTCGGTGTGCTCGCCGAGCGCCGGCCCCGGCGCGTCGACGCGACCGGGCGTACGGTCGAGCTTGATCGGGACGCCCAGCTGCCTCACGACCCCGGCGCCGGGCTGCTCGAGCTCCACGACCATCTCCCGCTCCCGGACGAGATCCGAGTCGAGCGCCTCGTCGAGGTCGAGCACCGGCTCGAGGCAGCAGTCGTGCTCGGAGGCGAACGCCTGCCACTCGTCACGCGTCCGCTCCATGAAGATGCGCTCGACCTCGGCGTGTGCGTCGGAGCCCGGCGCCTCGAACTGTCGCTCGATCAGGTCCTCGCGTCCGACCCCTCGGCACCAGGCCTGCCAGAACTTCGGCTCGAGCGCCCCGAGCGTCACGTGCCCGTCGCGGCACGCGTACGGGCGGTAGCAGATGATGCCTCCGGCGAGCTCGAGCGCGCCGCGACGCGGTACCTGCCCGTCGCAGAAGTAGCGTCCGGCGACCATCGCGAGCCAGGACAGCGCGCCGTCGGCCATCGAGACGTCGACGAGCTGCCCCTCACCCGTCCGCTCGCGGGCGCGAAGCGCCGCAAGGATCCCGAACGCGGCCATCATCGCGCCGCCGCCGAGATCGGCGATCTGGCCCGCCGACTGCACGGGTGGCCCGCCGGCCTCCCCCGTGAGCCCCAGGAGGCCCATGAGCCCGAGGTAATTCATGTCGTGCCCGGAGCGGTCGCGGTACGGGCCGTCCTGCCCGTAGCCCGTGATCGCGCAGTACACGAGACCCCGGTTCTCCTCGCACAGGCGCTCGTAGCCCACGCCCAGCCGGTCGAGCACGCCGGGCCGGAACGATTCGAGCAGGACGTCGTGGTCGCAGGCGAGCCGAAGCAGGACATCACGGCCGCGCTCCTCCTTCAGGTTCAGCCGGATCGAGCGCTTCCCGCGGTTGAGCGCGAGGTAGAGCGCCGACCTCGCCGACTCCTCGGCGCCCTCGTAGTGCGGCGGCGCCCACCGGACGTAGTCGCCCATGCCCGTGTCCTCGACCTTGAGCACGTCGGCGCCGAAGTCGGCGAGCATCAGCGAGCAGAAGCCGCCCGGCAGGAGCCGGGAGAGGTCGAGGACGCGCACGCCCTCGAGCGGGCCGGCGGAACGGTCGCTCACCGCGGTTCGACCTCGACCTCGCAGCGGACGGAGCTCGCGATGAAGCACGCGTCGTGCGCGCGACCGTGCAGCTCGTCGAGGAGAGCGTCGGCGAGCGGGGGCTCCGCCGCGACCTCGGGGCGCAGGGTGACCCGGGTGAAGCGCTCGCCGTCCATCTCGCCCTCGGCGGCGTCGTCGTACGCCCTGACCCGCACGCGCTCGCGGCGCGCGAAGTCGAGGAACCACAGCATGTGGCAGGCGGACAGCGAGGCGACGAACAGCTCCTCGGGGTCGGCCTTCTCGGGATCGCCGCCGAGCTCCGGCTGAGTGGAGCCGGCGAAGGTCTGCCCGGCCACCTCGACGGTATGGGCGCGAAGGTCCTCCTTCCCCCCACGCCAGACGACCCGGGCGCGATGCGTCGTCACTCCGCGGCCTCCAGCGGATGCGTCAGGACGTCCCGCCTGCTCACCTCGTCGCGCCGGGCCACGCCGAGCATCTCGCGCGCCTCGGCGACCGTGGCGGGCCGCCGCCCCACGTCCTCGGTCATCTGCCGCGCCTTGGCGATCAGCTCCCCGTTCGAGCGCGCCATCTCGCCGCTCGGGAGGTAGAAGTTGTCCTCCAGCCCGACGCGGACGTTGCCCCCGAGCGTCAGCGCCGCCGCCACCAGCATCCACTGCTCGCGGCTGATCCCGATCACGCCCCACTCGTTCGGACCGTCCGGCCCACCCGGCACCTGATCGGCCATCACGGCGAGGTTCCGCGCGTTCGGCCGGATGCCGCCGTTGACGCCCATCACGCAGGAGATCTGGAGCGGCTCGGACAGGAGCCCCATGTCGATCAGGGGATCGAGGTTCGCCACGTGCCCCGCGTCGAAGCACTCGTGCTCCGGCTTGATGCCGAGCTCGTTCATCGCCCGCAGGAACTCGATGATCGTGTCGAACGAGTTCTCGAACACTGCCTTGAACACGAAGTCCTTTCGCTTGCGCGAGTACTTCGCGTAGTTCATCGAGCTCATGTTGAGTGCGGCCACGTCGGGCCTGAGCTCGCGCAGGTATGCGATCCGCTTCTCGATCGGCACCCCGATCGCACCGGTCGAGTAGTTGATCACCACGTCGTCCACCTCGGCGCGGATCGCCTCCGTGATCGCGCGGAAGTCGTCCACCTCGTACGACGGCACGCCCTCGCGCGTGCGCGCATGGATGTGGATCATCGACCCGCCCTCGTCGACGATCCGGCGCGCCTCCGCCGCGTACTCCTCCGGCGTGTACGGAATAGCCGGGCACTGGTCGCGGTTGGCGATGGCGCCGGAGATGCTGCAAGTGATCAGGGCGGGGTCGGCGAGGCTCATGCGCTGCTTCCCTCGCAGGTGGCAGGTCGCAGGTCGCAGGTCGCAGGGGTGAAGGCTCGATCGCGCGTGCTTCTCGGTATGTGGGCAGTCGCGCGTTCAGGGATCTCGAGGCGTACCGGCGTGCGGCGGGGGCGGCTGACCGCGTGCAGGGGAGGCCTTGGCTGGCCAGCGTTCGACCGATGGAGATCGGCGTGCAGTTCGTCCGCGCTGCCGACTCGGTCGGGGCGAACATCGCCGAGGCGACTGGGCGATGGACATCCGCCGACCAGCGCGGTTGCTGTTTATTGCTCGTGGGTCGCTGCACGAAGCCGAGCACTGGCTCCTTCGCGCCGGGCACGCGGCTCATCGTTGCGACGCGACCTCGACGCTGCAGGTCGAGGAGGTCGCCCGGACCCTGAACGGTCTGATCAACCGGACCGACGCGGGTAGCCGAAGCCAGCGCCTGAGCCGCTTCCTGCCATCTGCCATCTGCCATCTGCCACCTCATACCGGCATCACCCCATGCCGCTTCCAGGGCCGCTCCACCCGCTTCGTCGCGGCCATCTCCAGCGCCCTGATCGACCGTGGGGCGCGTCTCGCGCGGGTCGATCACGTCGTCGATCATCGCGTTGCCCGCGGCGATGTACGGGTCGATGATCTTCTGGAAGTTCGCGACCAGCTCGGCCCGCTTGGCGTCCGGGTCGTCGGCCGCCTCGATCTGCTTGCGCATGACGATGTTCACGGCGCCCTCGGCGCCCATCACCGAGATCTCCGCGCTCGGCCAGGCCACGATCAGGTCGGGCTCGTAGGCCTTGCCGCACATCACGTAGTAGCCCGCGCCGTAGGCCTTCCGGACGACGACCGTGACCTTCGGGACGGTCGCGCGCGAGACGGCGTAGAGCATCTTCGCGCCGTGGCGGATGATGCCGGCCTGCTCGACCTTCGTGCCGACCATGAAGCCGGGCACGTCCTGGAGGAAGAGCAGCGGGATACCGAACGCGTCGCACAGGTTGATGAAGCGCGCCGACTTGTCGGCGGAGTCGTTCTCGAGGATCCCGCCGAGCTGCTTCGGCTGGCTCGCGACGATGCCGACCGGACGCCCGCCCATCCGCGCGAGGCAGGTGATGATCGTCTTCGCGAACTGCGGCTTAATGTCGAAGTAGAAGCCGTCGTCGACGATCCGGCGGATCACCTCGTACATGTCGTAGGGCTTGCGGTTCGAGTCCGGCACGATCGTCGAGCAGCTCCTCGTCCATGCGCTCGACCGGATCGCTCGGCTCGCGGAGCGGCGGCGCCTCCTCGCAGTTCGACGGGAAGAACGAGAGGTAGTCCTTGATCGCCTGGATGCACTCCTCGTCCGATCCGACCTCGAGGTCGGCGACGCCCGACTTGCGGCAGTGGACCTTCGAGCCGCCGAGCTCCTCCTGGCTGACGTCCTCGCCGGTCACCGCCTTCACGAGGTAGGGGCCCGCGAGCGCCATCGAGCCGCGGCCCTTGACCATCGGCACGAAGTCGGCGAGCCCGGGGATGTACGCGGTGCCCGCCGCGCAGGGGCCCATCAGCGCGGCGATCTGCGGGATCACGCCGCTCATCACGACCTCCTCGCGGAAGAGGTGGCCCGAGCCGGCGAACAGCGACCCGACGGCCTCCTGGATGCGCGCGCCGGCCGAGTCGAGCAGCCAGATGAACGGGATGCGCTTCGAGAGGGCGAGCTCGCGCAGCCGCGACACCTTGAGCTCGCCGGTCATCCCCATCGAGCCGGCCATCACGGTGAAGTCGTACGCGCAGACAGCGACGAGCCGGCCCTCGACCTCGCCGTAGCCCGTCACGACGCCGTCGGCGGGCGCCTCCTTGCCGTCCATCGCGCGCTGCGAGAAGTGCGGGCGGCCGTGGATGCCGAGCTCCGTGAACGTGCCGGCGTCGATCAGGAGCGTCGAGCCGCTCGCGCGCGGTGAGCTTGTCGTGCTCGTGCTGCCGGGCGATCTTCTCCTCCCCGCCGCCGAGCCGCGCGCTCTCGCCGCGTGAGATCGTCGCGAGCGGCGCCCGACCGAGCGAGGTGCAGCGTGCACGGGAACCCGCACCGACGTCGTCGCTGCCATCTGCCATCTGAGCTCCGCCCCTTCCAATACGGCTCCCGCTTCTCGAAGAAAGCGGTGACCCCCTCGACGATGTCCTCGGTGGACAGCGCGAGCGAGAGCTGCGAATGCAGGTAGTCGAGTGCGTCAGGCAGGCTCATGTCTCCCTGGCGCGCGAGCGCCTCCTTGCCGAGGCGCATGATGACCGGCGACTTCGCGGCGAGCTTCTCGGCCCACTCCGCGACGGCCGCCTCGAACTCGTCCGCGCGCCACGACGCGGTTGACGAAGCCCGCCTCGAGCGCCTCTTGCGCCGTCATCAGCTCGCCGAGGAGCATCAGCTCGTTCGCCTTCTTTCGCGGCACGTTGCGGTATGCCAGCGCGGCCACCATGAACGGGAACGCGCCGACCGCCACCTCGGGCGTGCCGAACTTGGCGGTGTCCTTGGCGATGATGAGGTCGCATGCGAGCGCGATCCCGAACGACCCGGCGAGCACGTGCCCGTTCGCCGCGCAGATCGTCGGCTTCAGGCTGCCTGCGATGAGCCGGAAGAGCTCGAGGATGCCCTTGGAACCGAGGTGCTTGTTGATGAGCGGCGTATCGGCTCCGAAGGCGGCGAGGTTCGCCCCGCTCGAGAAGACCCGCTCGTGCGAGGAGGTGAGCACCACGCAGCGCACCGCCTCGTGGTCCTGGGCCGAGCGGAAGGCGTCGAGAAGCTCGCCGAGCATCTCGGCCGACAGCGCGTTGCGCGTGTCGGGCTGATCGAGCGTGACGGTGGCGACGCCGGTGTCGGCGACCTCGTAGCGGATCGTCTCGTAGCTCACGGTCGGTCAGCGCTCGGAGTGGGAAGTCCCACTCCCCACTCTGACGGATCGCGGGCGCGAGCGTCGAGCCGCCGCGTCCGGGGTCATCGGTCGCCCCCGGCCCCGCCCCCCAGCGCCTCGAGCACCGGCTCGATCACCTCCAAGGCGGTCGAGGCCGCCGCGCGCCGCTCGAGCTCGTCGTCAGGCGCCTCGAAGCCCGCAACCTCGAGCCCGAGGACCTCGCTCTCGGCGGCCACCGCCTCGAGGAGGTCGTAGAGCTTCGCCGGGGCGAGGCCGTCGCTCGCGGGCGAGGCGGCGGGGAAGCTCTCCGGATCGAGGACGTCGAGGTCGAGATGCGACGTACACGGGCGCGCGGTCGAGCGCGTTCTGCGTGTACACGAGCGTCTCGAGGCTCGCCCCGACCACGGTCACCGAGCTGCGCTCGAGCCGCTCGCGCTCGGGCGGCTCGAGGTCACGTACGCCCACGAGCACCACGCGCTCGGGCGGGAAGGGCTTCGCGACCCCCGTCTCCCAGGCGCCGCACGCCCCCGCTAGCGCCATTCCCGCGAGGTAGCCGCTGCTCGTGGTGGTCGGCGTGTTGAAGTCGCCGTGCGCGTCGAGCCACAGGACGCGCGCGTCGGGCCGCGCGCGGGCCACGGGCGCGAGCGTGGTTAGGGCGATCGAGCAGTCGCCCGCGACCACGATCGGCGGCCGGCCCTCGGTGAGCGCATCGTCCACCTGGCCGCCGGCCTCCAGCAGGCACCCGCGCGAGCCGTGCAGGTCATCGTCCCAGGAGCCGACCCGAGGCTCGGCCGGAGAGCCGATCGCGCGCGTCTCGACCCCGAGCCGGGCGGCGACGAGGGGCGCGAGCTCGTGGACGCCGCGCGCTCGGCCGCCGGTGCGATCCGACGTGCGACATCGCAGCGCGACCACGAGCGGCGCCATGCCACGAGGGTGACGGCCCGATCGGCGTCCGGCATCCTCGTCACGGAAAGTAGGAAGCGCCACTGTTTACTTCGTCAGCCGGCTTCTGTAGCGTGCTCGGAGCCCGCCCGCCACCAGAGGAGAGCGATCCGATGAGCTCCGCCGTCTCGCCCGCGGCCGACGCCGCCCCCGTCATCCGGCCCGACTTCGCGTCGAAGCGGCGCCACTTCATCTTCACCGACGAGCACGATCGCCTCCGCGAGTCGATCGGGTCGTTCGTGGAGAAGGAGCTCCAGCCGCACGCGGAGGAGTGGGAGGAGACGACCTTCCCCGACTGGGTCTTCAGCCGCATGGGCGAGCTCGGCTTCCTCGGCCTCTCCTATCCCGAGGAGTACGGCGGGCAGGGCGGCGACTACTACGCGAACCTGGTGCTCGCGCGAGGAGATCACCAAGTCGAACTCGGGCGGGCTCGCGATGGGGGTCGCCGTGCACACCGACATGGCGACGCCGCCGATCCACCTCTTCGGGACCGAGGCGCAGAAGCAGCGCTACCTCGTGCCCTCGATCAAGGGCGAGAAGATCTCGTGTCTCGGGATCACCGAGCCCGACGCGGGCTCGGACGTCGCCGGAATCAAGACGCGCGCCGTTCGCGACGGCGACGAGTACGTGATCAACGGCTCCAAGACCTACATCACGAACGGCCACCGAGCCGACTACATCGTGCTCGTCACGAAGACCGACGCCGACGCCGGCTACGACGGCTTCACGCTCTTCCTCGTGGACATGGACTCGCCCGGCGTCATCCGCGAGAAGAAGCTCCAGAAGCTCGGGATGCACGCCTCCGACACGGCGCTGCTCGCGTTCAGCGACGTCCGCGTCCCGGCCGACGCGGTCCTCGGCGAGGTCGGCAAGGGCTTCTACCACATCATGTGGGAGCTCCAGGGCGAGCGCCTGATTGGCGCCGCGGGATGTGTCGCCGGCGCCCAGCGGGCGTTCGACAAGACGCTCGAGTACGCGAAGGAGCGCAACGCCTTCGGCCGCCCGATCGGCAAGTTCCAGGTCAACCGCCACAAGTTCGCCGAGATGGCCACGAAGATCGAGTCCGCACGCCAGATGGTGTACGCGACCGCGTGGCGCTTCTCGGGCGGCGAGTACCCGGTCCGGGAGATCTCGATGGCGAAGCTCCACGCCTCACGGGTCGCCGTGGAGGTCGCCGACGAGTGCATCCAGATCCACGGCGGCGCCGGCTACATGAAGGAGTACGGCATCGAGCGCGTCTGGCGCGACATGCGGCTGAACCGGATCGGCGCCGGGACCGACGAGGTGATGCTCGACGTGATCGGGCGGTCGTACGGGCTGTAGCGCGTCAGCGCTCGAAGTAGCGCGCGCGGCAGCTCCACGAGCATCGTCTCGATCTGTTCGTCGGTGACACCCCGCTCGCGCAGCGCGGGGAGCACGTCCTGATGGATGTGCAGGTAGTGCCAGTTGGGAGCGGCCTGCTCCAGCATGCCGGCTGGGAACCAGTCCGTGAAGCTGTTCGCGTCCTGCGAGAGGATCATGCGGTCGGCGTAGCCGCGCTCGCACAGCGCCGCGACGGTCGCCACGCGGTCCTCGAACGGCAGCAGGATGTCGAGCCCGAAGCGGTCCATTCCGAGCGTCGCACCGCTCTCGATCAGGCGCTCGAGGTAGTCGAGGTCGGTGGTGTCGCCGCAGTGCGCGAGCACCACGCGCGCGGGGTCGACGCCCTCCTCGCCGAGGACGCGCAGCGCATCGTGTCCCCGCTCCGTGGCCGCGTGCGTGTGGACCGTCATCGGCGTGCCGGTCTGGCCATGCACCCGGCAGCACGAGCGCAGGACCCGCTCGACGTGCTCGGTGAGCCCGGCCTCGTCGACCGCGCACTTGAGCATCGCGGCCTTGACGCCGGTGTCCCCGATGCCGTCACGGATGTCGCGCAGCATCATGTCGTCGAGCGGCTCGGGGCCGTCCAGAAGCGTGCCCGGGCCGCTGAAGTGCCACGGTCGCGGCAGCACGTCGTAGGTGTAGAGGCCGGTCGAGACGATCACCTGGAGGCCGGTGCCCTCGACCGCGCTCGTCATCAGCCCGATGTCGCGGCTCAGCCCGATCACGCTCAGCTCGAGGATCGTGTCGACGCCGGCCTGCTTCAGCGCCCCCAGCTTCTCGCGCGCCCTCGGCACCTCGACCTCGGGGTCCCATCCGTTGAACCCGGGGTAGGGGCCCTGGAGCTCGAGCGTGAGGTTGAAGATGTGCTCGTGCATGAGCACGGTGCCGAGCTGCTCCGTGTCGAGCCTGCCGCCGAGCGTCTCGATCGTGGCCATCCACCCTCCTGTTCGCCGGAGGGGCCACCCTACCGGCGCCCGTCTATAGTCGCCGCCCTCCATGGGCACACCGACCGTGAGGACTGAGGGCCCGCCCGCCACGGCTCCAAGCCTCGAGCTCGTGCCCACGCAGGAGGAGGCCATGCTGCGCGAGGCCGTACGCGGGATCTGCTCCGACTTCGGGCCCGAGTACACGCGCCGCACGAGCGCGGCAGGTGAGCCGCCCTCCGAGCTGTGGGAGGCGCTCGCGAGCCACGGCTACCTCAGCGTCAACGTGCCCGAGGAGTACGGCGGCGGCGGGCTCGGGCTCGGGGCGCTGGCCGCGGTCGGCGAGGAGGTTGCGGCCGCCGGCTGCTCGCTGCTCCTGATCGTCGTGTCGCCCGCGATCGTGGGAAGCATCCTCGTCCGCCACGGGACGGACGAGCAGAAGGACCGGTGGCTGCGGGGGATCGGTGCCGGAACGACCAAGATCGCCTTCGCGATCACCGAGCCGGACGCCGGCTCGAACTCGCACAACATCTCGACCGCCGCCCGCCGCTCGAACGGCAAGTGGGTGCTGCGCGGCACGAAGACGTTCATCTCCGGCGTCGAGGACGCCGACGGGATCCTCGTCGTGGCGCGCGAACGGGACGAGCAGGGCCGGCTCGGACTCCCGCTGCTCTTCATCGTCGACGCCGGCGCCGCCGGGCTCGAGCGCCAGCACATCCCGACCGCGCTCCGCGGCGGGGACAAGCAGTGGCTGCTCTTCTTCGACGACGTCGAGGTCGAGGCCGACCGCCTGATCGGCTCTGAGACGGCCGGGCTTAAGGCGGCGTTCGACGGGCTGAACCCCGAGCGGATCATGGGCGCGGCGGTGTGCAACGGCGCGGCGCGGCGCGCGCTCGACCTGGCCGCGCGGTATGCCCGCGAGCGAATCGTCTGGAACGGGCCGATTGGAGCCCACCAGGGGATCTCGCACCCGCTCGCCGAGGCGAAGATCGAGCTCGAGCTGGCGCGGCTGATGATGCAGAAGGCGGCCGCTCTCTACGACGCCGGCGCCCCGGCGGGCGAGGCGAGCAACATTGCGAAGTACGCCGCCGCCGAGGCGGGCATCCACTGCGTCGACCAGGCGATCCAGACGCACGGCGGCAACGGCTTCGCGCTCGAGTACGGGCTCACCGACATGTACTGGGGCGTTCGCCTCGTCAGGACGGCGCCGGTCTCGCGCGAGATGATCCTCAACTACGTGGCCGAGCACTCGCTCGGACTGCCCCGATCGTACTGAGCGATGGGCGCGCTCCTCGACCACGTCCGCGGCTACTACGACGCGCTCAACTCGGGCGATCCGGAGCGGGTGGCGTCCTTCTTCACCGACGACGCGGTGCACTACTACACGCGACTCGAGCCGCATCGCGGCGCGCGGACGATCGGCGAGCACACGCGGTGGGCCGTCGAGACGATCGGCGGTCAGTGGTTCGTCGAGAACGGGATCGAGCAGGACGACCAGGCCTGCATCGAGTGGACGATGACCTGGCACCACCCCGAGACCAAGGAGCCCCGCCTCGACCGCGGGGCTGAGTGGTTCCTGTTCCGCGACGGCCGGATCGCCGAGGTGCGCGCGTACTTCCACTCGGACCACAAGAACCGGAGCGGCAACCTCATGGGCTTCGACCACGCCGGCCGCGGCCACACGACGCTCTAGCCGACATGGCGCGCATGCCCGAGATCGCCGGTGTCGGCCATCGGTACGTGGACGCCGGCGGGCTGCGGATGCACGTCGCCGAAGCCGGGGAGGGCGAGCCGCTCCTCATGCTCCACGGCTGGCCGCAGCACTGGTACATGTGGCGGGGGGTGATGCCGCCGCTCGCCGAGCGTTACCGCGTGATCGCCCCCGACCTACGCGGCCACGGCTGGACCGACGCGCCCGCCGGCGGCTACGACAAGGAGCGCATGGCCGACGACGTGGTCCGCCTGATGGACGAGCTCGAGCTGGATCGCGTGCGGCTCGCCGGGCACGACTGGGGCGGCTGGATCGGATGGATCCTGTGCATGCGCCATCCCGAGCGCTTCGAGCGGTATCTGGCGCTCAATATCCCGCCGCCGTGGCCAGTGGCGAACGCGAGCACGCTGGCGACGGCGTGGCGCTTCTGGTACCAGGTCGTGATCGGCATGCCCGGCTTCGGTCCCTGGCTCCTTCGTAGCCGTCCGGAGTTCACGAGAGCGTTCATCAAGAGCGGCGCCCTCGACCGGAAGGCGTGGACCGGCAGCGAGTTGGCCGCCTTCAGCGAGCCGCTCGCCAAGCCGGCCGTGGCGCGAGCGTCGTCGCTCCTCTACCGGACGTTTCTGCTCAGGGAGCTCGGGCCCGTCGCGTCGGGCCGCTACCGCCCGTACCGTCTCTCGACCCCGACCCTCCTCCTATTCGGCGTCCACGACAAGGCGATCTCGACCCGGCTGATCGCGGGCTACGAGCCTTACGCCGACGACTTCGAGGTGGAGTTCGTCGAGGAGTCCGGCCACTGGATCGCGGAGGAGGTTCCGGACCTGGTCGTCGATCGGGCGCTCGGCTTCTTCGCCGGCGGCGCGTGAGCGTGGAGGAGGCACGGGGACGGCGAGCGTCGCTCCCGCCGTTCGGGGAGGAGCACGACGACCTGCGGGCGACCGTGCGCCGCTTCGTGGAGCGCGAGCTGCGCCCCCACGCCGCCCGCTGGGAGGAGGAGCGCTGGTTCCCCGACGACGTCTTCCGCAAGCTCGCCGAGGTCGGCTACCTCGGGCTCAAGTACCCCGAGGCGTACGGAGGCGAGGGGGGCGACTACGTTCACGACGCGGTCTTCACGGAGGAGCTGGCGCGCTGCGGCTCCGGAGGACTGGCCGCCGGGATCGGCGCGCACACGAGCATCGCCACGCCGCCGATCTGGAAGTTCGGGACCGAGGACCAGAAGCAGCGCTTCCTCGTCCCCGCGATCCGTGGCGAGCGGATCGCGGCGCTCGGGATCACTGAGCCCGACGCCGGCTCCGACGTGGCCGGCATCAGGACTCACGCTCGGCGGGTGGACGGCGGCTACCTGGTGAACGGAAGCAAGACGTTCATCACGAACGGCGTCCGCTGCTCGTTCGTGGTCGCGGCGGTCAAGACGACCGACGCCGGCGGGCACCACGGCATCTCGTTCCTGATCGTCGAGCGCGACGCGGAGGGGTTCTCGGTCTCTAGGAAGCTCGAGAAGATGGGCTGGCACGCGTCGGACACCGCCGAGCTCGCATTCGACGACGTCTTCGTGCCCGAGGAGAACCTGCTCGGTGAGGAAAACCGCGGCTTCTACCTCATCATGGCCAACTTCCAGTGGGAGCGGCTCTTGATGGCGCTCGGGGCAGTCGGCAGCATGCAGGTCACCTTCGACCGCACGCGCGAGTACGCGCTCGAGCGCTCGGCGTTCGGGCGGCCGATCGGGCACCACCAGGCGATCCGCCACAAGCTCGCCGAGATGGCGCTGAAGCTGGAGACCGGGCGCGCGGTGACCTACGACGCGCTGAGGCGCTTCGCCGCCGGGGACGACGCGGTGAAGGAGGTCACGATCGCGAAGCTCAAGACGCAGCGCGACGCCTTCGAGGTCGCCGACGCCGCGGTCCAGATCCACGGCGGCGCGGGCTACATGCGCGAGTACGAGGTGGAGCGCGCGGCCCGCGACACGCGGTTGGGCCCGATCGGCGGCGGGACGGACGAGATCATGAAGGAGATACTCGGGCGGCAGCTCGGTTTGTAGGCGACGAGGGCCCGAGGGCTTCCGTGTGACTTGTCCGCCGGATCGGGTATCACCAATCACATGGAGGGAAGCGGCCACGGAGTTCCGGCCGGCGTCGTCACCGGCGCGCCCGACGAGGGACGGCTGAAGCGCGGCATCAGCCGCCCGATGCTGATCTTCTTCATCATCGGCGACATCCTCGGCGGCGGGATCTACGCGCTCGTGGGCGAGGTGGGCGGCGAGGTCGGCGGGGCGATCTGGACCTCGTTCACGCTCGCCCTCATCCTCGCGCTGTTCACCGCCGGCTCCTACACCGAGCTCGTCACCAAGATCCCCCACGCCGGCGGAGCTGCGCTCTACGCTCAGAACGCCTTCCGGCTGCCGTTCCTCTCGTTCATGGTCGCCTTCGCGGTGATCCTGTCGGGGATCACCTCGGCGAGCACGCTGTCGCGCGCATTCGGCGGCGACTACTTCGCGGAGTTCGTCGATGCGCCGATCGTGCTGGTGGCGCTCGTCTTCATCGTGATCGTCGCGATCGTCAACTTCATCGGCATCTCGGAATCGGTGCGGATCAACGTCGCATTCACGTTGATCGAGCTGGCCGGGCTCCTGCTGATCGTGATCATCGGCGTCGTCGCGCTCACGAGCGGGGACGGCGAGCCGGGTCGCGCCTTCGAGTTCAAGGCGGGAGAGAGCGTGCCGCTCGCGATCTTGGCGGGCGGGGCGCTCGCCTTCTACGCCCTGATCGGGTTCGAGGACTCCGTGAACGTGGCGGAGGAGACGAAGAACCCGCGTCGCGACTACCCGATCGCATTGTTCGGCGGGTTGATCGTCGCCGGGATTATCTACTTCCTCGTGAGCTTCACGGCCTCGATGGTCGTCGAGACCGAGACTCTTGCGGGCTCCGACGGGCCGCTGCTCGAGGTCGTCAAGGAGGGGCCGCTGGCGGTCGACACGCGCGTCTTCTCGGCCATTGGCCTGTTCGCGCTCGCCAACGGCGCGCTGATCAACATGATCATGGCCTCGCGGCTCATGTACGGCATGGGTCGCGAGCGAATCGTCCCGAAGGTGTTCGACCAGGTCCACGAGTCGCGCCGGACTCCGCTCATCGCGATCGTGTTCACGACCGCCGTGGCGATGATCCTGATCTCGACCGGGGACCTCGAGACGCTCGCCGACATGACGGTGACGTTGCTGCTCCTCGTCTTCGTCGTCGTGAACATCTCCGTGCTGGTGCTGAGGCGCCAACCGGCGGCGCATGACCACTTCCGCGTGCCGACGATCCTGCCGGTCATCGGCGCGGTGACGTCCGCCGTGGTCGTCGTGACCCAGACCGACGGCGAGGTATGGGTCCGGGCCGCGATCCTGCTCGGGATCGGGGTGGTTCTTTACGTTGTCAACCGACTCGTTTCCGGGCCCGCCCGCGAGCCGGGCGAGACAACGACGCCGGGGGCCTAGGGAAAGATCTCCGTCGTGCAGTCCCCGTGCGGCAGGTGGATCTCGTGCGGGCGCGCCGGACCGGTGTCCAGCTTCGTGAAGTCCACGAAGAAGTCCGGGTCGAGAGCGAAGCCGCCGTCGGCCTGCCGGTCGAGCTTCGTGAGCCAGCCCCGCAGCTCCGGGTAGAACTGGTTGTCCCAGCTCGAGTAGAGCGAGTTCGTCACGTAGACGCGGTCGCCGTCGAGCGACGCCTGGAGCATCTGCGGCCCGCCGTTCAGCGGTCCCTCCGCGCGCGGGTGGCCGCCGTCGCGGCCGAGCAGCCCGCCGAGCCAGACCTGCGAGCGGAGCTGCGGCGCCGAGGGGTCCGAGACATCGTAGTGGCGCAGATCGCCGTGGAGCCAGTTCGAGAAGAACAGGTCGCGGTCGTCCATCGTCAGCACGAGGTCGGTGATGAGGCCCGGCACCCCGCCCTCGAGCGGCCACCCCTCCAGCTCCTCGTTCGGCACGTCCACGACGGTCTCGGTCGCCCAGTGCCCGTTGTCCTTCGCGAACCGGATGATGTTGCTCGAGAGCGTCGCGCCCACGAACCCCTGGAGCGAGTCGGGGTCGTGCTGCCAGCGGATCTCGAGCGGGATCAGGCCGTCGTCGCCGAGGTCCACAGTCTGGGTCTTCTCGCGCGCGTCGAGATCCCAGAAATGGAGCCTGCGGCCGTACTTGCCGAGCGCCACGTCGCCGGGGTCGAAGCCGTCCTGGAACGTGTTCGGCGCTGCCCACTCCGACGAGACGAGCGTGTTGTGGCGCGGCTGGTACCAGAAGTCGTACATGAACTCCTGGCCGTCCTTCTCGTTCTCCCAGCGCCCGATGACCGAGAAGTCCTTGGCGTCGAGGACGGCGAACCCGCCGGGTAGGTCGCCGTTCTCGTCGCCGAGCATCGAGACCGTGACGATGTCGCCCGGCATGCAGTGCACCGTGTGCGGGCCCGAGTAGCCGGTCTTCGACTTGATCTCGTCGGGCTCGATCACCTTCGACACCGCCGGTCGGCGCGGGTCCGAGATGTCGACGATGTGGATCCGCGAGGAGCGGAAGCCCGGCACGATGAGGGTGTCGCGCACGAGGCTCGAGTGGCACGCCGACGAGCACGCGTTGAAGCCGAAGTGGTGGAGCTCGTCGCCCACGTTCGGCATCGGCGTGCGGTGGACGATCTCGCCGTAGGTGTCGGACTCGCGGTCGACGTCGACCACGGCCAGGAAGTCCGGCTCCTCGATCCCGGTCCCCTCGTACAGGCACGCGACGTAGATGACCTGCTCCGGGCTCTGGTCGCGAGCCTCCGCCGGGGACGCGTAGCCGGGGCCTTCGTGCGCGTCGGTCATGGGTCCGCCTTTCTCCGGGAAGCGAGCGCGGGTTAAGACTAAGGGCCCGCGCCGCTCGGCACACGCCCATGCGGCCCGACCGTCATGATGCCCGCCCTCAAGCGCAATCGGACAAGGAGACGAGACCAGTGGGAGCACTCGACGGAAAGGCGGCGATAGTCACCGGCTCGGCGCGCGGGATCGGCCGGGCGACGGCCGAGCTGCTGGCCGAGCAGGGGGCGAAGGTCCTCGTCAACGACCTCGACGGCGACGTGGCGGAGGAGGCGTCCGCCGCGATCGAGGGCGAGACCGTGGCGTTCGCCGGCGACCTGACCAAGGACGGCGTGCCGGACCAGCTCGTGGACCGCGCCGTCGACGCGTTCGGGCAGCTCGACATCGTCGTGAACAACGCCGGCTACACGTGGGACGGGCCGATCCACAAGCTGGCCGACGACCAGTTCCAGGCGATGCTCGACATCCACACCATCGTGCCGTTCCGGGTGCTCCGCGCCGCGGCACCGCACCTGCGGGAGCCGGCCAAGAAGGAGCGCGAGGAGGGCCGCGAGGTGTTCCGCAAGGTCGTAAACGTTTCCTCGGTCTCGGGCACGATGGGGAACGCGGGCCAGGCGAACTACTCGGCCGCGAAGTCCGGCGTCGTGGGGCTCACGAAGACGATCGCCAAGGAGTGGGGCCAGTTCAAGATCAACGTGAACGCCGTCGCGTTCGGATTCGTGGAGACCCGGCTCACCGCCTCGAAGGAGGAGGGGGGCACGTTCGAGAAGGACGGCCAGGAGATCCAGCTCGGCATCCCCGAGCAGCTTCGCCAGATGGCCGCGATGGTGATCCCGCTCGGTCGGCCGGCCACGCCACAGGAGGCGGCAGGCGGGGTGTTCTTCCTCTGCTCACCGTGGTCGAACTACGTCCACGGCCAGGTCCTGAACGTGACCGGCGGTCAGTTCAGCGGGATGACCACCTAGGGCGGTGTTGACGCCCTCGTCGAGACCGCCGCGCGGTCGGGCGCTGGTGGCGGTCGGGTTCCTGGGCCTCGCCCTCGCCGGCTGCGGGTCGGACGAGGAGCCCGCGACGACCGGCGCGGCGGAGTCCCCGACGACGACCGAGCCGGACGACTCGTCCCGGAGCGACGAGCCCCGGCTCGCCCGCGCCGACGGAGGGCCCCGCGTCGAGACCGTCGCCACCGGGCTGGACGTGCCCTGGGAGATCGCCTTCCTCCCGGACGGGCGGGCCCTCATCACGGAGCGCGGCGGGACGGTGCGCGTCCTGTCCGCCGACGGCGAGCTCGAGGACCGCCCGATCGCGCGCGTCCCGGTGAGCGCGGTCGGCGAGGGCGGGCTCCTCGGCCTCGCCGTCGACCCGCGCTTCGAGCGGAACGGCTTCGTCTACCTCTACCGCACCACCGATTCCGGCAACGAGGTGGCACGCTACCGCCTCGAGCGCGACGAGCTGACGGAGGAGGCGACCGTCGCGGACGGGATCGAGGCCGGGCCGATCCACGACGGCGGCCGGCTCGGCTTCGGCCCCGACGATCGCCTCTACATCTCGACCGGCGACGCCGGGAGCGAGGAGCTCGCCCAGGAGGAGGACGGCCTCAACGGCAAGCTGCTGAGGCTCGACCCCGCCGGCTACCGCGGCGAGGGCGCGCGCCCGGACATCGTCTCGCTCGGCCACCGCAACCCGCAGGGGTTCGACTGGGCGCCGGAGACGGACCGCCTCTTCTCCGACGAGCACGGGCCGGAGGGGGACGACGAGGTGAACGCGATCCGGGAGGGCGGCAACTACGGCTGGCCCGAGGTCCAGGGCGACGAGGAGCGAGCGGGCTTCGTGGCGCCGATCGCGGTGTATGAGGACTCGATCGCGCCCTCCGGAGCCACGTTCGTCTCGCTGCCGGGATCGGAGTGGACGGGCGACTACCTGATCGGCGCGCTGGTCGGCGAGCAGATCAGGCGGGTCGAGCTCGACGGAGCGCGGGTGACCGGGGACGAGCCGCTCTTCGAGGGCGAGTACGGGCGCATCCGCACGGTCGTCGAGGGTCCCGACGGCGCGCTTTACGCACTGACCAGCAACCGCGACGGCCGTGGCACCCCCGGGCCGCGCGACGACCGCCTCCTTCGGATCGTCCCCCCGAGCGGCAGATGGTTGATTCCGAATTAGCGTGCCAGCGGGGCGCCGCAGACCAAGCTAGGCGGGACGGGGTCGAAGCCGGTAGCAGCGCTACCGGCGAGTGCCCGGGCGTCCAGCGCAGGTATGCGGCGTCATCCGGCGGTGCGGGAATGAGGAATCGATCATCAATAGGTGGCGGGGGCCGCGAGCGCGAGCCCGAACGACCGCTCGTCGTCCGTGAAGAAGCCCTCGAGGCCGAGGCCCGCCGTCTCCAGCTCCTCCTCGAGGCCGTTGGCCGTGAACTTCGTGCTGATCTCCGTCCGCAGCTCCTCGCCCTCTCCGAAGTCCACCTCGAGCCCCGCGCCCGGAATGCTCACCCGCTGCGGCCGCTCCGAGCGCAGGCGCATCTCGATCCAGGAGGGCTCCTCGTCGAAGAACGCCACGTGCTCGAACGCGTCGGGCTCGAAGTCGGCGTCGAGCTCACGGTTGATCGCGTGCAGGACGTTGCGGTTGAACTCGGCGGTCAGGCCGGCCGCGTCGTTGTAGGCCGCCTCGAGGACCTCGACGTCCTTGACGAGGTCGACCCCCACGAGCAGGCGGTCGTCGCCGTCCATCCGCGCGTGCAGCTCCGCGAGGAAGCGCGCGCGGTGCTCGGGGTGGAAGTTGCCGATCGTGCCGCCGAGGAAGGCGACGAGCCGCCGACCCCCGCCGGGGAGATGCTCGAGGTGGCGCTCGAAGTCACCCACCAGGCCGTGGACGCTGAGACCCGGGTAGAGCTCGCTGAGCTCCGCGGCACAGCGCTCCACGACCGCGTCCGAGACGTCCACCGGCACGTACCGCCTGAGGGTCCCCTCGCCGGCCATCGCGTACAGGAGGGCGCGCGTCTTGGAAGCGGAGCCGGAGCCCAGCTCCACGAGCTCGTCGGCGCCAGTGGCGATGGCGATCTCCGGAGCGTGGCGGTTCAGGAGCGCGCGCTCGGAGCGGGTCGGGTAGTACTCGGGCTGCTCCGTGATGCGGTCGAAGAGGTCCGATCCGCGCGCGTCGTAGAGGTACTTGGGCGACAGCTCCTTGAGCTCGCGCGAGAGGCCGTCGCGGACGTCGGCCGCCATCGCGTCCCCGTTCGAGACGCCGAGGTAGGAGTCCACGCGGACGTAGGGCTCGGCGAAGGCGGTCGTCTCAGGCATCGGCCGCGCACCGGAAGCCGCAGTGGATCTGCCGTCGCTCGGGTAGATCCCAGTTTCGCGCCGTGTTGCCCGCGACGCGCCTCCGCGTGGCCCACGAGCCGCCGCGCAGCACCTTGTAGCCACCGCCGAAGAACACCTCCGAGTACTCGCGATACGGGAACGCGCCGGAAGCCCGGGTAGCCGGCGAAGTCGCTGGCGGTCCACTCCCAGGCGTCCCCGATCATGCCGAGCGCGCCGCAGGGCGAGGCGCCGTCGGGGTAGGCCCCGACGGGCGCCGGGCCGAAGCCCAGCTGGTCGAGGTTCGCGAGCGAATCGTCGGGCGGCGCTTCGCCCCAGGGGTAGCGTCGCTTCACACCGGCCGCCTCGTCCCACGAC
This sequence comes from uncultured Thermoleophilaceae bacterium, assembly GCA_963831365.1. Lineage (GTDB taxonomy): Bacteria > Actinomycetota > Thermoleophilia > Solirubrobacterales > Thermoleophilaceae > CAWHPV01. Next base: position 26,258 of record CAWHPV010000022.1, read on the forward strand.
GCGGCCTTCTCCCACTCCGCCTCCGTCGGGAGCCGCTTCCCCTGCGCGCGCGCGTAGGCGTCGGCCTCGTACCACGACACGTACATCACGGGCAGGTCCGGCTCGATCGGCTGGAGCCGCTCGAACCAGCGCTCGCCCCCGTCCCCGGTCCAATGGAGCGGGCGATCGGCGCCCGCGGCGCACCGCCACTCCCAGCCCGCCTCCGACCACCAGCGTCGACGGGCGTATCCGCCGCGCTCCATGAACTCGCGGAAGTCCCCGTTCGTGACCGGGGAGGCGTCGATGTCGAAGGCCCCGAGCTCGACCGTGTGCCGCGGGCGCTCGTTGTCGTAGGCGAAGCGCTCGCCGGCCGCCCCCATCGCGAACGGCCCCGCCTCGACGCGCACGATGTCCGGCTGCGCGGCGCTCGTCTCGGCCGCCGGATGCGGCCGGCGGGCCGGCTCGTAGACGCCGGCCTCGGCGAGCGCGAGCGTCTGCAGCATCGTCTCGTTGTGCTGATGCTCGTGCTGCACGAGCATGTCCCACACGAGCCCTCCGCGGTTGAGCCCGCTATCGGCGGCGGGCGATATGTCGGCCTCGTCGAGGACTCCGATGGCGCGCTCGCGCACCGCGTCCATGAAGTCGCGCGCCTCGGCCAGTCGCAGGTAGGGGATCTCGGCCCGCACCGTCCGCGGCGTCTCGGCCGCGTCGTAGAGGTCGGCGAGCTCGGGGCGCAGGGCGTCGAGCCCGCCGACCCGCTGGCCGAGCCAGAGGTCCTCGAAGGCGGCGATGTGGCCGAGGTCCCAGACGAGCGGGCTCATCAGCGGATCGTGGACCCGATTCATGTCCGATTCCGAAACGGGGTCGACGAGCGTGAGCGTGCGCTCGCGGGCCTCCTCGAGCAACGCGCGCCAGTCCCCCTTCGTCACGGGCTCAGCCCCTCCACGGGGCAGTGTTTCCGCTTGCGCTTGGCGCACGAGAGAGATGCCCATGGTACGCGCTCCGAGCGCCTATGGACGACTTTCGCGACTACGCGGCGGTTGCGCCGCCGACGGTCAGGATCGATCCCGAGTGGTAGTCGCCGGCCGGCGAGGCGAGATAGGCGACGAGCCACGCCTGCTCCTCGGGCGCCTCCGGTCGCTCATCCGACGCGATCGCGGTGAGCCGGATGTTGAAGCGCGCCCACTCGATCGACAGCGTGCGAGTCATGTTCTCGACCGCCGCCCGCGCGGCCGCGGAGTGCGCCATCCCCGGCAGTCCGCGCTGGGGCGAGAGCGTTACGTTCACGACCTTGCCGCCGCCCGCGGGGATCATCGCGCGCGTCGCGACCGCATGCGTCGTGAGCCAAGCCCACTCCAGCTCGAGGTCCATTACCGAGCGGAGGTCCTGCGGCGCGCCGTGCTCCGCGAAGGACGTGGACTCGCCGCCGGGGTCGTTCACGAGCGTGTCGATCCGCCCGTGCCGCTCGAGCACGGCGTCCACCAGCCCGACGACCTCCTGCTCGACTCGGACGTCGCACGCGTGCGGGTGGCAGCGCCCGGCGGCGCAGAGGTCGGCGGTCTCCGCGAGCCGCTCATGGTCGCTTCCGGCCATTACCACGGACGCGCCGCACTCGGCGAGCTCGACCGCCACCGCACGCCCGGGCCCCGAGCCGCCGCCGGCGACGAGGACGACCTGATCCGCGAGCAGCCCGTCGGCGAAGATCCGGGACTCCATCGGCGCCGCAGCGTATCGCGGGGCCGGCGCGCGGACGCAGGGATATCTTGCAGGCGGATGACGACCGCGGCGCAGCCCAGCCGGGCCTCACTCCCGCTCCCGGGAGGACGGGACGGGGCGACGGTCCGGATCTACCCGCTGCTCGGAGCCGAGTGCAAGAGTCCGCCGGGCTGGCTCCTGCGCGAGGAAGGACGGCTCGCGCCGCTGAGGGCGATCGGGATCGGCGTGAAGCAAGAGGAGATCCTGACGATCCCGCTCGTGTCGTTCCTGCTCGTCCACCCCGGTGCCGGGCCGATCCTCGTGGACACGGGCATGCATCCCTCCGTCGCCGTCGACCCCAAGCAGAACTTCGGCCGCATCGGCACGCTGACGTTTCGGGGCATCGCCATGGAGCCGTCGCAGGCCACGCCGGCGCAGCTCAGGGCGCTCGGGATCGAGCCGTCGGAGATCGGCGTGGTGCTGATGACCCACCTCCATCTCGACCACGCGAGCGCAGCCTCGGAGTTCCCCCAGGCCACCTTCCTGCTGAGCGCGCCGGAGTGGCGCGCCGCCAACGGTGGCCGGGCGAGCCTGCGCGGCTACGTGCGGAGCCAGTTCGACCACGCCTTTGACTACCGGACGATCGACTTCGGCGGGCCGGCAGCCGACTCGTTCGCCAGCTTCGGCCAGGCCGTCGACATCTTCGGCGACGGAAGCGTCCGGGCGGTCTTCACCCCCGGCCACACCCACGGGCACATGTCGATCGTCGCCCGGCTGCGCTCGCGGGAAGTGCTGATCGCCGGGGACGCGATCTACATGACGCGCACGATGACCCACGGCCACCTGCCGGCGCACTGCGCGGACGAGCACCGCTTCAGGCGCTCGCTGCACGAGATCCAGCTCTACCGCGAGCAGACACCCGACGCGCTCGTGATCCCGGGCCACGACATCGAGGCCTGGCGGGCACTCGAGCCCGTCTACGAGTAGGGCGAGCGGACTCTCACTAAGGCGTGACTGGCCGCCGGGCCGCGCCCTCGCCCGAGCGGCGCGCCTCGCGCGCCGCCCTAACGGCGCGCTTCCTGCCGCCCTGCTGGAGCCCCGAGTAGAGCGTCTTGATCTCGTCGAACACCACCTGGGAAGCCGCCTGGGACTGCTCGCGGGACGGCGACGGCTCGCGCTCGAAGCGGAGCGCCTCGCCGTACTGGACGGTGACCTTGGGGAACTGGAGCCGCTTCCAGTTCCGCACCCCCGCCGAGCCGGCGATCGCCGTCGGGACGACCGGCGCGCCCGACTCGAGCGCCAGCCTGCCGATCCCCGGCTTCGGCTCGCCGAGCTCCCCCGTCCGCGAGCGCCCGCCCTCCGCGTACATCACCACGATGTCCCCGCGCGCGAGGATCGCGTGGGCCGTCTTGAACGCCTCGTCGTCGCGGTGACCGCGGCGGATCGGGAAGACGCCGCCGTGCGTGTAGATGAACTGGAGCGGGCGCTTGAAGAGCTGCGACTTGGCCATGAACTGCACCTTGCGCCGCAGGTAGACGGCGATGAAGAAGTGGTCGAGGAACGAGAAGTGGTTGGGGGCGATGATCGCGGGCCCCTCCACCGGCACCTTGTCGGAGTCGATGCAGCGGGTCCGGAAGAAGAGCACGAGGTAGGGCGTCAGCACGACCCGGACCAGCTCGTAGACCCAGTCCGGGCGTCCGCGCCGCACGCGCTCGTGGAAGCGGGCAAAGTGCTCGGCGGGCCGCGGGTCCTTGTAGACCTGGGGCTTCACTCGTCAGGTGCTACCCGTGCGCCTCGGCGAGGTTACGCCTCGACCCAGCGACGGGAGCGGTCGAGCGCGCGCCGCCAGTCGTGGAGGAGCTCGTCGCGGGCCTCATCAGCCATTCGCGGCTCGAAGCGGCGGCCCTCGCGCCACATCGCCGCCGTGTCCGCCTCGCTCCAGGCACCCGCGGCCACTCCGGCGAGGTAGGCGGCCCCGAGCGCGGTCGTCTCGGCGATCTCGGGCACCACGACCGGTGCGCCGAGCACGTCCGCCTGGAACTGCATTAGCCAGGGGTTCACGGTCGCGCCGCCATCGGCCTTGAGCTCGGCGAGCGCGGCGCCCGACGCGGCCTCGGTGGCGCGGACCGCGTCGACGGTCTGGTACGCGATCGACTCCAAGGCCGCCCGGGCGAGGTGGGCGCGTCCGGCACCGCGCGTCAGGCCCACGATCGTTCCACGCGCGTAGGCGTCCCAGTGCGGGGACCCGAGCCCGGTGAGGGCCGGCACGAAGTACACGCCGTCGTTCGAGTCGAGCGACTCGGCCAGCGCGGCGGTCTCGTCGGCCGTCTCGATCACGCCGAGCGCGTCGCGGAGCCACTGGACGGCGGCCCCGGTCACGAAGATGCTGGCCTCGAGCGCGTAGTCGACCCGGTCGGCGACCCCCCACGCCACGGTCGTCACGAGCCCCTCCTCCACGCCCGGCGCGTCCGGTCCAGCGTTCTGCAGGAGGAAGCTCCCCGTGCCGTAGGTGCTCTTCCCGAGCCCGCGCCGCTGGCAGGCCTGCCCGTACAGGGCCGCCTGCTGGTCGCCCGCGATCCCGGCCACCGGCACGCTCCCGCCGAACTCCTCGGTCTCGCCGTAGACATGTGCGCTGGGGAGGGCCTCGGGCAACGCCGCCTCGGGCACTCCGAAGAGCTCGCACAGCTCCGCGTCCCAGGCCAGCCGATGGATGTCGAACAGCATCGTGCGCGACGCGTTCGTGTAGTCGGTCGCGTGGCGCCCGGTGAGCTTGAAGAGGACCCAGGAGTCGATCGTCCCGAGCGCGGCTCCCGCGTCCACGCCGTTCGCGATCAGCCACTCGAGCTTGGTTGCCGAGAAGTAGGGGTCGATCACGAGGCCCGTCCGGTCGCGCACGAGCGCCTCGTGGCCCGCGTCGCGAAGCTCGTCGCAGCGCGCGGCCGTTCGCCGGTCCTGCCAGACGAGGGCGCGGTGGAGCGGCTCGCCCGTGGCCGCGTCCCACGCCACGACGGTCTCGCGCTGGTTCGTGATGCCGATCGCCGTGAGCTCGCGCCCGCCGGTCCCCGCCGCGTCGAGCGCCTCATGGCCGACGGCCCGCGTCACCTCCCAGATCTCGGCCGCATCGTGCTCGACCCAGCCGGGGCGCGGGAAGTGCTGCTCGAACTCCCGGTAGGCGCGCCCCGCGACCCGGCCCGACTCGTCGAACACCATGCAGGTCGTGCCCGTGGTGCCCTGATCGATCGCGAGGATCACCGGCGCGAAGCGTAGACGCGCAGGATCTCGGCCAGCTGACGCGCGCGGTGCCGGAATCCGGCCGGTGTCCGGCCCGTCGCCCGGTGCTCGAGGTCCAGCTCGACCTCCACGAGCCGATAGCCGGCGCGATGCGCGTCGATCGTCATGGCGGTCTCCATGCCGAAGCCCGGCGCGAAGGGCAGCACAGCCCGGAGGACCTCGGCGCGCATCGCTCGCTGGCCTGAGATCGGCGCCACCGTCACGAGCCCGGCGCGCGACTCGATCACCCGCCGCGCCGCCCCGAGCGCGATCCCGAAGCCGCCCCCGACGCGGCGCGCGAAGATGGCCACGGCGAGGTCGCCCTCCCCCCGCTCGAGCGCCGCGAGCAGCTCGGCGAGCGCCCGGGCGGAGTCGCCGAGGTCCCCGTCGCAGAGGAGGACGGTGGCCTCCCCTCCGCCCTCGAGCAGGCGCCGCGCGCCGAGCGTGGCGGCCCCGCCCTTGCCCAGCCGGCGTTCCGTGGAGACGACCTCGGCGCCGCTCTCGCGCGCCACGCGTGCGGTGCCATCGCTCGACGCGTCGTCGGCCACGACCACGCGCGCGTCCGGGAACGCCGCAGCGAGTGCCGCGAGCGTCGCTCCCAGCCGGTCCGCCTCGTCGCGGGCCGTCACCAGCACCGCCAGCTCCCGTTTCACTGCGGGTATCGTGCCGCACGCCGCGCGCAGCGGCAGCGACCCCCGAACCCGAGGAGGACACATTGGCGGACGTCGAGGCCCACATCACGGGCACGGTGTGGAAGATCGAGTGCCAGGTCGGGCAGGAGGTCGGCGAAGGCGACACGCTCGTGATCCTCGAGTCGATGAAGATGGAGATGCCCGTCGAGGCCGAGGACCCCGGCGTGGTGAGCGCGATCACGTGCGAGGAGGGCAAGGCGGTGTCCGAGGGCGACACGCTGGTGGTCCTTGAGTAGCGAGCTGGCATCGGGGAAGCTCCGGCTCGACGAGCCCGCTCCGGGGGTCGCGCGGGTCACGATCGCAAACCCCGCGAAGCGCGGCGCGCTCGACCACGAGCTGCTCGACGCGCTCGGCGCCGCGGTCCCGGGAATCGACGCGCGCTGCCTGGTCATCACCGGCGACGGTCCGGTCTTCTCGGCCGGGTACGACATCGGCGACTTCGACGACCCGGAGCAGTTCGCGGACTCCGCCGAGCGGCTCGTGGCGCACCCGTTCCACGAGGCGATGGAGGCGTTGGAGCGCTTCCGCTATCCGGTGATCGCGGGCGTCAACGGGCACGCCATCGGCGGCGGCCTCGAGCTCGCGCTGACCTGCGACATCCGCGTCGCGGCGAGCGGCGTCAAGCTCGGCATGCCGCCGGCGAAGATCGGGCTGATCTACTCGCACACCGGCCTGCGCAAGTTCCTCGAGGTCTGCGGGCCGGCCCACACGGCCGAGCTCTTCTACCTGGGGCGCAACGTCGACGCCGAGCGCGCCGCGGCGATCGGCCTCGTCAACCACGTCGTGGCGTCGGAGGCGCTGGAGGAGACGGTAACGTCGCTCGCCGCGGAGATCGCGGGCAACTCACCGCTCTCGCTCGCCGGGAACAAGATGATCCTCCGCGCGCTGCGGTCGGTGCCCGCGAAGCTCCCCGAGGACATGGAGCAGCGGCTCGTCGACCTGCGCGAGTCGTGCTTTCGCTCCGAGGACTTCCGAGAGGGGATCAGCGCGTTCGCGGAGAAGCGGCCGCCTCGGTGGAAGGGGCGTTAGTCGAGCTCGGCCAGGGCCTTCCGGGCGTTCAGGCGTCCGCCGGTGGCGATCTTGTCCCCGCGCTTGCGAAGGTGGTCGACCCCGTCGAGCAGCGCCTTTCGCACCTTGCGGACCGACGCACCGGGACGCTCCGACCACAGCAGGGCGGCAACTCCGGCCACATGCGGCGAGGCCATCGACGTGCCCTCGAAGTCGACGAAGGAGGCGCCCGAGTAGTTGGACCTGGCGCAGACGACCTCCAGGTCGTCGATGTCCGCGCCGTCGCCGCGGCCGCTCGAGTCGGTTCGCATCACGAAGCGGAGGTAGGCGCTCGACGCGGTCTCGCCGTCGACCTCCACGTCGGAGAAGGGCACCTCTGAGAACGTGGAGAAGCGCGCTACCTTCCGCCACGAGGAGCCGTCGTCGGACACGTCGAGCTGGAGGTAGTCATCCTCGTCCCTCGTCGACAGGAACATGCCCCACTGGACGCGGCAGCCGTTCGGCGCGTTCAACGCTAGAAGCGGGCTGCGCGCGAAGCTGTCGGTGTCGTTCAGGTACCGCTCGCCGGGCGAGTCGCTCAGCGAGTGCTCACCCGCGAAGCTGTCGCGGCCCCACGTGTCGTTCTGGCCGCCCGTGGTCCAGCGACCGGCCAGCGGGGTCTCGAAGTCGTCCTCGAACGCGTTCCCGAGCTCCGGCTGTGAGCTGACGACGCGCTCGCCCGGCGCTGCGAGGTCGACCTTCTCACGGCCGAAGTTCGAGAAGCCCGCGAGCTCGTCGTCCATCGTCGAGGCCGCGACGCACACTAGGTTCTCGGCCGGGTAGTTGCACGGAAAGTTCGGGTCCCGGTCGTTGTTCGCCCCGAGGTTCCCGGCCGAGGTCACGAAGAGCGTGTCCTCGCTCGACTCGATCGTCTCCGCCAGTGCCTTGGACCGGAACGGGCTGCCGAAGCTCGCGTTGACGACCTCGGCCCCGTTGTCGGCCGCGTACTCGAACGCCTCGATGGCGCTCGCGTTGTCCGGGGCGAACGCGTCCCCGGCCTTGAGCGCCATCAGGCCCACCCGCCAGTTCACACCCACGACCCCGAAGCCGTTGTCGCCGCGCCCGCCGACGGTGCCCGCGACATGGCTTCCGTGGCCCAGCAGGTCGAACGGCGCGTTGTCCTCGCCGCGGAAGTCGTAGCCGCGCCAGTCGTCCACGTAGCCGTTGCCGTCGTCGTCGACGCCGTTCATGCGCCGGTCGCCGCCGCCCCCGTCGGTCCCGGTCTCCCCGGGGTTGGTCCAGATGTTCGGCGCGAGGTCCGGATGGTCGTACGCGATGCCGGAATCGACGATCGCCACCTGGACGCTCGTGGAGCCGATCGTCGTGTTCCATGCCTGCGGAGCGTCGATGTCCGCATCCGCCCGTCCCGACCTCCCACGCACGGTCTGGCCGGTGTTCTCGAGCCCCCACAGATCGTCGAAGCGCGGATCGTTCGGCTTCGCGTAGGGCTCGTAGTAGAAGTTGGGCTCGGCGTAGGCGACGTCGGCGCGCCGTTCGAGCCGCTCCACGGCGCCGCTCGCGGACGTGCCGGGCTCAGCTGCCACCAGCTCGAGCCCTGGCCGGCCGAGCGACCGGCCGCCCGAGCCGAGGTCCTCCCGGGCGTCCGTGCGCGCCGCGCTCGTGGAGCCGGTCTCGAACTTCACGATCACCTCGCCGGGCACGCGCTCGGGGGCACTCGCGTCCGCCGCCGAAGCGGCGGTGGGTGGGGCGGCGAGGGCCAGGACGGCGGCCGGGGCGGCGAGCCATCCGATTCGGTTCCGGCCGGGCATCACGAGCGAACGTACCTTCGATTCGCGGATCGCGCCACCTCCAGTGGCCTTCGTCCGTGCCGCGGGCGCGTACCGGGCGCATGTGCCGTCCGGGCGCCCGCATACCTTGCGCACGAGGTCGTCTCCCACCGAGCCCAGCTTGCCCCCGCTCATCAGCTACGAGGAAGCGCTCGCCCTCGGCGAGGTCGAGGCCCACGCCGAGATCGAGGCGCTCATCGAGCGCGCGTGGCGGGCTCGCGTCGAGCGCTTCGACGACTCCACCGACATGTGCTCGCTCGTCAACGCCAAATCCGGCGGTTGCGCGGAGGACTGCGGCTTCTGCGCGCAGTCGCGCTACTCGGACGCCGACACGCCGATGCACGCGATGATGTCGCCCGAGCAGATCCTCGAGCACGCGCGCGCCGCGGAGGCGGCGGGCGCGCACCGGTTCTGCATGGTCACGCAGGGCCAGGGGCTCTCGCGGCGTGACTTCGCCCGCATCCTCGAGGGCGCCAGGCTGGTCGCCGATCAGACCAACCTCAAGCGCTGCGCGTCCGTCGGGCACATGTCCGTCGATCGCGCGCGGCAGCTCAAGGAGGCCGGCATCCAGCGTGTCCACCACAACGTGGAGACGGCCGAGAGCTACTACGACGAGGTCTCGACCACCGTCCGCTACGAGGGCCGGCTGCGGACCATCGACGCCGTGAGAGAGGCCGGCCTCGAGACGTGCGTGGGCGGCATCCTGAACCTCGGCGAGTCACGCGCGCAGCGCGTCGAGATGGCGTTCCAGCTCGCGGAGATCGACCCGACGAGCGTCCCGATCAACATGCTGAACCCCAGGCCCGGCACGAAGTTCGGCGATCGCGAGTTCATGGACCCGTGGGAGGCGGTCAAGTGGATCGCGATCTTCCGCCTGATCCTGCCGGGCGCCCTGTTCCGGCTCTGCGGCGGCCGCATCGAGAACCTGGGCGAGCTTCACTCGCTCGCCGTCCGCGCGGGGATCAACGGGGTGATGATGGGCAACTTCCTCACCACGCTCGGCTCCGAGCCCGAGGACGATCGAGCGATGTTCGAGGAGCTCGGGCTCAACACCGCCCGGCAGCCGGACAACGGCGCTCGTCCGCGGCCGGACAATCGCTCCGGGTGGCTCGAGGGCGAAGCCCCCCGCACGCCGATCGACGGTTTGATCGACAACGGCGACGAGGCACCGCTGTGGGACCCGTCCACCCAGCTTCGCCACCGGCCGAAGGGCGCCGTGCCGCCGCGCCCGGACGGCGTTCCGAACCGCGGCGCGAGCGGCGACCCCTCCGAGGCGCCGACCCAGGAGCTGCCAAAGCTTGTCCACGTCGAGCCGGCGCTCGCCCACGCGCCTGCGGGAGGAGGAGCCGGATGAACGACATCGAGCAGCGACTCGAGGAGCTGCGCGAGGACGGGCTCTACCGCAGGATGCGGCTGATCTCGGGGCCCCAGGGCCCGCGCGTCCTCCTGGACGGCAAGCCCGTGGTGCTGCTCTGCTCGAACAACTACCTCGGGCTGGCCGACCATCCCCGGGTCCGGGAGGCCGCCGCGGACGCCGCGATGCGCTGGGGCGTCGGAGCGGGCGCCTCGCGGCTCGTCTCGGGCAACATGACGATCCACCGCCGGCTGGAGGAGCGGATCGCCGCGTTCAAGGGATCGGGCCGCGCCGTGCTGTTCGGCTCGGGCTACCTGGCCAACACGGGCATCGTCGGCGCGCTCGCGGGGCCGGGCGACGTCGTCTTCTCCGACGAGCTGAACCACGCGAGCCTGATCGACGGGTGCCGCCTCGCGCGCGCGGAGACGTTCGTGTACCGGCATCGCGACGTCGATCATCTCCAGTGGGGCCTCGCGAAGGCCGCCGGGCGGGGGAGTTTGATCGTGACCGACGGCGTCTTCTCCATGGACGGCGACGTGGCGCCGCTCGCCGACATCGTCGAGCTCGCGGGCCGCTACGATGCGCGGGTCCTCGTCGACGAGGCGCACGCCACCGGCGCCTTCGGCCCGGGCGGGCGCGGCACCGTCGCGGCCGCCGGCCTCGAGGACGAGGTGGACATCGTCGTCGGCACGCTCGGGAAGGCGCTCGGCACCTACGGGGCGTACGCGTGCTGCGACGCGACGATGGCCCGCTACCTCGTCAACAGCGCCCGCACGCTCATCTACTCGACCGCGCTCCCCCCGCCGGTAGCCGCCGCCGCGAAGGCGGCGCTCGAGCTCGTCGCCGAACAGCCGAGGCTCGTGGAGCGGCTCCAGCGCAACGGCGAGGTCCTCCGCGACGAGCTCGCGGAGCGCGGCGTGAGCACCGGCGCGTCGAGCACGCAGGTCATCCCGCTCGTCGTGGGCGACTCGCGGGCCGCGCTCGAGGCGTCCCGGCACGCGCTCGATCGCGGCGTCTTCGCCCAGGCGATCCGCCCGCCGACCGTCGCCGACGGCACGGCCCGCCTGCGCCTGGCGGTGATGGCGTCGCACACGACGTCGGAGTTGCGCGCGGCCGCCAGGATCCTCGCGGAGGTAGCCGGGGCGAGCCGCCGGCCCGACGCTGCGGCGCCGCGCTTCGAGCGCTTCGCGCAAGCGGCCTGACCCGGCAGCTGCGCGGCCTATTCGTCACCGGCACCGACACCGGCGTCGGCAAGACGGTCGTCGCCGCGGCGATCTGCGCGGCGCTCGCAGAACGCGGTGAGCGTGTCGCCGCGTTCAAGCCCGCCGTCACTGGCCTGGCGGAGCCGCCCGGGGGCTGGCCGCCCGACCACGAGCTGCTCGCCCGCGTGGCGAGCGCGGGGCAGGCGCCCGAGGACGTCGCGCCGCATCGCTTTGGGCCGCCCGCGTCCCCGCACCACGCCGCGTCGCTCGCCGGTACGCCGCTCGATCCCGCGTCGATCGTCCGGGCGGCCCGCGGCGCCGGGACCGGCGCGGGCGCGCTGATCGTCGAAGGCGTCGGCGGATTCGCCGTGCCGCTGACGCCCGGCTACCTGGTGCGCGACCTCGCCGTGGACCTCGGGCTTCCGACCGTCGTGGCGGCGCGAGCGGGGCTAGGCACGATCAACCACACCGTGCTCACGGTCGAGGCCGTCCGGGCCGCCGGCCTTCGACTCGCCGGGGCGGTGATGACGCCGTGGCCGGCGCGCCCCTCGCCGCTCGAGCTCTCCAATCGCGAGACGGTCGAGCGGCTCGGGCGCGTCGCCGTGTCGACGCTCGAGCCGACCGGCCCGGACTCGCTCGCCGCGAGCGGCGCCCGGCTCCCACTCGACGAGTGGCTCGCGGCGGGCTGACGGCCGCGGTCAGGTGGTGCGGACGATCAGGACGCTCTGGGCGGCGTGGTGCGAGACCTTGTTCGGCACGCTGCCGAGCAGGAAGCGCTTCGCGCCCGTCATCCCGCGGTTCCCGACGACGATCAGGTCGGCGGACGTCTCGTCGGCCACGTCGAGGATCGCGTCCGCGGGATCGCTCTCCCGCGAGTGCGTCTCGACCTCGACGCCGTCGCCCCGGATCGCGTCGGCCGCCTCGCCGAGCACCGAGTCGACCTCCTCGCTCGGGTTGATCATCCACTGGTAGTCGTCCGGAACGTCCTTCTTCTCCGACTTGAGGAGCGACTCGCGGATCGGCTCGTAGGCGCTCACGAGATGCAGCCGGGCGCCAGTGCTCTTGGCCAGGTCGGCCGCCTGCGCGACCGCCTTCTTCGCAGTGTCCGAGCCGTCGGTCCCGACGACGATCGCGTTGTACATCCGCGCCCTCCCTTTCCTAGACGAACGGCGCGATCCTAACCGGGCGGGAACTAGGAGGTCGTCTCAACCACCCGGATCGTGGTCGAGGAGGCTCGGCTCCCGGATGCCACGGTCCGGACGCGAGCGGAGTCGATGCCGAAGCATCGACGAGCGAGCGGGTGGGGCGTGGCGCCGGGAGACGCGCCTAACCGGCCGCGAGAGGTGTTGAGACGACCTCTAGGAGGGCGTCCCGGCCGCCTTGCGCTCGCGCTCGGCCTCCCGCAGCTCCACCCGCCGGATCTTTCCGGTGAGCGTCTTCGGGAGGTCATCGACGAACTCGACCTCGCGCGGATAGGCGTAGGCGGAGTGGCGCTCGCGGACGAAGCTCTTGATCTCATCCGCGGTCGCGTCGACCGGGTCGTGGCCCTCGGCCAGGACGATGAACGCCTTGACGATGTCGCCGCGCTTCGGGTCCGGGGAGGCGACCGCGGCCGCCTCGAGCACGGCGGGGTGCTCCACGCACGCCGACTCGACCTCAAAGGGCCCGATCCGGTACCCGGCCGAGATGATCACGTCGTCCGCGCGGCCCGCGTACCAGAAGTAGCCGTCGTCGTCGATCTGCGCCGCGTCCTTCGTGTGGAACCACTCGCCGCCGAAGACCTCCTCGGTCTCGTCATCCCGGTTCCAGTAGCCGAGCGGGTAGTGCGGGTTGGAACGGGCGCGCAGGCAGATCTCGCCGCGCTCGCCGGCCGGCAGCGGCTGCTCGGCCTCGTCGAGCACCGCCACGTCCCATCCGGGGACGGGCAGGCCCATCGACCCCTCTCGGACCTCCACCGACGGGTAGTTGCCGCAGAGCGGGTAGCTCTCGGTGAGGCCGTAGTAGTCGAGGACGGTCACGCCGAACTGCTCGCGAAACCACCTGATGACCTCGGGGTTCAACGGCTCCCCGGCCGAGCAGGTCACACGCAGACGCTCGAGCGGGTACCGGTGGCCGGCGTCGGCCACGGCGGTCATTGCCCGTAGCGCGGTGGGCGTCGTGAACATGTTCTCGACGCCGTGCTTCGAGAGCTGGCGAAGCTGCTCCTCGGGGTCGAAGCCGCCCTTGCGCGCGTAAACGAACTGCGTCGCCCCGTAGCGCCACGGACCGAGCAATGGGCAGATGCCGGCCGCCCATGCCCACTCGCCCGAGCCGTGGAAAAGCTCGCCGTCGCGCACGTCGTGGCACCACTCGAACTCCTCGTGCGCGAGGAGGTAGCGGTGCGCGTGCAGGATGCCCTTCGCCTTCCCGGTCGTGCCGGACGAGTAGTAGAGCTGCGCCGGGTCGTCGGCCGCGGTGTCCACGGTCTCGTAGCTGTCGGAGGCGCGGGCGAGCGCGTCCGCCAGGTCGACGTCGCCCTCTGCGCCCGCCTCGGACTCGCCGAGCACGAAGACCACCTCCGCCAGCGCCTCCGGGATCCGGTGCCGGTTGGCCGGGTCGGTGACGACCGCCTTGGCCCGCGAGTCGCGCAACCGGTGCTCGATCGCGTCGTCGCCGTAGAGGACCGAGAGCGAGAGGAGGATGCGGCCGGCCCGAAAGGTGCCGAGGAACACGGCCGCGGTCTCGGGCAGCGAAGGCAGCAGCGTCGCCACGCGATCACCGCGCTCCACGCCGTGCGCGTCCAGGACGTTGGCGAACCGGCACGACAGGTCGCGCAGCTCGCCGAAGCTCACGTTCCGCTCCTCGCCGCGCCAGTCCTCCCAGATCATCGCGGGCTTGTCGGGGGAGTGCTTGTCGCAGACGTCGCTCGCGATGTTGTACCGCTCGGGCACTTCCCAGCGGTGCTGCGCCTTCATCTCCTCGTAGCTGCCGAGGTGGTATTTGCGGTGGTTCATTCCTACTCCTCTCCTCTGACGAGAGGTACCCGTTCCGGGGCCCGGCTAGGCCGTTCCGCTAGCTTCCCGCAGGCGCGTGGAAATCGCAATCCCGCTCTACGATCGCTTCACCGCGCTCGACGCGGTCGGCCCCTACGAGGTGCTGTCGCGCCTGCCCGGGGCGAGCGTCCACTTCCTCGCCGCCGAGCCCGGCCCCGTGCGCACCGAGAACGGCATGCTCGCGCTCGCCGCCGACCGCCGGCTCTCCGAGGTCCCCGCTCCGGACGTGGTGATGGTTCCCGGCGGCATCGGCACCCGCGAGCTCCTCGACGACGAGGCGCTCGTCGGCTGGATCCGCGCGGCTCACGAGACCTCCGAGTGGACAACGTCCGTGTGCACCGGCTCGCTGCTCCTCGGCGCGGCCGGGGTGCTCGACGGGCTCGAGGCCACGAGCCACTGGCTCGCGCTCGACATGCTCGAGCGCTTCGGAGCGCGGCCCACCGAGCGACGGGTGGTCGAGCAGGGCAAGGTGATCACCGCCGCCGGGGTCTCGTCGGGCATCGACATGGCGCTCGTCCTGGCGGCCCGAATCGGCGGCGAGGACCTCGCCCAGGCCATCCAGCTCGGGATCGAGTACGACCCGGCGCCGCCGTTCGACTCGGGATCGACTGCGAAGGCCCCGCCGCACGTCACGCGCCTCGTTCGCGAGCGGGCCTCCCAGCTCGCCTAGCTAGTAGAGGGCCGACATCCGGTCAGCCCCGCAGAGCGGCCGGATATCGCACAACCTTGAGCCGTCCATGGCGGGCGACCCTGGCTCGGTCTCCGCCCCTCGGCGACGCCTGCTTCGCCGAGTTGCCCACGAGCAGGTTCACGTAGAGGGGACGGTCGACGTCTTCCTTCATGGTCAGCACCCCGACCTTCTCGATCGGGCAGGGGGCCGCGAGCTGGACACAGTTGAAGCCGTTGGCCTCGGAGAGCTGGCCGTCGCGCGAGGCGGCATCCTTCACGACCCTTCCCGGCGTTGGATCGCTTCGACCCTCCGTCAACATGAGGTGAGAGTTGACGCGGACGCTGTAGGGCAGATGCTCGATCGCCATCCGCATCCTCGCGTCGGCCACGAGCTGCTCGCCCGCCCGCAGGTCATCGAGCCGCTGCGAGTAGACGACCCGCCGTGCGCTCGTGAGCGGCAGCCGGTTGGTCTGGCGGGCGCTCGTCTCTGTCGGCGGCGGCTTGGGCTGTGACTCCGGACGGAAGCGGACGGCGTTGATGCGGGCCTTGTCCTGTTCGATCTCGCCATTCGGCCGGTTGGACCCGATGATCAGCTTGTCCTTGCCACTGCCGCGCGCACGCTGATTGTGCGCTCCGAGCACGAGGTTCAGCCGGCAGGACCCGGGCGCGCAGCCGTGCTCGGCCGCATCGGCGAAGGAGAAATTCGCCTCGGAGAAGACCATCACGCAGTGGTGGGTACGGCCGGGGTTGCGCTGACGGCAGCGGAACCGCTCGCGCCTGGCAATCGACTTCACTCCTGTCCCGTCCGCCGCCGCGCTCCCGTCCGCGAGGACCAGACGCCCCGTAACGATCGGGTCGTAATCGTACGGCCGCCCCGCGCAGCGTCGATGACGCTCGTCACAGTCGGTCGTGACTTCGACCTCCGCGGTCACCTCGACCCGATCGTCTTGCTGCACGTCGGGGGCCAGGCGCGGGCCCATCGACGCGACCACCTGGTTCGACGCCCCCGAGCGCCGCATGATCGGGATCGTCTTGACCCGCTCGGTCTCATCGGGCGTGGTGTGCGCGAGCACCTTGGGCTCGGCCGTCACCGCCTGCCCGGGGGCAAGGGAGACGTGGGAGCCGGTCATGACGGCGATCGCCGCGAACGCGAGCGCTCCCGTGCCGATCCGGCTGGCACCCCTGCCAGGCACGAGCCAACCATACAGAAGGCTTGGCGCGTCGGCCACCCCTGGACGGGGCCCTCCGGGCCGGCAGGCTAGTCGCCGGCGGCGTAGTCCACGATCGACTTGTCGATCAGCCACTCGACCGGGGCGCGATCGTCCGTGTAGACGGTGCCGCCCTCGAGCGGCGGCGCGAGCCGGGTGGCCGCCGCGCGCGCCGTCGGGCGCAGGCCGGGCGGAAGGTCCGCGACCTCGCCGGCGAGGCGCTCCGCCGAGAGCGGCGCCTCGCCGCCCACGAGCAGCGTGTTCGTGGGCTCGATCGGGTCCCGGAGCACGTTCGGGAATACCTCGCGCATCGTCGCGGTGAGCACCTTCTCGAGGTCGTCCTGACCCTCGGGATGCCCGGCGTTCACGATCACGACGCCCCCGGGTGCGAGCCGATCCCGCACCAGCTCGAAGAACTCACGCGTCGTCAGGTAGAACGGGATGTAGGGCTGCCGGTAGGCGTCCACCGAGATCACGTCGTAGCGCGTCTCCACTCGGCGGAGGAACGGCCGGGCGTCCTCGTGGAAGAGGTTGAGGCGCGGGTTGTTCATGTCGAAGTACCTGCGCCCGATCTCGGAGAGCTCGCCGTCGATCTCGACCCCGTCGATCTCGGTGTCGGGGAACAGCTCCTCGTAGGCGCGCGAGGTCGTGCCGGCCGCGTTGCCGAGGATCGCGACGCGCTCGGGGGGTCGCTCGAGCGCGGCGAATGGAAGGACGAGGTGCCCGTCCCAGACGTCGCCGGTCAGGACATCGTCGGGCCGGTAGATCGAGTGCTGGGCCTGGCCCTCGTTCAGCTCCAGCGCGCGGGTGCCGTCGGCCGACTCGATCACCCGCGCGTACTGGTACTCGGTGTCGGTCTCGTAGATCACGCGCCCGGTCTCGCTCGCCTTGAGCGTCCCGACCGGGAGCGCGATCAGCACGACGATCGCCGCCGGGGCGAGCGCGTAACGGCGCACCGGGCGCAGCCCCAGCACGGCCACACCGGCGATCGCCAGGGCGAAGACGAGGAACGTACGCCGGGTCCCGACGAGCGGGATCAGGAGGAGCGCCGAGAGGAGCGTTCCCACGAGGCTCCCGGCGGTGGAGAGCGCGTAGAGACGGCCGGCCACCGTGCCCGCCTGCTCGACGGTCCCGACGGCCAGCCGGATCGCCCACGGCGAGACCGCGCCGAGCAGGAGCACCGGGATCGCGACTAGGACGAGGACCGCGAGCAGCGAGCCGAGGAAGGCGCCCGCCGAGATCTCGTCGAGCGCGCCCACGGCGACCTCGAGCAGCGGGTCGGCGACGAACGGCACCGCCGCGAGCAGCAGTGCGGCAACGAGCGTAAGGAGGCACAGCCCGCGGATGTGCGGATGACGATCGGCGAAGCGGCCGCCGAGCCAGTAGCCGACCGAGAGCGCCACGAGGACGATCCCGATCGTGTTCGCCCACACGATCGTCGACGCGCCGAAGTACGGGGCGAGCAGCCGCACAGCGGCGATCTCCGCCCCGAGCGACCCGGTCCCGACCACGAAGACGAGGATGGGAAGGGGCGGCATTCCGACCTGGACGATAGCTACGGTCGAGCTCGTGCCGGCCGCGTCGACCGACCACGCGAAGCTGGTCTCGGACGACCGCAGGCACGTCTGGCACCCCTTCACCCAGCAGCGTGGCTGGGTCCACGAGGAGCCCCTGATCGTCGAGCGCGCGGAGGGCACCGACCTCGTCGACACGTCGGGGCGCCGATACATCGACGGCGTCTCGTCGTTGTGGTGCACGGTCCATGGGCACCGGCACCCGACGATCGACGCCGCGGTGAGAGAGCAGCTCGACCTCGTCGCGCACACGACGATGCTCGGGCTGTCCCACCGGCCCGCGATCCAGCTGGCGCGGCGACTCGCCGAGCTGTCGCCGCCCGGCCTGGAGCGGGTCTTCTACTCCGACAGCGGCTCGACGGCCACGGAGATCGCGCTCAAGATGGCCTTCCAGTATTGGCAGCAGCGCGGCGGCGCCGACGCGCGGAAGACCCGCTTCGTCTCACTCCGCGAGGCCTACCACGGCGACACCGTCGGCTCGGTGTCGGTGGGCGGAATCGAGCTGTTCCACGCGATCTACCGTCCGCTCCTCTTCGACACGCTCAAGGCCGAACCGGGCGACGCGGCCGACATGGAGCGGCTGCTGTCGGAGCACCCGGGCGAGGTCGCTGCAGTGATCGTCGAGCCGCTCGTCCAAGGCGCGGCCGGGATGCTCCTCCACCCGGAGGGCTACCTCAGCGACGTGCGCGAGCTTTGCGACCGTCACCGGGCGCTGATGATCTGCGACGAGGTGGCCGTGGGCTTCGGGCGCACCGGTCGGATGTTCGCTTGCGAGCACGAGGGCGTGGCCCCCGACCTGATGTGCCTCGCAAAGGGGATCACGGGCGGCTACCTCCCGCTCGCGGCGACGCTCGCCACCGAGGCGGTCTACGAGGGGTTCCTCGGCGAGTTCGAGGAGTTCCGCACGTTCTTCCACGGCCACACCTACACGGGCAATCCGCTCGCGTGCGCGGCCGCGCTCGCCACGCTCGAGGTCTTCGAGCGGGAGCGCACGCTCGAGCGGCTCGGACCGAAGATCTCCCTGCTCGAGGAGCTGCTCGCCCAGGTCGCGGCGCTCGACGGCGTCGCCGCGGTACGCCAGCGCGGCTTCATGTGCGGCATCGAGCTGCGCGAGGAGCCGCCCGCCGCACGGGCGGGCCACCGCGTGACGCTCGAGGCCCGCCGCCGCGGGGCGATCGTCCGCCCGCTCGGCGACGTGGTGATCCTGATGCCGCCGCTCGCGATCGCGGAGCGCGAGCTGAGACGGCTGGTCGAGATCGTCGGCGAGTCGATCGAGGCGGCGGCGGACGTCGGTCTCGCGGCCGCCGCGTAGGCGGCGCGGCGGCTACCCGTCGTAGGGCGTGAAGTCCTTCTTCCGCGCCCCGCACACGGGGCAGAACCAGTCGCTCGGGATGTCCTCGAACGCGGTCCCGGCCGGGATGCCGCCGTCCGGATCGCCCTCGGCGGGGTCGTAGATGAACCCGCAGGACTCGCAGATCCACATTTGCTGGGTCGCCGTGGCCACCGCCGGCAAGCGTACCGGCCGTCGCTAGTGTGCGTCTCGTGAGGATCGACAGGCCGCCGCCCGGCGAGGACTTGAACGAGGGCGCGGTCGCCGTCCCCCGCGAGGCGGCCTCGGTGATCGTCCTGCGCGACGGGAGCGCCGGCGAGCTCGAGGTCCTGCTCGTCCAGCGCAACCCCGCGGCGCGCTTCATGGGCGGCGCCTGGGTCTTCCCCGGCGGATCGGTGCGCTCCGACGACGACGGGCCCGAGGGAGCCGGCATCCGAGAGCTCGACGAGGAGGCCGCCATCCGGCTGCCAGGCCGCGCGGCGCTCACGCCGTTCTCGCGCTGGATCACCCCGGCCGAGGTCAAGACCCGATTCGACACCTGGTTCTTCCTCGCCGAGGCCCCCGAGGACGCGGCGCCGCGCTGCGACGGGAGCGAGTGCGTCGACCTTCGGTGGCTCGCCCCACGCGCGGCGCTCGACGCGCACGCCCGCGACGAGCTGATGCTGGTCTTCCCGACGATCAAGACGCTGGAGCAGCTCGCGGCGAGCACGTCGGTCGCGACGGCACTCGAGGAGGCGCGCGAGCGCGAGGTCGTGCCGATCCTGCCGCGCGTGGTGGTCCACGACGGCTCGGCCCACGTGCTCCTCCCGGGCGAGCCCGGCTACGACGCCTGAGCGAGCGCCGTGCCCCTCAGCGTGCAGATCGGGCTGTTCCTCGCGCTCGCCACCGCGTTCGCCTCCATTCTCGGCTTCCTGTGGAAGCAGCGGGGCGCGGTCGAGTCGCCGCCGGTCGAGTGGCGGCGGCCGATCAGCACGTCGCTGGCGCTGTTCCGCTCGCGCTGGTACGTCCTCGGAATGGCCGTGGCGATGGGTTCCTGGGGCCTTCACGTGGCGGCCCTCTCACTCGCGCCGATCTCGCTCGTCCAGTCGGTGATCGCGGGCGGGCTGGTGCTCCTCACGGTCATGGCGGATCGGCTGTTCGGCTTCACCGTGACCCGGCGCGAGTGGATCGGGGTCGCACTCACCGCGCTCGGGCTCGCGTTCCTCGCCGCCACGCTCGAAGGCACGGCCGCCTCGGACCACAGCGACTACGCGACTGCCCGCCTGGCGACCTACGTGGCCGCCTCGGCCGGCCTCGGCCTCGCCGTGGCCGCGGCCTGGTGGGGAAGGCGCGGCGGCGGCTTCGCGCTCGCGATCTCCGCGGGCCTCCTGTGGGGCGCGTCCGACGTCTCGATCAAGGCCCTGAGCGACCACCTGGACGACGGCGCGCTCGTGCTGCTCCACCCGCTGGCGGCTGTGATCGCGGCCGCCTCGCTGATCGGCCTCGTCGTGTCCGCCCGAAGCCTCCAGGACGGGAAGGCGGTGCCGGTCATCGCGGCGACGAGCGCCGCCGCGAACCTCGCCACGATCGCGTCGGGGCCCGTCGTCTTCGGCGAGCCGCTGCCCGACGACTCGCTCGGCCTCGCCGTGCGCCTCGCCGCCTTCGCGCTGGTCATCGCCGCCGCCGCGCTCACTCCGGCGCCGCTCCGTGCGGCGCGCGCCGAGCTGACGTAGGGTTCGCGGCATGGCCGCCGGCAGGCAGGGCCTGACCGTTGCGATCACCGGCCCGACCGGGGACCTCGGCGTGTCGCTGGTCTCGTCGCTCGAGCGGAGCCGCCGGGTCAAGCGGATCGTTGGCATGGCGCGCCGCAGCTTCGACCCCGCCGACCACGGCTGGCGGAAGACCGAGTACCGGCGCGGCGACGTCCAGGACGCGGGCAGCGTCCGCGACGTCGTCAAGGGCGCCGACGTGGTGGTGCACCTGGCCTTCTCGATCCTGGGCTCGGGCGACGCGACGCACGCCATCAACGTCGAGGGGTCGCGGACCGTCTTCGATGCGGCCGCGCGCGCCGGCGCGGAGCGCATCTGCTACGCGTCGAGCGTCGCCGCATACGGGTTCCACGACGACAACCCGGTATGGATCGACGAGACGGTGCCGCCGCGCGGCACGCCGGAGCACTTCTACTCGCGGCAGAAGGCCGAGGTGGAGGAGGTGCTGGCGGAGGTCCTCAAGCGGCGGCGGAAGGCGAAGCCATACGTGTTCCGCCCCTGCATCGTGGCCGGGCCGACCGCCCAGATGCCGCTTCAGGAGATGATGCCCTATGTCCGCCTGACCGACGCGATGCCCGACGCGGTCGTGCGGCTCCTCTCCTCGCTCCCGATCCTCAAGCCGGTGCTGCCCGACCCGGGGATCAGCTTCCAGCTGGTGCACGAGGACGACGTGGCGAGCGCCTTCGTCGCCGGAGTCCTCGGCAAGGGCCCGCCCGGCCCCTACAACCTCGCCGGCCGGGGCACGATCACGATGAGCGATCTGGCCGAGGCGCTCGGCTGGTACTCGATTCCCGTCCCCGACCTCGGGGTCGAGATGAGCGCCGAGGTGGCCTCGCGGCTGCCGCTCCCGGAGTGGGCGTCGTGGATCGAGGCGGCGCGCAAGCCGCTGCTGGTTCGAACTCGCCGCGCGCGGGACGAGCTCGGTTGGCGGGCGAAGCACTCGACGCGGCAGACGATGCGCGCCCTCGTGGACGGCTACCGGGCCGAGCAGCGGGCCCGCTGACGGGCGCCCGCGGTCAGGTCGTCTCGAGGAGGTCCGACCGGCCGTCCCCCTCCAGGATCTCCCGGTAGCGCGGGAAGACGGGCTTGACGAGCGGGACGAGCTTGAGGATCTTCGATACCGGCCCGCGCGCCTTGATCTGACCGCGCGACATGGCCGCGGCGATGCTCAGCTCGTCGAGCCAGAATCGGTGCGCGGTGTCGGCGGCCATCGTCATGACCACCTCCGGCTCGAGCTCGGTCTCGCCGAGGTCCACGCGGCGCTCCTCGCCCTGCCTCATCCGCACTGTGATGAGCGACTCGGGATCGCGCATCTGGTACTGGACGATCGTGTTGGCCCGCTCGAACTTCGGCCCGAGCTCCTGGTCGGCGGCGATCTCCTCGAACACGCGGCCGATGTAGCGATACACCTCGTCTGAGTCCTTGAAGTAGGCCATCGTCTCAGGCGGCCACGGCCTTGTAGTAGCGCACCGCGAGGCCGGTCAAGAGCGTCTGGAAGCACTCCTCGAGCGACAGCTCGTGCTCGTCCGCGTAGCCGCGCAGCCCGGCGTCCTGGATCGCCACGCTCTGCTCGATCACCTCGTCCACCAGCCCGGGATGCTCGTCCGAGAAGAACGCCCCCATCGAATAGAGGCTCGTGTCCATGAGCGACGCGAGGAAGGCGTCGCTCTGCTCGCCGCGCTGGTCCGCCGTGGCCATCGAGCGGAGACTACTTCGCGAGCGGTATGTTTCGGCTTCCCGACCCAGGAGACCCCTCCATGCGCCGACTGCTGTCCATGCTCCTCGCCCTCTCGCTCGCCGCCGCGATCATCGCCGGCTGCGGGGGAGACGACGACGAGGAGGCGACCACAGCGGCGGACGAGACGACCGAGTCGACCGAGCCCGGGGTCTTCGACCAGCCCGAGTTCGACATCACCTTCGAGTACCCCACCGGCTTCGAGCCGCTCGAGGACATCTCGTTCAACCGCTCGGCGGGAAGCTCAGCCGTGGCGACCGCGGGAGTCGGCCTCGACGAGACCAACCTCATCGCGGTCCAGCGCTTCGACCTCAACACCGAGGTGACCGAGGACAACATCGACGCGGTGCGCCCCGAGGCGGACGAGCTCTTCAGCCAGCTGGCCGGCGAGGAGGTCCAGGGCAAGGACGTGGAGGTCGGCGGCCTCCCGGCCCTCGAGTACGAGATCCAGCTGACCGACCCGCCCGACGCGCAGACGCGCGCCACCGCGATCTTCGACGGCCGGACGCAGTACCTGCTCAACTGCCAGTCGACCCCCGCGGAGGCCGACGCGGTCGAGGAGGCCTGCGACACGGCGCTCGACACGCTCGAGACGAAGTAAGCGGGGCGGCCCGGGTGGCTGGGCGGGACGCGATCGTCACGTTCCTCGACGATCTGCTCGAGGCGGAGGGCTGGGAGGACTACGGGCCGAACGGCCTCCAGGTGCCGGGCGCGGCTGAGGTAGACACCGTCGTGACCGGCGTGTCCGCACACCGCGAGCTGTTCGAGCTCGCGGTCGAGGCGGGGCGCCGGGCTCGTGCTCTGCCATCACGGGCTCTTCTGGGACCGGGGAGCGCGAGCGATCACCGTCGCGATGCGGGAGCGCCTGCGCGTCCTGTTCGACGCCGACGTCTCGCTCGCCGCCTATCACCTGCCGCTCGACGCCCATCCCGAGGTGGGCAACAACGCGCTCCTCTGCGAGGCGCTCGGATTCGAGCGCGGCGAGCCCTTCGGGCTCCACCGCGGGCGGCCGATCGGCTTCGTCGGCCGGGCGGCCGAGGGCGTCCGCCGTGCCGAGGTCGCGGAGCGGTGCGCGGGCGCCCTCGGTCGCGAGCCGCTGGTCTTCGCGCACGGTCCCGACCCGATCAAAACGCTCGGCATCGTCTCGGGGGGCGGCGCGTCGAGCTTCGCGGACGCGGTCGCGCTCGGCCTCGACGGGTTCCTCACGGGCGAGCCCGAGGAATGGGCGATGGCGGACGCGCGCGAGGCGGGCGTCAACTTCTTCGCCGCCGGCCACTACGCCACCGAGACGCTCGGCGTCCGCCGGCTCGGCGAGCTGCTCGAGCGGGAGCTGGGCGTGGGCCACCGCTTCATTCCGGTGCAGAACCCGGTCTGACGGCCCGCCCGCGCGCAATCAGCCCTCGAGACGGCCACGGGAACGTCCGCAGTTTGCGGAGACGACTTCCATACGTCGGGCCCAAGCGGTAAAACTTGGACATCGCATCGGAGCAAATCGAGGAGGAGTGTCCATGGCGATTCACCTGACGCCCACCGAGCTCGGGCGAGAGGCCGGAATGCACCGTCGCGAGGTCATCGCGAGATGCATGCAGCTCGGGGTGCCGATCTTCGAAGGTCGAATCGACAAGACCCTCTTCCTCACGTCGCTCAAGGCGGCGCGTCGCACGGCGGAGCCCGCCAAGACCTAGCAGCAACCCGCGCCCCCCGGCGGCCGGGCCCGGGCGCCCCTCATCCTGCATAGACTCTCGCGTCCACCGGAGATCAGAGGCGAGGAGGAGCGAAAGCGATGGAGGCAGCGACCGTAGCGGCCCACGAGGCCAGCACCGGGTCGAAGACGATGGCGGACCTGCTGTCGATCGCGGCCGCGCGCCACGGCAGCGCGCCGGCCCTTCGACACAAGGTCGGCGACGAGTGGCGCGACGTGAGCTACGAGGAGCTCGGCGAGACCGTCAGGGAGATCGCCCTGGGCCTGATCGACCGCGGCATCGAGCGCGGCGACCGGGTCGCGATCATCAGCCACACCCGACCCGAGTGGACGTACGCCAACTTCGGGATCCTCGCCTCGGGCGGCGCGTCCGTGTCCGTCTACCAGACGAACTCGGCGGAGGAGTGCCACTACGTCCTTCACCACTCGGAGTCGCGCGCGGTGTTCGTCGAGGACGGCGAGCAGCTCGCGAAGGTGCGCGAGGTGCAGTCCGACCTCCCCCATCTCGAGCTGATCGTCGTGATGGAGCCCGGGGAGGCCGACATCGGCGACGCGATGTCGCTCGACGCTCTCCGCGCCCGCGGCCGCGAGCGCGACCCAGCCGAATACGAAGAGCGCGTGGCGAGCGTCACCGGTGAGGACCCGTGCGTGTTCATCTACACGTCCGGCACGACCGGCCCGCCGAAGGGCTGCATCCTCACCCACTCGAACTACCGCAACGTGTCGTCGATGGCCGAGGCCCAGGGGGTCGTCGAGGCGGGCGACTCCGTCTACCTGTTCCTCCCGCTCGCGCACGCGTTCGCGCTCCTGGTCCAGTTCGTGGCGATCGACCTGGGGGCGTCGATCGCGTACTGGGAGAAGGACCCGCAGAAGATCGTGCCCAACCTGACGGAGGTGCGGCCGACCTACTTCCCCTCGGTGCCGCGTATCTTCGAGAAGATCTACACGCTGGCCACCTCGAACGCCCCGGACAGGGAGCAGCTCGAGCAGGCCGTGGGGCTCGGTCTCAAGGTCCGGCAGATGCGAGCGGCGGGGCGAGGAGGTGCCCGAGGAGCTGCAGGCGGCGTTCGACCAGGCGGAGGAGGCCCTGTTCAAGAACGTGCGCAACATCTTCGGCGGGCAACGTGCGCCAGTGCGTGACCGGGGCAGCCCCGATCGCGAAGGAGATCCTCGAGTTCTTCTACGCGTGCGGGGTGCCGGTCCTGGAGGGCTACGGGATGACGGAGACCTCGACGGTGGCGACGGCGAACGACCTCGAGGCGCACCGCTTCGGCTCGGTAGGTCGCCCGCTCCCGGGACAGGAGGTCAAGATCGCAGACGACGGCGAGGTGCTGCTCAAGGGCCCGAACATCTTCCAGGGCTACTACAAGAACGAGGAGGCCACGCGCGAGGCGCTCGTGGACGAGTGGCTGCACACCGGCGACCTCGGGAGCCTCGACGACGACGGCTTCCTCTACATCACCGGCCGGAAGAAGGACATCATCATCACCGCGGGAGGCAAGAACATCACGCCGGCGAACCTGGAGAACGGGCTCAAGCAGAACCGCTGGATATCGCAGGCGGTCGTGGTCGGCGATCGGCGGCCGTACCTGATCGCGCTGATCACGCTCGACCCGGAGGAGGCTGCCTGCCTTCGCCGAGCAGCACGGCCTCGAAGCCCGAGGATGTGGCCGACTCCGACGAGATGCGCGCCGAGGTCCAGGCGGTGGTCGATGGCGTGAACACGCGCGTCGGCCCGGTCGAGCAGATCAAGAAGTTCAAGATCCTCGCCCAGGACCTCTCCCAGGAGACCGGCGAGCTCACGCCCACGCTCAAGGTGAAGCGGAACGTCGTGAACGAGAAGTACGCGGGCGAGGTTGACGCCCTCTACGCCGCCTGATCGCGGGCTCTAGACTCTGGGACGGTGACGGGCGGCCGATCGGCCGCCCGTTCGCGTTCAGCGTATGGCGAGCAACGACCCAACAGACACCGGCGGGCTCTTCATCGGTCGCCGCCCGGGCACGGCCCCGCTCCGGTATCGCGGCCGGCCGGCCGTCGCCGGGAGCGGGGCGGCGCCGCTTCGACGGCTTGCTCGCGGCCGGGATCCTCGCGCTCGAGACCCTCGTGCTGACTGACCCTGTGGGGTCCGCAGCCCGCCGCCTGGCTCTGGGTGGGTTCGCAGCTCGACTACCAGACCGATTCGGTCGAGGTCGGCCTCGCGGCCGCGTTCGCCGGAATGGTGCTCACGCTGATGGGGACGCTCGCCGTGGCCAAACGGCTCGACCACGCGTGGAAACTCGCGAGCCGCGCCGCCGGGCACGAGCAGAAGGAGGGCGCGATCGAGTGGATCTTCATCGTCAGCATCGCCGTCGGGGCTCGTCGCGTTCTGCATCTGGCTCTTCGTGATCGAGGGCCCGGGTCGCAGCTCGTGTCGCCGCGCGCGAATTGAGCGCTCGCCGCCGGGTGGTTCGCCGCGGCGCCTCGTGGTGCCGGCGGCGCGCCGCGCCCCTAAGCTGACCGGACCGTGGGCCTGCTCGACTACTACCGGCAGTTCGACGACATCAGCGAGGAGGAGGTCAACAAGCGGCCTGCGCGAGCGGCGTGCGCGCGAGAAGGCGATGGCGCTCGAGCAGGTGCCCGTATGCTCGACCTCTCGGGCACCGAGTGGCCCGACTTCCCGAACGCGGAGGTCATGAACCGTCGATCTATGCCGCGCGCGGCGGCGTGAACGGCTATCCGGACCGCGCACGCAACGCCGATCCGCGCGGCGCGCTCGCCGAGCGGCACGGGGTGGCGCCCGAGCAGATCGTGGTCGGCAACGGCGCGACCGAGCTGCTGCAGACGGCGGCGCTCCAGCTGCTGTCGGCAGGGCGACGAGCTGGTGACGCCGTGGCCGTCGTATCCGCTCTACCCGCTGATGGCGCGCGGGCGGGCGCGCGGCCCGTGCCGGTGGACCTGGCGCGCGGCCACGTTGACCCCGCTGCGCTGCTCGACGCCGTGACGGACCGACGCGCGTCGTGGTGCTCTGCAACCCGAACGACCCGACCGGGACGTATCTAGCTTCGCGACGAGGTGGGGCGGCTGCGTCTCGGCCCTGCCCGCGCACGTCCACGTGCTGCTCGACGAGGCGTACGTCCAGTTCCAGGACGTGGAGCCGACGACGACGCGGCGCTGCGCCTGATCGACGCCTTCCCGCGCCTGCTCGTCTTCCGGACGTTCTCCAAGATCTACGGGCTGTCCGGATGCGCGGCGGGCTACGCGGTCGGCTCGCCGACGGCGACCGGCCTGCTCGACGGTCTCGCGCCTGTGCTCGGCGTGAACGCGCTTACCCAGGCGGCGGATCGCCCACGCGCTGAAGATCGGCGATCCCGAGGTGGAGCGCCGTGCCGAGCTCGTGGCCGAGCAGCGGCGGCGGCTCCTCGATGCGCTGCACGAGCTCCCCGTGGACGCGCCCGAGACGCGCGCGAACTTCGCCTGGCTGAGCGCGCCCGGGCTCAGCGGCGCGGAGCTGGCGGCGCGCCTCGAGCGCGCCGGCGTGCTGGTGGCGCCGGGGGGCCCGCTCGGCGACGACGAGCACGTGCGCGCGGCGATCCGGGGCTCCGCCGCCACCGAGCGCCTGCTCTCGGGCCTGCGGCGAGCGTTCGCCTAGGAGGAACCACCTGGCCGACGCGCCCGACAAGCCAAGCGAGCTCCGCGGAGGATCGAAGATCGCGACGCTTAAGCGGACGGTCTCCGAGTTCCAGGAGGACAACCTGACCGACTGGGCCGCCGCTCTGACCTACTACGGCGTCCTGTCGATCTTCCCGATGCTGATCGTCCTCGTCTCGCTCGTCGGCCTTTTCGGGGACCCGGCGTCGACCACGATGACGCTCACCGACATCGTCAGCCAGATCAGCCCCGGCGCGGCGACCGAGACCTTCACCGGACCGATCGAGAGCCTCACCGCCAACCGCGGGGCGGCCGGCATTCTGTTCTTTGTCGGGCTCGCCCTCGCGCTGTGGTCGGCGTCCGCGTACGTCGGCGCCTTCATTCGCGCCACGAACTCGATCTACGAGACGCACGAGGGGCGGCCGTTCTGGAAGCTGCGCCCGCTCCAGATCCTGATCACGCTGACCGTGGTGGTCATCCTCGTGATCGTCTCGCTCGCGCTCGTGCTCACCGGGCCGATCGTCGAGGCCGTCGCCACCCCGCTCGGCATCGGATCGACCGCCGTCGCGATCTGGGGCTACGCCAAGTGGCCGGTGCTGCTCCTGATGGTCATCACGATGTTCGCCGTCCTCTACTACGCCGCTCCCAACGTCAGGCACCCCGGATTTCGCTGGGTGACCCCCGGGAGCGTGCTGGCGCTCGCCGTGTGGATCCTGGCCTCGGTGGCGTTCGCGTTCTACGTGGCGAACTTCGGCTCGTACGACAAGACCTACGGCACGCTCGGCGGCGTCGTGACGTTCCTGGTCTGGCTATGGATCACGAACGTCGCGGTGCTGCTGGGCGCCGAGCTGAACGCCGAGCTGGAGCGCAGCCGCGAGCTGGAGGCGGGAGTCCCGGGCGCCGAGCACGAGATCCAGCTCACCCCGCGCGAGGAGCCGAACGAGCCGAAGACGGCCTGAGTCAGGCCTCTTCCGACTGGCGTAGCAGCGCGCCCGTCGTCTGCTCGAGGATCCGCCGCCAGGCGCGCGTCTTCTCGCGCTCCTTCGCGAAGCGGCGGACGACCTTCCGAACGCGGGTCGCGGATATCTCGATCCCGTGACGCGCACAGACGTCGCGCAGGTCGTCGTAGTCCTTGGCGAGCCTGAGCGTCACGGACTCGAACCCGTGGCGGGCTATCTCGAGCCGCTTCGCGAAGTTGAGGACGTGCGTGTCGAACATCAGCTCGTCGTTCGGATCGGGCTCGATCAGGATGATGTCGACGCCCGGGTACTTGTCCTGCCACTGGCGCACGGCCTCGTGGAGTCGCTGGTGGGCGAGCAGCTTGAAGGCCTGGTAGCCGATCTGCGGGAAGCCCATGTCCGACACGCGCCGGACGCGGGTGCCGGTGATCGTGGGAATCACCTTCTGGAAGTCGTTGACGTACGGCACGAGCGGGTTCACGACGATCACGAACTTGGCCCCGCGCTCCACGGCCAGGTCCACGTTCGTCGTCGAGCGGATGCCGCCGTCGATCAGCTGCCTGCCCTTGATGTCAACCGGCTTGTAGACGATCGGAAGGGCGGTCGAGGCGGCGGCCGCGCGCGAGATCGGCACGTCGTCCCAGCCCTCGCCGCCGAGCACGATGCGCTCGCACGTGTCCAGGTCGGTCGCGGTCAGGTAGAGCTCGTTCTGGAGCATCCGGAAGTCGTTGGTGCGATCTGGGTCGCCGAGGACCTCGTCGAGGTAGCGCTCGAGGCCGGACCCGTCGTAGACGCCCGAGGGCAGCCCCTCCGCGAGGCCGATCAGGAGGTCCATGAGGGAGACGGCGCCGATCTGGCCGATGAGCGTCCGCGCCAGCCCGACGGTGCGGAGCGGGAGGAGCGCGGCGCTCTTCGCGAAATCCAGGTAGTTCGGCCGCATCAACGTGCCCAGGTCCACGTCGCGGATCGCGGTGGGCACCTGCCGGTTCGCGACCCTCATCATCTCCTCTGGGGTCACCCCGTTCGCGGCCAGGCTCGCCACGAACGCGCCGGCGCTCGTGCCCACGTAGATGTCGAACTGGTTGACCGTGCGGTTGACGGCCAGCAGATCGAGCGCTCGGAGCGCGCCGATCTCGTAGACGCCGCCGGTGAAACCCCCGCCGCCCAGGACGAGCGCGGTGCGGGAGCGGTTCGGCCGCCGCCGGCGTGCGGGCTTCTTCGGGGCGGTCGTCCCCTTGGCGGGCTGCTCTAGCTTGACGACCTTGCCCATCCGCGCGCCCCGGATTATCGCACCGCGCGGGCGCCGGTGCGGTCAGTCGCCGGACAGGAGCTCAAGCAGCCGCGCCTCGTCGACCACCTCGGTGCCGAGCTTCTCCGCCTTGGTGAGCTTCGAACCGGGATCCTCGCCCGCCACGACGAAGTCGGTGTTGCCGGAGACGGAGCCCGTGACCGTGCCTCCGGCCGCCTCGATCCGCTCGGTCGCCTCGTCCCGCGAGAGGGTCGGGAGCGTGCCCGTGACGACGAGCGTCCTGCCCGCGAGCGGGCCGGGCTCCGACCCCTCCCCCTGCGCCCCGACCATCTGGAGCCCGTGGTCGCGCAGCCGCGCGACCAGCTCCCGGGTCCGCTCCTCGGCGAACGTGCTCGCGATCGTCTCGGCCAGCACGGGGCCGATGCCGGGAGTCGTCTCGATCGCGTCGGCGTCGGCGTCCATCAGGGCATCCATCGATCCGAGCTCCGCCGCCAGGGCGCGGGCGTTCACGTACCCGATGCCGGGCACCCCGAGCGCGAACAGCACGCGCTCGAAGGGGCGCTCCCGGGACCGGTCGATCGCCTCGACCAGGTTCGCGGCCGATACCTCCCCGAAGCCGTCGAGCCCCTGGAGGTCCTCGACGCTGAGCTCGTAGATGTCGGCCACGCTCCGGATGAGCCCTTCGCCGAGGAACCGCTCGGCCTGCTTCTCGCCGAAGCCGTCGATGTCCATCGCCCCGCGATGGACGAAGTGCTTGACCGCCTGGAAGAGCTGCCCCGGGCACGAGAGGCGGTTGGGGCAGATCGTCCAGACCCCGCCCTCGGGCTTGACGGTGCGCGTGCCGCATGACGGGCACTCGCTCGGGGGCTCGGGGGGCGGGGCACGCCGTTTGCGCCGCTGCGCGGCGGCGGTCGGCGAGACTACCTGCGGGATCACGTCCCCCGCCCTCATCGCGATCACCTCGTCGCCCTCGCGGACGTCCTTTCGGCGCAGGTCCTCCTCGTTGTGGAGCGTCGCGAGCTTGACCGTCGCGCCCGAGAGGACGACCGGATCGAGGCTCGCGAACGGCACCATGTGGCCGGTCCGTCCTACGTTCCACATGATCGACCTCAGCACCGTCTGGCCGGTCATCGCCGCGAACTTCCAGGCGATCGCGCCACGCGGCTCGCGCCCGACGACCCCGAGGTCGCGCTGGAGCGCCAGGTCGTCCACCTTCACCACCACTCCGTCGATCTCGTAGTCGAGCCGGTCGCGGCGCTCCTCCCACTCGACGCAGCCCGCCACGAGCGACTCGACGCTGTCGTGGACCTTCACGTCCGGGCTGACCTTGAATCCGTGCGCGCCGAGCCAGTCGAGCCACTCGTGGTGGCGCGGGAAATCGAGCCCCTCGACGGCGCCGACGCCGTAGCACCAGATCG
The DNA here is from genome assembly GCA_963831365.1 of uncultured Thermoleophilaceae bacterium. Lineage (GTDB taxonomy): Bacteria > Actinomycetota > Thermoleophilia > Solirubrobacterales > Thermoleophilaceae > CAWHPV01. Next base: position 57,535 of record CAWHPV010000022.1, read on the forward strand.
ACAGCGGCCGCGACGCGGCGAGCGCCGGGTCGAGCTGGCGGATCGAGCCGGCGGCGGAGTTGCGCGGGTTCGCGAACGTCGGCTCGCCGGCCTCTGCCCGCTGCTCGTTGAGGCGGGCGAAGGCGCTGAGCGGCAGGTAGACCTCGCCGCGGACCTCGAGTAGCCGCGGCGCGCCCTCGACGCGAAGCGGGATCGACTTGATCGTCCGGAGGTTCTGGGTCACGTCCTCGCCGATCTCACCGTCCCCGCGAGTCGCGCCACGGACGAGGAGCCCGTCCTCGTATACGAGCGAGATCGCGAGGCCGTCGATCTTCGGCTCGGCCACGTAGCTGAGCTCCGCCTCCTCCACGCCGAGCCTCTTGAGCAGGTTGCGGATGCGCGTCTCCCAAGCCCGAAGGTCGTCCTCCGAGCGCGCGTTCGCGAGCGAGAGCATCGGCTGCAGGTGCGTCACGTGGGCGAACTTCTCGAGCGGGCGGCCCCCCACGCGCTGGGTTGGCGAATCGGGCGTCCTGAGGTCCGGGTCCTCGCTCTCGAGCGCGCGGAGCTCGTTCAGCAGCTCGTCGTACTCGGCGTCCGAGACCTCCGGGTCGTCGAGGACGTAGTAGCGATGGTTGTGGTGCTCGAGCACCCGGCGCAGCTCGGCCGCCCGCGCGGCAGGGCCCGAGCTAGCCACCGTCTGGAATCGACAGCTCGCTCCGCGCCGGCCGGAGCAGCGTCTCGAGCCGGTAGGCCTCGAGCGCCTCGAGCTCTCCGCGGGCGGTCAGGTCGAAGTGGAGCGGGGTCACCGCCATGAGGCTGTCGGCGACGGCCGCGAAGTCGGTTCCGTCCTCCTCGTGGTAGGAGGGGTCGTCGCCGTAGATGCGGTAGCGCCGGCGTCCGTCGATCTCCTCCGCGAGCTCCAGCCGATCGCGGTAGATCCGCTTGCCGAGCCGGCACACCCGCACCCCGTTCGCCCCGCCGGCGGGGCAGTTCACGTTGAGGAGGGTGCCGGCCGGCATCGGCACCTCGTCGGCGGCGTCGACGATCCTGGCGACGAAGCCCGCTGCCTGCTCGAAGTCCGCATCCTGCCACCGATGGCCGGCGCGAAAGTCGAAGTCGCCTCGACCGGACTGCTGGGAGACGGCGATCGCGGGGATCCCGAGCACCACGCCTTCGAGCGCCGCGGCCACGGTGCCCGAATAGGTGATGTCGTCGCCGAGATTCGAGCCGTGGTTGATGCCCGAGACGATCAGCTCCGGCTCGAACTCGATCAGGCCCAGCGCCGCGAATCGGACGCAGTCGACGGGCGTGCCGTCCGTCGCGTGCCCGCGCGTGCCGTCGCCGAAGTCGATCTCCTCCACCCAGAGCGGCTCGCGCGTGGTGATGCTCCGGGCGGTCGCGCTCCGATTCGAGTCCGGCGCGATGACTGCGAGATCGATGTCCGGCACCCCGAGCAGCGCACGCCGCATCGCCCCCAGGCCGGTCGCGTGGATGCCGTCATCGTTCGTAAGGAGGACCTTCATCGCGGCACGCCCAGGATAGTTGCCGTCACCGCTGCGCCCCGTAGCGGACGGCGACCAGATAGAGGCCGTGCGGCGGCGCCGTGTCGCCCGCCTCGGCGCGCGGGCGCCCGTCTAGGAGGCGCACGAACTCGTCCACCGGCATCCGCCCGCGGCCGACGCCCAGCATCGTCCCCACGAGCGTCCGGACCATGTGTCGCATGAAGCTCTCTGCCTCGATCTCGAACGCGAGCCCCTCGGGCTCGGCGATCCACTCGGCCCGGTCGACACGCCGCGAAAAGCGCGTGTGGTACGTCTGAGTCGGGGTGAACGCGGTGAGCTCGCGGGTCCCGACGATCGCCTCGGCGCAGCGCTCCATCGCGGCGCGATCCAGCTGGTGCGGGAAGTGGAGCGCCCGGCCGCGCTCGAACGGGCTCGCGACCTGCCCGGTGAGCAGGCGGTAGCGGTACGCCCTGGCGACCGCGTCGCGGCGCGCGTCGAACCCGTCCGGCGCGCGCTCGCTCGCGAGAACGCGGAGGTCGCGCGGGAGGACGCCGTTCAGCGCGCGCACCGGCGCCGGGTCGCCGGGGTGGCTCGCCACCTGGCCGAGGGCGTGCACGCCCGCGTCCGTGCGGCCCGCCACGGACAGCTCGACCTCGCGCCCGAGGATCCGCGCGATGCCCCGCTCGAGCTCGCCTTCGACCGAGCGCCGCCCTGGCTGGCGCGCCCACCCCGCGAACTCGCGGCCGTCGTACTCGAGGGCGAGCCGCGCGGTCAGCGGCTCAGAGCGTGTGGCTCGTCTGGATCACGCCGTCCGGGTCGTGGCGGCGCTTGATCTCGACGAGGCGGCGGTGGTCGTCCGCGGAGAACGCGGAGGGAAAGAGGTCGCGGTCCTCGACGAAGTTGAGGAGCCGCCGCCCCGTCGACCAGGGCTCGAGCGCCGACGCGACGCGGTCTAGCCCCTCCCGCAGCGCGGGCGCGGCCTGCGGGTCCATCGGGACCCCGAGCGCCTGGAACATGAAGGACGCGTCGACGGCGCCGGTGACGCCATGGCCTTCGGGGGCGCGGGCGAGGGCGCCGCCCAGGTGTCGCAGCTCGGCGAACAGCAGCGGGGTCCCGGAGTCGGGCCCCGCCGCCTCGAGCAGCCGATCGACCGCCTCGGCGTCGAGGTCGCCCGTCAGGCCTGTGGCGGAGACGCCCGGCGTAGGGTCCTCGGGGTCGTTCTTGATCGCGCCCATGCCCGCGGGCGGCATCGCGGCGAAGCTGTTCATCTCCGGCGTGGCGAGCTCGATCAGCGGCCGCACTACCTCCTCGCCTTCGCCCTCCGGTCCCGCGTGGCAGGCACCGACCACCACGAACGCACGCCCGCGCATGGGCTCGGGTACCTGCGGCAAGGGCGGGACCCGCAGGAGCGTCGCGATCGAGGTGGTCTCGTCGGGCAGCGTGCGCACCCACTCGCGCCAGCCGTGGAGAACGTCGGCGGCCCGCTCGATCGGCCACATGAGGCTCCCCGCGTAGACCCGCTCGACCGGCGTCAGCTCGAGCTCCATCGCCGTCACGATCCCGAAGTTCCCGCCGCCCCCGCGGAGCGCCCAGAAGAGCTCCGGCTCGCTCTCGCGATCGACGCGCACCGCCTCGCCGGCGGCCGTCACGAGCTCGACCGCGCGGATCGTGTTGGCCGCGACGCCGTACCTGCGCCCGAGCCAGCTCACGCCGCCGCCCATCGCGTAGCCGACGACCGAAACGTTCGGGGCCGTCCCCGGGAGCCCGGAGAGGCCGTGCTCTCCGGCCGCACCCTGGACGTCCCTCCAGCGCGCGCCGGGCTCGACCCTGGCGACGCGCGCGGTCGCGTCGATCTCCACGCCGCGCAGCCCCCCGGTGCGCATCAGGAGGACGTCGGCGAGGTCCCACGTCGCGGAGTGGCCGGTCGGCTGCGCGCACACGCCCAGGGCGCGCTCGCGCGCGAACTCGATCGCCGCGGCCACCTCGCAGCCTTCGCCCGACAGCTCGAGCACCGCGGCGGGCCGCTGATCGATCGCGAGATTCCACGGGCGGCGCGCCTCGTCCCACCCGGCGTCAGCGGGACCGAGCACCGTCCCCGTGACGCGTCCGCGCAGGGGCGCCAGGTCGATCGAGCCGCCGCTCGCCACCGGCGGGCTAGACGAGCTCCAGGAAGACCATCTCGGTCGCGTCCGATCGGCGCGGGCCGAGCTTGAGGATGCGCGTGTAGCCGCCGGGGCGGTCCGCGTACCGCGGCGCGATCTCCTCGAACAGCTTGTAGACCACGAACTTGTCCTGGCCGAGCGCGGACATCGCCTGGCGCCGAGCGTGCTGGTCGCCGCGCTTCGCGAGCGTGATCAGCCGCTCGAGCTCGGGCGCGACCGCCTTCGCCTTCGCCTCCGTCGTCTTGATCCGCTCGTGGTCGATCACCTCCCGGGAGAGGTTCATGAAGAGCGCCTTGCGGTGCGAGGCGCTCCGGCTCAGCTTGCGGCGGTCGCGTTGGTGGCGCATGCGCCTACGAGGGCCTGAGCGACATGCCGCGCGAGTCGAGCGTCTCGATGACCTCCTCGATCGACTTGCGACCGAAGTTCGGGATCGCGTTGAGCTCCGACTCCGACTTCTGCAGGAGGTCGCCGACGGTCTGGATCCCCGCCCGCTTGAGGCAGTTGTAGGAGCGGACGCCCAGCTCGAGCTCCTCGATCAGGATGTCGTCCATGCCGTCGGGGGAGCGACCGGCCACCGGTCCGGCCGCCGAGGGCACCTCCAGGACGTCGCCGTCGCCCCCGCCGCGCAGGAAGTCGAGCCTGCCGGGATCGGTGAAGATCGAGAGGCTCTGGATCAGGATCTCCGCCGCCTCCCGAAGCGCCGCCTGGGGGTCGACCGAGCCGTCCGTCTCGATGTCGAGCGTCAGCTTGTCGTAGTCGGTCCGCTGCCCGACTCGCGCGGGCCCGACCTCGTAGGCCACCCGCTTGACCGGCGAGAAGATCGAGTCGATCGGGATCACCCCGATCGGCTGGTCGTCGGTCTTGTTGTCCTCCGCGGGCGAGTAGCCGCGGCCGTGGCCCACGGTCAGGTACATCTCGAGCTTCGTCTTCTTCTCGAGCGTGGCGATGTGGGCGTCCGGGTTGAGGATCTCGACGCCCGAGGGCAGGTCGATGTCGGCGGCCGTGACCTCGCCGGGGCCGGTCGCGACGAGCGGAACCTCGATCTCCGCCGCGTCAGAGTGCATGCGGCAGACGACCTCCTTGAGGTTGAGCACGATGTCGGTCACGTCCTCCTTGACGCCCGAGATCGTGGAGAACTCGTGCGCGACGCCCTCGATTCGCACGCTCGTGACGGCGGCGCCGCCGAGCGAGGACAGGAGCACCCGCCGGAGCGAGTTGCCGAAGGTGTAGCCGAAGCCGCGGTCGAGCGGCTCGATCGAGAACGAGCCGCGGTTGTCCTGCACCTTCTCGGCCGATATCTGAGGGGTCTGGAACTCAAGCATGGGGATTCCTTCGCGTCGGGTGTGACCGCCGGCCGCCGCTTACGGACGGATCGGCGCTCGATGCTGCTACTTCGAGTACAGCTCGACGATGAGCTGTTCCTGCACGGGAGAGTCGATCTCCTGCCGCTGCGGGTAGCGGAGCACCTTGGCGGTCAGGCCGTCGTGGTCGGCCTGGAGCCAGGCCGGCACGGCGGAAGTCAGATCGGTCGCCTCGCGAATGATCGGGTCGGCTGTCGACCCCGGCTTCAGCGTGATCACGTCGTCCGGGCGCACCTGATACGAGGGCACGTCCACACGCCGGGCGTTCACGTGCCAGTGGCCGTGGAGAATCATCTGGCGTGCCTGCCGGCGCGAGGCTGCGAAGCCGAGTCGCACGAGCACGTTGTCGAAGCGGCTCTCGAGCAGCCGGAGCAGGTTCTCGCCGGTCACGCCCTGCTGGCGGCTCGCCTTGGCGTAGTAGCCGCGGAACTGCTTCTCCAGCACTCCGTAGTAGCGGCGCGCCTTCTGCTTCTCGCGCAGCTGCAGGCGATACTCCGACTGCTTGGCGCGAGCGCGACCGTGCTCGCCCGGCGGATAGGTCCGGCGCTCGACGCCGCACTTGTCGGTCAGGCAGCGCTCGCCCTTGAGGAAGAGCTTCTGGCCCTCCCGGCGGCACTGCTTGCACTGCGCCCCGCGATCGCGCGCCACGGCTAGACCCGCCTCCGCTTGCGTGGACGAACGCCGTTGTGGGCCTGGGGCGTGACGTCGCGGATGCTCGTGACCTCGAGGCCGGCGGCCTGGAGCGAGCGGATCGCCGTCTCGCGGCCCGATCCGGGCCCCTTGACGTAGACCTCGACCTTCTCGAGCCCCTGCTCGAGGCCCTTCTTGGCCGCGGCGTCGGCGGTGACCTGCGCGGCGAAGGGGGTCGACTTGCGCGAGCCCTTGAACCCGGCGCCGCCGGCCGACTCCCACGCGATCACGTTGCCCTCCTTGTCGGTGAGGGAGACCACGGTGTTGTTGAAGCTGCTCTTGATGTGCGCCTGCCCGAAGGGGATGTTCTTGCGCGGCTTGCGGCGTCCCCGGCCGCGCGCTGGTCGCTGCTGGGCCACGCGCTACTTCTTCACTTTCTTCTTGCCGGCGACCTGCATCCGGCGGGGGCCCTTGCGGGTGCGGGCGTTGGTCTTGGTCCGCTGACCGTCGACCGGGAGCCCGCGGCGGTGCCGCAGCCCTCGGTATGCGCCGATCTCCATCAGGCGTTTGACGTTCTGGGAGCGGTCGCGGCGCAGATCGCCCTCGACCATCACATCCCTGTCGATCGCGTCGCGCAGCTTCACGACCTCGGCCTCGGTGAGGTCCTTGACATGGGTGTCGGGATCCACGCCGGCCTCGCCGAGGATCTGTCGCGACCGCGAGTCGCCGACCCCGTAGATGTAGGTGAGGCCGACCTCCACGCGCTTGTTGAGGGGGATGTTTATCCCTGCGATCCGGGCCATCCGACTACCCCTGACGCTGCTTGTGGCGCGGGTTCTGGCAGATCACGAGGACCGCCCCGTGCCGGCGGATGATCTTGCACTTCTCGCACATGGGTTTGACGGACGTTCGGACCTTCATCGCTCCGCGCTGAATGCCGGACCGCGAGGGCGGCCCAAGCTCGATAGACAGAAGCGGCGCAGGGCCCAGGAACCGGCCACGCGCCGACCGGAAAGACTAGCAGCCACTTCGAGGCGGCGAGGGCCCCGGAAAAGGTCGCAGGTCGCGGGTCGCAGAACGGCCTGGAGCCGCCGCCCCGCCACCTGCCACCTGCGACCTTCGGCCTGCTTCAAGCCGCCTTCTCCGCCTCTTCCACGTGCCACGGCGTGAGGATGCGGGGCCCCTCTGCCGTGATCGCCACCGTGTGCTCGAAGTGCGCCGCCAGCGAGCCATCCTCGGAGTAGACGGCCCAGGTGTCGCCCCCCATCCGGATGCCGTGCTTGCCGGCGTTCACCATCGGCTCGACGGCGAACACCATGCCCTCCGCCAGCTCCACGCCCGTGCCCGCCTCGCCGTAGTTCGGGATCTGCGGGTCCTCGTGCATGTCGCGGCCGATCCCGTGGCCGACCAGTGCCCTCACCACGGAGAACCCGTCGCCCTCGACCCGGCTCTGAACCGCCTGTGAGACGTCGCCGAGTCGCTTGCCGGCACGGCACTGCTCGACCGCGTCGAAGAGCGCCGCCCTGGTCGTGCTCAGAAGACGGCTCGCAATGGGGGTGACCGGGCCGATCGGGAGCGTCACCGCAGCATCGGCCACCCAGCCGCCGTGCACCACGCCGACGTCGAGCGAGAGGATGTCGCCGCGGCGGAGCGTGTAGGCGCCCGGGATGCCGTGGACGATCATCGAGTTGGGCGACGCGCACACCGAGCCGGGGAACCCCCGGTAGCCCTTGAAGGCCGGCTCGGCGTCCTGCGAGCGGATAAACCGCTCGGCGGCCTCGTCGAGGTCGGCGGTGGTCACGCCCGGGCGCGCCTTGCCGCGGAGGAGGCTCAGGCAGCGCACGAGAATCCGGCCCGCGGCCGCGATCGCCTCGATGTCGTCGGAGGACTTGCGGATGATCACGTCTGGGACGCGATCATCTCAGAGCTCGCTCTCGAGCCGTAGCGTCGCCAGCGTCGCGCGGATGTGGTCGTGGACCTCCGCCTGCTCGCGGCTGCCGTCGAAGTGGCGGAGCAGGCCGCGCTCCTCGTAGTAGGCGATCAACGGCCGTGTCTGCTCGTGGTAGACCTCGAGCCGCCGGCGCACCGTCTCGGGCTTGTCGTCGTCACGCTGGATGAGGCGCGAGCCGTCCTGGTCGCACTTGCCCTCGTGCTTCGGCGGGTCGAACTCCACGTGGTAGAGGTGCTGGTCCTTGACGCAGATCCGCCGGCCGGAGAGGCGCCGGATCACCTCCTCGTCGGACGCCTCGATCACGAGCGCGGCGGTGAGCTCGCGGTCGCGCGACTCGAGCAGCTCGTCGAGCGACTCCGCCTGCGGAATCGTTCGCGGGAAGCCGTCGAGCACGAAGCCGTCGCGCGCCTCCTTGCTGTCCACCCGCTGGGCGACCACGCGGGTGATCAGCTCGTCGGGGACGAGCTCGCCGCGGTCCATGTGCTCCTTGGCCTCCCGCCCGAGCTCGCTCTCGTCCTTGACCGCGCCCCGCAGGATGTCCCCGGTCGCGTAGTAGGGCAGGTCGAAGTCCTCGACCAGGCGCCCCGCCTGAGTGCCCTTGCCGGCGCCCGGCGGCCCGAGGAGGATGAGGTTGAGCTCGGTCATTGGGAGGGCGGCAGGCTATCGAGCGGCGCGATTCTTTGGCCGCCGGATTTGCGCCTCCCAGCCGTTACCGGTCGCTTAGCGGAGGACTTCCTTTTCCGGAGGCTGCTGAGCGAGCTTGCTCGCGTACTCCGGAAAAGGGAGTCCGGAGCTACTTTAAGAACCCTTCGTAGTTCCGCATCATCAGCTGCGCCTCGAGCTGCTTCATCGTGTCTAGCGCCACGCCCACCACGATCAGGATCGAGGTGCCGCCGAAGAAGAAGTTGGCGCTCGTCTGGTTGATGAGGATCGTCGGGAGCGCGGCCACGGCGGCCAGGTAGAGCGCGCCGGGAAACGTGAGCCGGGCGAGGATGCGATCCAGGAACTCGGCCGTTGGCCGGCCCGGTCTCACCCCCGGGATGAACCCCCCGTACTTCTTGAGGTTGTCCGCCTGCTCGACCGGATTGAACGTGACGGCCGTGTAGAAGTAGGTGAACAGGATGATGAAGATCGATTCGCCGACCAGATAGGCCCAGCCGTTGGGGCTGAAGAAGGCCGCGATGTCGCCCGCCCAGCCGGCCTGGCTGAGCTCGCCGATCGTCGGCGGGAACGCCATGATCGAGGCCGCGAAGATCACCGGGATCACACCGGCCATGTTCACCCGGAGGGGCAGGTACGTCGAGCCGCCGCCGGACATTCGCCGGCCCACGACGCGTTTCGCGTACTGCACAGGGATGCGCCGCTGGCCCTCCTGGATGTACACGATCGCGGCGATGATGCCGAGCGCGAGGAACGGCATCATGACCCTGAAGATCTGGTCCGGGTTCGTCCACCAGGCCTCGATCCCCTGCGGCAGCCCCGCGACGATGCTCGCGAAGATCATCAGCGAGATGCCGTTGCCGATGCCGCGCTGCGTGATCAGCTCGCCGAACCACATGATCACGACGCAGCCCGCGGTGAGCGTCGTCACGATCACGAAGACGCGCGCGAAGTTGAAGTTGTCCACCACCGGCGTGCCTGCGCTCGAGCCGAAGCTGCGGAAGAGGAACACGTAGCCGATCGACTGGGCGAACGCGAGCGCCACCGTGAGGTAGCGCGTGTACTGGGTGATCTTCTGCTGGCCCACCTCGCCTTCCTTGCGGAGCTTCTCGAGCGAGGGCACCACCACCTGCATCAGCTGCAGGATGATCGAGGCGGTGATGTAGGGCATGATCCCGAGCGCGAAGATCGCGAAGCGCTGGAGGCTCCCGCCCGAGAAGAGGTTGAGGAAGCCGAGGACGTTCGACCCCGCGAAGTTGCTCGAGATCTGATCGACCGCGTCGATGTTGATGCCAGGCGCGGGGATGTAGGCGCCGATCCGGTACAGCGCCAGCATCGCCGCCGTGAAGGCGAGCTTCCGCCGGATGTCCGGGATCCGGAGCGACCCGATGAGCGTCGCGAGCATCTGCGGCTACTCCTCGACGATTGCGCAGGTCCCGCCGGCGCCCTCGATCTTCGTCCGCGCCGAGGCGGAGAAGCCGTGCGCCCGAACGGTGAGCTTCTTCGACAGGTCGCCCTGCCCGAGGACCTTGACCGGCGTCCCCTTTCGCGTGGCGAGGCCGGCGGCGCGGAGCTCCTCGGGGCCGATCTCGGCGCCGTCGGCGAAGCGGGCGTCGAGGTCGCGCAGGTTCACGGGCTGCGTCGCGGTCCGGAACTTCTCGAACGGCATCGACTTCTTCATGTGCGGTCCGCGGAGCTTCCGCATGCGCATGTGGATCGGCATCTGGCCGCCCTCGCGCGCAGTCTTCGACTTCGCGCCCGAGCGCGCGCCCGCGCCCTTGTGGCCGCGCCCGGAGGTCTTCCCCGAGCCCGATCCGTCACCGCGGCCCACGCGCTTCCTGCGGTGGCGCGAGCCGGCGGCGGGCTTCAGGTTGTGGAGGCCAATCTCCGGCATCGCTAGGACCTGACCTCGACGAGATGGCCCACGACGCTCAGGGCGCCGCGCACGGTCGGCTCGTCGGGCCGCTCGACGGAGCGCCCGATGCGGCCGAGCCCGAGCGTCCTGAGCGCTCCGCGCTGGCGGGGACTCGCCCCGTTTGAGGAACGGCGCTGCGTGATCGTCAGCGTCGCCTTGGCCATCAGGCGGGCTCTCCGGCCTCCGCGGCGACGGGCTCCGCGTCCGCCGCGGCGGGCTCGGCCCTGGCCTCGGGCGCTGCGTCGCGATTGTCGATCCCAAGCACCTGCTGCACCGTCAGGCCGCGAAGCTTCGCCACCTCGTCGGGGCTGCGAAGCGACCTCAGGCCCTCGACCGTCGCCTTGACCAGGTTGATCGGGTTCTGACTCCCGAGCGACTTGGACAGCACGTCGCGAATGCCGGCCAGCTCGAGCACGGCGCGCACGCCGCCGCCGGCGATGACCCCGGTCCCCTCGGATGCGGGCCTCAGGAGCACGCGGCCCGCGCCGTGGATTCCAGTGACTCGATGGGTGATCGTCGTCCCGTGCATCGGGACGGTGAAGAGGTTCTTTCGCGCCCGCTCGACGCCCTTCTGGATCGCCAGCGGCACCTCGTTGGCCTTGCCGTAGCCGACGCCGACGCGGGACTTCTCGTCGCCGACGACCACGAGGGCCGTGAACGAGAACCGCCGGCCCCCTTTCACGACCTTGGCGACGCGGTTGATCTCGACGACGCGCTCCTGGAGATCGGAGCCCGGGCCGCCGCGGGAGTCTCTGCGCTCTCTGGCCATCAGGAGGATCGAGAGTAGCGAAGGGGGTTGGCCGTCAAAACGCGAGACCCTTCTCGCGCGCGCCCTCGGCGAGCGCCTTCACGCGCCCGTGGTAGCGGTACCCGCCACGGTCGAACACGCACGTCTCGGCGCCCGCGGCCTTGGCGCGCTCCGCGATGAGCTCGCCGGCGCGAGTCGCCTGCTCCATCGGCGCGAGATCACGCAGCTCGGACTCCGTCCACTCGACTGCGGCCAGCGTGCGCGCGGCGTCGTCGTCGATCAGCTGCGCGCGGATTCCCCGGTTCGACCTGAACACGGACAGCCGCGGGCGCTCCGCCGACCCGCGCACCTTGGCGCGGACGCGGCGGCGGCGGCGCAGCCGCTTGGCCGGCCTCGTGGCCACGGTCATGCGCGCTTTCCGACCTTTCTGAGGACGTGCTCGTCCTCGTAGCGGATTCCCTTGCCCTTGTACGGCTCGGGCGGCCGGACCTTGCGGATCTGCGCGGCCACCTCGCCGACGGCCTGCTTCGAGATGCCGCGCACCACGACCTGGGTCGGTTGGGGCACCTCGAACTCGATCCCGTCCGGGGCCGCGATCGACACCGAGTGCGAAAAGCCCACGGTCAGCTCGATGTCGCTCCCGCGCAGCGCGGCGCGGTAGCCGACGCCCTGGATCTGGAGCCGCTTCTCGTAGCCGTCGGTGACGCCGTGAACCATGTTCGCGATCAGGCTTCGCGTCAACCCGTGTAGCGCGCGGTGCTCGCCGCGGTCGGTCGGCCGCTTGACGACCACCTGAGCGTCGTCCTGCTCGACGGTGATGTCGCTCGCCACCCGCTCCGACAGCTCGCCCTTGGGGCCGTTGACGCGTACGAGGCCGGGCTCGATCGACACGACGACTCCCTCCGGGAGCGGAATCGGCTGCTTGCCGATGCGACTCATCTCGAGCCCACCGCCTGCGACCTGCGACCTGCGACGTGCGACCTACCAGACATGCGCTACCACTTCGCCGCCGACACCGGCACGCTTGGCGTCATGCCCCGTCATCACCCCACGCGACGTGGAGATGATCGACGTGCCCATCCCGCCGAGCACGCGCGGGACCTCGTCGCCTGCCACGTACGTGCGGCGGCCCGGGCGAGAGATGCGCTCGATGCCGGAGATCACCGGGCGGCGGTCCTCGGTGTACTTGAGCCGCAGGCGCAGCACCTCGCCCACACGCGCGGCCTCGGTCGAGTACGCCTCGATGTAGCCCTGCTCGACGGAGGATCCGGGCGAGCTCGGCCTTGAAGCGCGACGCGGGGACATCCACGAGCTCTTTGTCGGCTTGGAGGCCGTTCCGGATCCGGGTGAGGAAGTCGGCTATGGGATCGGTCATCGACATGGGTACCCGCTACCAGCTCGACTTGGTCAGGCCGGGGACCTGACCCTCGTGCGCGACCTCGCGCAGGCAGATCCGGCACAGGCCGAACTTGCGGAAGTACGCGCGCGGGCGCCCACAGCGTCGGCACCGGTTGTAGTTCCGTGTCTTGAACTTCTGATCGCGCCGCTGGCGCACCACCTGTGAGGTCTTCGCCATCGGCTCCTACTCCTCGTCGGTTCCGCCGGAGGCGTCGCCGCCGCCGGCCTCGTCCTCGTCGTCGCCATCGCCGGGCGTCGGCTCGGGCCGCGCGTAGGCGTCGGGGTTCTCCTCCTTGAGCTGCTCGAGCGCGGCCTGCTCGGCCTCGGCCCGGGCGCGCGCCTCCTCCTTGCGCCGCTCCTCCTCCTCGTCCGCCGCGGTGTCCTGCGCGGCCGCCTCGCCGGGGCGCCCCTCGCTCGAGAACGGCATCCCGAACGCCGCCAGCAGCGCGAAGGCCTCCTCGTCGGACTCCGCCGTCGTCGTGATCGTCACGTCCAGGCCACGAACCTGGTCAATCGAGTCGTAGTCGATCTCGGGGAAGATGATCTGCTCCCTGATCCCCATCGAGTAGTTGCCGCGGCCGTCGAACGCCCGCGCGCTGAGCCCGCGAAAGTCCCGAACGCGGGGAATCGCGATCGACATCAGCCGGTCGAGGAACTCGTACATCCGGGCGTCGCGCAGCGTCACGGCGACTCCGACCGGCATGCCCTCGCGGAGCTTGAATGCCGCGATCGACTGCCGCGCGCGCCGGACGCTCGGACGCTGTCCGGCGATCGTCGCGAGCTGCTCGATCGCGGCGTCGAGCATCTTCGAGTCCTGCTTGGCCTCTCCCACGCCCATGTTGAGCGTGATCTTCACGAGCCGGGGCGCCTGCATCTGGCTGGAGTAGCCGAAGCTCTCGATCAGCTGATCGCGGATCTCGCGCTCGTAGCGCTCTTTGAGCCGGGGGACCGTCTTCGGGGTCGCGACGGCCATCAGTCGATCACCTCGCCGGTTCGCTTGGCCACGCGTCGGCGTCGGCCGCCCTCGCGCCGCGACCCCACGCGCGTCGGCTCGTTCGTGCTCGGGTCGAGGAGCATGACGTTGGACACGTGGATCGGGCCCTCGACCTCGATCACCCCGCCGACCTCCGCGCCCTTCTGAGTGTCGCGGACGGCCTGGGGCCGCTGGTGGCGCTTCTGGAGGTTCGCCCCCTCCACGTAGACGCGGTCCTTGACCGGATCCACGCGGAGGACGCGGCCGGTCCGCCCGCGCGCCTTGCCGGAGATGACCTTGACCGTGTCGTCCTTGCGGATCTTCACAGGACCTCCGGGGCGAGCGAGACGATCTTCATGAAGTTGCGCTCGCGGAGCTCGCGGGCCACGGGGCCGAAGATGCGCGTGCCGCGCGGGTTCTGCTGCGGGTCAATCAGGACCGCCGCGTTCTCGTCGAAGGCGATGTACGTGCCGTCGTCGCGCCCGAGCTCCTTGCGCGTGCGGACGATGACCGCGGTCACGACCTCGCCCTTGCGTACGGAGCCGTGCGGGATCGCCTGCTTGACCGTGCCCACGATGATGTCGCCGACCCCCGCGTAGCGCCGCTTCGAGCCTCCGCTCACGCGGATGCAGAGGATCTCGCGGGCGCCGGTGTTGTCAGCGACCTTGAGTCGGCTCTCCTGCTGGATCATCGCGCCCGCTCCAGGACCTCGACGAGCCGCCAGCGCTTCGTGCGGCTGAGCGGGCGGCTCTCGACGACACGGACCGTGTCGCCGGCGTTCGCCTCGTTGCGCTCGTCGTGGGCGTGGAGCATCGACGACGAGCGCACAATCTTCTTGTAGACGCGGTGCTGGCGCGCCGTGTCGATGCGGACGGTAATCGTCTTGTCCGCCTTGCTCGAGACGACGAGCCCCTGGCGCTCGCGCGGTCGGCCCGGCCCGTGCTCGCGCGCGGGCGGCGTTCGGGCCGGCCCGTCCCCGCCTCCACGCGCGGCTCGCTGGCGAGCGCGCCAGCGCCGCCGCGCGGCCGCCTTGCTGCGTCGCTTCTCGGCGCGCTCCGTCGCGCGCTCGTCGGGAGTGCGGGTCGGGCGGGCCTCGCCGGTGTGGCGCGATCGGGCCTGGCGCCGACGCTCCTTGGGGTCGGTTGGCTCGGCGGGCGCCTCCGCGGTCGCGGCAGGGGCCTCCGCGGCGGGGGCCTCGGGCGTCGTCGGCTCCGCGGCCTCGGGCTGGGTGCCCTCGGGCTGCTCGTCCGGCGAAGTTGTGTTGTTCGGTTCCTCAATCATTGCTCTGTCGCCTCAGCTCGCGGTTGACGTCGATGCCGCGCTGACCCGCGATGGTGAGGCCGCGCGCCAGGTCCTTCTTGGCCAGCTTGAGCCGGCCCGTGTTCTCGAGCTGTCCGGTCGCGTGCTGGAAGCGCAGGTTGAAGAGCTCCTTGCGCGCCTCGCCGACGAACTGCACGAGCTCGCCGTCGCCCATGCCGTGGACCTCGGCCGACTTCATGCGTTACCCGCCTCTGCGCCCTCGCGCAGGACGAACTTGGTCTTGATCGGCAGCTTGTGGCCCGCGAGGCGCATCGCCTCGCGCGCGAGCGGCTCGGGCACGCCGGCCAGCTCGAAGATGACGCGGCCCGGTTTGACGACCGCGACCCAGCCCTCGGGCGACCCCTTGCCGGAGCCCATGCGCGTCTCCGCCGGCTTCTGGGTGACGGGCTTGTCGGGGAAGACGTTGATCCAGACCTTGCCGCCGCGCTTGATCTTGCGCGTCATCGCGATTCGAGCGGCCTCGATCTGGCGATTGGTCACCCATCCGCGGTCGAGCGCCTTGAGCCCGTACTCGCCGAACTCGACGCGCACGCCGCCCTTGGCCAGACCGGCGCGGCGGCCGCGGTGCTGCTTTCGGTGCTTGACTCGCTTCGGCTGGAGCACGGCTACCCCGGTCCTCCCGGGCCGCCGCCGCGCGCGCCGTCGGGCCCGCCGCGACGCCCACCGCCACCGCCCGCCCCGCCCCGACCGCGACCACCGCCCGACGCCTGCTTCGGCGCCTCCATCTGCGTCAGGTCCTGCGCGAAGCCGGAGGGCATGATCTCGCCCTTGTTGATCCAGACCTTGACCCCGATCCGCCCAAAGGTCGTGCGCGCCTCGAAGAAGCCGTAGTCGATGTCGGCGCGCAGCGTGTGGAGCGGGACGCGGCCCTCAGAGTAGAACTCGGTGCGCGCCATCTCGGAGCCGCCGAGCCGGCCGCTCACCTGGATTCGCACGCCCTTCGCCCCCGAGCGCATCGCCGACGTGAGCGAGCGCTTCATCGCACGCCGGAAGGCCACCCGGTTCACGAGCTGCTCGGCGATCGACTGCGCCACCAGCTTCGAGTCGAGCTCGGGGCGCTTGATCTCGAGGATGTTCACCCGCACCGCCTTGCCGGTCATCTTGTGGAGCTCGCGGCGAAGGGCGTCGACCTCGCTGCCCGACTTGCCGATGACGATGCCGGGGCGCGCGGTGTGGATGTTCACCTCGACCTCGTTCGCGTCCTTGCGGATCGTGATGCTCGACAGGCCGGCGTGGGAGAGCTTGCCCTCGATGTGCTCGCGGATCTTCACGTCCTCGAGCAGGTAGTCGGCGAAGTGGCGCTCGTTGAACCACGTCGAGCTCCAGTCGTGGATGTACCCGACGCGGAGGATCTCAGGATGGATCTTCTGTCCCATATGCGTTACTCGCTCTCCGTCCTCGTCCCGAGGACGATGGTCAGGTGGCTCGTGCGCTTGCGGATCCGCGTGGCGCGTCCGAGCGCCCGGGGCCGGTAGCGCTTCAGCGTCGGGCCCTCGTCGACGTACGCCTCGCGGACCACGAGCTCGTCGGCGAGGAGCTCGTGGTTGTTCTCCGCGTTCGCGACGCAGGAGTTCAGGAGCTTCAGCACATCGGTGGCCGCGTGGCGGGGAGTGTGCGCGAGCATGGCGCGCGCGTCCCCCACGGACTTGCCGCGAATGTGGTCGATCACCAAGCGTGCCTTGCGCGGCGCGCAGCGCACGAAGCGCGCGCGCGCGCGGACCGCGACCGCGGCGCCCGTCGTCTCCTCGGTGGCGCTCATCGCTCGCGGCCCCCTCCAGCGTGCCCACGGAACACACGCGTCGGGGCGAACTCGCCGAGCTTGTGGCCGACCATCGACTCCGACACGAACACCGGCACGTGCTTTCGGCCGTCGTGCACGGCGATCGTGTGACCCACCATCTCGGGGAAGATCGTGGACTTCCGCGACCAGGTCTTGACCATCTGCTTCTGCCCGGACTGGTTCATCGCCTCGATGCGGCCCATCAGGCGCTCCTCGGCCCACGGGCCCTTCTTGGATGAGCGGGACATGGGCTCGCCTACCTCTTCTTCCGCCGCCGGCGGACGATGTAGCGGTCGGAGGGCTTGTTCTTCTTGCGCGTCGGGTAGCCGAGCGTCGGCACGCCCCAGGGGGTCACCGGGTGCCGGCCCGGAGTGGTCGAGCCCTCGCCGCCGCCGTGCGGATGGTCGACCGGGTTCATCGCGGTGCCGCGCGTCTGCGGGCGCTTGCCCTTGTGCCGGCTGCGCCCGGCCTTGCCAAGCGTGATGTTCTGGTGCTCCACGTTGCCGATCGAGCCGATGCTCGCGCGGCAGTCCGCGCCGACGGTGCGCATCTCGCCCGAGGGCAGCCGAAGTGTCGCGCGGCCGCCCTCCTTCGCCACGAGCTGGATCGCGGCGCCGGCCGAGCGGCCCATCTGACCGCCTCGTCCGGGTTGGAGCTCGACGCTGTGGACGACGGTGCCGGTGGGGATGCGGCTGAGCGGGAGGCAGTTGCCGACCTGGATGTCGGCGCGCTCGCCCGACGAGACGGTGGCGCCGACCCGCAGCCGCTGCGGCGCGAGGATGTAGCGCTTCTCGCCGTCGGCGTAGTTGAGCAGCGCGATGTAGGCGCTCCGGTTCGGGTCGTACTCGATCGCCGCCACGCGGGCGGGGATGTCGTCCTTTCGGCGCTTGAAGTCGATCTTGCGGTACTTCCGCTTCGCACCGCCGCCGCGGTGGCGCGACGTGATCCGCCCGTGCGAGTTGCGGCCGCCGCTCTTCGAGATCCCCTCGACGAGCGACTTCTCGGGCTTCGAGCGGGTCACCTCTGCGCGATCCGACCAGGTGCCGAAGCGGCGGCCGGGGCTCGTGGGCTTCTGCTTCTTGAGCGCCATCGCTAGCCCGTCTCCTGGCCTTCGAACAGCTCGATCGAGTCCTCCGGATGGAGCTGGACGACGGCCTTCTTCCACGCCCGCGTGTCGCCGCGCGTCCAGCCGCGGCGCTTCGGCTTCGGCTTGACGTTGGAGGTCCGGACGTCGCGCACGCGCACGTCGAAGATCTCCTCGACGGCCTGGCGGATCTGGACCTTGTGAGCGCGGTCGTGCACGCGGAACGTGTACTTGTTGGCCGCAAGCAGCTCGTAGCTCTTCTCGGAGATGACCGGCTTGACGATCACGTGGCGTGCGTCCATCAGCGCGCACCTCCGGCGGGCGCGGAGGCGACCGCGGTGAGGCGCTCGAGCGCCGAAGGGGAGACCACGAGCCGGCTCGCCCTCACGATGTCCGCCACGCCCACGTCCTCGACCGGCGCCACGGCCACGCGGGCGAGGTTGCGGAACGACTTCGCGGCCCCGACCTCGTCGTTGGAGAGCACCACCAGGGCGCTCCCCTCGCCGTGGCCGGCGAGCGCCTCGGCGGCGCTCTTGGTGGACGGCGGGTCGAACCCCGTGGGGTCCGCCACCGCGAGCGAGCCGCGCTCCGCGTGGAGCGACAGCGCCGCGCGCATCGCCCTGCGCCGGGCCTTCCGGTTGACCTTGAACGCGTAGTCGCGCGGCTTCGGGCCGAACGCCACGCCTCCGCCCACACGCTGGGGCGACGAGAGCGCGCCCGCGCGGGCGCGGCCGGTCCCCTTCTGGCGCCAGGCCTTGGCGCCCGTCATCGCGATCTCGCCACGCGTCTTCGTGGACGCCGTGCCGCTGCGGCGCGCGCCCAGCTCGGCCCGCGCCGTCTCGTGCACGAGCGACTCGTGGAAGGGCTCGCCGAAGACCGTCGCGTCGAGGTTCACGCTGCCCGACTTGCCGATGTAGGGGGCCTTGGGCGTCGCCATCACGAGCCCTCCGTGCGGATCTCGACGGTGCCGCCGCGGGGCCCCGGGACGGACCCGCGGAGGAGGAGCAGGTTGCGCTCGGCGTCCACGTCCACGACCTCGAGGCCCCTCTGCGTGACCCGCTTGTGGCCCATCTGGCCGGGCCCGCGGATGCCCTTGAAGACACGTGAGGGCGTTGCGGAGGCGCCGATCGAGCCCGGCGCCCGCACGTTGTGCGAGCCGTGGGTCACCGGGCCGCGCGAGAAGTTGTGGCGCTTGACGGTGCCCTGGAAGCCCTTGCCCTTCGAGGTGCCGGAGACCTTGACCGTCTGGCCCTTCTCGAACGCCTCGACCGTCACCTTCTCCCCCACCTGGAGCTCGCCGGCCTCGTCGCGGAACTCGGCCAGGTGCTTGAGCGGCGGCGCGTCGGCCTTCTTCAGGTGCCCGAGGCGCGCCTTCTGGAGGCGCTTCTCGGTCGTCGCGCCGAAGCCCAGCTGCACCGCCTCGTAGCCGTCGCGCTCGACGGTCCGGATGCCGGTCACGTGACACGGCCCGGCCTCGACCACGCTGACGCGCTCGACGCGACCGTCCTCGGCGAACACCTGGGTCATGCCGAGCTTCTTGCCAAGCAGCGCCGCCATCAGACGAGTTGGATCTGGATGTCCACGCCCGACGGGAGGTGGTCGAGCCGCTGGAGCGAGTCGACCGTCTTCGGCGTGGGCTGGAGGATGTCGATCAGGCGCTTGTGCGTCCGGATCTCGAAGTGCTCGCGCGAGTCCTTGTCCTTGAACGGGCCACGGATCACGCAGTAGACGTTCTTCTCGGTGGGAAGCGGAACGGGGCCGGAGACGGTCGCGCCGGTGCGCTCCGCCGTCTCCACGATCTCGCGCGCCGCCGTCTCGATCGACGACGTGTCGTAGGCCTTCAGCCGGATTCGGATCTTGTTCTGGGTGATCGCCGCCATGAGAATTCAGGGTCCTTGGACGTGCCAAGGGCGGGCCCAGTGCGGCGGGCCCGCCCTTGAAAGCTCGCGTGCCGAGCGAACGTCCTACTCGGTTACCTCGGTCACCACCCCCGAGCCGACTGTGCGGCCACCCTCGCGGATCGCGAAGCGCAGACCCTGGTCCATCGCGATCGGCTGGATCAGCTCGATCGTCATCTGCACGTTGTCGCCCGGCATGACCATCTCCGTGCCCTCGGGCAGGTTGGCGACGCCGGTCACGTCGGTCGTCCGGAAGTAGAACTGCGGCCGGTAGCCGTTGAAGAACGGCGTGTGACGGCCACCCTCCTCCTTCTTGAGGCAGTAGACCTCGGCCTTGAACTTGGTGTGCGGCGTGATGGAGCCCGGCTTCGCCAGCACCTGCCCGCGCTCGATCTCGTCCCGCTTCGTGCCGCGGAGGAGGCAGCCGACGTTGTCGCCGGCGCGGCCCTCGTCGAGGATCTTGCGGAACATCTCGACGCCCGTCACGACCGTCTTGGACGGATCGCGGATGCCCACGAGCTCGATCTCCTCGCCGGTCTTGACGATGCCCTGCTCGATCCTGCCGGTGGCCACGGTGCCGCGGCCGGTGATCGAGAAGACGTCCTCGACCGGCATCAGGAACGGCTTGTCGAGATCGCGCTCCGGCTCCGGGATGTAGGAGTCGAGCGCCTCGGCGAGGTCGAGGATCTTCTTGCGCGACTCCTCGTCGCCCTCGAGCGCCTTGAGCGCCGACCCGGTGACGAACGGGATGTCGTCGCCCGGGAAGTCGTACTCGGAGAGCAGGTCGCGGACCTCGACCTCGACCAGCTCGAGGAGCTCCTCGTCGTCGACCATGTCGGCCTTGTTGAGGAACACGACGATGTAGGGGACGCCGACCTGGCGCGCGAGCAGGATGTGCTCGCGGGTCTGCGGCATCGGGCCGTCCGCCGCGGAGACGACCAGGATCGCGCCGTCCATCTGGGCGGCGCCCGTGATCATGTTCTTCACGTAGTCGGCGTGCCCGGGGCAGTCGACGTGGGCATAGTGGCGCTTCTCGGTCTGGTACTCCACGTGGGAGGTCGCGATCGTGATGCCGCGCTCCTTCTCCTCGGGAGCGTTGTCGATCTCGTCGAAGGTCTTGGCATCGCCGCCCTCAGCGGAGAGGACCTGCGTGATCGCCGCGGTCAGGGTCGTCTTCCCGTGGTCGATATGGCCGATGGTGCCGACGTTGACGTGCGGCTTGTCGCGCTCGAACTTCTCCTTCGCCACTAGCTTCTCGCTCCTTTCAGGAGGCTCGCTCGGAGCCTCGGGGACTCGTTCGCGCCGGGTGGCAGGCGAACCTCGGAAACATACTCGTTATGCACTCGCACCGACCGGTTCGCCGGTCCGGTGCTCGACGATGTCCTCGGCGATCCCGCCGGGGACCTCCGCATAGCGGTCGAACTGCATCGTGTAGTTGGCCCGCCCCTGCGTGTTGGAGCGCAGGTCGGTGGCGTAGCCGAACATCTCGGCGAGCGGAACGCTGGCCTTCACCGCGAGCGCGTTGCCGCGCGGCTCCTGGCCCTCGACGTGCCCGCGCCGGCGCGACAGGTCGCCGATCACGTCGCCGAGGAACTCCTGCGGCACCACGACCTCGACGGCCATGACGGGCTCGAGCAGCACCGGCTTCGCGCGTTTCGCCGCCTCCTTGAGGGCGAGCGAGCCGGCGATCTTGAACGCGATCTCCGACGAGTCGGTGTCGTGGTACTTGCCGTCCGTCAGCGTCGCGCGGACGTCCACCATCGGATACCCGGCCTTCACGCCCGTCTCGAGCGCCTCCTCGATCCCCTTCTCGACGGCCGGGATGAACTCGGAGGGGACCGAGCCGCCCTTGACCTTGTTGACGAAGTCGAACCCCTCGCCGGGGCACGGCTCGAGGTTGATGTAGACCACGCCGTACTGTCCCGATCCGCCCGTCTGGCGGATGAACTTGCCCTCGATCTTCGAGACCTCGCTGCGGACCGTCTCGCGGTAAGCCACCTGCGGACGCCCGACTGACGCCTCGACGTTGAACTCGCGTCGCATGCGATCGACGATCACCTCGAGGTGCAGCTCGCCCATCCCGGAGATCACCGTCTGCCCGGTCTCCTCGTCGGAGCGCACCTGGAACGTGGGGTCCTCCTCCGCCAGGCGCGCGAGCGCCACGCCGAGCTTCTCCTGGTCGGCCTTCGTCTTGGGCTCGATCGACACGTGCACGACGGGCACCGGAAAGGTGATCGTCTCGAGCCGCACGGGGGCGTCGGGTGCGCAGAGCGTGTCGCCGGTCGAGGTCTGCTTGAGGCCGACGCCCGCGGCGATGTCGCCGGCGTAGATCTGATCCTGGTCCTCGCGGTGGTTCGCGTGCATGATCAGGATCCGGCCGACTCGCTCGGTGCGGCCGGTGGTCGAGTTGAGCACGCGGGCGCCGGAGTCGAGGCGGCCGGAGTAGACGCGGAAGTAGGTGAGCTTTCCGACGAAGGGGTCGGACATCACCTTGAAGGCGAGCGCCGAGAAGGGCGCGTCGTCGGACGGCTCGCGCGTGGCGGGGACCTCGTCGCCGTTCTGTCCCTTCGGCGCCGGCTCGAGACCCTCCATGGGTGGGACGTCGAGCGGGCTCGGCAGGTAGTCGATCACCGCGTCGAGCAGCGGCTGCACGCCCTTGTTCTTGAACGACGAGCCGCACAGCACGGGCGTCATCGAGATGTCGAGCGTCGCCCGGCGGATGTCGCGCTTCAGGCGGCCCTCGTCGATCGGCTTCTCCTCGAGGTAGTCCTCCATCAGCTCGTCGTCGTACTCGGCCACCGCCTCGATCAGCGCGGTGCGTGCGTCGTGGGCGGGGCCCTCGAGCTCAGACGGGATCTCCTCCTCGCCCCATTCGCTGCCGAGGTCGTCGCGGTAGACGATCGCCTTCATCTTCACCAGGTCGACGACGCCCGAGAACTCGCCCTCGGCGCCGATCGGGAGCTGCACCGGAACCGGGTGTGCGCCGAGCCGGTCGACCATCGTCTTGACGCCCTGTGCGAAGTCGGCGCCGATCCGGTCCATCTTGTTGATGTAGGCGATGCGCGGGACGCGGTACTTGTCCGCCTGGCGCCAGACCGTCTCCGACTGCGGCTCGACGCCGGCGACCGAGTCGAACAGCGCGATGGCGCCGTCGAGCACGCGCAGCGAGCGCTCCACCTCGACGGTGAAGTCGACGTGGCCCGGGGTGTCGATGATGTTGATCCGGTGGTCCTGCCACGCGGCGGTCGTGGCGGCCGAGGTGATCGTGATCCCCCGCTCCTGCTCCTGGGCCATCCAGTCCATGACCGCGGCGCCCTCGTGGACCTCGCCCATCTTGTGGGTGCGACCGGTGTAGTAGAGGATCCGCTCGGTCGTAGTGGTCTTCCCGGCGTCGATGTGCGCCATGATTCCGATGTTGCGTGTTTTCTCGAGTGAAACGGTGCGTGCCATTTGATGTCGTTCTCTGGTCGGTCTGAGAGCAGAAAAAAGGCCCGTTACGGGCCCCGTGCTCGATCAGCGTGTACCCGGGCGGTGTCCTATGTGGTCGAGGTCTCCATTGACGTGCGGTGGCTGGGGAGTCGAGAGTCGTAGACCCGTCGACCGACCCCGGGACAAGGCGCTCTGCGCCTTGGAAAGCGGGCAGCAATGCTAGCAGAGCAATTGCCGCATTCGGACGGCGTTTGCTCGGCTCCGGAGCGCTCGCTTTGGCGGTCCTCGCGCTCGGCGCGGCAGCCGCGATCACGATGCTGATCGCCGACTTCTCGCCGGTCTACAGCGTGAGCCTGAGCGCCTCGAGTTGCGAGGCGGCCGTGCCGACGCCCGAGATCCAGGCGGCCTGCGACCCGACCGCCGGCGACCGCCACTCGCACGCGCTCATCCTGCTGGGGCTCGCCGCGGGGGTCATGGCCTTTGGCGCGGGGCCGGGCCGGAGCCTGCCGGCCGCCGTTGCGCTGCTCGCGATCGGGGGCGCGGTCCTCGCCATCGCGCTGATCGGCGACCTGCCGGACGTCGACGAGACGGGCGTCCTGGCCGGCTCCTACGAGGGCGCCTCGGCCGGGCCGAGCAGCGGCTTCTACCTGGAGCTGCTGGGCGGCGCGCTGGCGCTGGCGGCCGGGATCCTCGGGCTGGTCCGCCGAGAACCGCGCTGACGCTGAGGAGGGGTCGGCCGGAGCCTCAATTCCTGCGACCTGCGACCTGCGACCTGCGCGGTCCGCGACCTACCAGCGGTAATGCGCAAACGCCTTGTTGGCCTGCGCCATCCTGAAGATGTCTTCCTTGCGCTTGAACGCGTTGCCCTGCTCCGACTGCGCGTCGAGCAGCTCGGCAGCCAGGCGCTCGGACATCGTCTTCTCGCGCCGCGCGCGCGAGAACTCGATGAGCCAGCGGACGGCGAGCGTGCGGGCGCGCCGCGGGGGCACCTCGACCGGTACCTGATAGGTCGCGCCTCCGACGCGCCGCGAGCGGACCTCGAGCGTCGGCGTGAGCGACTTGATCGAGTCCTCGAGGGCGTCCACCGGCTCCTTGCCGGTGCGCGACGAGAGGATGTCGAGCGCCCCGTACACCGTCCCCTCGGCGATCGACTTCTTACCGTCGATCATCACCTTGTTGATGACCTGCTGAACGAGCCGCGACCCGTGAAGGGCGTCGGGATCGAGCGGACGGACTCCTGCGGCTGCGCGACGAGGCATACGGAGGGCGCTTAGCCGGCCTTGACGCCGTACTGCGAGCGAGCCTTCTTGCGGTCCGAGACCCCGGCGGCGTCGAGCGTCCCGCGAACGACCTTGTAGCGAACGCCCGGGAGGTCCTTCACGCGGCCGCCGCGTACGAGCACGACCGAGTGCTCCTGGAGGTTGTGGCCCTCGCCCGGGATGTAGGCGGTGACTTCCATCTGGTTCGTCAGGCGCACGCGGGCGACCTTGCGAAGCGCCGAGTTCGGCTTCTTCGGCGTGGACGTGTAGACGCGCGTGCACACGCCGCGCCGTTGCGGTGCGGCGATCCGGCGCTTTCGGCCCTGGCCCGACTTGAGGCCGGGCGTGGCCACCTTCTTCTTCGGGCGGTTCCGGCCCTTGCGGACAAGCTGGTTGATGCTCGGCATGCGGCGGACGATGCTAGCGGACACGCCGCCGAGCGGCCCGGACGCTGGGCCGGGCTTGGGCTAGGCGGCCTGGCTGGTGGCCCGCACGGGCGCGGGCATCAGGACGGCCGCCGCGATCACGAGCGTGAACGCCAGCCCCTGGACCACGAGGCCGAGCGGGTCGCCGGCCAGCGGGTCGCCGAAGACGATGATCCCGCCGGCGATCGTCGAGATGTTCGCCGCGGCGCTCGTGAGCGTGATGACGGGGACCGCATGGCCGGTCTGGAGCCCGCGCGCCGACGCGTAGAAGGCGATCACCGACGCCAATGCCGCGACCGCGAGCCAAGGTGACACCAGGCCGAGGACACCGAGGTCGCCGACGGCCCCGGTCAGCGCCTTGATCCCCACGTCGGAGACGCCGAACAACGTGCCCGCCGCCGCGCCGAGCAGGACTCCGTGATGGTCGCCCGCGGCGCCGAGCCGCGGGGAGAGGACGAGCAGGGTTCCCACCGCGAGCATCCCCGACTCGAAGGCGATCATGCCGGCCACCGAGTAGCTCGAGTGGGCTCCGCCCGAGCCCGGGAGCGTGACCATCAGGAGGACGAGGCCGAGCGCGGTGAACCCCACGCCGAGCCACTGGCGCAGTCCCACCTTGAAGCCAAAGAAGCGCTCGGCCAGGACGGTCAGGAGCACAAGCCCGCCAGCCAGGACAGCCTGGACGAGCGAGAGTGGCGCGAGCGCGAGGGCGGCCACGTGTAGGAGCCACGCGCCGACCGCGACGAGCATGCCGACGGCGAACCACTTGGACCGGAAGAGACCGGCGGCGCTCGCGAGCGGCCGCTTCCAGTCGACGTCCGGCGCCGCGACCGCGCCGCGGTGCTTGAGCAGGAACGCGAGGTTCGTCACGAGCGCGCAGAGGAGCGCGAGAAGGATTCCGAGTTGGATGGTCAAGAGAAGGGGTGAGCGGTACGACCGGCGTTGAAACGGCTATTCGAGCTATCGGCGCGGGTGCCTCCCGGGTTGAGCGATGTCCCGCTACCTAGGCTCTAAGGATGCCTGGTTCTGATGCCCCTCAGGGAGACTTGTGAAACAAATCCATGAAGGGTTCGTAAGGACCGACGAAAAACCCCTGCTCTTCGTCGATGTTGACGGCGTGATCAGCCTGTTCGGATTCGACCCGACCGATCGGATGCCGGGGAGATTCCACTTCGTCGACGGCATCAGCCACTGCATCGGAAGCGACGCCGGCCGCCGCCTGAAGGCCCTTCGCGACCACTTCGAGCTCGTCTGGGCGACCGGCTGGGAGGAGAAGGCGAACGAGTACCTCCCCCACCTGCTCGAGCTTCCCGAGCTGGAGCTGCCGTTCCTGACCTTCGACGGCCGCGCCACCTTCGGCTCGGCCCACTGGAAGATCGACGCGATCGACGAGCACGCCGCCGACCGCCCGGCCGCCTGGATCGACGACAACTTGGACGCCGACTGCGAGCGATGGGCTCGGGAGCGCAACGCACCCACGCTGCTTGTCCCAACCGAGGCCGCCGTGGGGATCCGCGACGAGCACGTGGAGCAGCTGTTGGCGTGGGCGGACGAGCAGCGACGTCCGGCCCAGGCCTCTTAACAAGGTCAGCAGACCTTTACCGGAGCCAGGACCGGCGCGAAGCAGCGCCCGGCCCCGGCCGAAGACCGGCTACCGCTCGTCCGACTCCTTCGAAGGCGGCGGCGCCAGATCCGCCAGCTCCTCGCCGAAACCGACGTCGTCGGCTCCGCCGCCGTTTCCGCCGAAGCCGAAGCCGTCCACGTCGCCGTCGCCCGTTAGGCCCAGCTCCGCGGCGAGTTCCGACTCGTCGAGCAGGCCGATCTCCTCGGCGCTCGGGCGCGGCACCGCCTCGGTCGGCTCGATCTCGAGCCGGCGGTAGCGGCGCAGGCCGGTCGCGGCCGGGATCAGCTTGCCGATGATCACGTTCTCCTTGAGGCCGAGCAGCCGGTCCGTCTTGCCCTCGAGCGCGGCGTCCGTGAGCACCTTCGTCGTCTCCTGGAACGAGGCCGCCGACAGGAACGAGTCGGTGGCCAGCGAGGCCTTCGTGATCCCGAGGATGACCTCGGCGAACTCGGCGATCTCGCCGCCATCGTCCTTGATCCGCGCGTTCTCGCGGGCGAAGTCGTGACGGTCGACCAGTTGCCCCGGGAGGAAGTCGGAGTCGCCCTTCTGCTCGACTCTGATCTTCTTCATCATCTGGCGGATGATGATCTCGATGTGCTTGTCGTTGATGTCGACGCCCTGCGACTTGTAGACCTTCTGCACCTCCTTGACGAGATACAGCTCGGTCTCCGTCCGCCCCCGGATGTCGAGCAGCTCGTGCGGGTAGATCGACCCCTCGTTGAGCTGCGTACCGGCGGTGATCTTCTGGCCGGGCTCGACAAACAGGCGCGTGCGGCGCGGGAAGCTCTGCGAGTGCTCCTCGCCCGCGGCGTCGGTGATCGTGACCTTTCGGGCCTTCTCGGTGTCCTCGATCGACACGCGCCCCTCGACGTCGGCCAGCTTCGCGAGGCCCTTCGGCTTGCGGGCCTCGAACAGCTCGACGACGCGCGGTAGGCCGTGCGTGATGTCCGCGCCGGCGACGCCGCCGGTGTGGAACGTCCGTAGCGTGAGCTGCGTGCCGGGCTCGCCGATCGACTGCGCGGCGATGATGCCCACCGCGTCGCCCACGGCGACCTCCTTGCCGGTAGCCATCGCAAGGCCGTAGCAGCGCTGGCAGATCCCGGTATCGGCCTCGCATTTGAGGACCGAGCGGACCGGCATCGTGGCCGAGGCGTCGTCGCCGTAGGCCTCGATGATCTCGGCGAGGTGGGCCTGGGTGATCAGGCTGTCCTTGTCCACCAGGAGCCGGCCGCGCTTCGTCTTGAAGTCCCCGGCCGGGTAGCGCCCGATCAGGTCCCGGTTCACGTCGCCGCCGTCCTTGCGGAGCGGCGCGTCGATGTGCTCTTCGGTTCCGCAGTCCTCGATCCGGACGATCACGTCCTGGGAGACGTCCACGAGCCGCCGCGTGAGGTAGCCCGAGTCCGCCGTCCTGAGCGCCGTGTCGGCGAGGCCCTTGCGGGCGCCGTGGGTCGAGATGAAGTACTCGAGCACCGAGAGGCCCTCGACGAAGTTCGCCTTGATCGGGCCGCTCGATGATCTCGCCCTTCGGGTTGGCCATCAGCCCGCGCATCCCGGCGAGCTGGCGGATCTGCTTGAACGACCCGCGCGCACCCGAGTTGGCCATCATGAAGATCGGGTTGAGGTGGTCGAGGTTGTCCTGCATCGCCTGCCCCACCTCGTCGGTGGCGGCGGTCCACTTCTCGACCACGGCCTCGTGGCGCTCCTCGGGCGAGATCAGCCCGGAGTCGTACTGGTCCTGGATCGCTCCGACCTCGCCCTCGTAGCGGTCGAGGATCGCCTCCTTGTCGGGCGGCACCACCACGTCGTTCTTCGAGATCGTGATGCCGGCCTGGGTCGCGAAGTGGAAGCCCAGGTCCTTGAATGCGTCGAGCACCTGCGAGACCGCGTGCGGCCCGTGGAGATCGACCAGCGACTGGATGACCTGGTTCATGTCGCGCTTCTTGAGCGGCTCGTTGACGAAGTCGTACGTCGCCGGGTCCCAGTCCTCCTCGAGGCTGTCCGCGAGGGCCCGCTCGATCCGGTCGTTGAAGATGATCCGGCCGACCGTGGTGAGGAGGTGGCCCTCCTCGTGGCCTCGGCGGTACTCGGCCAGGTCGTGGAGCTTGACCATCCCGTGCTCGTATGACAGCTCGGCCTCCTGCGCGGAGCGGTAGACGTGCGGCCGCGGGCCGTTCGAGCGCTCGTTCCACTTGCCGCCCTTGAGCGACGACTCGAGTGCCTGGAGCTCGTCGGGGAGCGGGCCGTAGGTGAGGTAGTAGGCGCCGAGCACCATGTCCTGCGTCGGCGTGGCGAGCGCCGAACCGTGGGCGGGCGACAGGATGTTGTTGGACGAGAGCATCAGCAGCCGCGCCTCCGCCTGCGCCTCGGCAGAAAGCGGCAGGTGGACGGCCATCTGGTCGCCGTCGAAGTCGGCGTTGAACGCGTGGCACACGAGCGGGTGGACCTGGATCGCCTTGCCCTCGACCAGCACCGGCTCGAACGCCTGGAGGCCGAGACGGTGGAGCGTGGGGGCGCGGTTGAGCAGCACCGGGTGGTCGCGGATGACCTCCTCCAGCACGTCCCAGACCTCGGGGATCATCGAGTCGACGAGCTTCTTCGCCGCCTTGATGTTCTGCACCGACTTGCGCTCGACGAGCCGGGCCATGATGAACGGCTTGAACAGCTCGAGCGCCATCAGCTTGGGGATCCCAGCCTGGTGCAGACGCAGCGAGGGACCGGAGACGATCACCGATCGGCCCGAGTAGTCCACGCGCTTTCCGAGCAGGTTCTGCCGGAAGCGGCCCTGCTTGCCCTTCAACATGTCGGAGAGCGACTTGAGCGCGCGGTTTCCGGGGCCCGTGACCGGGCGGCCGCGGCGGCCGTTGTCGAACAGCGCGTCGACGGCCTCCTGGAGCATGCGCTTCTCGTTGTTCACGATGATCTCGGGCGCGCCGAGGTCGAGCAGCCGCTTGAGCCGGTTGTTCCGGTTGATCACGCGGCGGTAGAGGTCGTTGAGGTCGGACGTCGCGAAGCGGCCGCCGTCGAGCTGGACCATCGGGCGCAGCTCGGGCGGGATCACGGGGATCGCCTCGAGGATCATGTTCTCGGGCTTGTTGTCCGAGTTGATGAAGGCGGAGACGACCTTGAGCCGCTTGACCGCCCGGCTCTGCTTCTGGCCCTTCGCCGTCTTGACCTGCTCCTCGAGCTCCTGGCGCTCGGCGTCGAGATCGACCTGGTCGAGCAGGTCGCGCACCGACTCGGCGCCCATGCCGCCGCGGAAGTACTCGCCGAAGCCGTACGGCGACCCGAAGCGGTCCTTCAGCTCGCGGAAGAGCGTCTCGTCGGCGATCACGTCCTTCGCCTTCATGTCGCGGAAGATGTCCCACACCTGGCGCATGCGCTCGGCCGCGTCCTCGATGTATGCCTCGGTGTCGGCGATGTCGGAGTCGAGGACCTTGCGGAGGTCCTTGGTCAGCTTCTCGCGGTCCTCGTCGGAGAGCTTCTTGACGTTGATGTCGAGGCCCTCGGCCCAGAGGTGGTCGTCGTCCGAGAAGCCCGTCTGCTTGCCGGTCTGGAGGTGCTCGACGCGGCGGTCGCGTGAGTCGGAGAGCTCCTTGACCCGCTCCTCTCGCTCGGCGTCGTAGGCGTCGAGCACCTTCTGGACCTCCTTCTCGAGGTCCGTCAGGTCCTTCTCACGCGCCTCGTCGTCGACCCACGTGACCATCGAGGCCGCGAAGTAGAGGACCTTCTCGAGCTCCTTCGGAGCCATGTCGATCAGGTAGCCGATCCGCGACGGGACGCCCTTGAAGAACCAGATGTGCGACACCGGCGCGGCCAGGTCCACGTGGCCCATGCGCTCGCGGCGCACCTTGGAGCGCGTGACCTCGACGCCGCAGCGCTCGCAGACGATCCCCTTGTAGCGGACGCGCTTGTACTTGCCGCAGTAGCACTCCCAGTCCTTGGTCGGACCGAAGATGCGCTCGCAGAAGAGCCCGTCCTTCTCGGGCTTGAGCGTCCGGTAGTTGATCGTCTCCGGCTTCGTGACCTCACCGCTCGACCACGAGCGGACCTGCTTCGAGGAAGCGAGGCCGATTGCGATGGCGTCGAAGTTATTTATGTCAATCAACAGCAGGCTCCTAGCGCTGAACGTCTGAAATGGGACTGGGGTGGCAGGTGGCAGGTGGCAGGTGGCGCGGCGCGTCAGCGCCACCTGCGACCTGCGACCTGCGACCTGCGACCTGAACCACTCGTCTCCTTCCTCACTTCGTCTCCTTCTCTACGTACTCATCCGTCTGCTCCGCGGCTGTTTCGGCGGTCTGGCCACCGTCGCCCTCGGCCTCGACCTTCTCCTCGCTCTCGTCGGCCGCGTCGCCGGGCGCGGGGGCGCGCACGCCGGACAGGTCGATGCCCAGCTCCTCGGCGGCTCGCAGGAGGTCGTCGTCCTCGTCGCGGACCTCGACGCCGCCCGAGTCGTCCGACTTGACGTTGACGTCGAGCCCGAGCGACTGCATCTCCTTCAGCAGCACCTTGAACGACTCCGGGATCGACGGCTCGGCGATGTTCTCGCCCTTGACGATCGCCTCGTACGCCTTGACGCGACCGACGGTGTCGTCGGACTTGATCGTGAGCATCTCCTGGAGCGTGTAGGCCGCGCCGTACGCCTCGAGCGCCCAGACCTCCATCTCGCCGAACCGCTGGCCGCCGAACTGCGCCTTGCCGCCGAGCGGCTGCTGGGTGACGAGCGAGTACGGGCCGGTGCTCCGCGCGTGGATCTTGTCGTCCACGAGGTGGAGCAGCTTCAGGATGTACATGTAGCCGACGGTGACCTTGTCCTCGTAGGGCTCGCCGGTGCGGCCGTTGTAGAGCTGCACCTTGCCGGCGCAGCGCCGGCCCGGGCGCTCCGACTTGTCCACCGAGAAGTCGATCCCGCGATCCGAATGCTCCTCCTGCCAGCGCACGAGCGCCTCGTCCACGTCCTCGACGGTCGCGCCGTCGAACACCGGCGTGGCCACGTTGACCCTGCCGCCGTTCCGCTGGGCGTGCTTGTAGGCCTCCGAGCCGTCGTCGTACCAGCCCTGGCCGGCGACCCAGCCGAGGTGCGTCTCGAGGATCTGGCCCACGTTCATGCGGCTCGGTACGCCGAGCGGGTTGAGGATCACGTCGACCGGGGTGCCGTCCTCGAGGTGAGGCATGTCGGCCTCGGGCACGATCTTCGAGATCACGCCCTTGTTGCCGTGGCGGCCGGCGAGCTTGTCGCCCTCCGCGATCTTGCGCTTCTTGGCGACGAAGACGCGGACGAGGTCGTTGACGCCGGGCGCCAGGTCGTCGCCGCCGTCGCGGCTGAACGTGAGCACGTCGATGACGACGCCGCCCTCGCCGTGCGGGACCTTGAGCGACGTGTCGCGGACCTCGCGCGCCTTCTCCTTGAAGATCGCGCGGATCAGCTTCTCCTCCGCGGTCAGCTCGGTCTCGCCCTTCGGGGTGACCTTGCCGACCAGCAGGTCGCCGGAGCCGACCTCGGCGCCGATCCGGACGATCCCCCGCTCGTCGAGGTTGCGTAGCGACTCCTCCGAGCGGTTCGGGATGTCGCGCGTGATCTCCTCGTCGCCCAGCTTGGTGGTGCGGGCGTCGATCTCGTACTCCTCGATGTGGATCGAGGTGAGCTCGTCGTCCTTGACGAGTCGCTCCGAGATGATGATCGCGTCCTCGAAGTTGTAGCCCTCCCAGGACATGAAGGCGACGAGGCAGTTCTTGCCGAGCGCCAGCTCGCCGGCGTCGGTGGACGAACCGTCGGCGAGCACGTGGCCCTTCGAGACGGAGTCGCCGATCGCGACCAGCGGCTTGTGGTGGATCAACGTCCCTTGGTTCGACCGCATGTACTTGTGGAGGTCGTACTCGTGCTTCTTCGAGCCGTGCTCGACGACGATGCGCTCGGCGTCGACGTAGCTCACCTTGCCGCTCTCCTCGGCAACGACCACGTCGCCGGTGTCGATCGCCGCGCGGCGCTCCACGCCGGTGCCGATCAGCGGGGCCTCCGCCTTGAGGAGCGGCACCGCCTGGCGCTGCATGTTCGAGCCCATGAGCGCGCGGTTCGCGTCATCGTGCTCGAGGAACGGGATCAGCGCCGTGGCGACCGACCAGATCTGATCGGGCGAGACGTCCATCAGGTCCACGTCCTTGGGCGGCGCGAGCGTGAGGTCGCCGTCGCGTGAACGGCAGGTGACCGCAGGGCCCTTGAGCTTGTTCGTCTTGAGGTCGAGGTCGGCGTTCGCCTGAGCGATGACCTTCTCCTCCTCCTGGTTCGCGTCCAGGTGGACGATCTTGTCGCTCACCACCCCGTTCTGGACGATCCGGTAGGGCGTCGTCACGAACCCGTGCTCGGACACCTCGGCAAACGAGGAGAGCGAGCCGATCAGCCCGATGTTCGGGCCCTCGGGGGTCTCGATCGGGCACATGCGCCCGTAGTGGCTCGGGTGCACGTCGCGCACCTCGATTGGCGCGCGCTCGCGCGTGAGGCCGCCCGCGCCGAGCGCCGAGAGCCGGCGGCGGTGGGTCAGCCCGGAGAGTGAGTTCGTCTGGTCCATGAACTGCGACAGCTGGGAGGAGCCGAAGAACTCCTTCTGGGCCGCGACGACCGGGCGGATGTTGATGATCGTCTGGGGCGTCACGGTGTCGGCGTCCTCGGTCGTGAGGCGCTCGCGCACCACGCGCTCCATGCGATAGAGGCCGATCCGGAACGCCTCCTGGATCAGCTCGCCGACGGTGCGCAGCCGCCGGTTGCCGAAGTGCTCGTACTCGTCGAGCCGGTCCTCGATCGGCTCGCGCGGGAGTGCCTGGGCCTCGAGCGCGTAGTCCTTGATCGGCTCGCCGTCCTCGTACTGGCCGTCAGCAGGGAGGCCGAGCGCCGCGGGCAGGGTCACGAGCTCCTTGATCAGCTCGATGATGTCCCGGTGGGTGAGGACGCGGGTGTCGAGGTCCTCGTCGAGCCCCAGGCGCGAGTTGAGCTTGTAGCGCCCGACGCGCGTCAGGTCGTACCGCTTCGGGTCGAAGAAGAGCGTGTTGAGCAGGGCCTTGGCGTTGTCGACCGACGGTGGCTCGCCGGGCCGCTGCTTCTTGAACAGCTCGATCAGCGCGCCCTCCTCGGAGCGCGTGACCTCAGTGTCCGCCTCGATCGTGTTACGGATGTAGATCGAGTTGGAGAAGAGCTCGAGGATCTGCTCGTCCTCGGCGTAGCCCATCGCGCGGAGCAGGACGGTGACCGGGAGCTTGCGCTTGCGGTCGATCCGCACATAGACGCGGCCCTTCTTGTCGATCTCGAGCTCGAGCCACGAGCCGCGCGCCGGCATCAGGTTGGCGATGAAGACCTGCTTCTCGCGGTCCTTCGGCTCCATCACATAGGCGCCCGGCGACCGGACGAGCTGCGTCACGACGACGCGCTCGGTGCCGTTGATGATGAACGTGCCCCAGTCGGTCATCCACGGGAAGTCGCCCATGAAGACGGACTGCTCCCGGATCTCGCCGGTCTCGCGGTTCTGGAACGCGACCTTGACGGTCAGCGGGCGCGCGTAGGTGAGGTCCTTCTCGCGGCACTCGGAGATCGAGGCCACGGGGTCGTCGAAGGTGATCTCCTCGAAGACGACGGCGAGGTTGCCGGTGTAGTCCTCGATCGGCGAGACGTCGTCGATCGTCTCGCGCAGGCCGCCCTTCTCGGTGTCGACGAGCGCGGCGAAGGAGGCCTTCTGGATATCGATCAGGTTGGGAAGCGGAAGTACGTTCTCCAGTCGCGCGAAACTACGGCGCTGACGAGGGGCATCAACACGTGCCAAGACAGCAGCTCCTTCAGAGGGTCGGCGGGACGCGAGCGGGCGCTGAGCGCGACCGCCAAAGATAGCACACCAAGGTCCGCCCCCGCTGGGGCGGACGAACGGCCGTCACGGACCCCGCCCCGAGGCCCCGCGATATGTGGCGGGGCGCTGCTGAGGGACGGCTGCGGCTATGGGCCTAACAGAAGCGTAGCCGATTTCGGGGCCATGACGACCGTTACTTGAGCTCGACGGCGCCGCCGGCCTCCTCGACGTCGGCCTTCAGCTTGTCCGCCTCCTCGCGCTCGATGCCCTCCTTGATCGGCTTCGGCGCCTCGTCGACGAGCGCCTTGGCCTCCTTGAGGCCGAGGCCGGTGGCCGCGCGGACCACCTTGATCACCTGGATCTTCTTGTCGCCCGCGCCGGTGAGGACGACGTCGACGGTCGTCGACTCCTCCTCGTCAGTCGCCGCGTCGCCGCCCGCCGGTGCACCGGCCGCCGGCGCGGCCGCGGCCACTGCCGTGGCCGAGACGCCGAACTCCTCCTCGAGCGCCTTGATCCGCTCCGAGAGCTCGAGCACCGAGATGCCCTTCAGCTCCTCGATCCACTTCTCCGTGCTGGTCGCCGCCATCTATTCCTCCTTGTTCTCGTCTTGGTCCGCGGCGGCGGCGTCGCCGCCGTCACCGCCCGGCGCCTCGTCGGCGCCCGAAGTCTCTTCCTGCTCGGCGGCCTCGGCCTCGGCGACCGGGTCGCCGGGCGCGTCCGAGGTCGGCTCGGCGCCGGCGTCATCCGCCTCTTCATCGGCGTCCGGAGCCGCCTCCGCGTTCGAGCCCTCGCCGCTGCCATCTGCCGCTTTCTGCTCCGCGATCTGCCCGAGCTGAAGCGCGAGTCCCGAGACGAGCGACCCGAGTCCGCGTACCAGGCCGGTGACCGGAGCGGCGAGCACGCCCACGAACTGCGCCTGGAGCGCGTCGCGGCCGGGTAGGCGGGCGATCGACTCGATCTCGTCGATCGACAGGTCGGCCCCGGCCATCGTCCCGCCCTTGAACTCGAGCAGCTGGTTCTCGCGGCGGAAGGTCGCGAGCGCCTTCGCGGCGAGCGCCGCGTCGCCGCGGACGAACGTGAAGGCCGTCGGGCCGTCGAGGAACGCCTTGAGGGAGTCCGCTCCGGCGGCGTCGGCGGCGCGCTCGGTGAGCCTGTTCTTGACGACCCGGAAGGTCGCGCCGGCCTCGCCGAGCCGCGCCCGCAGCTCCACCGCCTGGGTAACGGACAGGCCGCGGTAGTCGATCGCGAAGATCGCCTCCGCGTCGCGGATCTGGCCGGCCACCTCCTCGACGACCGCTGCTTTCTGATCTCTGTTCATCTCGAAGCTCTGACTCCTTGAACGCGACGAGCCCGCGCAGGCGGGCTCGGGAGACGACTGCGGGTCGTCGCCGGCCGCGCCTGTCCCGGTCTTCCGCCGCTCTGCGGCCGCCGGGGGTCTAGGGCGTGGTCTCTCTGTGCGCCTAGGCTACCGCGGCCCCGGCGTCGGCCTCGTCCACGTCCTCAACGATCCCGCGCGTGCGGCTCGGGTCGACCCGTACCCCCGGCCCCATCGTGGTCGCGAGCGTGATCGTGCGCAGATAGCGGCCCTTCGCCGCAGCCGGCTTCGCGCGCACGAGCTCGTCGATGAGCGCCGCGTAGTTCTCGAGCAGCGCGCGCGCCTCGAAGTCGGCCCTGCCGATCGAGACGTGCACGATCGCCGAGCGATCGGTCCGGTACTCGAAGCGGCCTGCCTTGGACTCGCCCACGACCTGGCCGATGTCGTTCGTCACGGTCCCGACGCGAGGGTTCGGCATCTTGCCCTGGGGGCCGAGGATCCGCCCCAGCTTGCCGACGACCGGCATCATGTCGGGCGTCGCGATCGCAACGTCGAAGTCCGTGAATCCCTCCTCGACGCGCGCGGCGAGGTCGTCGTCGCCGACGACGTCGGCGCCCGCCTCCTCCGCCTCACGCGCCTTGTCGCCCTTCGCGAAGACGGCCACCGTCATCTGCTTGCCGATGCCGTGGGGCAGCGACATCGTGCCGCGGAGCTGCTCGTCGGCGTGGCGGACGTTGAGCCCGGTCCGTACGTGGCACTCGACGGTCTCCGGGAACTTGCTCGACTGCATGCCCAGGATCAGCTGCACGGCCTCGGCCGGCGAGTACTCGCGCTCGCGGTCGACGCGCGAGTAGAGGTCCCGGTAGCGCTTGCCGTGGGCCATCGAGCTAGCCGACCTCGACGCCCATCGAGCGCGCCGTGCCCTCGATGATCTTCGTGGCCTGGTCGAGGTCGCCGGCGTTCAGGTCCTGGAGCTTCGTCTCGGCGATGTCGCGTGCCTGGTCGCGCGTGATGCGTCCGACCTTCTCGCGGTTCGGCTCGCCGGATCCCTTGTCGATCCCCGCGGCCTGCTTGATGAGCACCGCCGCGGGCGGCGTCTTCATGATGAACGTGAACGAGCGGTCCTCGAAGACCGTGATCTCGACCGGGATGATCGTCCCGTTCTGATCCTGGGTCTGCGCGTTGAAGGACTTGCAGAACTCCATGATGTTCACGCCGTGCTGGCCGAGCGCGGGGCCGACCGGCGGAGCCGGGTTGGCGGCGGCGCCCGGCACCTGGAGCTTGATCATCGTGAGGACCTTCTTGGCCATTAGGGGTTACCTCCGCGAGGCATCCAGCCCCGCGTCCTGATGTCGTCTCTCGGCTTCACGCCTCGCGATCAAAGCTTCTTCACCTGGTCGAAGCCGGCCTCGACCGGCGTCTCGCGGCCGAAGATCGAGACCAGGACCTTGAGCTTGCCGGCGTCCTCGTTGATCTCGGAGATCTCCCCGGAGAAGTCGGACAGCGGCCCCGACACGACCTTCACCGACTCGCCGATCGTGAACTGCGCCCTCGCCCGCGGCCGCGCCGTGTCCACGTCCCGGTTGAGCAGCCGGTCGACCTCGACCTGGTTGAGCGGGACCGGCTTGTTCTGGGGCCCGACGAAGCCGGTGACCCCTGGCGTTCCCTTGACGAGGCCCCAGGAGTCCTCGTTGAGGTCCATGTTCACGAGCACGTAGCCGGGCATGGTCCGGCGCTCGGTCTGGATCTTCTGCCCGTCCTTGATTTCCGAGATCTGCTCGGTGGGGATCACGATCTGGCGGACGCGACGAGCCTGGCCGAGCGAGTCCACCCGGTGCTCCAGGTTGTGCTTGACCTTGTTCTCGTGGCCGGAGTATGTGTTGACGGCGTACCAGCGAAACATGCGGTTCCTCGTTGCTTGTGGGTCGGCGCCTCGGCTGATCAGAGGATCGCCTGGACGAGCCTCGAGAAGATCGCGTCGAGAAGACCAAGGTAGCTGCCGGCGATCAGGACGAAGCCGAGCACGATGCCGGTCAGCGTCGTGAGCTGCTTGCGATCCGGCCACTGGACGCGCTGGAGCTCGGCCCAGACCGCGACCAGGAAGGCGACGAGCCGGCCCCGCTTCTGCGCCTCCTCCGACTCCTCGCGCGCGAGGCGCCGCTCCTCGTCCGCCATGCCCTCGCCGCGGGTGTCGGGCGCCGGCGGGGGCGACTCGACGACCGTGTCGCTGCGCCCGACGTCCTCGGGCGGAGCCGCGGCGGCGAGGCGCGCCTCGGCCCCGGGGTCCAGGATCGGATCATCGGCAGGCGGGCTCGTGGGAGGCGTGCCGTCGAGAGCCGTATCGCGGTCGGGACCGATCGGGACCCGCATCGTCAGACACGCGCTCGCGCGCGGCGGACGAGTCCCCCCGCTCGCGGAGCCGGGCGGCGCGGCGCTCGGCCTGCCGCTGCTTCGCTGACTGCCGGTCGCGCGCCATCTACCGGACGGCACTCTGGGCGAAGGAGAAGCTCATCGAGTCTCCTTGTGCGGCGTGTGCTTCCCGCACCAGCGGCAGTACTTCCGGAACTCGATCCGGCCAGGATGGTTCCGCTTGGACTTCTCGGTTTGGTAGTTCCGCCGCTTGCAATCCTCGCAAGCGAGCGTCACGGAGATTCGGACGTCGCTGGCCATGGCTCCTCGAGAATGATGCGCGCGTCGGGGCGGTCGGAATCGCCCCCGCGGCGCGGGGTCGAGGGAGTGTAGCGCCTGACAGGGGCCCCGCGAGACCGTGCGAGACGGTCCCCGTGCCCGGACTCAGACCGGCAGAAGCGGGATGTCCCAGAGGATCGCCGCCACGACGAAGGCGGCGACCGCGAGCGCGGCCAACACGCCTCCCGCGACCTTCTGCGCGGTGCTCGTGCGCTCGGCGCGCTCCTTCGCGCGCTCGGCGTACTCGGCCGCTCGTTCGAGGAGGCGCGCCGCCCATGTGAACTCGAGCGCGAGCAGTCCCAGCCCGAGCAGGATCACGAGGAATCCCGGCCCTGGAATGCCGGGGCCGCTGAGGAAGATTCCCGCGAGCACCAGGGCGAACCCGCACGATCACGACCCCGACCCGGTAGATCCGGTTTCGCTCCAGGTGCCGCTCGCGACGCTCCTCGAGCTTCTCGATCACCTGCGGGCGCGGCCGATCGCGGCCGGTGGCCTCCGCCGGCGCCCCCGCTCCCTCTTCGGCATCGGCGCTCGGCGCGGATCCTCGCTCGTCCCCCATGCGGGCATAAGTGTCCCACCCGTGCCCGGCGTCCGTGCCGGCCCGGACTACGCGACAGGAGCGGGCGGCTCGGCCACGATCACCCGATCGCGGCCGCGGCGCTTGGCCGCGTAGAGCGCCGCGTCCGCCCGGCGCATGACCGCGTCGGCGTTCTCGAAGCCATCCCAGAACGCCAGGCCAACCGAGCACGTCTGGCTCGACGGCGTCGCGCCCCGCATTCGCTCCGTCACGGCCATCGCCTCGTCGGGCGTATGCCCCATCAGCAGGATCGCGAACTCCTCGCCGCCGTGGCGCGCGAGGAAGTCGCTCGCCCGCAGCTGGTCCTTCCATGCCCGGGCGGAGGCCTTGAGGAGCGCGTCGCCGGCGTCATGTCCGTAGCGATCGTTGAAGCGCTTGAAGCGGTCGATGTCGAGGATCGCGACGCAGAGCGGCTCGCCCTGACGCGTCGCGAGTGCCAGCTCGCGCCCGAGCTCCTCGTCCCACGCCCGCCGATTCGGCAGGCCGGTCAACTCATCGGTGCGCGCGAGCGCCTTGAGCTGGGCGAGAAGCAGGGTGTGCTCACGCTCCGACCGGCGCCGCTGCGAGATGTCGCGCCCGATCGCCGCCACGCCGTCCATTCCCCCGCCCGGGTGACGGACCGGCGACAGCGTCTCGACGATGTCTATGACGCGCCCGTCCTTCGTCACCCGCTGCGTCTCGTACTCGTCGATCGGCGAGCCACCGAGCACAGAGCGGAAGAGCTCCTGGTCGACGTCGGCGCGCGCCGGAGGGAGGAGGCGGGTGACGTGCTCGCCGACGATCTCCGCCTCCGAGTATCCGTAGAGCCGCGCCGCGGCGTCGTTCCAGCTCGCGATCGCGCCCTCGAGCGTCGTGCTGAAGATCGCCTCGACCGAGGAGCGCACGATCGCAGCGAGACGCGCGTTCAGCGTGCTCTCGTCGGCCACGACCTTCAACGGAGAGGCCTCGATCCCGGCTTTGCGCGCATACGACACAGGGATTAGGTCGGCGCGCGCCGCCGGTTCCCTTAGAGGTTGTCCCGGTCGTGCGCTCCGCTCGTTCCGCCGCCCGCCGGCCGGGAGCACCGCGGCGTGAAAGATCCCTGGCAGCGGGCGCATTCGCCGCTACAGTGTTTCGATAGTTCGCGGTCGATCGAAGGAGATTGAGCCCGAGGTTTGAGGACGGTTCCCCATCCAGCCGCCGACGAGCTCACGCTCCCAAGCGTGCTGCACGCGCTCAGCGACCCCGCTCGCTTGGAGATCGTCCGCGGGCTCGCCTCCGGCGAGGAGCAACCCTGTGGCTCGCTCGCCCCTTCGATCTCCTCGAAGTCGACCCTCTCGCATCACCTCAAGGTGCTTCGCGAGTGTGGACTCACGGCAACGCGGGTAAACGGCACGCGGAGGCTGGTCTCGCTCCGCAAGGCCGACCTCGAGAGCAGGTTCCCCGGCCTGCTCGACTGCGTGCTGAGCGAGTCCAAGGCCGCCTAACCCGCGCTCGTAGCGGGTACCACGCCTTGACAGAGTGGCCTTCCTCGGTATAATTTCTGTAGTTCGAAAAGTATAGAAGTTTGAAAGGATGAGCACTACGGCAACTGACACTCCTACCCCGGCCGAGCGCGGCGTCGCCGCCGCCCAGGCCGTTCCCGACACGGCGACCGACTCGCTCCAGACGTTCTTCAACGCGGCGCGGAAGTACCCACTTCTGACCGCGGCCGAGGAGGTCGAGCTGGCACAGCGGATCGAGCGTGGCGATCTCGATGCCAAGGATCGGCTCGTCAACTCGAACCTGCGGCTCGTCGTGTCCGTGGCGCGCAAGTACCAGGGGCAGGGCCTCCCGCTGGGCGACCTCGTGCAGGAGGGCATGCTT
Source organism: uncultured Thermoleophilaceae bacterium (assembly GCA_963831365.1). GTDB lineage: Bacteria > Actinomycetota > Thermoleophilia > Solirubrobacterales > Thermoleophilaceae > CAWHPV01. Next base: position 97,881 of record CAWHPV010000022.1, read on the forward strand.
GGGCTGATCCGTGCGGTCGAGAAGTTCGATTGGCGGAAGGGCTTCAAGTTCTCCACCTACGGGACGCTCTGGATCCGTCAGTCGATCCAGCGCGGGCTCGAGAACTCGGGGCGGACGATCCGCCTCCCGGTCCACATCGGCCAGCGCGCACGGAAGATCCGCCGCGCGGAGCGCGAGCTCAACGTCAAGCTCGGCCGCGAGCCGACCGAGCTGGAGGTGGCCGAGGCCACCGAGCTGACGCTCGAGGAGGTCGTCGAGATCCGCAAGGCGGACCAGGCGCCGACAAGCCTCGACAAGCCCGTGGGCGAGGACGCGGAGACATCGCTCGGCGAGCTCGTGGCTAGCGATCAGCCCGAGCCGGCGGCAGAGGTCGTCGCGACCGCCGACGAGGAGGCCGTGCAGCGCGCGCTCAAGGGCCTGCCGACGCGTGAGCGCCAGGTCGTGCGGCTCCGATTCGGGGTCGACGGAGAGGAGCCCACGCCGCTCCGGGAGACCGGCCGGCGACTCGGCATCTCGCCCGAGCGGGTGCGCCAGCTCGAGGACCAGGCGCTCAAGCAGCTCGCCTCGAACGACGAGCTGTCCGCCCTCCGCGAGGCCGCCTAGCAGCGCCTCGCGGCGCGACGCCGAACTAGACTGGCGCCGGATGGACCCGAGCCAGGCCCGTGAACTCCTGAGCCGCGAACGCGCCCGAATCGAGGGTGCGCTCGCGGCTCTGCGCGCCGAGCCGAGCGACGAGCTCTCGGACCTCGACCAGCATCCTGCGGACACGGCCACCGACCTCTTCGAGAAGGAGCGCGACGACGGCATGGCCGACCGGCTCCGCGAGGAGCTGGCCGCCGTCGGGCGCGCGGAGCGCCGCCTCGACGAAGGGACGTACGGGCGCTCAGTCGATAGTGGCGAGCAGATCCCGGACGCGCGGCTCGAGGCCGTGCCGTACGCGGAGCGCACCGCCCAGGAACAGACGCGCTTCGAGCACGGGCGGTAGCGGGCCCGCTCGCGCGTAGAGCACCCCAGCCCTCCACATGCGAGCCCACCACGATCGCCCGACAGGGCCGCGCGCGCTTACGGTCCTCGTGCCCGCCTACAACGAGGCGGCGAGCGTCGGGGCGACGGTCCGCTCGCTGCTGCGCCAGACCGTGCGGCCCAGCCGGATCATTGTGATCGACGACTGCTCGACCGACGGGACCGGGGAGGTCGCCCGCGCCGCCGGCGCCGCCGTGATCCGGCCCGAGCGCAACACCGGATCGAAGGCCGGGGCCCAGAACGTGGGTCTCGCCTCGGTCGAGACCGAGCTGACCATGGCCCTCGACGCCGACACCGTCCTGGCCGACGACGCGATCGAGCGGCTCCTGCCGGCCTTTGACGACGAGAACGTGGCCGCCGCCTGCGGACTCGTGCTTCCCCAGCGGGTCAAGACGGTCTGGGAACGCGGTCGCTACGTCGAGTACATGCTCTCGTTCGGCTTCTTCAAGCGCGTCCAGGACTCGTTCGACAAGCCGTTGATCTCGTCGGGCTGCTTCTCGATGTACCGCACGGACAGGCTACGGGAGCTCGACGGATGGTCCACGCGGACGCTCGCCGAGGACATGGACCTGACCTGGAGCATGTACCGGCTCGGTCACAAGGTGCGCTTCCTGCCCGAGGCGGTCTCCTACCCGATCGAGCCCCACGACCTCCGGTTCCTCGGCAAGCAGCTGCGCCGCTGGTCCCACGGGTTCGTGCAGAACGTGCAGCTGCACTGGCACGACATCCTGCACCTCGGCTACCTGCGCTCGGTCGTGGCAGTCGCCTTCTGGGACGCGGCGGTGGCGTCGCTCGCCTACCTCATCCTCATCCCGCTCCTCGCGATCCTGGTGGACCCGCTGTTCCTGCTCGGATACCTGATCGATGCGCCGGTCGTGCTGGTGCCCGTCCTCGCCCAGGCCGTGCGGCGCCGCGAGATCGGTCGGGCGCTCGCGAGCTTTCCGAGCTTCTTCGTGGTGCGCGTCGTGAACGGCGTCTACATGCTCCGTGCGCTCTTCAGCGAGCTCGTGCTGCGGCGGCCGCTGCTCGTCTACGAGAAGGGGCACTGATGTCGGCGGGACTCCCCGGACTGGGGCTGGGCGGCCTCTTCTTCATCCTCTCGGCGCTGGCGTTGCCGCTGTTCGAGCTCGTGCGCACCGCGCGCGGGGAGAGCAGCACCGCCAGCTGGCTGGCCGTGGCCCGCCAGTTCGGCCTCGCCGTCGCGATGATCGCGGCGATCGACGCCGTCTTCAGGCTGCTCGATGCCGTGACCGCCGGCGATGCGCCGGGCGACGGTGGCCTGCTCGCGATGCCGATCGGGCCCGTTCTCGTGACGATCGGGATCCTCGCTTTGGTCCTGGCGGGGGCAAAGGCGCTCCAGCTCATTGCCTTGCTCCAAACCGCCCGCGCCGCGAGGGCGGGCGGGGCTGGACGGCCGATCCGAGCGACCCTCCTCGCACCGGTTAGACCGACGATGCGCCGCGCCGTCACCGGGCTCGCGGCGGTGTGGCTGCTCATCGCTCTCGTAGCTACGACGGACGTTGGGCCGCTGCCCGCCGGAGAACCTCCGAACGAGAGCGCCCTTGGCTCCGAGCCGGGGACCTCCTCGGAGCTCGCCACCAGGGAGCCGGCGCGACCGCTACCTGCGCTGGCCCCCCGCGGGAATGACCGGCGGGCGGGCGATGGCCGGCGCGCGGGTGACGGCGGCGAGCGGGCTGGCTCAAACGTTCAGGGCCTTCCACCTGCCTCAGGCGGTGACGGGGGGCCTGAGCCGGCGGCTCAGCCGCGGGCGCCCCAGGCGGAAGTCGGTGAAAACGCGGAGGACGAGCCCCCCGCCTCCGAGGGTCCCCCCGCGGGGTCGCCACCCAGCGAGAACGGTGGCGGCGGCCCGCCGAGCGGCGGGTCCCCGGGGCGGCCTGCCATGACGCCATCCGGCCGCGACATCCCGGGCGGTCCACCGACCCAGCCGCCAGGCCGGGCGTCGGGCGGCAGGCCCGAGAGCGGCCCCGGGTCACCCGGGTACGCGCCGGGCGGCGGACGCCCCTAGGAGCTCAGTCCTCGTCCGATTTGCCGTCGGTCTCGTCGCCGACCACGTTGAAGTCGCGATCGAGCTGCACGTCGGTCTGGCGACCGTCGTCGAGGGTGACCTCGACCTCGTAGTAGCTCTCCTCGTCACCGGTCTCGGTGTCCGTGACCTCGCCCTCGCCGACGTGCTGGAGCGCGGCCGCGCTCGCGCGATCGAGCGGGTCGCCGCTGATCGGCGTCTCCGAGTCGCCGGCGTCGTCGCCCCCTCCGGCTCCCGCCAGCGCCAGGCCGCCGCCGGCCGCCGCCAGCGCGAGCGCCGCCGCTCCGGCGGCAAACACCTTCGATCGACCCGTCATCTCGAGCCTCCTTCGCGTTGGGGATCCCAACTCGCTCTCTTAGCGAGTGTGAATGAAACGACGATGAAAGCGCGGCTCAGCCGTCGTCCGGCGACTGCGACTCCTCCTGGGCCGCCACGCGCTCCTTGGCGCGAGCGCGCTCGCGCACGGCTACGAGGACGAAGTACACGACGATCCCGAGCATCAGGAGGTAGATCAGGAAGCTCAGGAAGCCTCCGACCACCAAGCTGAGGAGCCCGAGCACGACGAACGCCGCGATGAGTGCGTAGAGGCCGGTGCGGGAGGGCTCCATCATGGTCGGCGGAGGCTACCGGCGCGCGGCCGGCGCGGTGACCAAGCCCAGTATCGGACTCGTCCGAGCTCGTAGCGGACTAAGGCTCTGGGGCCGCACTGCTGGCCTGAGCACGCGGGGTTCTCGAGGGCCGTCTTGGGACGGCGACCCCAGCGCAGTTTCTCCGCCGGCGATCCGGGACGGATGCATTGACCGCTCCGAGCGACCGTGGGAGCATCGCTCGCAATCGACCCGAGGGAGGCCCTCATGCTGTTCGGTGTCATCTACAAGCCCCGTCCGGGAGTCCCCGAGCAGAGCGAGAACCGAGCGCTTCAACTCTTCACCAATTGGCAGCCGCCGGAGGGGTTCGAGTTCCGCGCCCACTACTTCCGCGCGGACGGCAACGGCGGCTTCCTCGTCGCCGAGGTTGACTCCGCCGAGGCGATCGCGGAAGCGATCGCGCCCTACACGCCCTTCTTCGAGTACGAGGTGTCCCCCGTGCTCGACGCCGAAGCAGGCGTCCCGATTCTCCAGCGCACCACCGAGTGGCGCGACTCGGTCGGATAAGCAAGTCGACTTAGCGCTCGCCCACCACGAGCGGTGGGCCGAGCGGCCGAGGATCAGGGCCACGCCAGAGCCAAGCCCAGTATCGGACTCGAACCGATGACCCCTTCCTTACCATGGAAGTGCTCTACCAACTGAGCTAACTGGGCGCTGCGCGTCGCCGGCCCGTGGCCGTCGCGAGCGCCCTAACTGTACCCGCGCCTCGCCGTCTAGCCGCGGGTCAGCGAGCGCGCGACCAGCGCGTCGAAGGCGCGGTCCGGGATGAGCCGCGAGATCGCGACGCGCGCCTTCGCCTCGCGTCCGATCAGGTAGCGGGTCTTCGGCTTGTCCGCCGTCAACGCGTGCTCGACGGCCTCCGCGACGGCGCTCGGCGGCAGGCCGGTCCGGCCCGTCTTCTCCGCCTCTCGCCGGATCGCCGAGATCAGGTGCCCGTAGAGCTCCTCCACCTGCGGCGGCATGCCGGCGAGCAGGTCGTTAGCCGCCGCGCCCGACTTGTCCCAGATCGGCGTGGCGATGCCGCCCGGCTCGATGACCGCCACCTCGATGCCCCACGGACGCAGCTCGCGCCTCAGGCAGTCGGTCAGCGCCTCAAGGGCAAACTTGGAGGCGTTGTAGGGGCCGAGTAACGGAAGCGCCACGCGGCCACCGACCGAGCCGATGTTGACGACCCGCCCCTGGGCTGCGCGAAGCATCGGCAGGAAGGCCTGGGTGACCGCGACCTGGCCCACGACGTTGACCTCGAGCTGATTCCGCAGCTCGTCAAGCGGAATGAACTCGAGCGGACCGGACACCGCGATGCCCGCGTTGTTCACGAGCCCGGACAGCCGTTCACCGGTCGCCTCCGCGACCTGTGTGGCGGCCCGCTCGATCGAGCTCTGGTCGGCGACGTCGATCGTGACGGGAGTCAGCCGCTCCGAGCCGGCGGCGCTCAGCCGCTGGCCGTCGGCCTCTTTCCTGACCCCGGCGAAGACGCGGAGGCCGAGCGCGTCGAGGTGGAGGGCGGTCGCCTCCCCGATGCCGGTCGAAGCCCCCGTGACGACGACGCCATCGCCCATCTGCCCTCGCTTCCGTTCGCTCGCGCGGAGCCGCGGACCCTACCCTGCGTCGGTCGCGGGCGCGGGCTCCCGTACGAAGTCGCCGATCAGCTCGGCGAGCCTGGCCGGCTGGTCCTCGGGCGAGAAGGTACGGCTGTCGTCGATCCACTCGAGCCGCGCCCGCGGGAGCTCATCCGCCAGGCGCTCGGCGTGCTCCGGCTTGAAGAACTTGTCCTCGCGCGACCAGGCGATGAGGGCGGGCCGGTCGAACGTGCCGAGCCGGTCGGCCGCCTCGTTCGTGTGGCGCTTGTCGATCCCCCGGATCACCCGCTTCAGGTCGTCGCGCACCGCCGGGCTCGAGAGCGTCGGCAACACGTAGGAGTCTTCGGCGGGCCGGTCGATTGGTCGCTTGGTCAGCCAGCCGAACGCGATCGGGAGCCGCCGCGGGGCAGCAATGCGCATCGGCGCGAGCAGCAGCGGAATCGCGCCGGGGATGCGGACCGCGGGCTTGAAGTAGTCGAACATCGGCGGCGGGAAGTTGTCGCGGTAGTCGCACGAGGTGAGCACGAGGCGCGCGATTCGCTCCGGCCGGCGCGTGACCACCATCTGGCACAGAGCTCCACCGGTGTCGTTTCCGATCAGCGTGACGTCCTCGAGCCCCAGCGCCTCGATCGCGTCGGCGATCAGGTCCGCGAGCCGCGGCGGCGACAGGTCGGCGTCCGGCATCGGCAGCTCGTGCGAGCCGAGCGGCAGGTCGAGCGCCACGCAGCGGAAGTCCGGGGCGAGCTGCTCGACGACCTTGCGCCAGAGGTTCGCGTTGACGAGCAGTCCGTGAACGAATACGAGCGGCGGTCCCGACCCCGCGTCGCGATATCCGAGCGTCCCCTGCGGCAGCTCGATCGTGCCCGGCTCTCCGAGCTTGTCCGATCGCCAGTACGCGTTCCTCATGAGCGGTCTCCTTTCGGTCGTCCGCCCGACACCGTAACATACAAGCTGTATGTATGTAGTGGAGGCGAGCCCGTGACTCCGGCCAAGCGGACGACCAACGCGGAGCGGTCCGAGTCGACCCGGACCCGGCTCCTCGATACGGCCCGGCGCCTCTTTTCGCAGCGCGGCTACGCCGCCGTCGGAACCGAGGAGATCGTGCGCGAGGCACAGGTGACGCGCGGGGCGCTCTACCACCACTTCGGCGACAAGCGCGACCTCTTCCGGACCGTTCACGAGGGCATCGAGCGCGAGCTCGCGGAGCGTATCGGCGCGCAGCTCGCCGAGGCCGGTCAGGACCCGCTGGAGCTCCTTCGGCGAGGCGTGGCGAGCTTCCTCGACGTGTGCACCGATCCCGCCTTCGCGCGGATCGCGCTGCTCGAGGCGCCGTCGGTGCTCGGCTGGGCGAGAGTGGCGCGAGATCGACGCAAGGTATGGGTTAGGCCTCGTGCGATTCGGCCTCGAGAACGCGATGGAGGCGGGCGCGTTCCGCCGTCAGCCGGTCGAGCCGCTCGCGCACCTGCTCCTCGGCGCGATGGGCGAGGCCGGGATGATGATCGCGAACGCCGCTGATCCCCAGGCCGCGAGGACGGAGGTCGAGCCCGCCCTGCTGGACCTCATCGAAGGGCTCCGTTAGATACTGGGGGGCATGGACGTCCCCGCCGGCTTCACCCGGTTCGAGAATCAGGGCCCCTTCATCGAGCACGTCGGCCCCGTCTTCGTGCGTGAGGGCGACGGCGAGCTGGTGCTCGGCCTGCGCACCGACCAGCGCCACGCGAATCATCGCGGCGCGGTGCAGGGCGGCCTCCTCTCGACCTTCGCCGACTTCGCGCTCGGCCGCGCCATCGAGGCCGACGCGGACGACGACCGCGACCGGGCCACGGTGAGCCTCACGGTCGACTTCCTGAAGCCGGCCGCGCCGGGCGACTGGATCGAGTCGCGCACGCGCGTCGACCGCGTCGGCGGCACACTGGCGTTCGCGGACTGCTCGCTCACGGTCGAGGGCCGCGAGATCGTTCGCGCGCGGGCGGTCTGGATCGTCGCCGGCTAGGAACGCTCCTCGTCGGAACGCTCAGCGAACATGCCCTCGAGCATGCCGGTGGCCTGGCCGACCTCGATCAAGTACCCGTCCGGATCGCGCATGTAGCAGCGCAACTCGGCGCCGCGATCGATCGGCTCGGTGAGGAACTCAGCCCCCTTGGCCTTCCACTCGTCGTAGGACGCGCGGATGTCGGCGACGCGCACGTTCAGGAAGCTCGAGACGGTTTGGGGGTCGGTCGGCGGCTCCAGCGTCACGTCGGGCTTGTCCGGCGTCGGACCGCCGCCCGGGTTCATGATGATCCAGCCGTTTGCGACCTTGACGATGCACGGGTTCTCCTCGAGCACCACCTCGCCGCCGAGAACCTCGGCGTAGAAGGCGCGGGACCGCGGAACGTCACGCACCGTCAGGAAGTGCGTAAGTAGGAGCCCTTCTGCGGGGGCGGGGAGGTCTTCGCGGTTCACGAGCAGCTCCTCTCTGGAATCTGGGACTTCGCGCGCGAGGCGGTCTGGAGCGCTTGCCTCCACGCTCACGAAGTGGGGGGAGCAGGATTCGAACCTGCGTAGGCATAGCCAACGGGTTTACAGCCCGTCTCCTTTAACCACTCGGACATCCCCCCGAGGGCCGAAAAGTCTAGAGCCGACCGGTCTCGCTACGAGGCGTCGCGCAGCCGCTGCGCCTCGGGCAGCAGCTCGAGCTTCTTCAGCGTGTTGTTCTCGATCTGGCGGATGCGCTCGCGGGTGACGCCGAACGCGCGCCCGACCTCCTCGAGCGTCCGCGCCTGGTGGCCCTTCAGCCCGTACCGCATCTCGATGACCTCGCGCTCGCGGGCCGGCAGGGCGTCGAGCGCCTTCCTGACGTTCTCGCGGCGAAGGTTCTCCATCGCGAGCTCGAGCGGCGACTCGGCGCTCTCGTCCTCGAGGAAGTCGCCGAGCTCCGAGTCCTCCTCGTCGCCGATCGGCTTCTCGAGCGAGATCGGGAGCTGCGCCATGCGCAGGATGTCCTTGACCTCCTGGGTAGTGACGTCGAGCTCGGCGGCGATCTCCTCGGGCGTCGGCTCGCGCCCGAGCTCCTGGACGAGCTGGCGCTCCACGTGCACGACCTTGTTGAGCTTCTCGACCATGTGGACCGGGATCCGGATCGTCCGCGCCTTGTCGGCGATCGCGCGGGTCACGGCCTGGCGGATCCACCAGGTGGCGTAGGTCGAGAACTTGTAGCCGCGGCGGTAGTCGAACTTCTCGACGGCTCGGATGAGGCCGAGTGACCCCTCCTGGATCAGGTCGAGGAACGTCAACCCGCGCCCGAGGTAGCCCTTGGCGATCGAGACGACGAGGCGCAGGTTGGCCTCGGTCATGTGCTGCTTCGCGGACATGTCGCCGCGCTCGATCCGCTTCGCGAGCCCGACCTCCTGATCGGCCGTGAGGAGCTCCACCTTGCCGATCGAGCGCAGGTAGAGGCGCAGGGAGTCGAGGCTCGGCTCGACGGTCAGGTCGAGCGTGACCTTCTTCGCGCCCTGGCGATCCTTGTCCGCAGCGGCTTCGATGCGGTCGATCTCGGACACAGCCGGCTTGCCGTCGTCCTGGGAAACGACCTCGATCCCGTTCTCGAGCAGGTTCCCGTGGAGCTGGAGGACCTGCTCCTTGGTTACGTCGACCTCCTCGAGGCAGCGCGCGATCTCCTCGAACGTCAGGACGCCGCGCTCCTTGCCCTCGGCCACCAGGCGGCGCAGCTGCTCGACGTCGGACAGTGGGGAGCCCTCGGCTTCCTCGAGGAGGGCGGTCTCGTCTTTGACGGTCAAGTCCCTACTCCTGTGAGACGCGATCGCCGGCCCCCGTGGTCCCTTCAACCACCATCCGACACCTTCCCCCTAAATGTCCCCGCCCGCGAGTCCTTTTCGAGCAGTGGACGGCGGACTATAGCGCTGCATCGCGGCTCGTGGGGGCCGGTGTTCGACGCTATCGTGGACCGGACCTATGAGTCACGAATCCGTCCTCATCGGGCGCGACGGAGACGACATCCAGGCGCGCCGCCCGCGCACCCAGATCGGGCTGTCCCGCGTCGGGGTGACCGGCGTCGAGAAGGTCATCCGGATCGGACCCGAGGGAGCGGAGCAGCTGTTCTACGCGGAGCTCGAGTGCTACGTGGACCTCGGCCGTGAGCAGAAGGGCGCCCATATGTCGCGCTTCGACGAGGTCGTGGACGAGGCGATCGACGAGGTGGTGCTATCGGCCGCGTTCACGGCGGAGGCGCTCGCCGCGCGCATCGCCGAACGGGTGCGCGAGCGCCAGGGCGGCCTGCGGGCCGAGGTCACGCTCGCGGCACGCTATCCCGAGCACAAGCCGGCGCCGGTCTCGGGCCGGCCGACGCAGGAGATCTACACGCTGCTCGGCTCGGCGGTTGCGTCGGAGCGCGGCACGCGGAGGATCGTCGGCGTGCGGGCGCAGGGCATGACCGCCTGCCCGTGTGCGCAGGAGATGACTACCGACCGTGCTCGCGCCCGCCTCGAGGAGGACGGCTTCAGCTCCTCGGAGGTCGAGCGAATCCTCGAGCGGGTTCCGGTGGCGACCCACAACCAGCGCGGCGAGGGAACGCTTCAGATCGGGTGCCCCGAGGGATGCGACGAGCCGATCGCGGCCGCGACGCTGCTCGAGATCGTGGAGTCCTCGATGAGCTCCGAGATCTACGAGCTGCTGAAGCGGCCGGACGAGGTCGCGGTGGTGGAGAAGGCGCATCGCCGACCGCGCTTCGTGGAGGACTGCGTCAGGGAGATGGTCCGAATGGCCGTCGAGGAGTTCCCGACGCTCGGCGACGAGGCGTTCCTCCACGCGCGGCAGGAGAACCTCGAGACGATCCACAAGCACAACGTCGTGGCCGAGCGCCACGGGCTGTTCGGCGAGCTCCGGGGCGAGCTGGGGGGCGAGCCCGCCACCGCGCAGACGACGATGCGCGAGTGGCTCGAGACGGCCGCGGACTGAGCGCCCGCCAGTAGATAAGCGTCCAGCGCGCGTGCGGCGCGCTCCGCCGGCGGGTGGCGCGAGTCGATACATGGGCCGAGTCCCGTGAGCGAATCGACTGACACCCCCCGCCTTTCCGAGGACGCCGCCATCGTGCTCGCGCTCGCCGGCACGGCGGTCCGGTTCGCCGCGTCGCCGAACGACGAGGCGGATTGCTGGGTCCGCGTGATGCGCCTCCACGGCGAGGTCGGCTGCGCGCTTCAAGCGCTCGGCGTCGCCGCCGCGCCGCTCGAAGCGGGAGCGCGATCGCCCGCCGCGCGCGCCTGGCGAGCGCGGACGATGGGTGACGATGCCTCCGACCTCGTAGCCGCGCGCGCCTTCGATGCTTGCCGGTCTCGCGGCGCGACGCTCGTTGGGACCGTCGACGTGCTCGCGGGCGTGGTCGGGATTTACGGCGCGGCGCTCGACCTGGCGCTCGAGCGACGCGGCACGAGCCGCGTCGAGCTGCTCGAGCGGCTCGCGGAGCCGCACTCGGCGCCCGCCGCCCCGGGCCCGGCCGAGCCCGTCATCGCGCCGCCCGAGTTGCGGGCGAACTGAGGCCGCGTCAGGAGGGCTCGGGACGCGCCCGCGGAGCGTGGGCGGAGTCGACCGCCCGCCGCGACGATCCGAAGTACTGGACCCCCGAGACCAGCGTGAGGGCGACTGCGACGTAGACGAGCGCGTCCACCCACGCGGCGTTCGGGTCGCCGGCCGCGATCAGCGCGAGCACCGCCACGACCTGGGACACGGTCTTCGCCTTTCCGAGCGGGCTCGACGCGATCGAGGCGCCCTGCTGGGCCGCCCAGATGCGCAGCCCGCTGACCGCGAACTCGCGCGCGATGATCACCATCGCGACCCAAGACGCCACGCGGTCGAGGCTCACGAGCGCGATCAGTGCAGCGGCGATCAGCAGCTTGTCTGCGATCGGATCCATCACCCGCCCGAAAGCGGTCACGTCCTCGCGCGAGCGCGCGAGGTAGCCATCGAGGCCGTCGGTCGACGCGGCGACCGCGAAGACGATCGCGGCCACCAGGGAGCCGCTGTCCGTCTCCTCGAGCAGCGCGACGACGAGCACCGGCACGAGCAGGATTCGGAACACCGTGAGCACGTTTGGGACGTTGAGCGGCGGCACGCCGAATCAGGCTACTTGGCGACGACGGAGCAGCTCGATGTGAATCGTGCTCCCGAACGGCGTCAGCAGGACCGCGCTCGCGAGCACCGGCCAGGGCAGGGCGCGCCGCAGGCACGCGTAGTAGATGAGCGCGCACAGGAGTAGGAAGCCCACCCCGTGGGTGAGGCCGAGGACGAAGGTCGCCCGGTCGTCGACGTGGCCGAGCCAAACGACCAGCAGGGCCGCGAAGACGGCCGACTCGAACGCCGAGAACAGACGGACCGCCTGGAAGAGGGACATCTAGGCAGATGCCGCCGACCGGCCGGTCGACGACCGCTCGATCGGGCCCCCGAGCCGTTCCCACTTCGGCACGCCGCCCGTCGTGACGTGGATGACCTCGGCGGCGCCGTGCCGCTTGACGAGGCTTGCGCCCACCGCCGCACGCTCGCCGGAGGCGCAGAGGACGGCCACCGGCCGCTCGGGGTCGATGCCCTCCGGGAGCGCATGGATGTCGTGGTAGGGAAGGTGGGTCGAGCCGGGGATGTGGCCCGCGTCCCACTCCACGCGCTCGCGCACATCGAGGATCTGCAGGCCCGCCTCGCCCTCGGCGCGGTCGCGCAGGTCCGCGAGCTCGAGCCGCTCGGTCCGATCGACCTCGCGCCGCTCCTGGCGCCAGCTCGTCATGCCGCCGGCCGAGATAGCCGCCGAGCTTGCGGATGCCCACGGCGACCGCGAGCGCCGCCGCGCGGCGGCCGTCCTCGTCGTCCCGGCCGGCGAACACGATCTCCTGATCACGATCCGCGAGCCAGGCCAGCTTCGAGCCGAACCCGGCCCGCAGCATCGGGATGCAGACCGCTCCGGGATGTGGGCCTCGTCGAACTGGAGGTCGGTGCGGACGTCCACCACGAGCGCCCGCGAGCGCCGCTCGTCGACCTGCCGCGGCGCCAGCGGCAGCGATCTCGACTCCGTCGGTGAGGAGCGGGCCGCGGTTCAGCTCGACGATCGCCTCGAAGTTGGGCGGCTGCGGGCCGAGCGTCGCGAGCGCGCGCTCGACGAACCGCTCCTCGTCGGCCTCGCGCGAGCAGCTCGTTGTGCGCCAGCTCGTACCCGATCGTCGACGAGACCTTCAGGTCCATCCCGGGGCCTCCGCAGAGCGATCCGCCGAGGTGCCCCGGCCAGACCTCGGTCGTCGGCGGGCAGCGTGAGCAGCCGCTCGTGCAGGCTCCGGAAGATCCCGCGCGCGCCGTCCTCGCGATCGATCGCCAGGTCCGGCCGCGCGATGTCGCCCACGAACAGGCTGTCGCCGGTGAGCACCGCCCACGGCTCGTCGCCGCGCGCGGTGTCGATCAGCGCGAACGCCGTGTGCTCGGGCCGGTGTCCGGGCGAGTGGATGCGCCGTGACCCGGAGCGCGCCGAGCTCGAGCTGCCAGCCGTCGTCGAACGGCTCGTGCTCGTAGGCGGCGCCAGCCTCGCGGTGGACGTGGATCACGGCGCCGGTGGCCGCGGCGAGGCGCCCGTGACCCGACACGTGGTCGGCGTGGTTGTGCGTCTCGAGCACGTGGTCGATGTGCACGCCCATGTAGCGCGCGAGCTCGAGGTAGTCGTCGATCTCGAACCGCGGGTCGACGACCGCGGCCACCCCGGCGTCGTCGTCCCCGACGAGGTAGGAGGCGCAGCCGAGATCGTCGTGGGTGATCTGCCGGAAGATCACCCGACGAAGACTACGACCGGGTCGGGCCCGCCGAGGGGGCTCGCTCAGCGCGTCAGCTCGAGCCGCGACTCCTCGAGGTCCAGGTCGCGCTGGACCGCGCGCATCACCTCGTCGCTGATCGTCCCGTCGTTGCGGAGCTCGAGCAGCGCCGCCCGCTGCGCGGCGAGGACCTCGAGCAGGAAGCGCTGGTACGCGTCCGAGCGCTCCTCGTAGCCGCCGTCGTCGTCCTCGTCCAGGCGCGAGGCGAACCGCCGGCGGCGATAGTCGAACATCCCGCGCGCTCGCTCGGCCGTGCCGTCGTAGACCCAGTCCTCGCCGGCGAGCTCGTCGATGCGCGCGAGCGCCGCACGGGCGGTCTCGTGGCGCGCCCCGATCTCCTCCTGCTCGGCGAGCCCGTCGTCGGTGACGCCGAGCAGGCGGATCAGCGGTGGGAGCGTCAGACCCTGGAGGAGGAGGGTCGCGAGGATCACGCAGAAGGCGAGGAAGATGACCAGGTCGCGCTCGGGGAAGGGACCGCCGCCATCCACGGTGAGGGGGATCGCCAGCGCGGCCGCCAGCGAGACCGCGCCGCGCATGCCGCTCCATGCGATCACGCCCACGACGCGCGGCGAGGGATACGGGTCGCGCTCGCGGAGCCGCCGGCTGAGGGCGCGCGGCAGGTAGGTGAGGACGTAGACCCACACCACCCGGACGACGATCACGGTCGCTCCGATGAGGACGCCGTAGCCGATGAGCTGCCCGGGCGACTCGCCGGACAGGTTCGCGACGATCCCGGGCAACTGGAGTCCGACGAGCACGAACAGGATCGCGTTGAGGAGGAATTGGAGCACCTCCCAGAAGGACGTCACCTGGATGCGCGTGGACGGCTTGACCAGCTCGTGCGAGCGCCAGCCGAGGTAGACGCCCACCGTGACCGCGGCGAGCACCCCCGAGACGCCGAGCTCCTCGGCTGGGATGTACGCCAGGTAGGCGGTGAGGATCGAGATCGTGATCTCGGTCGGGGGGTCGTCGAGCCGGCGCCGAACCTGTGCCACGAGCCAGCCCGTGGCGAGCCCGATCGCCACGCCGCCAACGCCGGTGAGAACGAATCGGAGACCCGCGTCCACGAGCGAGAAGCTGCCCGTCACGACCGCGACGACCGCGAAGCGGTAGACGACGAGCGCGGTCCAGTCGTTGGTGAGGTTCTCGCCCTCGATCACCGTGACGACGCGACGCGGCACCCCGAGGCGCCTCACGATCGTCGCCGGCGCGACGGGGTCGGTCGGCGAGACGATCGCGCCGAGGACGAACGCGACCCCCCACGGGAGCCCGACGAGGAAGTGCGCGGCGACGGCCACGATCAGCGTCGTGGCGATGACGAGCCCGATCGCGAGCATGCCGATCGGCCGTACGTTCCGGCGCAGCTCCCGAAGCGACGAGAAAAACGCCGACACGTAGAGGAGCGGCGGCAGGAAGAGGAGGAGCACGAGCTCGGGGGCGAGCTCGACGTCGGGTACGCCGGGGACGAAGCCCACGCCGAGGCCGCCCACGAGCAGGAGGATCGGATAGGGGACGCTCACGAAGCGCGCGAGGACCGCGAGGGCCGAGATGAGCGCGAGGAGGCCGAGGACGGTGAGCTCGAGGTGCTCCACGGGGCAAGGGTCGCAAACGCGATGCGGCGCGCTTCCCGTCCCGCGGTCCCTGCAGAGCACGGCGGGCCGCCCAAGGAGCCGCCGCTACGTGCTTCAGAAGTCCGTGAAGAGCAGGTGGTCGTGCGGGGTCTGGGCGGAGCGGACGATCCCGCGCGTCGTGCGCTCGTAGACCTCGTCGCGCACCTTCCCCGGCGAGGCCCCGGGGTGCCGGTCGAGATACAGCGCCGCGACGCCTGAGGAGTGCGGCGCCGCCATCGACGTGCCGTCCATGCGCTTCGTGTCCGAGTCGCCGCCGCTCCACGCCGACTTCACGTCCACGCCGGGCGCGAACCAGTCGACACAGCGGCCGAAGTTGGACCACGACGGCTTGCGATCGTCGCGGTCCACCGACGCGGTCGTCATCGCGTTCCCGACGCGCGCCGGCGAGTTGTCGCAGGCATCGCCCCCACCGATTCCTGCGCCGTTGCCGGCGGCGATCGCGTAGCTCACGCCGTCGTCGATCGAGCTCCTCACCGCATCGTCGACCGCGCGGCTCTGCAGGCCGCCGAGGCTGAGGTTCGCCACGGCGGACTCATCCGCGGAGTGGTCGCCAGTGACCCAGTCGATCCCGTCGATGACCTCCGAGTTGCGACCGTCCCCGAAGCAGTCGAGGACCCGCACCCCGACGACCGATGCGGACTTCGCCACCCCGTAGCGCTGCCCGGCGAGCGTGCCCGCGACGTGCGTGCCGTGACCATGGCAGTCGCCGCCGGAGGTCGCCGCCTGGCCGTCGCCAACGAAGTCCGGGCTGCTGGACGCGCGGCCGCCGAACTCCTCGTGTGAGGTCCGCAGGCCGGTGTCGAGCACGTAGGCCGTCACGCCGTCCCCGGTCCGGTCGTAGCGGAACGCGTCGTTGAGCGGGCGCTTTCGCTCGTCGATCCGGTCGAGCCCCCAGCGCGGGGACTCCTGGGTCGCCGCGACGCTCATCCTGCGGTCGCGCTCGACGTACGCGACGCGGTCATCGGCGCGCAGCTGCCTCACCTCGTCGCTCGGCACGTCCGCCGCGTAGCCCGTGAGCGCGTCATCGAAGACGTGCGTCGCCGCGGTCGTCTCGTAGCGGTCGCGCTGCGAGTCGGCCACGGCCGCGGGGTTCTCCACGCGGTCTTCCAGGACGACGATGTAGGGGTCGGTGGCCGCCTGGGCGGCGGCCGGCGCCGCCGTCGCGAGGATCGCGAGCGCGGCGATCGGGATCAGCGTTCGGCGCAAATCGGACCCGCGGTCAGCAGCCGGCGACCTGCTGGTCCCGGCCCCGCGCGATGAAGCCGATGTCCGGGCATGCGTTCCCGTCGTCGCAGTCGGCGCCGCCCAGCACCTTGAAGCGCGTCTCTACCCCGCAGGGGTCACCCTCGACCGCGAAGGACCCGCGGACGGTCGCCCCCGAGCCGGGGCGGCCGTACTCGGCAGCGATTCCACACATGTCGCCGGCGCTCCTCGGGCGGCGCGCGCTAGCCGACCGCGGCGGGGGCTCGGAGCGAGCCCGTCGGGGGATCGAGCCGGTAGGCGGTGGGCCGCCTGTCCTCGAGATGCGAGAGTGCTCCCCTCGCGGCGCGTACTGCCATTCGTGCATCGATCCTAGCGGCGGCCATGCCGGCCCTCGCGGACGTGGCCGCGAGCACCCTGCCATCGGGATCCACGATCTTCGCCCGGCCGAAGAAGCGCAGCTGCCCGAAGGGGCCGGTCTGGTTCGCCGAGACCCAAACGACCTGGTTCTCGACCGCGCGGGCCTCGTCGAGCAGGTCGAACTGCCGCGCCTGACGGTCGCGGGCGAGACGGTGGGCAGGCCGCTTCCGGCAGACCGGCCACGCCGCGAGCGAAGCCACGATCTCCGCTCCGTCGAGCGCGAGCGAGCGCGCCGCCTCGGGGAAGACCTTGTCGTAGCAGATGAGCATGCCGATCCGGCCCACGGGCGTGTCGAAGGCGGTGAAGCCGTCGCCGGGACGGTAGGCCCCCGCCTCGTCGGGCGGAAGGTGGATCTTGCGGTGGTGCCCGAGTACGCCGTCCCCGCTCACGCAGACGGCGCTGCTGTACGGGCCCGCGGCGCCCCGCTCCGAGTAGCCGGCGCACACGACCGTCGGCCCCGCGATCCGCGCGAGACGACGAATCTCAGGGCCGTCCGGGGCGAGCGGCGGCGGCGCGTCCGGGGCGAGGTGCCCCGAGGCGGCGTCCCACAGGTATCCGCCGAGCGTGCACTCCGGAAAGACGACCAGCGAGGAGCCCCGGGACCGAGCGGCCGCGACGAATCTCTCGATTCGCTGGAACGTCGAGTCGAGGTCGCGGCCGAAGGGCGCGGCCACGGCGGCGATCGTTCGGTGCTTCCTACGCGTCCTCATGGCGAAATTTTGGCCATTTGCGGCCGGGTCGCGTATCGCCCGCCGGCCTGAATTCGGGCGCCGGGCTTGTACGTGATGGCGGACCGATGCTGCCCGACGCGCTGCGATTAGGCTCCGGTCACCGTGGCGGCCGACCGCGATCCCGAGCGCTTCGAGGTCCATCGCGCGCGCCTCGACGACGTCGAGATCGCCTTCGTCCGTGAGGGAGAGGGCGGCTTCCCGCTGTTGCTGGTCCACGGCTGGCCCGAGACCAAGCGGATCTGGTGGCGCAACATCGAACCCCTCGCCGCCGCGGGCTTCGAGGTGATAGTGCCGGACCTGCGCGGCTTCGGGGACTCCGGACTCGCGGCGGGCGGGGCGTACGACGTGGCGACCCACGCGCGCGACATGCACCACCTCGTCGGCGAGGGGCTCGGCCACGACCGCTGCGTGACGTGCGGCGGCGATCTCGGAGGCGTCGTCTGCCAGGACCTCGCGCTCCGTTTCGAGGGATTCGTCGAGCGGCAGCTCCTCTTCAACACGATCCCGCCGCTCCTGCCCGCCGAGTACGCGGCGGCCGGCCTCCCTACCGAGGTCGCGCGCGAGACGCGCATGGCGGCCGACTACTTCATCCGTCAGGGCACCGATGCGGACGGACTCGCCGAGGAGCTCGACACGGTGGAGAAGCGGCGGCGCTACGTGGCGCAGATGTACGGGCCCCGGTTCTGGGCGGCGCCCGGCGCCTTTGCGCCCGAGGACGTCGAGTTCCACGTCGAGCCGTTCGGCGACCCGGACCGGTTCCGCGCGTCGCTCGCGATCTACGAGTACGCGATGGGCACCCGCCGCTTCGAGGACCCGCCGCGCCTACGCGAGCAGAGCACGGTGCCGACGCTCATCCTCTACGGGCCGGAGGACCACGTCATCCCGTCCACGTTTCGGGCGCAGATGGAGGTCGCGTTCACCGAACGCGTCGGTCCGTTCGTGGTCGCTGAGGCCGGGCACTTCCTCCAATGGGAGCAGGCCGAGAAGCTCGACCAGGCGCTTCGGTTCTTCTGCCTTGACCTCTTCTAGGCGCCGCGCTTACCTGACCCAGTCGAGCTTGTGCACCTCGAAGTCGGTGATCGTCGGCTCCGGAAGCTCGAACTCCTGCAGCGCTTCGCCCAGTCCGGACTCCATAAACCGGTCGATGTGCTCCGGCGAGTCCCAAACCTCCATCACGCGCAGCCCGCTGTCGGTCATCCCGGCGATGTGGAGGTGCGCGCCGTCGGGCGCATCGGTGCCCAACCGCTCCTCCACGCGCTGATCGACCTTGTCGTACTGCTCGAGGGTGCCTCCCGGCACGTCGTAGATGCGGCAGATCACGACCTCTCCTTCCCTCGCTTGCCAGGGCGATCCGACCATATACCGCTCGAGAGGCGCGGACGGGTAAGTGTGCGCTCGCAACCGAAGCCGACGGAGGGATTCGAACCCTCGACCCCCGCTTTACGAGAGCGGTGCTCTGGCCAACTGAGCTACGTCGGCGGGTGACGGCTGAGCATAGCTTCGGCGCTGCCGCGCTTAGTCCCGTATGTGGGCGTCGCGTTTCAGGTCGCTGCCCGTGCGCGAGCTGGGCGGTGGACTCGTCGTGATCGAAGCGGTCACCGCCCGGTCGCGGCTGCTCGGTCTCGCGCTGTGGGACGCGATCCCGACCGGGCACGCGCTCCTCCTGCCTCGCTGCCGGTCGGTCCACACGCTGGGCATGCGCTTCGCGATCGACGTCGTCTTCCTCGACGCTGACGAGCGGCCCGTTCGCGTTGTTCAGGATCTCGGCGCCCGGCAGGTCCGGCTCTGCCGGACTGCCGGCTCGGCGCTCGAGGCGCGGGCCGGTGAGGGACCTCGGTTCGCCCGCGCCCTCAGTCGCTCGCACCCACCAGCCGCCGCAGCCTGAACGTGAGCGCCTCGAGCGCCAGCTCCTCGGTCACGTTCAGCTCAAGCGACTGGCGCGTCTCGTCGCAGCGCTCGACCGCGTCGCGCAGGCGGCGGGCGTCGCGGCCGGTCGCAGCGCCCGCCAGCTCGTCGATCCGATCGAGGCCGAGGACGGCCTCGGGCGCGCCCTCGGCGACGCACGCCAGGTCGCGGAACGCGATCGCGCAGAGCTCGAGCGCCAGCTCGAGCAGCTCGGTCCGCGCCCGGCGGCCGTCGCGCTTGGCGGCGTCGTCGAACTCCCGCTGCAGCGCCCGCCGCTCGCGCCCCTTCGGCTCGAGCTCGAGCCGTCGCTCGGCGCCCTCGGCAACCCGCGCCTCGGCCGCCGCACGCCGCTCCTCGGCGCGGGCGAGCAGCGGGCGCCACGGCTCGGACGGCTCCGGGTCGCGGCCCTCCCCGGCGAGCGCCGCCCGCACGAAGCCCTCGACGTCCTCACGAAGAGCGACACCGGCCTCGGAGGCCAGCCACTTCGCCCGCGCCGCGTTGCCGAGCGCGAGGCGGCCGCAGGCGGCAGCGGTCGCGGGCGCCGTGCCGCCGCTCTCCAGCATCGTCGCGATCCGCTCGGCGGGCAGTGGGTCGAACCGCACGAGCTGACAGCGCGACACGACGGTCTCGAGCATGCGGCCGATGGCGTCGGTCAGCAGGATGAGATGGACGAACGAGGCTGGCTCCTCGAGCGTCTTCAGCATCCGGTTCGCCACTTCGTCGTTCATCGTGTCCGCCCGCTCGAGGACGAACACGCGCCGGTTGGCCTCGAACGGCGTCCGGCCGGCGGCGGAGATCACGGGGCCCTCGACGTCGCTCACCCGCATCACGTGTGCGCCGGTCGGGCTGACCCAGGTGAGGTCGGGATGTGCGCCGGCGGCGACGCGCTCGCGAACGCCCTCCGGGTCCGGATCCCCCTCGGCGAGCAGCTCGGCCGCCAGCGACCGCGCGGTCCGTGACTTGCCTGTCCCGGGCGGGCCGTGGAAGAGGTAGGCGTGCGACGGCGAGCCCGAGGCCAGCGCCGAGCCGAGCACCATCCGCGCGTGCGGGTGGTCCTCGGTGCCCGCGAGGGCCGCGATCGACGGAGCCGTGCTCACGCCGGCGCCGCCCGGTCGGCCGCGGCGGGCAGCGTGGCGCGCACGGCCGCGAGCACGTCGGCATGCACGTCGTCGGGTGGGCGATCGGCGTCGATCCGCCGCCACCGATCGGGCTCCGCCGCGGCGAGCTCCGCGTAGGCGGCGAGCACACGGCGTTGGAGGTCGGCCCCTTCGGCCTCGAAGCGGTCGCGCTCGCCCGCTCGCGCCGCCGCGGCCGCCTCGTCGAGCTCGAGGAGGAAGGTGAGGTCCGGCGTCAACCCACCCGTCGCCCATCGGTTCACGCGCGCGACCTCGTCGAGGCCGAGCCCGCGAGCCGCGCCTTGATAGGCGAACGAGGAGTCGAGGTAGCGGTCCGAGACGACGACGCGCCCGGCCTCGAGCGCCGGCCGGACGACGCGCGCGACGAGCTCCGCGCGCGCGGCGGCGAAGAGGAGCGCCTCGGCCTCGGCGCCGATCTCGGCGGCGGGGTCCCTGAGCAGGTCGCGCACCCGCTCGCCCACGACGGTCCCGCCAGGCTCGCGCACAGCGAGCGCGCGGTCGCCCAGCGCGTCGCAGAGGAGACGCGCCTGGGTGGTCTTGCCCGAGCGGTCGATCCCCTCGAGCGTGACGAACAGTCCGGGCACGCCGGCGACGATACTGATGTCGATGGAAGGCCCTCCGGAGCCGAAGCGGGACCTCCCCACACTGCCGTTCGCCTCGCAGAAGGACTGCGACAAGGTCACCGAGCTCACGGCCCACGCGCGCATGCGGCCCGCCGGCCTCGCCGAGGTCGAGCGGGCACGCGCCGACGGGCGGGGCGGCCGCGTACCCGTAGCCGGGGCGCGACGCACCGCCGCTCAAGCCGCGGGCGGCGCGGGCCGATGGCCGCCTACGATGGCCGCGATGCGCTCCCTTGTCACCGGCGGTGCCGGGTTCATCGGCTCGAACCTGGTCGACGGCCTGATCGAGCGCGGCGACGAGGTCACCGTTCTCGACGTCCTCTCGACCGGCCGCCTCGACAACCTCGAGTCGGCGCTCGCGAACGGCGTCCACGTGGCAGAGGGCGACATCCAGGACGCCGCCTCAGTCGCCGAGATCGTCGCCGGGGCGGCTCCGGAACGGATCTTTCACCTCGGCGCCCAGATCGACGTCCGCCGCTCCGCGGCCGACCCGGCCTTCGACGCGCGCGTGAATGTCGAGGGCACGATCAACCTGCTCGAGGCCGCGCGCTCGGCGGGCGTCGCGCGGGTGATAAACAGCTCGACCGGCGGGGCGATCTACGGCGAGGGGCAGGTGATCCCGGCGCCGGAGGACCATCCGGTCGCGCCGGAGGCCCCCTACGGGCAGTCCAAGTTCGCCGCCGAGGGCTACTGCGAGCTCTTCCGTAGGCTCCACGGCCTCTCGACGGTCTCGCTCCGCTACGGCAACGTCTACGGGCCGCGCCAGGACCCGCTCGGCGAGGCCGGCGTCGTGGCGATCTTCTGCGGGAAGCTGCTCGACGGCGAGCCGGCGACCGTGTTTGGCGACGGCCTTCAGACGCGCGACTACGTCTACGTGGAGGACGTGGTTGCGGCGAACCTGACGGCCGCCGAGGCGGACGTGAGCGGCGCGTTCAACGTCGGCACCGGCGTCGAGACGTCGGTGCTCGAGCTCGTCGAGCAGCTCGGCGAGGTGAGCGGTCGGACATTGGCGGCCGAGCATGCGCCCGAGCGGCTCGGCGAGGTCCGCCACATCGCGCTCGACGTGTCGAAAGCGCGCGTCGAGCTCGGCTGGGAGCCGCGCGTGAGCGTCAGCGAGGGGCTCGAGCGAACGCTGGCGTCGATCTCCTGACCCGCCGGTTCTGGAGCGAGCCCGCCAAGTCGAGGTCGCGGAGCACCGACGAGTACCGCGCGTGCCACAGGCCGAACAGCACGAGCGCTCTCACGCCGAACCTGGACTGGCGGTCGTCGAGGAGCTCTCGCACGCCCCCGGCGGCCACGGCCTCCTCGAATCGTGGCGTGAAGTACGCACGGAGCGGGCTATCGCGAAGCATCGCCTCGTAGCCCTGCACGGCGCCGTCGGATAGCCATCGACGCGCCAGGTGAGGCCGCGGCCGGGGCCGATCGTTCGTGGAGGGCGAACCGTCGACACCCGCGTCGAGCGCGGCGAACACCGACTCGTAGAGCCGCGCCCCGAACTTCTCGCGCGGCGAGATCGCGAGCAGGGCGGTCGCGACCTCGTTGGCGCTGAACGGGGTCGTTATCGCCAGCTCGTCGCCGAGCGGCTCCGAGCGCGGCGCCCGGGTGCGGTAGACCGTCAAGAGCGCCTGCGACGGCGACCCCGATAGCGCCTTGGCCTCCGCCACGAACTGCCGGCGCGCCGAGTCGATCAGCGTCGATGCGACCTCGTCCGACAGGACACCTCGCGGCGCGCGGCGCCTGCGGAGACGCGGCCACAGGGCGCGCGCCAGCTCGCGAGTGCTCCGGGCCTCGAGCGCGTCGCGCGAGATGTATCGCCCGCCGGGCTGGAAGAAGACGTCGCCTCCCCTGCCGAGCGGCACTATCCCCGGCTCCGCGCGCAGCCTTCGCGACAGCGGTATCTCCCACGGCTGGCCGACCCGCTGGTAGTCGATCCGAGCGGCCTGATCGACCAGGTCGCCCCAGAAGTCGTCGACGGCGGGCTCGACCACCTCGTGGGCGACACCCACCGTCTCCGCGACCTGTGACGCGAGCCGCTCGTCGGCGTCCCTGCCGTCGTCGATGCTCGTGGTGAACGTGCGCACGGCCTGCGCCGGACCCTCGCGGAGAAGGCAGAGGAGGAGGAGGCGTGAGTCCCAGCCGCCGCTCAAGGGAAAGGAGACCGGCCCCCGTGGCAATCGCAGCGCGGAGCCGATCGCGTCGAGGAACGCGCCGGTACCGTCGGCGATCCCGAGGTGCGGCTCGATCGCCGCCCACGGCCACGACTCCGACTCGACCAGATCGCCACCGTGACCGCTCCGCTCCAGCCTCGACCACGGCGGCAGCGAGCGGATCTCCTCGAACGGCGTTCGGGCGCCGAGCGGGTAGCCGAGCACGAACAGCGCCGACCACGCGCGCCAGTCGGCGGACAGCCGCCCGGTCGTCAGCCTGGCGAGCGGGTCGATTCGCGAGGCGAAGTAGGTCGCGCCACCCTCGTCCCGGTGGTACACCGGCGTCACGCCCTGGATGCTCGAATGCACGTAGCGGCGATCCGGCTCGACCACGAGGCCGCACGCTCCGCGGGTCGAGGCGGCGTCGCGCCACGACGTAAGAGCGCCGGCGCGGGCGGCGGCCGCATCGGCCCATGCGAAACCGCGGGCGTCGCCGTGCGACCAGGCGATCGGCGGCCGGTCGAGCATCAGCATCGACCGCTCGTCGCGGTGGACCTCGGTGAGTTCGACGTCGACACAGCTCGCCATGCCGCGCACGCGGTCGGGGTCGTAGTCCCCGAGGGCCCCGCACGCGACCGGGCTGCGTGCGGGGACCGGGACGGCGCTCACCGCAGGCTCGCCTCGAGCGTCGTCCACCGGTCGACCTCGGGCAGGCCGAACTCGTGCCGCTTGAGGACGTGGCCGACCTCCCGGTAGCCGAAGCGCCGCTTGTACCAGTCGATCGTCTCCGGACGGTCGGCGTTCGTCACGACGCGAGCGGCGCCCGCCCGCCGCATCAGTTCCATGCGCAGCTCCTGGAGCTCGGCACCGATGCCCTCCTTCCGGTTCGCGGGAGGCACCGCGAGCAGCGTCGTCTTGCCGACCGTCTCCCGCCCGTCGTGCATCAGGACGAAGCCGGCCACCCCGACCATCCCGGCCTCCGACTCGGCCACGAGCCAGGTGCCCACGTCGAAGTCGTTCATCTCGGCCGACGGTACGTGGTGCATGTTGGCGGTCGCGAGCACCTCGAGCATGCCGCGGCGGTCACCCGGCAGGGCAGCCGGGCGGATTCGGTAGCCGCGCCCAGGCCTGGCAGGCAGCCTCAGCCACTCGCGGACCTCCGCCGCCGAGGCGAGCGGCCGGCCGGCGAGCGCAGCGATCTCGGCGACCCGTTCGACCAGCGCGGCGTTGGACGCCGGCGTCCGACTCGCCCGATCGAGGTGGACGTTGTCCTCGAGGCCGGTCCGCACGTGCCCGCCCATGAAGACGGCGATCGCGTTCATCGGAAGCTGGAAGGCGCCGATCCCGGCCGCCGCCCAGACCGTGCGTTCCGGGAGCGAGTCGACGAGGTGCGCCAGCTCCTTCGCGCGAGCGGGCGCCGTGTGGTGTGAGCCGAGCATCAGGTTGGCGTACAGCGGCGTTTCGAGCACACCCTGCTCGAGCAGGTTGTGGGCCGCATGAGCCATCCCGGAGTCGAAGACCTCGAGCTCGGGCTTGATGCCCGTCTCGAGCATTCGCCGTGCGAGCGCCTCGATCGTCTCCGGTGCGTTCACGCTCGGCCCGCCTCGAAAGTTGAGCGACCCGAGCGTCAGGCTCGCCATGTCGGGCCTCGCGTCGCCGTCCAGCCGCAGCACGTCGGCTCGCCGCTCGAGCTCGGGGAACTCGCGGCCGCTCGTGCTCACGCAGATGATCGCCTCGGGACAGCGGCCGCGGATCCTGGGCACGAGCTCCTCGTACGCCGCGCGTCGCCACTCGGGCCGGCCGTCCGCATCGCGCGCGTGCAGGTGGAGGATGGTCGCGCCGAGGTTGTGGCAAAGCCAGGCGTCGCGCACGATCTCGTCCGCCGTAAGGGGCACGTGCGGCACGCGATCCCGCTGGGCGACCATCCCGGTGAGGGCGGCGTTCACCAGTAGCGGCGCGTACGGCCGAAGGGGGTGCGGCGGATGGCGCTCGGTGCCCACGGGGCGATGATTCCAGAGTCTCGGTCGGCTCATGTAGAAGCCGCAAACAGGGCGCGGAGACGGACGCCGGACGAGCTTCGGGCGGGCCCGCGGACGATAGAATTGAGGCATGCTTCGAGCGGTCGGACGGGGCATCTCGCCGCCTCCGAATCGCCCCGGGGAGAGGCTTCGCGGCAACCAGTCGGAGGCTTCGATCCGTCCGAGCCGAGCGTCAGCATGGCTAGCCCCTCAGTGGCGTGCGCCAGCGAGGGAGGAGAGGCCAACAGCTTGAGGAGAATCCATGTCGCACACGCCTAGCGCCACCGGTCAGACAACCCCCCGCGAGACCCTCGACGGGGTCACGATCGAGCGCCGCTTCACCGCTCCGGGCGTGCACCCCTTCGACGCCGTCGAGTGGGAGATCCGCGACGCAGTGATCGGCGATCCGTCGGCGCCGGCGTTCGAGCAGCGCGGAGTCGAGTTCCCCGCCGCCTGGTCCCAGAACGCCACGAACATCGTCTCGCAGAAGTACTTCCGCGGCCGGCTCGGGTCGCCCGAGCGCGAGTCGTCCGTCAAGCAGATGATCGGCCGGGTCGCGGGCACGATCTCGACGTGGGGTCGCGACGGCGGCTACTTCGCGACCGAGTCCGACGCGGACGCCTTCGAGGCCGAGCTCCACCACATCCTGCTCCACCAGATGGCGGCGTTCAACTCGCCCGTCTGGTTCAACGTCGGGTTCGAGGAGAAGCCGCAGTGCAGCGCCTGCTTCATCCTCTCGGTCGACGACACCATGGAGTCCATCCTCGACTGGAACACCAAGGAGGGGATGATCTTCCGCGGCGGCTCCGGCTCCGGCATCAACCTGTCGAACATCCGCGGGTCGAAGGAGCACCTGTCGAAGGGCGGCTACGCGAGCGGCCCGGTGTCGTTCATGCGCGGCGCCGACGCCTGGGCGGGCACGATCAAGTCGGGCGGCAAGACGCGGCGCGCCGCGAAGATGGTCGTGCTCGACGTCGACCACCCGGACGTCCTCGACTTCATCTGGTGCAAGGCGCACGAGGAGGAGAAGGCCGGGGCGCTGCGCGACGCCGGCTTCGACATGTCGATCGACGGCGACGGCTTCACCTCGATCCAGTACCAGAACGCCAACAACTCGGTCCGAGTCACCGACGAGTTCATGGAGCGGGCCGAGCGCGGCGAGGACTGGGAGACGAAGGCGCGGGTCTCGGGCGAGACGGTCGAGACGCTCGACGCGCGCGACGTCCTCCGTCAGATCGCCGACGCCGCGTGGCGCTGCGCGGACCCGGGCGTTCAGTACGACTCGACGATCAACGACTGGCACACCTGCCCGGCGTCGGGGCGGATCAACGCCTCCAACCCCTGCAGCGAGTACATGCACGTCGACGACTCGGCCTGCAACCTCGCCTCGCTCAACCTCATGAAGTTCCGCCGCGAGGACGGGACGGTCGACACCGACTCGTTCGAGCACGCGGTCGACGTGATGCTGCTCGCGCAGGAGATCGTCGTCTCGCCATCGAGCTATCCGACCGAGGAGATCGGCCGCAACGCGCGCGCCTTCCGCCAGCTCGGCCTGGGCTACGCGAACCTCGGCGCCCTGCTGATGTCGAACGGGCTCGCGTACGACTCCGACGAGGGCCGCGCGGTCGCCGGCGCCATCACCGCACTGATGACCGGCCGCGCCTATCGGAAGTCGGCCGAGATCGCCGCGGCTGTGGGGCCGTACGAGCGCTACGAGGAGAACCGCGAGCCGCACAACCACGTCATGCGCAAGCATCGCGACGCCACGCTCGAGATCGACGAGTCCGCCGATCGCGAGCTGCTAGCCGCGGCGCGGCGGGCATGGGACGAGGCGGTGGAGCTCGGCGACCGATACGGCTACCGGAACGCCCAGGCCACGGTGCTCGCGCCCACGGGCACGATCTCGTTCCTGATGGATTGCGACACGACCGGCATCGAGCCCGACTTCTCGCTCGTCAAGTTCAAGGAGCTCGTCGGCGGCGGGCAGATGACGATCGTCAACCGGACGGTGCCGCTGGCGCTCGGGACGCTCGGCTACGAGGGCCATCAGATCGCGCAGATCGAGGCGCACGTGAACGAGCGGGGCACGATCGTCGGGGCGCCCGGGCTGAAGGACGAGCACCTGCCGGTCTTCGACGTCGCCGTGGGCGAGCGCGCGATCTCCCACATGGGGCACATCCGCATGATGGGCGCCGCGCAGCCGTTCATCTCGGGCGCGATCTCGAAGACGGTGAACATGCCCGAGGAGACGACCGTGGAGGACATCGCCGACGCGTACCTCCAGGCGTGGCACCTCGGCGTCAAGGCGCTCGCGATCTACCGCGACGGCTCGAAGACGGCGCAGGCGCTCAGGACGGACGCGGGCGACGCGAAGGCGGCGGATGCCGGGGCGGCGGACTCGCCGGAGCCCAGGCCGGCGCGCCGCCGGATGCCGCGCGAGCGCGAGTCGATCACGCACAAGTTCTCGATCGCGGGCCACGAGGGCTACATCACCGCGGGCAAGTACGAGGACGGCTCCCTCGGGGAGATCTTCCTGACCGACATCGGCAAGGAGGGCTCGACGCTCCGCGGCATGATGAACGCGTTCGCGACGTCGGTGTCGATCGCGCTGCAGTACGGCGTGCCGCTCGAGACCCTGGTCCGGAAGTTCTCCTACATGCGCTTCGACCCGGAAGGCATGACCACGAACCCGGAGATCCCGTTCGCGAAGTCGATGCCCGACTACATCATGCGCTGGCTCGCGTCGCGCTTCCTCGACGTCGACGTGCAGGAGGAGCTTGGGATCCTCACGCCCGAGGTCCGCGCGCGGAAGGCGTCGCAGGAGGCGCTGATGCGCGGGGACACCGTGGGGCCGGCGAACGGCGACTCGAACGGCGGTGGCGAGGCTGCGGGCGGAGCCGCGAACGGAGGCGGCCACGTCGCGCAGCCCGCGACCACGAAGGCCGCCGCCGAGGCACTCACCGACGAGCCACCCACCGTCCCGGCGCAGCTGCAGGGACTCGACCTGGGGCCGGCCTGCGGTCAGTGCGGGGGGATGATGCAGCGGACCGGCTCGTGCTACACCTGCTCCTCCTGCGGCAACAACACCGGCTGTGGTTGAGGGCTGCAAACCGGCGCTCTCAGGCGTCCTCGCCTCTCGCCTTGCTCAAGCAAGGCTTCGAGCCTGCGTCTTTGGATAGCTTGGTTTTCGCGCTCAACCACTGAGGTCGGGCGGGGTATCGACCTGGCGGCGCTCAGCTGGGTCGTGGGTAGCCGCGGAGGCGGGCCACCAGTGACAGCCCGGCCAGGAGCGGGCGGGTCAGGAGGTCCGGTAGCGGCAGCCTGAACTCGTCGCGGAACACGCGTAGGACGGGGGCGGCGCCGATCGGCGTCATCGCACCGCCGTTCCGGCTTCGCCTGTAGGCGCGCGAGGCGTCCATCGCCGCGAAGAGCTCTTCGGTGCGCAGCGCGGGGCGCACCTGCCATGTGGCTCGCGCGGGGGCGCCGCTGTCGTTCCACATCCGGTGGACCGTTCCGCGCGGCACGTCGAGCACCTCGCCGGGCCCGATGGCCTGGCGGCGCCCGTCGATCTCCACGCTCAGCTCCCCCTCAAGCACCTCGAAGCGCTCGTCCTGGTGGGGATGGAGGTGCGCGGGCGGCCGCGAGTCGCTCGGGGCCCACGCGGCTTCGACCTCGAGCAGCGCGCCGCCGCTCGCCGCCGAGTCGGTGCGGACTGCGACGGTCTGGCCGTCCTGGAGCGTGTAGCTGCGCGGGGCTTCGTTCACGACGCCGCGCCTAGGCTAACGTGGAGGTCTCCACCCGTTCCGGGCGTCCGCCCGGGCGATCTAACCCGACCATGAGGTAATCCAGAATGGCTTCTCTGATGTCGAAGGTCTCCAGCTACATGCGCAGTCCGCAGGGCCGCGCGAAGGTCGACCAGGCAAAGCGTTACGCGCAGAGCCCCGAGGGCCGGCGGAAGATCGACAGCGTTCGGTCCAGGCTCGCGCGGCGCCGGTAGCGCTCCACGCGCCCGGCGGCAAGATCGGGATCAGTCGCCCGAGCGGGAGCGCCGGACCAGCGGCAGCACGTACCAGAGCAGTAGGAAGAGCGCGGCCGTTGCCGCCGTGACCACGATCACCGCGGTCGTGCCGAACAGCAGGTCGGTGATCAGGAGCATCGCGCCCGTTATCGCCAGGGCGACGAAGGCGAGGCCCGCGATGGCGAGGACGTTCGAGCGGCGCAGCAGCGCCTCCTTGTCGTGCTGCCGGAAGAGCAGCCGATGCTGGGCCGATGGCGCGACCAGCAGCACGGTCGCGATCGCCGCGCAAAGCAGCGTCGCGAAGTAGACGTCGCGCTGGAACGTGGTCACGCTCGCGAAGCGCTGACTGAACGCCACCGTGAGGAGGAACGCGAACAGGACCTGGATCCCGGTGATCGCTACCCGCAGCTCGTGCAGGAGCTCGATCAGCTCGCGGTCTACGCGTTCCTTCTGATCCTCGTCAGCCAATCACGTTCCTTCGGAGGGCGGCCGCCCGACGGCGCCAGACCGAGCGGACGATAGCCACGGCTCCGGTCAGCGCTGCGAGGGCGATTCCGGGTCGGCGGGCGACGAGCGCGGTCCGCCCCAGCCGAGCACCTGGAGCGGCGCGAGAAAGCCCTGCTTCTCGCGCTCCGGCACCGGCTCGGTCGCGAGGGGCTTCCTCGGCGGCTGGGAGACGACGTGCTCCACGGGCACGCCCGTCATCCGCTCGACTCGATGCGGCAGATCGACCATGAGCCACCGCGAGGTTCCGGTGGGCAGGGTCGAGACGATGATCTCGTCCCATCGGCGCGGATCCCACGTGTCGCTCACTGCGGCGACCGGGTCCACGTCCCCGATTCGCCCCTCGGCCTCGAGGCCGGCAGAGCGGAAGCGCTCGAGCGCCGCCTCGAGCTGACTCTCGGCCGCCTCGCGGGCCTCCTTCCCCCCGCTCGTCGGCGGCACGAGCAGTGTGAACGCGGTCGGATCGCGTCCGGCGCGGTCGGTCAGCGCAGCGAGGAGCTCGTCGGAACCGGCGGTGACGTTCGCGACGACCAGAACGCTGAACTTCCAGGCCATGGTGAGCTCCTCTCGTGGCTCTCCGGCCGAGGTTAGCTCCGTGGAGGAGCGAGCGCAACGGGATGGGTAGCGTCAGGCTCGCGATGCCCGAGCTGCGAAGCGATCCAGCGGGCGGCGAAGCCGCGGGCCAGTGCGACCTCGCCGTGGTCGGCGCCGGGATCGTCGGGCTCGCCGTGGCCCACGAGCTGCTTCGCCGGCGGCCGCATCTCCGGGTGACGGTGCTCGAGCGAGAGAGCGAGGTCGGCTCGCATCAGACCGGTCATTCGAGCGGCGTCGTGCACGCGGGGATCTACTACGCGCCGGGCTCGCTCAAGGCCAGGCTGTGCGTCGAGGGCGCGCGCGACCTGTACGCGTACTGCGAGCGGAACGGGATCCCCGCGCGGCGGTCGGGCAAGGTCATCGTGGCGCTGAATGATCGCGAGCTGCCGCGCCTGGACGAGCTCGAGCGCCGCGGGCATGCGAACGGCGTCGAGGGCCTGAGGCGGCTCGACGCCGCCGGCCTACGAGATGTCGAGCCGCATGCGCGCGGCGTGGCGGCACTCCACTCGCCCGGAACGGGGATCGTCGACTTCCGGCGCGTCGCACGTGCGCTGGCCTACGACCTCCTTGGCGCGGGCGGGACGATCGCCACCAGATGCGGGGTCGAGCGTGTCGAGCGGCGCGGCCGCCGCCTGCACCTCCACCACTCTCGGGGCGCGACGAGCGCACGAGCGGCGATCTTCTGCGCCGGGGCCTGGGCCGATCGGCTGGCCGTGGCGGCCGGGGCTCCCGCGGACCCGCGGATCGTCCCGTTCCGCGGCGCCTATCTCCGCCTGAGGCCCGAGCGGGTCGAGCTGGTCAGGTCGCTGATCTACCCGGTCCCGGACCCGCGCCTGCCGTTCCTGGGCGTCCACCTCACCCGCGACCCAGGCGGCGACGTCCTGATCGGCCCGACCGCGCTGATCGCGGCCGCGCGCGACGGCTACCGCGCCGGCGACGCCTCGCCGCGCGACATCGCCGAGACGCTCGCCTGGCCCGGCACGCGGCGACTAGTACGGCGCTGGTGGCGAACCGGCCTGGTCGAGCTGCGGCACACGGCGAGCCGCCGCTCCCTGGCGCGCGAGGCCGCCCGCTACGTGCCCGCGATCGAGGCGCGCGACGTGCTGCCGGGGTTCGCCGGCGTCCGCGCGCAGGCGCTCGCGCGCGACGGCACACTCCTCGACGACTTCGTGGTCTCCGAGACCGAGCGCGCGCTGCACGTCCGGAACGCGCCCTCCCCCGCGGCCACGTCCGCGCTCGCGCTCGCACGTCTGATCGCCGATCGAGCGGAGCGCTCGATCATCGACGGCGGGCGGTGACTAGCAGCGTCCCCCGCTCGCGCCGCGACGACTCGAGCTCGAAGCCCATCTCGTCGAGCAGCCGGGCGAGTGAGCGGGCAGTGAAGAAGCGCAGGTGCGGCGAGAGCGGGTCGAACACGGACTCGAACCCGCGCACGAGCACTCGCAGGCCGGTCGCCCGGCCGTGGGACGGGGTCGTTATCGCCAGTACGCCGCCCGCCCGCAGGACGCGGCGCGCCTCCGACAGGAGCCGCTGGACGTCCTGGACGTGCTCGATCGTCTCGGCGCACAGCACGAGGTCGAACGACGCGTCGTCGAGCGGAAGGGCGACGCCGGGCTCGAGCTCCACGCTGCGAGCGGCGGGCAATCGCTCTCTGGCGCGCGCGAGCGCGCGCGGGGAGACGTCGGCGATCGTGACCTCGGTCGCCCGTAGCTCGCGCGTCAGCCGCCCGTCGCCGGCGCCGAGGTCGAGCGCGGCGTCGACCGGTCCGAGCCCCCGCACGAAGGCAGCCAGGTGGTCGGGCGGCGGGCCGGGATCGTGCCCGGCGAGCTCCCAGATCTCGTCGTCGTAGTCGCTCGGCAGGCGGCCATCATCGACGATCGGGACCGCGGGCTCGGCGAAGAACCCGCATCGTGCGGCAACCGCCCGCCAGCGCGGGGGGCGGGACCACTTGTCCGCTCGCCTCTTCTGGACAAGGATCGGCCGCGATCGCGTGAGGAGGCGCATGAAGCACAGGCTGCGGACCCCGGACACCGCACGGCTCGCACGGCCGCGCCCGACGCGGGCCGAGCTCGAACCGGCCGCGCTCGACCTGATCAGGCACGACGGCGCGGCCGTCCTGGCCACGGCGCGTCGCTACTCGCTCACGCCGGAGGACGCCGACGACGCCTACCAGCGTGGGCTCGAGATCCTGCTGACCAAGGCTCCGACGACCGACCGGAACGACCTCTTGCCCTGGCTCAAGACGGTGGTCAAGCACGAGGCCTTCGCCGTCCGCCGCGGGCGCGAGCGAGCCGGCATGCCACCCGACGAGCCCTTCGACGAGCTCGGCGCGCCATCGCTGGCGCCGACTCCCGCTGAGCAGGCCGAGCGATATGAGCGCCTTCGCCACGGCGCGGAGGCGATCCAGCGGCTGAAGCCGCAGGAGATGCGCTGCCTCCTCCTCCGCGCAGAGGGCTACTCGTACCGTCAGATCTGCGATGCGACCGGCTGGACCTACACGAAGGTCAACCGGTGCCTGACGGAGGGGCGGCGCCGCTTTCTCAGCCAGGTCCAGGGGATCGAAGCCGGGGCAGAGTGCGGACGGCTCGAGCCGCTCCTCTCCGCCATGGCGGACGGTGAGGCCACTCCGCAGCAGATGCTCACGCTCCGGCCCCACCTCCGATCGTGCCTCACCTGCCGCGCGACGCTGCGTGAGTTCCGCTCGGTGCCGGTGAGCGTGACCGCGCTCGCCGGCCCGCTTGCCCTGGCGCCCTCGCCCGCCGACCTGCCCGGCGCCGCCGCGCGCGGCTACGAAGCGGCGGTCTCATGGCTTCACGAGCGCGGGCTGCTGCTCGGGATGAAGGCGCAGCAGGCATTCGAGATGGCGAGCGCCGGCAAGGTCGCCGCCGTCGCGGCGTCCACGGTGGCGATCGGAGGCGGCGGCATCGCCACGGTCAACTCGCTCGATCGCGGTGAGCGCGAGCCGCCCAGGAAAGCCCAGCGGGAGGCGCGCGCGGTCGCGGAACCTCCGCGGGCCGACTTTGTCGAACCGGCCCCGCCGAAGCGCGAGCGACGGTCGAGACCGCGGCACGAGCAGATCGTCGCGCCAGCGCCGGCGCCGGCCCCCGTGCGCGAGCCGCGGGCCGGCCCGGAGGCGACCGTCGCCAACCAGGCTTCGCCCCCGCGCGCGGCAAGGACGCAGCAACCGGCCACGGCACCCACGACCGGCGGAGGCGAGCAGGAGTCGCAGCCAGGCAAGGAGAGCGCCCCGGCCGACACCCGTCCACGCAGCCCGGAGAACGGCGGCTACGGGCTCTGAGGACGGCGCCGGAGCACGTGCGCGTCCCCGCGCCGCGCGCACCGCCACGTCCTGCGGCACGCCCTCCAGACGCGAGGAGACCGCCTCGACCGACGGCATCGCCCGGCGCGTGTCGTCCCGACCCTCGCGCACGGGAGGAGCATACGGAGGTAAGTAGCGTTGGCGCGCGTGCTGGCGATCGCTCTCGCCCTGGTGGCCTCCGCCTGCTACGGCGTCGCGAACTTCATCGGCCCGGTGCTGAGCCGCGAGCTGCCGGTCGCAGCGGTGATGCTGATCGGCCAGTCGGCCTCGTTCATCGCGAGCGTGGTGCTCCTGGCGATCGTCGGCGGCGCCGGGCCGGACGGCGCCGCGGTGTGGACCGCACTCGTGGCCGGCGTCGGAAACGCGATCGGCCTCGCGGGCTACTACCGCGCGGCCGGGCTCGGCCCGCTCAGCATCGTGGCGCCGATCGGGGCCCTTGGCGCCGCGCTTCCGGTGGTGGTCGGGCTCTCGACCGGGGACGAGCTGGCCGCGGCGCAGCTCGCCGGCATCGTCATCGCGCTCGCGGGTATCGCGCTCGTCTCCCGGCCCGCGAGCACGGAGCGGGCGGGCGCCACCGATCCGGCCGACCGCGGCCGCGCGGTGGCCTACGCACTGCTCGCCGCGGCGGGTTTCGGCGTCTTCCTCGCCGCGCTCGACAGCGCCGCCGACGAGGGCGCGCTGTGGGCCGTGACGGTGAGCCGGGCTAGCCTCGTGGCGGTGCTGCTCGCGGGCGGGCTGGCCCTGGGCGCGACCGTGACGGTTCCGGCCCGCGACCTGCCCAGGGTGGCCGTGCCGGGCCTCCTCCTCTTCGCGGGCACCGTCTCGTACAGCCTGGCCACGCGCGAGGGCCTCCTCAGCGTCGTGTCCGTCCTCGGGTCGCTTTTTCCTCTGTTCACGGTCGCGCTGGCGCTCCTCCTCCTGCGCGAGCGGCTCGGCCGTGCCCAGACCGTGGGGGTCGCGGCGACGCTGGCGGGCGTCGTCCTGATCTCGGCGCACGTCTAGTCGGCGCGACCTCGGCATCGCGCCCGGCACGCGGGCGAGCGCCTCCGGGAAGGCGGCCGCCACCCGGATCGTGGGACGCTAGCTCGCGATGAGTCGTCGTACGCACGGCGAGGTGACGGTCGCTTCGTGGCTGGAGGCGCCCCCCGAGATCGTCTGGGCGCGGGTCAGCACGGTCGCCGGGGTCAACTTCGAGCTGCGGCCGATCGCCCGCATGACGGCGCCGCGCGGGGTCGACTCGCTGGCCGACGTCGACGTGGCGCTCGGCGCGCGTCTCTTTCGCAGCTGGATCCTGCTCTTTGGCCTCGTCCCGATCGACTACGACGACCTGACGCTCGTGCGGCTCGAGCCGGGGCGCGGCTTCCACGAGCGGTCGTCGATGCTCAGCCAGCGGGTGTGGGAGCACGAGCGCACGCTCGCGGCGGACGGCGCGGGCTGCCGGGTGACGGACCGGCTCCGCTTCGAGCCCCGTCCGCCGATCCCGGCGACCGCCGTCGAGCGGGTCGTACGGCTCCTCTTCCAGCACCGCCACCGGAGGCTGAGGACGATGTTAGGCGCCCGGCCCACCTAGCGCCTGCCCATATCCTTTCCGGCGTGGCCGAGCGGACCGAGGAGAAGCCGACCATCGCCCCGATCGTCGGCCCGGACGACGAGCGCCGGTTCACCGACTCGGGCATCGAGGTCGACCGGCTCTACGCCGAGG
Organism: uncultured Thermoleophilaceae bacterium; assembly: GCA_963831365.1. GTDB lineage: Bacteria > Actinomycetota > Thermoleophilia > Solirubrobacterales > Thermoleophilaceae > CAWHPV01. The sequence continues at coordinate 132,955 of CAWHPV010000022.1, forward strand.
GCGACGTCGGCCCCGGGCTCGAGGAGCGGCTCGGCGAGCCGGGCGAGTACCCGTTCACGCGCGGGATCCACCCCGACATGTACCGCTCGCGCACCTGGACGATGCGCCAGTACGCGGGCTACGCGACCGCCAAGGAGACCAACGAGCGCTTCCGCTACCTGATCGAGCACGGGTCGACCGGCCTGTCGATGGCCTTCGACCTGCCGACGCAGCTCGGCCGCGACTCGGACGACCCGCTCTGCCTCGGCGAGGTCGGCCGCACCGGCGTCGCGATCGACTCGATCGACGACATGCGGCGCGTCTTCGACCAGATCCCGCTCGACGAGGTCTCGACCTCGATGACGATCAACGCCCCGGCGGCGGTGCTGCTGCTGCTCTACGAGCTCGTCGGCGAGGAGCAGGGCGTGCCCGCCGAGGAGCTACGCGGCACGACCCAGAACGACATCCTCAAGGAGTACATCGCGCGCGGGAACTTCATCTACCCGCCCGAGCCGGCGATGCGGCTGACCACCGACCTGTTCGCCTACTGCCGCGAGCGCGTGCCCGAAGTGGAACACGATCTCGATCTCCGGCTACCACATGCGCGAGAAGGGCTGCTCGGCGGTCCAGGAGGTCGGCTTCACGCTCTCGAACGCGATCGCCTACGTGCAGGCCGCGATCGACGCCGGGCATCGAGGTCGACGAGTTCGGCCCGCGGCTCGCGTTCTTCTTCAACGGCCACAACAACGTCTTCCAGGAGGTCGCCAAGTTCCGCGCCGTGCGGCGGATGTGGGCGCGGATCATGCGCGAGCGCTTCGGCGCCGAGGACCCGAAGCTCGCAGACGATCCGCTTCCACACCCAGACCGGCGGCGTCACGCTCGCCGCCCAGCAGCCCGAGAACAACATCGTGCGCGTCGCGCTCCAGGGCTTCGCCGCGGTGTGCGGCGGCACGCAGTCGCTCCACACGAACGGGTTCGACGAGGCGCTGGCGCTGCCGACCGAGCGCGCCGCGCGGATCGCCCTGCGGACCCAGCAGATCCTCGCCCACGAGTCCGGCGCCGCCGACACGGTCGACCCGTTCGCCGGCTCCTACTTCGTCGAGTCGCTGACCGACGAGATCGAGGAGCGCGCCCAGGAGCTGATCGACAAGGTCGAGGAGCTCGGCGGCTCGGTCGAGGCGATCCCGTTCATCCGCGCCGAGGTCGAGGAGTCCGCCTGGGGCTACGACCAGCGCTACAAGCAGGAGCAGGACATCGTCGTCGGCGTGAACGAGTACGTGACCGAGGAAGTCGAGGACGTCGAGATCCTCCGCGTCGACCCCGAGTCCGAGCACCAGCAGGTCGAGCGGCTGAAGGAGTTCAAGGCCGACCGCGACCAGGCGGCGGTTGAGAAGCGGCTCGAGGAGCTGCGCGCCACGTGCGGCGGCGACGGGAACCTGCTCCACCCCGATCCGCGCGGCGCTCGCCGAGCACTGCACGATCGGCGAGGTCTGCGGCGTGATGCGCGAGGAGTTCGGCGAGTACCAGGAGGCCTGAGAGACAGGGCTCGGCTGGACAGGCCTACCCCCGAAGTGGTAAGGCTTGACCGCACCAGAGAGAGGGAGGGGGCGCTGCCGAGCTACAGCAAGGTCGTCGTGCTCGCCCTCACTGGCCTGCTCGCGTGGGCCCCCGCAGCGCCGGCCACGTTCGACCCCGCTGAGAACTACGACGTGGGCGACAACCCGAGCGCCATCGCGAGAGGCGATCTCGACGACGACGGTGCCTTCGACCTCACGGTAACCAACGCGAACGACGGAACGGTCACCGCGCTGCTGGGAGACGGTGACGGCGCGTTCGACGACGCCGGCGCCGTGGACTACGACGTGGGCGCGAACCCGACCGCCGTCGCAATCGCGGACCTTCGCGACGCCGGGAAGCTCGACATCGTGACCGCGGACACCGACGACGACAAGGTCTCGATCCTGCGCGGGCGCGGCGACGGCACGTTCCGCGACGCCACCCGCGAGCGCGTAGGCGCCGCGCCGCGAGGCGTCGCCCTCGGCGACGTCACCGGCGACGGCATCCGCGACGCGCTCGTGATCAACTCCGCCGACGACGACGTCTCCCTGCTCCGCGGGAAGGGCGACGCGACCTTCCGGAACAAGGTCGACTTCGGCGTGGGCGACAACCCGCGCGCGATCGCGATCGACGACTTCGATCGCGATGGCAGGGAGGACTTCGTCGTGGCCAACGACAACGACGACGACGTGACGCTGCGGCGCGGCAAGGGCGACGGGGACTTTCGCGGGAAGGAGGACTTCGACGTGGGCGACGGACCGGTGGCGCTCACCGTCGGCCGCTTCGACGGAAACAACCGGCCTGACATCGCGACCGCCAACGCGATGGGCGCCGACATCTCCGTGCTGCGCGGCAGGAGCGGCGGGTTCCGTGACCACGACGAGTACGACGTGGGGATGAACCCGCGAGCGATCGCCGACGCGAACCTGAACGGGGACGGCCAGGTGGACCTGGCCGTCGCGAACTCCGACGACAATGACGTCTCGGTGCTGGACGGCGACGGGGAGGGGACGTTCGACCCACCCGACGACCACATGGTCGGCGGCTTCCCGCTATCGCTCGCGATCGGGAACTACGACGGCGAGGTCGGCCCGGACATCGCGACGGCGAACGCGAACGACGACGACGTCTCGATCCTGCTGAACGCGCCGTAGCGGCGCGGCCGGGCATGGCCTGAGGCGCATTCTGACCGGGCGCGTCCGCCCGGGGGCAGGACTCGGACCTCGCCGGTCGAACCCCGGCGGGATGGCGACCGTGAAGGTCTCACGAACGCTCGTCAAGTCCTCGCCCGAGCTGTGGGCCGAGCTCGAGGGCGATCGCCTGGCGGACGCCGTCGGGGAGGTCGAGGTAAGGCCGATCGAGCCGCAGCGAGCGCTCGCCTGGGAGGCGAACGGGGCGAGCGGGACCGCCGTGCTGGAGCCGTCGGGCTGGGGAACGAAGGTGATCCTGACCGCCCGGGTGAAGTCCCCGCAGGCGCGGACGATGCGGGACCGGATGCGACGACGACCGCCGGCGCCGGCGCCCCACCCGGACATCGAGGCGCGCCTGCGCGAGCTGCTCGACGACCTGGGCTCCGCGCACCGCAAGCCGTTCGCGCGCGAGTAGCGGCCCGCGCGTCCCGGCCGGGGGACCGCCCACCCCGGGGCGGCCTTACAATCCCCGGCGCTCATGCGCCAGAAGGTCCCCGAGACGTACGAGGAGAAGCTCGCCCAGCTCAACGAGCTGCGCGACGCCGCGATCCACTCGGCCTCCGAGGCGGCCGTCGAGAAGCAGCACGCCAAGGGAAAGCTCACCGCTCGCGAGCGGATCGAGAAGCTGCTCGACCCGGGCTCGTTCCAGGAGCTCGACACCTTCATGCGCCACCGCACGTACGAGTTCGACATGCAGAAGAACCGTCCGTGGGGCGACGCGGTGGTGACCGGCCACGGGCTGATCAACGGGAGGCCGGTGTGCGTCTTCTCCCAGGACTTCACCGTCTTCGGCGGCTCGCTCGGGGAGGTGATGGCCGAGAAGATGGTCAAGGTCATGGACCTCGCCGCCCGGATCGGCTGCCCGGTGATCGGCATCAACGACTCGGGTGGGGCTCGGATCCAGGAGGGCGTCGTGTCGCTTGGCGCCTACGGGGACGTCTTCGTGCGCAACGTCCAGTGCTCGGGCGTGATCCCGCAGATCAGCCTGGTCATGGGGCCCTGCGCGGGGGGCGCCGTCTACTCGCCCGCCATGACCGACTTCATCTTCATGGTCAAGGAGACCTCGCACATGTTCATCACCGGCCCCGACGTGATCAAGACGGTCACCGGCGAGGAGCCCACGTTCGAGGAGCTCGGCGGGGCGATGACGCACAACACGAAGTCGGGCGTGGCGCACTTCGCCTCCGACGGCGAGGAGGCGTGCCTCGAGGACGTCCGCTACCTGATGTCGTTCATCCCCCAGAACAACCTCGAGCTGCCGCCGCGGATGGCGCCGACCGACGATCCCGAGCGGATGGACACCGAGCTCGACGCGATCGTCCCGGCGGAGCCCAACAAGCCCTACGACATGCGCGACGTGGTGCACATGATCGTGGACGAGGGCGACTTCTTCGAGGTCCACGAGCACTACGCGCGCAACCTGATCGTGGGCTTCGCCCGCCTGAACGGGCACGCGATCGGGATCGTCGGCAACCAGCCGAACCAGCTCGCCGGCGTCCTCGACATCGACGCTTCGGTGAAGGGCGCCCGCTTCGTGCGCTTCTGTGACGCTTACAACATCCCGCTCCTCACCTTCTGCGACGTGCCGGGCTTCCTACCCGGGACGAACCAGGAGTGGGGCGGCATCATCCGCCACGGCGCGAAGCTGCTCTACGCCTTCACCGAGGCGACGGTTCCGAAGCTGACGGTCGTCACGCGCAAGGCGTACGGCGGCGCCTACGACGTCATGAACTCGAAGCACATGCTGGCGGACTTCAACTTCGCGTGGCCGACCTCGGAGGTCGCCGTGATGGGGCCGGAGGGAGCGGTCAACATCATCCACCGGCGCGACATCGCGAGCTCGCCGACGCCCGACGAGCGGCGCGACAAGCTGATCTCCGACTACAAGGCGAAGTTCGCCAACCCCTACTCGGCGGCGGAGCGCGGCTACATCGACGATGTGATCGTGCCGCACGAGACGCGCCCGACGCTGATCAGGGCGCTCGAGACGCTCCAGACGAAGCGCGTTCCCGGGCCGAAGCGCAAGCACGGGAACATCCCGCTGTAGCCCGACTACAGGTCGGGCGCCCGCTCGCGGGAGAAGCCCTTGCCCCCGGACCCTCCGGGCGCGCCGCCGCCGCCCGCGGTGGTGATCAGGTACTCGCGGGTGCCCTCGCCGACCTGGAGGGTCGCGCCGTCGCGGTCGAGCTCCACCTCCGGCGCCGCCTGCCCGCTCGCCGAGAGCGGCGGCCCGTCGATGCGGCGCACCACAGCCCCCTCCGGCAGCGGCACGTCGAGGCGCAGCTGTCCGTCGCCGTCGCTCTCGATCTCGACGCGCAGCGGCTCGTCGCCGTCCAGCTTGGCGCGCTCGCCGTCGATCGTCGCCCGCCGCACGTTGTCGAGATCGAGCTTCAGGCGGTTCCGCTTCGGCCGATCTTCGATCCCGTTCCACTTCGTGCCCGTGGCGACGCTCGGCGACGGCCGACCCGAGCCTCCGCGAGGCTCGGACACCGACTCGGTCTCGGGGTCGCCCTCCCCGAACGCCAGGCTGAGCGCATCGATCTCGCCGCGGGCCGGATCGGTCTCCGGCTCGCCGGTGTCGTCGCGGGCGCGGAGGTCCGAGACCCAGTAAGCGTGGTCGTGGACGAGGTCGAGGCGCTTCACGTCGGCCTCGGGGAAGAAGGCGTAGTTAACGCGGCTCGGGTCGCGCTCGACCCGGGCGCCGCCGAGGAAGTCGCGCGCGGCGCCCCACTCGTCGAGGATCGCGAGCGTGAAGTGCTCGCCCTGGAAGCGCTCGAGCACGCTCCGGAGGCCGAGGTCGTCGAAGCGCTGCTGCTGCGCCTCGGGGCCGACGATCGGCACGAGCTGGTCTTGCTGGCCTGACCCAGTTGAGGTAGGGGACCCAGCGGACGTTCTCGAGCAGCGGCTCGGTGAGGCTGACCTGACCGCCGGGCTGCGGCGGCGCGGGCGGGACCCAGACCCCGAGGCCCGGCGGCCCGACGGTCGTGAAGGCGCGCCCGAACAGGTCCGGGTACTCGACGCCGAGCTTGTACGTGCCGTAGCCCCCCATCGAGTAGCCGCTGAGCGCCACGCGCTCCGAGTCGAGCTCGAAGTGGCGCGCCACGTCCGCCCAGACCTCGAAGAAGTCCGTCTCCCCTTCGTCCGTGTACCAGCCGTCCGGACCGCGGCCGAGCGGGGTGGCCACCAGGTCGTCGCGGTCGTCGCCGAACTGGCGCAGCTGGTTCGGCGAGAAGACCTTGTACTGCGTGTACGTGCCGCCGAGCGAGTGTAGGGAGAACGTGAGGCCCGCCGGCTCGCTTCGGCGGTAGCCGGGCGGGACCGTGAGGAGGTAGGGCTGCAGCTGCCCACCGAACTCGGGGAACTCCTCCTTGACGCCCTCGTGAAGGTCGAGTGCGGAGGGGAAGATCCGCGCCTGCTCGCGCCCGTCGGGCTCGTGGATGTCGCGGTCGGTGCCCTCCTCGAGGCGGCCGAAGTCGACGTCGGCGCGGAAGCCCGCGGTAGTCCCGTCGGCGAGCGCCCGCGACTGACGGTCCTCGAAGAAGTTCCCGACGCCGGGGAACGTCGTGAACGGCGGCGTGGGCGTGCTCGACTGCGGCTCGTTGAAGCGGAAGGCGAGGTTGAAGATCCCGGGTGCGTCGCTGGCGCCTCCGGAGGTCGATTCGTCGTCCTGCGGTTGGCCACCCGGCTCGACGCCCGCGAACCCGTTGCCGTCGCGCAGCCCGGTCCCGGCGACGTAGCGCCACTCGCGTGACCGCGGGTCCATGACGTCGCGCGGCACGCGGATTTCCATTTGATTGGTTCGCTTGTCGATCTCCACCGCGCCGTCCGGAAGCGGGTCCGAGTCGCCGCCAGGAAGGCGCGTCACGCGACCGCCCGTCCCCCACGCCGTGATGAACCGGTCGAGCCCGGGCGAGCTCACGCCCGCGTTCCCCGGCCAGTCCACCTGGCCGCCGCCCTCCCGGTCCGTATCGATCCCGATCCCCACGGTGGCGGCGTCCTCGTCCTTCACCGTGTTGAGCGTGACCCGGTAGACGATCGCGTCGCTCTTCGGCTTGATCCGGAGCTCCACGAGGTCGGCGGCGTTGGCGGCGAAGCGAGAGTCGGTCGGGTACGCCACGTCGCCGGCCGCGGGCGAGAAGTTGTCGGGCCCGGGCTTCGACTGGTTCCCGGGGCCGGGCAGCGTGTCGGCTCCGTGGTCGTCGAACAGGTAGTCCTGGTAGAGGTACTCGCCGTCGCGGTAGGCGTCCGTGCCCGAGACGAGGAGCGGATCGGCCCCGAACGGAGCGTCGACCGAGAGCGGCGGCGCCTTGGGCGCGTCCTCGTAGAGGAGCGGCGGCCCGGGGCGCTCTCCCGACTCGACCTTTGGCAGCGAGGACGCGGCGGCTGCCGGGGCGCCGGCGAGCAGGAAGACGAGCACCGCTGGCAGGAGCCTCCGCACGCGATTGACGATACATGTGTGCGCCCTGAGGGGCGCCGGGCCGAGCGAGAGGTCTAGAGGACGGCGGTAGGCGGGCGGCTCGTGCCCGCGCGCATGGCCTCGATCAGCGCGTGGGCGAGTGCCAGGTCCTGGATCGCGAGGCCGGTCGAGTCGAACATCGTGACCGCCTCGGCATCCGGGCGGCCCGGCGCCGCGCCGGTGAGGACCGCGCCGAGCTCGGTCACCCGCGAGCGGTCGACGAGGCCTCGAGCCACGGCTCCGGTGAGCTCGCCGCCGTGCGAGGCCTGCTCCCACTCATCGCAGAAGAGGGCGCAGGCGGCCACGGCCTCCATCTCGGCCTCGGCCTTGCCGGGCCCGTCCGCGCCGAGCATCGAGATGTGAGCGCCGGGTCGCAGGTCGCCGGCCCTAACGACTGGCTCGGCGCCCGGTGTCACGCAGGTCACGACGTCGCAGCCGAGCGCGTCCTCGCGGTTGCCCGCCTCCCACCCCAGCTCGCCGGCAAGCGCGCCGGCGGCGTCCGGATCGCGGTCGAAGCACACTCCGGGCCCGTACTCGGCGGCCGCGAGGCAGCGCGCCGCCCAGGCGCCGTGAAGGCCGCACCCGAGGATCCCGACGCTCGCGGCATCCTCGCGCGCGAGCTCCTGGGCGGCGACCGCCGCCACCGCCCCCGTCCTGAGCGCCGTGACCGCGCGGGCGTCGAGCAGGGCGAGCAGCCGCCCGTCCGCGGCGCTCGACACGCAGATGACCCCCGTCACGACCGGCAGCCCGCGCCCGGGGTTCGCCGGGAAAGACGTGACCCACTTGAGGATCGCCAGCCCGCCTCCTGAAGCAGGCATCGCGCGGAAGTCGCCGTCGGGCGGCGCGTCGAGGTACACCTTCGGCGGCATCGACCACTCGCCGACGGCGTGGCTGACGAACGCGTCCCGGACCCGCTCGATCGCCTCCGCCGGCGACACCGCGGCCAGGACCGCATCGTGATCGAAGACCGCGACCTCTCCCATCGCCTGGGCGACGATAACCTCCCGCCCGCGATGTCTGGGAACGGACGCCACCGGCCGCAGCGCCCCCGAATCGAGCTTCGCGGCACGAGCGCCACCACCGAGGAGGCCGCGGCGATCGCGGCGGCGATCGAGCAGTTCCTGCGCGACACGGCGCCGGCACCCGCTCCGCCGGCCGGGCCCGGCCGCTGGACCAGGACCGGCCTGCTCGAGAACGCCGGCTTGGCCGCGGAGCAGCCCGGCCCGTGGGGCGACCCCGAGCCCTGGGGCGCGTCCGGGCGCGCGGCGGCGCCGACCGCCTCGCCCTGAGCTTCAGCCGCCGGGGATGAGGCCGAGCGCCCGATTCACGGCCTCGGCCGTCGGAACGTCGCCGCCGATCTCGAGCTCCGGCCGCTCCGGCGCCTCATACGGCGCATCCACGCCGGTCATCCCCTTCAGCTCGCCGCGCCGCGCGCGGGCCCACAGGCCCTTCGGGTCGCGCTGCTCGCACTCCTCCGCCGTCGTGGAGACCCAGACCTCGTAGAAGGGCAGGCCGAGCTCCTCGTGGACGGCGCGCGCCCTGTCGCGGTCCTCGCGGAACGGGCTGACGAGGCTCACGAGCGCCACCACGCCGGCGTCGGCGAACAGGCTGGCGACGTGGGCGGTGCGGCGCATGTTCTCGCGGCGGTCGTCCGGCTCGAAGCCGAGGTCGCCGTTCAGCCCGTGGCGCAGGTTGTCGCCGTCCATCATGTAGGCGGGGCGGCCGGCGCGCACCAGACGCTCCTCGAGCCCCGAGGCGATCGTCGACTTGCCCGACGAGGGGAGCCCCGTGAACCAGATCGTCGCGCCGAGAGCGCCGCGCTCCTCACGGCTGAGCGCGCCGGAGTGCCACTTGACGTTCGGGCTCTGCCGCGGGGCCTCGCCCGCCGGGGCGGTCAACCCTCGGTGCCGAGGATCATCCCGGCGCCGACCGTGTCGTTCGTTCCTTCGTCCACGAGGATGAAGCCGCCGGTGCGGCGGTTCTCCTGGTAGTCGTCCACGAACAGCGGCGAGCTGGTGCGCAGCCGTACGCGACCGATCTCGTTGAGCCCGAGCGTGGTCGCCTCCTCGTCGCGATGCAGGGTGTTGACGTCGATCCGGTAGCGGAGCTCCTCAACGAGCGCACGAGCGCTGCGGGTCGTGTGCTTGATCGCGTAGCGGCCGCGGCCCTGCAGCTGCCGGTCGCTCATCCAGCAGACCATCGCGTCGAACTCGCGGGCCGCCGTCGGACGGTTGTGGGGCCGCGCGATCATGTCGCCGCGCGACACGTCCACCTCGTCCTCGAGCAGGATCGTGCACGACATCGGCGGGAACGCCTCCTCGACCGGCCCCTCGAAGGTCTCGATCCGCTCGATCCGGGTCTCGCGCTCCGACGGAAGCACCACCACGTCGTCGCCCGGCTTGAAGACGCCGCTCGCCACCTGTCCCGCGTAGCCGCGGTAGTCGTGGTGGTCGTCGGTCATCGGCCGGATGACCCACTGCACCGGGAACCGGTTGTCGATCAGGTTGCGGTCGGAGGCGATGTGGACGTGCTCGAGGTGGTAGAGGAGCGACGAGCCCTCGTACCACGGCATCTTGTCGGAGCGGTCCACGACGTTGTCGCCGTTCAGGGCGGAGATCGGGATGAACTCGATGTCGGTCACGTCGAGCCGGGCCGCCCAGCTCGAGAAGTCGTGCACGATCTGGTCGTAGACGGCCTCGTCGTAGTCGACCAGGTCCATCTTGTTGACTGCGACCACGATGTGGGGGATGTTGAGCAGCGAGGCGAGGAACGCGTGCCGTCGCGACTGCTCGATGACGCCCTTGCGCGCGTCGATCAGGACGATCGAGAGGTCAGCGGTCGACGCCCCGGTGACCATGTTCCGCGTGTACTGGATGTGCCCCGGGGTGTCCGCGATGATGAACTTGCGCCGCGGCGTGGCGAAGTAGCGGTACGCGACGTCGATCGTGATGCCCTGCTCGCGCTCGGCCCGGAGGCCGTCGGTCAGGAGCGCGAGGTTCACGTAGCCGTCGCCGCGCTGCTCGCTCGTGCGCTCTACAGCCTCGATCTGGTCCTCGAAGATCTGCTTCGAGTCGTAGAGCAGGCGCCCGATCAGCGTGCTCTTGCCGTCGTCGACCGAGCCGGCGGTGGCGAACCGGAGGAGCTCCGACGGCGCCTCGCCCGGGGGCTGCCCGTTGTCGGCGGCGCCGCGCCATCTAGAAGTAGCCCTCGCGCTTGCGGTCCTCCATGGCGGCCTCGGTCGCGCGGTCGTCGGCGCGGGTCTCCCCGCGCTCGGTGATCCGGGAGGCCGCGATCTCGTCGACGACCGCGTCGAGCGTGGCGGCGCTCGATCGCACGGCGCCGGTGCAGCTCATGTCGCCCACGGTCCGATAGCGGACCTCGGTCTCGAACGGCGTCTCGCCGTCCATGAGCTCCACGAAGTCGCTGACCGCGTAGAGCATGCCGTCGCGCTCGAACACCTCGCGCCGGTGGCTGAAGTAGATCGACGGGATCTCGAGCTCCTCCTCCTTGATGTACTGCCAGATGTCGAGCTCGGTCCAGTTGGACAGCGGGAAGACGCGCACGTGCTCCCCCTTGCGGATGCGGCCGTTGTAGAGGTTCCACAGCTCGGGCCGCTGGTTCTTGGGGTCCCACTGGCCGAAGTCGTCGCGGAACGAGAACACCCGCTCCTTCGCCCGGGCGCGCTCCTCGTCGCGCCGCGCACCGCCGAACGCCGCGTCGAACTGGTGCTCCTCGATCGCGTCGAGGAGGGTGACCGTCTGAAGGCGGTTGCGCGAGGCGCGCGGGCCGGTCTCCTCGACCACGCGCCCCTCGTCGATCGACGTCTGCACCGAGGCGACGATCATCCGGGCGTCGAGCTCCGCCACGCGTCGGTCGCGAAAGTCGATCGCCTCCGGGAAGTTGTGGCCCGTATCCACGTGCATGACCGGGAACGGGATGCGGCCGGGCGCGAACGCCTTCTCCGCGAGCCGGAGCAGGGTGATCGAGTCCTTCCCGCCCGAGAAGAGCAGGACGGGGCGCTCGAACTCGGCGGCGACCTCACGCATGATGTGGATCGCCTCGGATTCGAGCTCTCGAAGGTGGCTTACCTCGTATGCCATAGGTGGAAGGTCCCGGTCCTGCCTACTGCCAAGCGCCTGGATCCCTGGTCAGCGCGTACGCCGCATCGGGAAGAGAGCCGTTCACGATATCGGCAAGGGAGACGGAGTCGAGGACGCTGCGCAGGCTCGCGCGAACCGCGACCCACATCTCCTGGAGCGGCTCGGCGGCGCCATGGTACGCGAGCGCCTCGGCCCGCTCCCCGCGGACGGTGGCCAGCGGCCCCTCCACGGCGCGGATCACGTCCGCAACGGCGATCTCCTCGGGCGCGCGCGCGAGCCAGTAGCCGCCCTCGGGACCGCGCTGGCTCCTGACCAGGCCGGCCTGCTTCATGTCGAGCAGGATGTTCTCGAGGAACTTGAGCGGGATGTCCTGGGCGGTCGCGATCCGCTCGCCCTTCAGCGGGCCCTCGCCGGACGCGGCCAGCTCGATCGCCGCCCTCACCGCGTAATCCGCCTTTGCCGACACTCGCATGCTGCGTTCCGCCTCCTCTGAAGCCTCGATTCGCGCTGCTAGAGTCCCGCGCCGCTTCCGGACCTACACGGTCGGCCTTCTCGACCTAGATGGTCGGAAAGCTTATATGGACGTCAACCCGGCAATCATCGCCGCCTTCGGACTGGGCGTCGGCATCCTCGTGGGCATGACCGGCATCGGCGGCGGCTCACTGATGACGCCGCTCCTGATCTTGGTCGTGGGCACACCCCCGGTCACGGCGATCGGCACCGACCTGGCCTACGGGGCGGTCACGAAGACGGTCGGCGGCTATAAGCATTGGCGCCAGCGGACGGTGGACTTCGTGCTGTCGAGCTGGATGGCGCTCGGCTCGGTCCCGGCCGCGATCGGCGGCGTCATAGCGCTCGAATGGCTCAAGGAGAACGCCGGCGACAACTTCGAGTCGATCCTGATCGGCGTCCTGGCCGGGGCGATCTTCATCACGGGCGTCATCACGCTCGTCCGCGCGCTCTTCCTCAAGCAGCTGGTCGCACGCGAGCGGGAGACCGTGACGCTCGCTCGCCGGTCGAAGACTGCGGCCGTCCTGATCGGGATCGTCGTCGGGTTCATGCTCGGCGTCACGTCCGCCGGCAGCGGCGCGCTGATCGCCCTGGCGCTCATCCTCGTGTTCCGCCTCGTGCCGCAGCGGGTGGTGGGCACCGACGTGTTCCACGCCGCGATCCTTCTCTGGGCCGCGGCGGCCGCCCACATCGTTGCGGGCAACGTCGACTACGCGCTCGCCGGGACGATCCTGATCGGCTCGGTCCCGGGCGTGTGGATCGGGAGCCACATCTCGGTGCGCGTCCCAGCCGGCACGCTGCGCACGGTGCTCGGCGTGGTGCTCGTTGGCGCGGGCCTCGGGCTGGCCTCCAAGGCGGGCGCCCCGATCCCGCCCGCGGTGATCGGCGCCGTGCCGGTGCTGCTCGGCGCGATCGTGCTCGGCGACCGCCTCCGCAACCGTGTGCCACGCGAGGAGGCGGACACGGTCACGGCCGCGGACGCGGCGACCGCGCCGCCCTGAGCCGGGACCCCGTGGAGCACTAAGCTTCCGCGCCGTGTTCTCGAAGGTGCTAGTCGCGAACCGCGGCGAGATCGCGATCCGCGTGATGCGCACGCTCGAGGAGCTCGGGATCGCCACCGTCGCGGTCTACTCGGAGCCGGACCGCGACGCGCCGCACACCAGGCGCGCCGCGGAGGCGTACCTCCTCGGCCCGGGGCCGGCGACCGAGAGCTATCTCGTCGTCGAGAAGATCCTCGAGGCGGCGAAGAGCTCGGGAGCCGAGGCGATCCACCCGGGCTACGGCTTCCTCGCCGAGAACGCCGACTTCGCGCGCTCGTGCGACGAGGCCGGCATCACGTTCATCGGGCCGCCCCCCGACGCGATCGACGCGATGGGCTCGAAGACGCGCGCGCGCGAGCTGATGGAGAACGCGGGCGTGCCGATCGTCCCGGGCACGACAGACCCGGTGGCGACGGTCGAGGACGCGCGCGGAGTGATCGACGACACGATCGGCTACCCGGTGGCGATCAAGGCCGCCGGCGGCGGCGGCGGCAAGGGCTTCCGCGTCGCCGAGTCGGAGGACGAGCTCGAGAAGGCGTTCGAGGGCGCGGCGCGCGAGGGCGAGAAGTTCTTCTCGGACGCCACGGTCTACATCGAGCGCTACCTGCCCGACCCGCGTCACGTCGAGGTCCAGGTGCTCGCGGACGGCGACGGGAACGTCGTCCACCTCTTCGAGCGCGACTGCTCGGTGCAGCGGCGGCACCAGAAGCTGATCGAGGAGAGCCCGGCGCCCGCGGTCGATCCCGAGCTGCGCGAGCGGATCGGGCAGATCGGGACCGAGGCGGCGCGCGCCGTCGGCTACCGCTCGGCGGGCACGATCGAGGGGCTGCTCCAGGACGGCGAGTACTTCTTCCTCGAGATGAACACGCGCGTCCAGGTCGAGCACTGCGTGACCGAGATGACTACCGGCATGGACATCGTGCGCGAGCAGGTCCGCATCGCGGCCGGCGAGCCGCTCTCCTTCCGGCAGGAGGACGTTCAGATGCGCGGCCACGCGATCGAGTGCCGCATCAACGCCGAGGACGCATCGAAGAACTTCGCCCCGGCGCCTGGTCAGATCGACTCGTACCGCGAGCCGAGCGGCCCGTTCGTGCGCGTCGACTCGGGAGTCGAGGCGGGGTCCGAGATCTCGCCTCTGTACGACCCGATGGTCGCGAAGCTGATCGTCTGGGACGTCGATCGCGAGGCGTCGACGCGCCGGATGCGGCGCGCGCTCGGCGAGTTCGAGGTCGCCGGCCTGCGCACGCTCATCCCCTTCCATCTCGCCCTGCTCGACACCGACCAGTGGCGCGCGGGCGAGACCTGCCGCGACCTCGTGAGCGACAAGAAGTGGCTCAAGGAGCTCGCGGCTCGCCGCCGCGGACGCCGCTGCAGGGGACGAGGACGAGCCGAAGGTCGAGCGCGACTACGCGGTCGAGGTCTCGGGCAAGCGCTTCGAGGTCAAGGTGATCGGCGGGGCGGGCGCGGCGAACGGCGCGGCGCCGGCCGCGGCGGGAGCGGCGAGGCCGCCGAAGCGGCGCGAGCGGGCGGCGGGCGGCGGCTGCGAGCGCCGAGGAGCTGGTCTCGCCGCTACAGGGCATCGGTCCTCAAGCGTCGCGATCGAGAAGGGCGCCGAGGTCGAGGAGGGGGCGCTCATCTGCGTGATCGAGGCGATGAAGATGGAGAACGAGATCACCGCGCACCGGTCGGGGAAGGTCGAGGAGCTCGAGGTGGCCGAGGGCGGCGCGATCTCCTCCGGCGACACGATCGCCGTCATCAAGTAGCGCCCTGCGATCCTGGGCGGGTGAGCCCGCCCGACGCCTCCTGCTGCCGCTGGTCGCTCGCGACGATGGCCACGCAGGCGAGCATCGTCGTGCTCGCGCCGATCGTCGTCGAGATCGGCCGCGACCTCGGCGCCTCGGTCAGCGCGGTCGGCCAGGCGCGCTCGCTCATGGCGGGCACGGCCGTGGTCGCCGCCCTGGCGCTCGGGTCGGCTGATCGACCGGCTCGGCGTGCGGCCGCTGATCCTGCTGGGGCGCCGCCCTCGCCCTCGCCGGGGCGCTCGCGGCGGCCGCGGCGCCGTCGCTCGCTCGCTCTTCTACGCGGCGCACGTGCTCGTCGGGCTGGGCGTGGCCGGCACTGCTGTCCGGCGGGCTTCGCGGGCGTCGCGGCCTAGTTCGCCGACGCGCGACGCCGCCTGGGCGATGGGCTACGTCGTCGGCGCGCCAGTCGATCGCGTGGATCGTCGGCAACCCGCTGATCGGCGTGCTCACCGACGCGGTCTCGTGGCGGCTCGCCTACGCGGTGCCCGCGCGGTGGCGTCGGTCCTCGCGCTTCGCCGCGGCGCCTCACGATGCTGCCGCGCGAGCAGCGCTCCGAGGTGGCGCCCGAGTCCGGTCAGCGGCGTCCTCGCGGTCGCGCGCGAACCCCTCCGCGCGCCGCTGGGCGGTCGCCGAGCTCGTGGCCTACTCGGCCTGGACCGCGGAGCTCACCTACGCGGGCGCGTTCTACATCGCAGAGCTACGGCATCGAGGAGACGTCTGGTCGGCTTCCTGCTCGCGATCGGCTCGCTCGCCTTCCTGGCCTCGACCGCTCGCCGCCGCGCCGCTCGCCGCGCGCTTTCCGCGCCGGCGCCTGATCGTGGTGGCGGCGCTCTGCATGGGAGTCGCGCTCGTGCCGGTCCTCAACGTCACGCCCGTCGGTCTGGTTCACGCTGGCGATGTTCTGCGTGATGGCGATCTTCGCCGGCGTGCGTACGGTGAGCTCGAGCACGCTCGGGCTCTCGCAGCTGCCGAGCCGGCCGGGCAGCATGATGGCCGCGCGCACGGCGAGCGCCCAGCTCGGCTACATGGTCGGCGCGGTGGCCGGCGGAGCCGTGCTCGCGCTCGCGGACTTCGGCACGCTCGGCTTCGTCCTGTTCGCCGGGATGGCGCTGGCGGCGCTGCTCGTCTCGCGCGTGAGCGACCCGCAGGCCGGCGGTGGGGAGCCTGCCGTCTCGGCGGTGGGCGCGGTGCCGGAGCCCGCCGGAGCGGATTGACCCGCTACGGTCCGCCGCGATGGACTACGAGGCCGTCAGGGCGGGGCTCGAGGCGGCGATCCCGTTCAACACCCACGTCGGACTGGAGTTCGTGGAGGTGGCTGAGGGCCGGGGGGTCGTGCGGCTTCCTGACGGCGAGCACCTGCAGAACCACGTGGGCTCCCAGCACGCCGGCGCGCTCTTCGCCGCGGCCGAGGCGGCGTCCGGGGGCGCCTTCGTGGGCGCGTTCGTCGAACGGATGGGCGAGATCACGCCGCTCGCGCGGAGCGCCGAGATCGAGTACCTGAAGCTCGCTCGCGGACCGATAACGGCGACCGCGACGCTGCCCGGCGATCGGGCGGCGTTGCTCGAGCGGCTCGACTCCGACGGCCGGATCGAGTTCCCGGTCGAGGTCTCCATGGCGGACGCGGAGGGCGCCGAGGTCGCCACGATGACCGTGCGCTGGCACGTGCGCCGGAACGGCTGAAGCTCAGGCGAGCGACGCCTCCGAGCGCGGCCGCCGCCGACGCGCGGTAGTGCCATCCGGCCGCCGCAGCGGCACCACGTTGCCCTCCTCGCCGCGCCGCGACACTCGGCTCCACGCGTAGAGCCAGAGCGCAGCCTCCTGCTCTCGATCGAGCCCGACGGCGGGCTCAATCGCTCGCTGCTCGATGCGGTCCAGGGCCGCGCCTGCCTCAACCAGATCGTCGATCGTCCGCTGAGCTCTCGTCACCTCGGTCATTGCCATCCCTCTTTTGTCTACCGATATACTTGACAATATACAGAGGCGAGGCTCACAATCAAGTAGGCGAGGCCGCGCAGGCGACATGAACGATGCGAGCAGCGCGGGGAGATGGGGAAGCAGCTCGCGCCCTGGCCCTACTTGTCCTCCGCGCAGAAGGTGTCGTCCCCGATCTTCACCTCTTCCTGCGGCTTATCACCGATCGTCACGCAGGCGATCGCGTCCGGTGCACTCTGATCGCTGACGAGCTCCTGCGTAGCGCTGGATGAGCTGCAGTCGACGACGTTGCTCTCGGCATCAATACAGTCGCCCACCTTCGCCGCCTCAGAGCTGCTGCCCCCGCATGCGGCGACCCCGAGCGCGAGCATTGCCCCGCCGAGACACGTCAGGGTCCGCGCGTTGCGTTTCTTCATGCTTCCCCCTTCTCGGCGCTCGCGTGTATGGACGCGACCCACGGCGAGCAGGCGGGCGCGACCCTGGCGTTCGCGCCCGCCTCAGAGATCCTTCCCTAGACCGCTGTCTGCTCCGGCACCGCTCCGATCTGCTGGAGCAGCCCCATCAGGTCGAAGTAGTGGCGGGTGGTCTTGATCCTGTCGCCCTCGAGCTCGTGCACCTGTACGGCCCTGACGGAGATACGCCTGTTGGAGGCGGGAATCTCACCTTGAGGGCTGCCCAGCGGGCCCGAGTGCGTGCCCTCCCAGGTGATCTCCTCCACGACGGTGTCCCCGCTCACCAACTCCGCGTTGAGCGTGCCACGAGCGTCGGGGAAGGCCTTCTTCCACTCTTCGTTCACCTCGAGAATTGCCTCGCGTCCTTCGACGCGGCGCTCGGTAGCAATCTCGTCGTAGACGGAGTCCTCGGCGAGCCCCTCGCCGAATCGACTCCAGTCCCCGCTATTGAACGCGTCGAGGTTCTCGCGGGTCACCTCGAGCTGTGATTGGTCCCCCATGCTTCCTCCTTTGGATCGGAGACCGTGCCCACAACCAACCTAACCCCGGCGGCCAGCGAACGCAAGGCAGCCGAGGCGACCGGCTGGGAGGGGCGGATCAGCTTCGCGTGGGCGACCGGCGATCGCCGCGCTCATCCGACGGCGCGGAGGTTCTCGATGTGGATCGCGCGCTGGCGCACGCTGTCCCGCCCGCTCGGCAGCGCCGGACGCTCCTCGCCGCGCTCGAGCGCATCGAGGTACTCCACGTCCGCGTCGAGGATCCGCAGGGCGCCGTCCCGGTCTTGTGGCGAGCCGTGGCCCGGCACAATCGTGCCCGAGCCCTCGACGAGCGGCCCGAGGCGGGCGAGCGTCGACCGATACTCGCCGAGCGAGCCGCCGGAGCCGATCACCGGTATCTCGACGTCCGAGAGGTAGTCGCCGCACACGAGCACGCGCGCGGAGCGGGCGACGAGCGCCGCACCGTCCGAGGTGTGGCCATCCGCGGGGTGCAGCTCGAGCTCCTCGTCGCCGAGTCCGACGTACCCGGGCACGGGTAGCGCCTGAGTTCCGCCCAGGGAGAGCGGCGCGCCCCTGCGCCACGTAGTGCTCCGCGTCCGCGTCGCGCAGCTCGCGCTGCGCCACGCCCGGCTCCGCGCGCAGGCGCGCGGCGCTCGACTCCGCGAGGCCGAGGGTGGCCCCGGGGAACGCGAGCCGCCCGAGGAGGTGGTCGAAGTCGGCGTGCGTGGCGAGGAGGCCCGCGACCTCGAAGCCGGCCTGGCGCAGGAGCTCGGGGAGCACGTCGAGCTCGTCGGGGAAGTAAGGCGAGTCGACGAGGATCGCCTCCCCGCCCTCGCCCGGAGCGCGAAGGGCCGTCGCGGTGGTCTGCCACAGCCGGCTCGTGACCACCACCGCGTCGGCGTGCACGCCGACCGCTCGCATTCGACCGCCCCGCGCCGGCCGCTCTAGACGACGCCGAGCAGCTTCGCCGCCTCGCGGAGGTTCTTGACCTCCTCGGTCGGCTTCTTCTGGCCCTGCTCGAGCTTCTGGCCGTGCCGGTTCACCCAGATGACCGGCACCTTCATCTTGAGGCAGGGCTCGACGTCGGTGTCGTACCCACTCGCCACGTGGACCCAGCCCCGCTTGCCCTCGATCCGCCGTGCGCACTCCTTGAAGTGCGCGGGGTCCGGCTTGTAGCTGCGGACCTGCTGCGCGGTCACGACGAGGTCGAGGTCGACCCGGAAGTGGCGGCGGGTCGCGCCCAGCAGCTTGTCGTCGATGTTCGAGAGGACGCCGAGCTCGTACTTCTTCGCGAAGCGCTCCAGCTGGGCGTTCGTCTCCCGGAAGGCCGGCCAGCGCGGCACGCTCGCGGGGAGGAACCCGGAGCGCGACGGCTCGAGCTCCCAGCCGAGCTCCTTGGCCGAGCGCACGGCCGTGCGCCGGAGCACCTCGGCGTAGAGCTCGTACGACCCGCGCTCGATCTGCTTGGAGATCTCGAGGAACTGCGAGATCAGCTGGTCGCGCTCGATCGTGAAGCCGTCGCGCTCGGCCTCCTTCGCGTAGGCGTCGAAGATGCCCGACTCCCAGTCGATCAGGGTGCCGTAGCAGTCGAACGTGACGAAGCGAACTTGTTTCGGTAGCGGCAAGGGTCTCCTACTGGCTCGGCACTGCTTGCGATAGGGTCCGCGCGCTCTCGGGCCCCCCGGGCCCGCCGTCGCGCCGGCCGGACATTCTAGTTCTCGATGGATCTACTCGAATATCAGGGCAAATCGCTGTTCGCCAAGCACGGCGTGCCCGTGCCGGACGGGCGGCCGGTCAAGACGCCCGGCGAGGCCGTCGAGGCGGCCGAGGAGCTCGGGTATCCGGTCGTCGTCAAGGCGCAGGTGCTGATCGGCGGCCGCGGCAAGGCCGGCGGCATCAAGCTCGCGCCGGATCGCGGCGAGCGTCGAGGAGCACGCTGGCGCGATCCTGGGGATGGACATCCGCGGCTTCCCGGTGCGCGAGCTCTACATCGAGCGCGCGTCCGACATCGCCGAGGAGCACTACGCGGCGATCCTGCTCGACCGCGGCGCGAAGCAGCCGCTGGCGATGCTCTCGCGGATGGGCGGAATGGACGTGGAGGCGATCGCCGAGACCGATCCCGACGCGATCGCCCAGGTGCACATCGACCCGCTGGTCGGGTTCCAGGACTTCCACGGGCGCCGGCTGGCGTTCGACGCGGGCATTGCGGCGGACCTCGTGCGCCCGGTGGGCTCGATGCTGGCGAAGCTCTACAAGGTGTTCGTCCACGAGGACGCGACGCTCGTCGAGGTCAACCCGTTGCTCGTCACGACCGACCGCGAGGTCGTGGCGCTCGACTCCAAGGTCACGATCGACGGGAACGCCATCTACAGGCAGCCCGACGTCGCGGCGCTCCGAAACGCGGGCTCGGAGGACGAGCAGGAGCGCATGGCCCAGGAGCGCGGGCTCACCTTCGTGAAGCTGGACGGCAACATCGGGATCCTCGGCAACGGCGCGGGCCTCGTGATGTCGACGCTCGACGTGGTGGCGCAGGCCGGCGGCGCGCCGGCGAACTTCCTGGACGCCGGGGGCGGCTCCAAGGCGCAGGCGATCGTCGACGCGGTCGAGGTCATCCTCTCGAACTCGAACGTCACCGCCGTGCTCTTCAACATCTTCGGCGGCATCACGCGCTGCGACGAGGTGGCGCGGGGACTCGTCACGGCCTTCGGCGAGGTCGACGTCAAGGTGCCTTTCGTCGTCCGCCTCGACGGCACCAACGACGAGGAGGGCAGGCGCATCCTCGCCGAGGCGGACCTGCCTAACGTCCACGTGGAGAAGACGATGCTCGGCGCTGCCGCTCGCGTCGTGGAGCTGGCCGGATGAGCATCCTGGTCGACCGGGACACGAGGCTCGTGGTGTCCGGGCTGACGGGCCGCGAGGGCAGCTTCCACGGGCTCAACAACCGTCGCTACGGCACCGAGCTGGTGGGCGGGGTGACGCCGGGCAAGGGCGGGCAGGACGTGGAGGGCGTGCCGGTGTTCGACACCGTGCACCGGGCGGTGGCCGAGACGGGGGCGAACACGAGCATGATCTTCGTGCCGCCGCGGTTCGCCGCCGACTCCGTGCTCGAGGCGGCCGACGCCGGCGTCGACCTGGTGATCTGCATCACCGAGGGGATCCCGGTCCACGACATGCTTCGCGTCTACACGCATCTGAAGCGCGGCGGCACACGGCTGATCGGCCCGAACTGCCCCGGGGTGCTCTCGCCCGGCAAAGCGAACGTCGGCATCATCCCGGCCCACTTCTTCTCCGAGGGCGGGGTGGGGCTCGTCTCACGCTCGGGCACGCTCACGTACCAGATCGGGAACGAGCTCGCCCAGCGCGGGTTCGGCAACTCGACGATCGTCGGGATCGGCGGGGACCCGATCGTCGGATCCTCGTTCATCGACGTGATCGCGATGTTCGAGGACGACCCCGAGACCGAGCTGATCGTGATGTGCGGCGAGATCGGCGGCGACGAGGAAGAGCGAACGGCCGAGTACATCGCGGACAACGTGACCAAGCCCGTCGTGGCCTACATCGCGGGCTTCACGGCACCGCCGGGGAAGACGATGGGCCACGCCGGCGCGATCGTCTCCGGCTCGAAGGGGACGGCCCAGGCCAAGGCGGAGGCGCTCGAGGCCAAGGGGGTCCACGTGGGTCGCACCCCGACCGACGTGGCCGACATCGCCACGCGGACGCTCGGCGCCGGCGTCTAACGCTCGGGCACGCCCGTCAGCAGACGTCCTCGCCGGACTCGATCCTCGGGATCATCTCCCTGAGACGATCCACGCCGATCGCGTAGTTCTGACCCTGGACGCTGTCGTTGCCCGCAGAGTTCATTCCCGCGAGCTCGCCCTGATCGGTTACCAGCGGGCCGCCCGAGTTGCCCTGGTTGATCACCGTGTCAGTGAGGATCACGTTCCGGTAAGGACCGGCGACGATGCCGGGCCCGGCCTGCGCGGCCCGGAACGTCGTGCGGGGGACCGACACGACGCCGGTGTTTCCGGTGAGGTCGGCGCGCGAGAATCCCGACACATTCCTCGTGGCTGGGTAGCCGACGGCGATCGCCGGGTCACCGACCCTGAGATCCGACTGGCTGCCGAGAAGCGGCAGCGCCCGGAGGCCGCTCGCGTCCTCGACCTTCAGGATCGCGATGTCCTCGCAGAGGGCCTCCCCCACGAGCTGCGCCGGGCGTGCCTCGCTCCCGGCGATGATGCCGCGGCTGCTCGGCCTGAGCCTGATCAGGTCGCCGGAGCCCACGCTGTAGCTGCCCTTCCCGCGCGTCGTCGCGGTCACGTGGGCATTGGTCACGATGAGTCCCTCGTCCGCGTCGAGAACCCACCCGGTCCCCCGTCCGACCAGGCCGCTCCCCTCGTCGTTGACGACGAGCACGGTTGCCGGCGCCACCTCCTCGACGATCTCGGCCGTCGTGAGGCCATTCGAGCCGCCGCTCCCCTGAAACGCCCCGGTGACCAGCAGGACTGCGATGCCGACCACCAGGACGCAGGCGACGGCCCCGAGGATGGTCGCGCGGCGCACCGAGCGCTGGAGGAGTCTCCGCTGGATCGACGACTTGCTCGAGGGCGGCGGTGGGGACGACGACCCGAAGCGCTCGCGGAAAGGAGGGCCCCCCGACAGCTCCACGACGGTGTCTCCGAACCGGATCGTCTCCTCGCCCGTGAGCACGACCGACTGGATGCGCCGCCCGTCCACGTAGGTCCCGTTCCCGGACCCCAGGTCGTGTAGCTCCGCTCTCCCGTCCGGCAGCGCCTTCAGATAGGCGTGCCGCCGCGACACCTGGAGGTCCTTCAGCACGACGTCGCATTCCGGATTCCGGCCGACCGTCACCTTGTCGGTGAGCGGGAAGGCCAGCCCGCGATCCGGGCCTGAGGCAACGGTGAGCCGCATGAGGCTGAGCCGCGCCACGCTTCCGCGGCGCGGCGATCATATCCGCTCGAATTCGGCCTCGAGGGGCCATGCGCCGCCCTTGTCGCGGCCCACAGGCCCGGTGTATAAAGGCGCCATGGCGGGGGTAGCGGTGGGGTCGACCTTTGGGGACCACCGGATCGAGGAGGTCATCGGCCGGGGCGGAATGGGCGTCGTGTACAAGGCCGAGCAGCAGCGGCTCGGCCGGACGGTCGCGCTCAAGGTCATCGCGACCGAGTTCAGTCACGACTCGGATTTCCGAGCTCGGTTCGAGCGCGAGTCACGAACGACGGCCTCGATCGACAACCCGCACGTCATCCCCCTGTTCGAGGCGGGCGAGGAAGACGGCCTTCTGTACATCTCGATGCGCTTCGTGCGCGGGCCGGACCTCGGACAGCTCATCGGGACAGAGGGACGCCTCGACGCGGAGCGGGCGATCCGCATCCTCGAACAGCTCGCCGACGCGCTCGACACAGCGCATTCGGAGGGACTCGTCCACCGTGACATCAAGCCCGGCAACATCCTCATCGAGCAGCGCCCGCGAGGCGAGCACACGTATCTGACGGACTTCGGGCTCACCAAGCAGGCGGGCTCCCAGAGCGGCCTCACCAAGACCGGGATGATGGTCGGGACGCTCGACTACATGGCGCCCGAGCAGTTCGAGGGCCGGCGGCTCGACGCTCGGGCGGATATCTATGCGCTCGGCTGCGTGCTCTACGAGATGCTGACCGGTGAGGTCCCGTACCCGCGCGACAGCGAGCCGGAGAAGATGTACGCCCACCTGAACCTCGACCCCCCCTCGGTCAGGGAGTCGGTCGCCGACCTTCCCACCGAGATCGACGCCGTCGTGCAGCGGGCGATGGCGAGGAAGCCGGACGACAGGTACCTCTCGGTCGGCGATCTGGCCGAGGGGGCGCGGTCCGCGATCGAGGGTCGAGACTTGGCCCGCCCGGAGCGCAGCGTGGGCACCGGAGCGGCCGCGGTGCCCGGCGCCGAACCGGTCGCGCCCGTCGCGCCGCCGTCCGCCGCGCCGCCCGGGCCGATCCAGGTGCCCGTCGGGGGCCCAGCGCCGCCCGCACGGCCACCGGAAACACACATCGAAGGCTCCCCGGAGACCACGGTCGGCGCCCCACCGGGCGGACAGGCGCCACCTCCGCCGGGCTTCGCTCCGGGGGGTTCGCCGCAGCATGCGCCGCCTCCGCCCGGCCTTCCTCCCCAGGGCCCGCCGCCCCAGCCCGGGCTGCCGCAGGGAGGACCCGTTGTCCCTCCGGCCTCGCACAAGAAGGCGGGCAGCCTCCTTCCCCTGATCCTCGCCGGAGCCGGTGTGCTGGTGATCGCGCTCATCGTCGGGATCCTCGCGCTCACCGGGGTCTTCGGCGGAGGCGATGAGGACCTGTCCGAAACCGGCGGTGGAGAGGAGGGCGTCGAGTTCGCGGTCCGCGAGTATGCCGAGAGCTCGAACGGTTGCAGGCTCTTCACGGACGCCTTCGTGGACCGGTTGGGCGGCGCGCGCGCCTGCGACAAGTCGTATGGCAACACGTTGGAGCTGTCACGCAACGACTACGTGATCGAGGACATCCAGGTCTCGGGAGACGAGGCCACGTCCAGGGTGAGGTACCCGGCGAGCGGAAAACGGGATCGGCTTCAGCTGGAGCTGGTGGAAGGGGAGTGGCAGATATCGAGCCTCAACGGCGCCTGACAAGCAAAGTCATAGTCGGCCTGCTGGCTGCACTCGTGCTCGCGCTCGCCCCGGCGGCGTGCGGGGACGATGACGCGGACACGGAGACCGAGGGCAGCGAGCCGAGCGCCGCGGCTCAGGAGCGGGAGGTCGAGCGAGCCCTCGAGGACTACGGGCAGGCGCGAGGCGCCGACACGTGCGAGTTCGTGACGCAGGAGTACATCGACTCCGAGGGCGGGCTCAGCAAGTGCGCTCGCGCGTTCGAGGACTCCACCCCGACCAAGTACAAGATCGAATCGATCAACGTGTCGGGAACGAAGGGGTCTGCGCGAGGCAAGAACGCATCTACGGGAGAGGACTTCTCGCTCGACCTGCTGCTCGAGGACGGCGAGTGGAAGGTGGACCCGAGGTAGGCGTGGCCAGCTGATGACGCCGGCGGGGGCGGGAGAGGGCTCGGAGAGGAGACCGCCCAGGCTGCACGTCGTCGCCGGGCCCGCCGCCGGGAGGGTGCTCGAGGTCGACGGGGAGCTCGTGCTCGGCCGCGACTCCTCCGAAGAGGGACGGCTGGGCGACGACCCCGAGCTATCCCGATGGCACGCCCGCCTGACGGACGACGGAAACGGCCGGCTGACGGTCGAGGACCTCGGCTCGACTAACGGGACGTTCCTGAACGGCCGTCGCCTTGAAGGCCCCCGCACGCTCCCGCCGGACGCCAGCCTCCGGGTTGGCACGACGACGCTCGACGTCCGGACTGCCGCGCCCCGAGAGCGTCAGCCGCAGCCCGCGGCGGCTCAGCCGAGCTCGCGGCGGCGCTTTCCCTGGAAGCCGCTCACCGCCCTCCTCGTGGCCGGCGCGGCGCTCGCCGCGGTGCTCCTCCTGGCCGATCTCGGCTCGCCGCCCGAGCAGGACCCGGCCGCGGTGGAGCGGATCGAGGACGCCGTCGCCGCCTACTACGAGCGGCCCGGCGGGGCGTGCGAGCGCCTGACCACCGAGGCCGTGGCCGCGACCTACGGGAGCATCGCGAACTGCCGTGACGCGTTCGACGACTACGCGCCGCTTGACGCCACGGCGGAGGACGTGACGATCGAGCGGCGGAGCGCAGACGCACGTGTCAGGACGTCCGACGGTCGCACCGACGACGTGCAGCTCGCCGAGGACCCCGACGGCGACTGGCAGATCGACGAGATCTCCACGAGGGGGCCGTGACGCGGCTGCGCCGAGCCGGCCTCCGGCTCGGCCCGCTGCTCGTCGCCGTGGCGCTCGGCTGCGGCGGCGGCGGGGAGACGTCGAGCGGCGGGTACCCGGACTCGATCGACGAAGCTTCGAGCGACGCCCGTGACGCGAGCGTGGACTTCCGCGTCTCCGAGGCGGTGATCGACGGCCCAGCGGACGACGTGCAGGACGAGAAGGACCTTGACCGGCTGGACGCTCCCCTCACCGCGTGGAGCGCCGAGGTCACCGAGCTGGCCGCCGAGCTCGAGGGAGTCGATCCGCCGGCCGACGCGGCGGAGGGCCACAGCGCGCTGCTGTCGGCGGTGCGGGACAAGCAGGCGGCGCTCGAGCGCGTCGAGGGAGCGGTCGACGATCGCGACGTCGACGCGTTCGAGGAGGCGCTCGCCGCGACCCGGGAAGCCGACGAGCAGGACGAGGAAGCGCAGGCGGAGCTCGACGCGGCCGGCCACCCGGTGCCGTTCGCGGGACCGACGACGGAGATTCCGCCCGCCGACTCACGCGATCTCGTGCGGCAGGCCGATCGCGAGTACGAGGTTGCCGTGGACAACGAGGCGGGCCCAGTTGGCGAGGCGGGCGAGCGGTCGGTGGCCGCTCAGGAGCGGCTTCCGGAAGACGAGGCCCTGGCAGCAGACCCGTCGCCCCTGCGCGGGATCGCCGGGCCGTTCGACCGTGAGGCCAGAGAGTCCGACGCGGCCGCCGACGGCCTGGAGACCGTGACGCCGCCGGAAGGCGCGGAGGACCTGCATTCGGAGCTGGTCGCCGCGCAGCGCGAGCGCGCCGCGGCGGCGTCGGACGTGGCGGCGGCCGCCAAGCGGCGCGATCTCAAGGAGTACCAGCGGGCCGGACAGCGCTACGAGCGCGCGGCCGACCGCCAGCAGGATGCTGTCACCGCGCTCGACGACGCCGGCTACGGGTTCGTGGCGTACGGCTCGGCGTCGGACGAGCTCGCGGAGGACGAGCAGCACGTGGCGCGCACGAGGTAGGAGCGGCGCTCAGGCGCGCCGTCGATGCAGCATGAACAGGACGGCCATGAAAAGCAGGGCCAGGAAGCACACCAGGATCGCTACTCCGGTGGAGAGCGGAAGGTCAAAGAAGGTCGCGCCGAACTTGCTCGCGGCGCTCGCCTGGGCGTCGGCCTCGATCCGCTCGTTCATCCCGATCGCCGACCCGGTGCTCGCGAACGCCCAGCGCGCATAGACGAGGTTGGATAGCGCCTCGATCACGGTGCCCATGCTCTTGACGGGCACGATCGCGCCGGCGAAGAGGAGCTGCGGGATCAACACCAGCGGGATGAAGCTCGTGGCCTGGTCCTCGGTGTTGACCGCGGCGGATACGAGGAGCCCAACCCCAACCGAGACGAAGCCCGTGAGCATGAGCAGCCCGAGCACGACCGCGTAGGTCCCGATCGGCTCGTTCAGCGGACGGATCGCGAAGACGACGGCCGCGAGCAGGAGGACCTGGATCGCCACGACCCCCGCGAGCACGAGCGCCTTCGAGAGCAGGTAGGCGCCGTGCCTGACGCCCACCGCGGCCTCTCGGACGGCGAGTGCGCGCTCCTTGATGATCTCGCGTGACCCGTCGATCGAGCCGAGCCAGATCGCAGTCGTGACGAGCAGGAACAGAAGCTGGGCCGCGTCGAGTGGATCGCCCTCCCCGGGCGGGTCGAGCACCCCGGCCTGAAACAGCAGCGCGACGCCGAGCGCGATCACCGGCACCTGCCCGAGCAGGATCGCGAGGTTGCGCCGGTCGCGCGTGAAGAGCCGGAGATAGCGTGCCGTCAGAACGCTCGCCTGCCTGCCGGTGCGCCGGCGCTTCGGTCGCGCGGGGGGCCGGGGCTGAGCCTCGGCCGCGGCGTCGGAGCGTGCGGCCGGCGGCTCGCGCTCGCGCATCGCGTCGAACCGTCGCCTCCACTCCTCGGCGGAGCGCTCCTCGAGCGCCGGATAGATCTCGTCGAACGTCTCGACTGCGAAAAAGGCGAGCGCCTCGTCAGGAGGGCCGTAGAAGGCGATGTCGCCGCCGCGCTTCAGCACGCAGACATTGTCGGCGCGGCTCAGGTTCTTGGTGGCGTGCGTGACCACGGCGACCGCACGCGTGCCCTCCTCCGAGAGCTCGTCGAACAGCTGCATCATCCGCGTCTCGAGCGCGGGATCGAGTCCAGTGGTGGGCTCGTCCAGGAACAGGAGGCTCGGCCGGTTGAGCAGCTCCGCCGCCATGCCGGCGCGCTTCCGCTGGCCGCCCGAGAGAGAGCCGAATCCGGGTGTTCGCGTGCTCGGTGAGCGACAGCTCCTCGAGCACGCGTGCCACAGCGGAGTCGATGTCGTCGCGCGTAGAGTCCCTGGGCAGCCGGAGCTTCGCTGCGTACCGCAGTGCCTCCAGCACGGTGAGATCGCCGTGGACGATCTCGTCCTGGGGCACATAGCCGATGTCCGTGAGCCGGCTCGCGACAGCCTCACCGTTTACCGTGACGACGCCCTTGGTCGGGTCGCTCACCCCGGCGAGCGCCTTGACCAGCGTGCTCTTCCCGGACCCGCTCTCGCCGATGATCACGACGAACTCGCCCGGCTCGATGTCGATCGAGGCGCGGTTGAGGATGACCTTGCCCTGCACGGCGACCGTGATCTCGCGCGCGCCGAGCCGGAGCGCCCCCCGGTCATCGCGGGCGAGAAAGTCAGACCCGTCGAAGACGAGCCTGAACGGCCCGATGCCGACCTCCGATCCCGTCTCGAGCCGAGCGCGGGCAACCGGACTTCCGTTTACCCGGGTGCCGTTGCGCGAGCCGAGGTCCCGGACCTCCAGCCCGTCCCCGGTCGTCATCACCTCCGCGTGGAAGCGGGACACGTTGGGGTCGTCGAGGGGCATGTCGTTCCCCGCGTCGCGCCCGATCGTGAGCCGCTGCCCGTCGAAGCGAACGACCTGGGCGCCGAACACCGGCATCTCGGCGCCGCCGAGCCTTGTCGCCTTACCCGTGAGGAATCGGAGC
Organism: uncultured Thermoleophilaceae bacterium; assembly: GCA_963831365.1. Taxonomy (GTDB): domain Bacteria; phylum Actinomycetota; class Thermoleophilia; order Solirubrobacterales; family Thermoleophilaceae; genus CAWHPV01. The sequence continues at coordinate 161,308 of CAWHPV010000022.1, forward strand.
GTCTCGCCGCCCACCACGATCGTGTCGCCCGTGTTGAGCCAGCGAGACGCGCCACGCAGGCGCTCGCCGTTCAGGTACGTGCCGTTGACGGTCTCCAGATCGGCCACGAAGTAGCGACCCTCGCTCGTGCCGACGTAGCTGTGCCTGCGCGAGGCCTCCGGGCTCGCGATCACGATGTCGCAGTCTTCGCTTCGTCCGATCGACACGCCATGCGCGTCGATGGGGACGCGCTGGCCGGCGTAGAGGACGTCGGCCGGCGCCGGGGCCTCACTGGGCGCCGCCATCGGTCGGATCGACGACGGCGAGCCGACCTGCTCCACGGGCGCTGCTGGGTCCGGCGCGGCGACCGCGTCCGGCGCCCGGCGCGGCGTGGACGACGGCGCCGTCACCTCATCCGCGAGACGCTCCAGCTCACGCCGCTCGTCGGGGCGCACCTCCTCCGAGATCGCCGGAGCTCCGTCTCCCGATCCGGTCCGCACCTCGAGCGTCGTCTGGCCGAGACGCACCACGTCACCGGGCATGAGCGCCTGCGGCCGCGTCACCGGCGAGTCATCGACAAACGTCCCATTGGTGGAGCCGAGGTCCTCGAGCCACAGGGTGCCGTCGGCGCCGGGCGCGATCCGCGCGTGACGACGGGAGATCTCGTTGTCTCCCCCGAGCTGGCCCGGACCGGACGACGCCCGACCGATCACCAGCTCGCCGTCGACCCGAATCCTAGTCCCCGCAGCCTTGCCGACGACCACCTCCAAGACCACCCCCGCCATGAGGCGCAGCCTATCTTCGCGTCCTCCGCTGCGCTAGCGGCCGCGACCTACACGTGGTCGCGCTCGGCGACCGCCCGGCCGCCGCGGCCGACGGGCGCCGACGCCGCCTCGGCGCCGCGCTCGGCGAGGTCCGCTTGGGCGCGAGCGTCGGCGTCCGCGATCTGGTCGCGGATGTCGCGCTCGGCCAGCGGGCCGATGACGTCGCGGCCGGCGAGCATCGCTCGCGCCCAGCCCGGCACGACCACTCGGCGCGCACGACGCTCGATGCCGCGGCTCACGCCGTCGGCTGCCGCCGACACGGGGTACGTCTTGGCGAAGGGCCCCTTCATGAGGCCGCGCATGAATCCGGCGACCGGGTGCTCATCGGCCCCCGAGACCATCTCGGTCGCGATCCATGAGAAGTAGCCGACCCCGACGCCCACCCCGAGGTGCTCGACCTCCATTCGAAGCGAGTCCCCGAACGCCTCGACGCCCGCCTTGCTGGCGGCGTAGGCCGACATTCCGGGGAGATGCAGAGCCGCCGCCATCGAGGCCACCAGCAGGACGTAGCCGCGTCGCTCGATCACGTGGGGGAGGCACGCGCGCGCCGTGCGCCACACACCCAGCAGATTGATCTCGATCGTCCGCTCGAAGGTGGCGGGATCGATCGAGCGCACCATGCCGAACGGCGCGACGCCCGCGTTCGCGATCGACCACGTCGATCCCGCCAAGCGCCTCGACCGTGCCCTCGACGGCGCGCCCGAGATCGTCCGAGTCCGTGACGTCGGCCTCGAACCAGACGGCGCTCGGGCCGCAGGTGGCGGCCACGCGTTCGAGCTCGTCGGGCTCGAGTCCGACGAGGGCCACCCGTGCGCCCTGCGTCGCCAGCCGGTGGGCGCACGCCGCTCCGATGCCCCGCGCCGCACCCGTGATCAGCACCGTCTTGCCGCTCACGGAGTAGCTCGGCCGGGCCATCGCGCGACAGCCTAGCCCCTGAGGGGACGGCCATCGCTACAAGGTCGTCGGCACGACGCACGTGGACGAGGAGCGCTTCCCGGCGGAGGACGTCTACGGGCGGTCGGATCGCCCGGTCCTGGTGCTCGTCACCTGCGGCGGGCGATGGACCCGGAGACCGGCTACAGCGACAACGTGCTGGTCTACGCTCGCGCCGCCTAGCTCGGCCGGCGCCCGTTATCGTGGCCGGCGCAATGGATTCGCCGATCTCGTTCGCTCGCGGAGCGCCCTCGCTCGACATCATCGCCTCGGAAGCGCTGCGCGACGCGGCGGCCGCCGCGCTCGAGCGCGACCCCAAGGGCGCGTTCTCCTACGGGACCGCGGTCGGCTACGTGCCGCTGCGCGAGTGGATCGCCGAGCGCCAGGGCGTGGCGACCGAACAGGTCGTGGTGACGAACGGGTCGATGCAGGCCGACGCCTTTCTGTTCCAGAGCCTCGTGGAGTCCGGCGACCTCGTGGTGGTCGAGGCCCCTACCTACGACCGCACGCTGCTGTCGCTCACCGGCATGGGCGCCGAGGTGCTCGCGATCCCGCTCGAGGACGACGGCATCGACGTGGACGCGCTCGCCCGCGCGCTCGAGTCCGGCGCCCGGCCCAAGCTGGCGCACATCATCCCCAACTTCCACAACCCGGCTGGCTGCACGCTCTCGCTGGAGAAGCGGCGGCGCCTGCTCGAGCTCGCTCGCGAGCACGACTTCCTGATCTTCGAGGACGATCCATACGTCGAGCTCCGGTTCGAGGACGAGCCGCTGCCGACGATGCTCTCGATGGACGAGTCCGACTCGGTGGTCTACGCGTCCTCGTTCTCCAAGACCGTGTGCCCAGGCATCCGCGTCGGCTACCTGGCCGGGCCCGAGGATCGGATCGCCGCGGTCGTGAAGCTCGCGACCGGGACCTATATCTCGCCGAGCATGGTGTCGCAGGCGATCGTTGCCGAGTTCTGCCGGTCCGGCGCAATCGAGGGCTCGATCACGACCGTCAAGGAGGCGCTCCGCGAACGGCGCGACGCCCTCTGCGCGGCGCTTGAGCGCGAGCTCCCCGAGGCGCGGTTCACGCCGCCCGCCGGAGGCTACTTCCTCTGGGTCGAGCTGCCCGAGGGCACATCGGTCGCCGAGCTTGCCGAGGCGGCGAAGGAGCGTGGGGTCGTGTTCGTGCCCGGCACCGACTTCGTGATCGAGGGCGGCGAGAACGCCCTCCGGCTCGCCTACTCGGGCGTCACTCCGGACGAGATCGACGCGGGTGTGACCCGGCTCGCCGAGGCTTACCGGACGCTGTCGGCCGCGGCCGCCTAGCGCCCGTAGCGCTCCTTCCCGAGCACGAGCTGCTCGGGAAGCGCCGTCCGCGGCGGCGGCGACGGATCGGCGGCGACCGAAACGGTCTCCGCCACGCTACGAGTCAGGACCTGGCGCTGCCCGTTCGTGTCGATCGCGACCTCGTCCTGCCCGGAGGCCGAGAGGCGCCCCTCGAGGCCGGGGTGGACTCCGGCCTCCTTGAGGTAGTGGAGCAGGTCCTCTGCCTCGTTCTCGAACCTGAGGATGCGGACGCTCGCCCCCTCAGCGACGTCGGCCAGCGGGACGCCCTGCTCCCGCGGCTGCTCGCCGATCGGGTGCCCGTGGGGGCACGTCTGGGCGTCGCCGATCGCGGCCATCATCCGCTCCTCGAGCACGGGCGACATCGCGTGCTCCAGCCGCTCGGCCTCTTCGTGGACCTCGTCCCAGGGGATCCCGAGCACGTCGGTCAGGAACCGCTCCACCAGCCGGTGCCGTCGCACGATCGCGGCGGCGTGCTCCTGGCCCGAGTCGGTGAACGCGAGCGACTTGTCGCTCTGGCGGCTCACGTATCCGTCTGACTCGAGGCGCCCGACCATCTCGTGGACGGTCGGCGCCGAGAGCTGCATCGCGCGCGCGATGTTCGCGCCGGTGATCGGGAGTCCCGCCTCCTGAAGCCAGTAGATCGTCTCGAGGTACTGGTCCTCGGCTACCGTCGCGTGCTGGCGGGACAAGGGCCCTCCGTCCGGGATCGAGGGGAAATCGTATCCGGCACCGCTCACCTGCCACCGGGGAGCGGCAACTAGCATGCCGGCCGTGGAGATTCGGCCCGGTACGCGCGTGATGGTGACGGGGGCCTCGCGCGGGATCGGCCGCTCGCTCGCGGTCGCCTTCGCCGAGCGCGGGTGCACGCTCGGACTCGTCGCCAGGTCCGCGGATGAGCTTCGGACGCTGGCCGCCGGGCTCCCGGGCGAGGGCCACCAGGCGCTCCCCGCGGACGTCGCCGACCGCGGCGAGGTCGAGGCCGCCGTGGCCGCGTTCCAGCCCTGCGACGTGCTCGTGGCAAACGCCGGAGTCGCCCGGTACGGCGCGTTCCGCGACCTGCCCGCCGAGGAGCTGGAACGGATGACCGGAATCAACTGGCTCGGCACCGCGTACGCGGTCCGCGCCGTCCTCCCGGGGATGCTCGAGCGGCGGCGCGGGCACCTGGTCGTCGTCTCCTCGGGCGCGGGGTTCCGCGCGTTTCCCGAGGCCGCCGTGTACGGCGCCACCAAGGCGGCGCAGCGCGCCTTCTCGGAGGCGCTCGCGCACGAGCTCGACGGGACCGGGGTCGGGGTGACGACCGTCTACCCGGGCGAGATCGCCACGAGCCTCCACGCGCACGAGCGGGACTCGATGCCCGCCTGGTATCGGGGCGGCGAGCGGGCCGCCGAGCCGGACGCGCTGGCGCGCCGCGTCGTCGCCGCCGTGGGCGCGGGCGCCGACGCCGTCCACTACCCGCCGCTCGTGCGCAGCCTGCGCGTGTTGCACGGCCTCTCTCCTCGGCTCGGCGACGCGGTCCTGCGCGCGCTCCGCGGCCCGAGCGCGGCGCCCCGGCGCCCGTTTCGCCGCCCGCGACCCGCACGCTGAATGGCGCTCCCGCTCTCCTCTCCGATCGCCCCCCAGCTCGCGCGCACCGCGAAGGAGCTGCCCGAGGGCGACGAGTGGCGCTACGAGCCGAAGTGGGACGGGTTCCGCACGATCGCCTTCCGCGAGGGAGACGAGGTCCACCTCCAGAGCCGCAACGGCAAGCCGATGAACCGCTACTTCCCGGAGGTCGTCGCCCAGATCGGCGAGCTCGAGGTGCAGCGGGTCGTGCTCGACGGGGAGATCATCGTCGTCGTGGACGGCATCCAGGAGTTCGACCTCCTCGGCCAGCGCATCCATCCGGCCGCTTCGCGCGTCGAGCGCCTCGCGAACGAGACCCCGGCGAGCTACGTGGCGTTCGACGTGCTCGCGGAGGGTGACGAGCGCCTCCTCGATCTGCCCTACGACGAGCGGCGCGCTCGCCTCGGGGGCGTGGCCGCCGCCCCGGTGGAGCTGACGCCGATGACCGACGATCGAAAGGCCGCCGGCGGATGGCTCACCGGCGTGTCGGAGGGAGTGGTGGCAAAGGACGCGGGCGCCCCGTACCTGCCGGGAGAGCGGACCGGGATGCTCAAGATCAAGCGCATCCGCGAGGCCGACGTGGTGGTCAAGGCGTTCCGCTTCGGAAAGGCCGAGGGCACGGTGGGCTCGCTGATCCTCGCCCTCTACGACGACGACGGGGAGCTCCGCGAGGTCGGCCACACCTCCGGATTCTCGGCGCGCGAGAAGCGCGAGCTCCTCGACCATCTCGAGCCGTACCGCACGCACGAGCGCGGGAGCGGCGAGCCGAGCCGCTGGAAGTCGTCCGAGGAGCTGGTCTGGGAGGGGCTGCGGCCCGAGCTCGTGTGCGAGATCGCGTTCGACCACATCACCGGCAACCGGATTCGTCACGGTGCGAAGTTCCGGCGCTGGCGGCCCGACAAGGAGCCGCGCGAATGCCGGATGGAGCAACTTCACGCGTAACGCAGGGTTAACGCTGGTGGCCGACCCCCCGCCGCCTCCATGTCTACCCTTCACCGCCGCATGCGCTCGATCACACGTTCCCTTCTCGCTACGGCGGTCCTCGCGGTCGGCGCCGCCGCTCCCGCCCAGGCCGCCGAGCTGGTGCCGGTCGACACCTTCGCGGAGCCGATCTTCGTCACGGCGCCGCCGGACGACGATCAGCGGCTGTTCGTCGTCGAGCGCGGCGGCAAGATCAGGATCGTGAAGGACGGCGAGCGCGTCGGCGGACGCTTCCTGGAGGTCCCGGGCGGCGTGAGCACCGACGGCGAGCGCGGACTCCTGTCGATGGCGTTCCACCCGAACTACGCGAAGAATCGGCTCTTCTACGTCTTCTACACCGAGCCCTCCGGACGGCGACCTCCGGATCGACGAGTTCAAGCGCCGGGAGGCCGACGAGGACGAGGCGAAGGGAAGCAGCCAGCGAAAGGTCCTCGAGATCGAGCACTCCGAGTTCGCGAACCACAACGGCGGCCAGCTCCAGTTCGGCCCCGACGAGCGGCTCTACATCGCGACCGGCGACGGCGGCGGTGGCGACGACACGCTCGGCAACGGGCAGGACAAGGACAGCCTGCTCGGCAAGCTCCTGCGGATCGACCCGAAGGAGGACGGCGGCGACCGCTACTCCGTCCCGGGCGGCAACCCGTTCGTGGGCGAGCAACGGTCAGAACGAGATCTACTCGTACGGCCTGCGCAACCCGTTCCGCTTCTCGTTCGATCGCGCGAACGGCGACCTGACGATCGGCGACGTCGGCCAGGATCGGCGCGAGGAGGTCGACATCGAGGCCGCGGCAACGGCGCCGGCGCGAACTTCGGCTGGCCCTGTTTCGAGGGGACGCTGGACAACAACGACTGCACCGCCGAGGGCCACGACGAGCCCGCCTTCGAGTACCCGCACCCGTCGGGCGGCGCCTGCCGAGCGGTCACGGGCGGATACGTCGTCCGGAGCGCGTCGCTGGCCTCGGAGCTCGGCCGCTACATCTACGGCGACTTCTGCCAGGGCGAGGTCCGTTCGATCTCCTCGCCCGGCGGCGGCGGCGATCGCGCGGTTCCGGGCCTGCCGCTACTCCGCTTCGACCTGGTCTCGTTCGGCGAGGACGCGAGCGGTTGCCCCTACGTCGTGTCCCAGGCCGGCGCGGTCTCACGGATCGCCGATGACGGCGACCCGGCCGGCGCCTCCTGCGCCGTCCCGTAGCCCTTCGACCGCTCCCGTCTTAGGGGAGGATGTGGCGGTGGCGAAGCTGGAGGTGGCGCAGGCGGACGTGACGCGACTGGAGGTGGACGCCATCGCCAACGCGGCCAACACCGAGCTGCGCCACGGCGGCGGCGTGGCGGGCGCGATCAGCCGCGTCGGCGGCCCTGAGATCCAGCGAGAATCCGACGAGCGTGCGCCGATCGGCCTCGGCGAGGCCGTGGACGACTTCGGCGGGCGACCTCCCGGCCCGCTACGTGATTCACGCGGCGACCATGGAGCTCGGCGGTCCGACCTCGGCCGAGATCATCAGGCGGGCCACCGAGTCGACCCTGGCGCGCGCCGAGGAGCTCGGCTGCCGCTCGCTGGCGCTGGTGGCGTTCGGCACCGGCGTCGGCGGCTTCCCGCTGGACGAGGCCGCGCGCCTCATGGCAGGCGCGGCCGCCGCTCACGACGGCGACCTGGAGCGGATCGTGTTCGCCGTCCACGGCGACGAGGCGGAACGCGCTTTTCGGGCGGCCATCGAGGACGCGTAGACTCCGCCGGCCCCGACGTCCGAGGAGGAAGCCGTCCCGTTCACCGAAGCCTGCGACCGCCGCCTCTACTACGAGGAGCACGGCGAGGGCGAGCCGCTGCTCCTCGTGATGGGCCTGGGCGCCGACTCGCTGGCCTGGGCGCTCCAGGTCAAGGCCTTCGCCGAGCGCTACCGCATGGTCATGTTCGACAACCGCGACGTCGGCCGCTCCGAGATCGTCGAGGACGAGTACGAGATCACCGACATGGCCGCGGACACGATTGCGCTGGCCGACGAGCTAGGGCTCGAGTCCTTCCACCTGGTCGGTCTCTCCATGGGCGGAGCGATCTCCCAGGAGCTCGCGCTCGCCGCCCCCGAGCGCGTCCGCTCGCTCACGCTCTGCGTGACCTGGGGCGGCGACGGCCGCTGGGGCCGCGAGCAGACACGCGTCCGGACCGCCTCGGTGCCGCACGTCTCATACGAGGACCGCGTGGACAACCTGCTCCTCCTGACGATGTCGCAGGAGTTCTACGAGAACGAGGCTGCGCTGCAATACGTCCGGGGCATGATGCTCTCGCACCCCTACCCGCAGCCGACCGAGGCGTTCCTGCGCCAGGCCGCCGCCTGCGGCAGGCACGAGACGCGCGACCGGCTGCCCGAGCTCGCGGTCCCCACGCACGTGGTCGGCGCGGAGCACGACCTGCTGGTGCCGGTCTGGAAGTCGAAGGAGATCGCCGAGCTGGTCCCCGACGCCAAGCTGACCGTGATCCCCCGCGCGCCGCACGGCGTCAACGTCGAGCGCGCCGAGGAGTTCAACGGCGCCGTGCTCGACTTCCTGGCGGATCAGCCGTCGCGCGCCTCGGCGAGCGAGCGCACCACCGCCTCGTAGAAGCCCTCGCCGTTCCGCGCCTCGGTGACCTCGGCGTTGCCCGCCGCGGCCACAGCGCCGACGATCGCCGGGTCCTTCTCGACCGCGTTGGCGACCAGGAAGAAGCGCCCGCACGACCTCGGCCACCTCGAGGTCCTCGCGCGAGTCGCCGACGCCGATGCACTCCTCGCGCCGCGTAGCCGCGCGATCCGCATGTGCGCGGCGACGGCCGCGCGCCTTCGACGCCACGCGCGGGATCAGGTGGTAGGCGTGCGGCGGGCCGTCGTGGGCCGCGAGCGACGGACGCGGTGCGATCGCGCCGTTGTCGACCAGCCGCAGGTGGCCGTGGCCGTGCTCGGCCAGCAGCTCGTCCGCCTCCAGCGCGTCCACCGGCCCGCGCATGAGGTGGGAGATCTCGCGGCCCACGTGCCACGGCGCGTGGGACTCGAGCCGGCCGGCGTAGCGCGTCGAGGAGCAGCGCCGGAGCGCCGGACTCCTCGATCTGCTCGTGGATCGTCCGCCCGTCGGCGGGCTCGATCCCGCCGGTCAGGAACGTCTCGTCGCCGTCGACCACGAGGCCGCAGCCGACCTCGTAGATGTATGACGGTCTGGCCGATCAGCCGCGCGTCCTCCATCACCTGCGCCTTTCGGCGGCCCGACTTGAGCACGACCTCGACACCGGCGCGGTGGCATGCCTCGAGGCCGCGCGCGGGCAGCAGCGTGAAGGCCCCCTCGGAGTCGCGGAAGAGCGACGCGCCGCGGCCGAGGAGCGTCCCGTCGAGGTCCGTGTAGACGCAGCGGAGGGCCATCAGGCGGCGGGGCGCGGCGGCCGAGGCATCGGTGCCTACTATGCCAAGCCGTGGCTCAGCTCCGGTCCAAATCGCGCCTGGCACGAGGTACTCGAGTCGGGGCGGGACGAGCGGCTGGTGGCCACGAGCCGCTACGGCCGGCGCGCCGCCGAGACGAGCCCCCTCCCGCCGGAGCTCCACCCGGCGCTCGCCGAGGCGCTCGAGGGAAGCGGCGTGGACGAGCTCTACGCCCACCAGTCCGACACCCTCGCCGCGGCGCTTCGCGGCCACACGATCGTGACGACGGGCACCGCGAGCGGGAAGTCGCTGGCGTTCAACCTCCCGGTGCTCGACACGCTCGCCCGCGACCGCCGCGCGCGCTCGCTCTACCTCTACCCGACCAAGGCGCTCGCGCAAGACCAGGCGCGCAAGCTCCACGAGCTCGGCGCGCCCTTCCTGCGCCAGGCGATCTACGACGGCGACACCCCGCGCGAGGAGCGCCGCGCGATCCGGAGGCGCTCCAACCTCATCCTCACGAACCCGGACATGCTGCACGTCGGCGTGCTCCCGAACCACCAGGCCTGGGGCGACGTGCTCGCCAACCTCGCCTGGGTCGTGGTGGACGAGGCGCACGTGTACCGCGGCGTGTTCGGGTCGCACGTGGCCAACGTGCTCCGCCGGCTGCGCCGGCTCGCGAACGCCTACGGCACCGAGCCGCGGTTCATCCTGACGAGCGCGACGATCGCGAACCCGGTCGAGCTCGCCGAGCGCCTCACGGGGCTCGACTTCGAGCTCGTCGATCGCGACGGCGCGCCCCGCGCCGAGCGGCAGGTCGCGATGTGGAACCCGCCGCTCGTGGACGAGGCCACCGGCGCGCGCGCCTCGGCGTTGTCCGAGGCCGCGGACCTGCTCGTCCAGCTCGTCGAGGAGGAGGTGCGCACGATCTGCTTCCTCAAGTCGCGCCGCGGGGTAGAGCTGATCCAGCGCTTCGCCCGCGAGCGGCTCGAGGCGGCCGGCCGCGGCGACCTCGCCGAGCGGATCGCCCCCTACCGCGCGGGGTACACGCCCTACCAGCGCCGCGAGATCGAGCGCCGCCTGGCCGCGGGCGAGCTGCTCGCGGTCGTGGCGACCGACGCGCTCGAGCTCGGGATCGACGTGGGCGACCTAGACGCGGCGATCTGCGTGACCTTCCCCGGCACGGTCGCGAGCCTTCGCCAGATGTGGGGGCGCGCCGGGCGCCGCGACGACGGCCTCGCCCTGTACGTGGCCGGCGACGACGCACTGGACCAGTTCTTCTGCCGCCACCCGGAGGAGTTCCTCGATCGGGCGGTCGAGTCCGCGATCCTCGACCACGAGTCGGAGACGATCCACCGCGCGCACCTCGTCGCCGCCGCCTACGAGATGCCGCTCTCGCCGACCGACGCGGAGACGCTCGGGCCTCGCTGGGAAGCGTACGCCGAGCGGCTGGTGAGCGCCGGCGAGCTGCGCGGTCGCGGCGGCCGCTACATGCCGCGCTCGGACGGGTTCCCGGCGGGCCGGGTCTCGCTCCGATCGAGCTCCGTGGACTCGTTCGCGGTGATCGAGACCACGGCCGGCGAGCTGCTCGGCACCGTCGAGGCGGCGCGCGCGCCCGGGACCCTGCACCCGGGCGCGATCTACCTCCACATGGGGCAAAGCTACGAGGTCGAGCAGCTCGACTTCGACAACCGGCGCGCCGCCGTTCGGCCGTTCGAGGGCGACTGGTACACGCAGCCGAAGCGCGAGACCGAGACGTTCATCGAGACGATCCTCGACCACCGCTCCGCGCTCGGGACGGAGCTCTCGTTCGGCGTCGTCTCGGTGACCGACGAGGTCGTCGCGTTCCAGCGCAAGCGGATCTCGGACCACGAGGTGCTCGACCTGCTCCCGGTCGACCTGCCGCAGCAGGAGTTCGTGACCCAGGCGCTCTGGTACGAGCTGCCCGAGGCGCTGCTCGGCGACGACTTCCCGCTCGACGCTCTGCCTGGCTCGCTCCACGCCGCGGAGCACGCTCAGATCGCGGTGCTGCCGCTGATCGCAATGTGCGATCGGTGGGACATCGGCGGCCTCTCCACCGCCTCCCACCACCAGACCGGGCGGTCGACGATCTTCATCTACGACGGCCATCCCGGCGGCGTCGGGATCACGCGCGCCGGCTTCCGCGAGTTCGAGCTCCTGGCCTCCGACGCCCGGCGGCTGATCGCCGAGTGCCCGTGCCGCTCGGGCTGCCCCTCCTGCGTCCAGTCGCCGAAGTGCGGCAACCTCAACGAGCCGCTGTCGAAGCGCGGCGCGCTCGAGCTGCTGGATCGGATGCGGGCGGACTGATTAGCGCCCGGCGGGCGTCGCGCGTCGCAGGGCGGGCTACTCGATCTCGAGCTGCACGCGGCCCCGAAGGCCGTCGGTCTCGGCCTCGAGGGAGCCCGTCAGCTGGCCGAGCGGCCCGGTGAAGAGGCCGGCGCCCAGGCCCTCGACCCCCTCCAGCTCCCTGCTGGCGATCTCCGTAGCGATCGCCTCGGCGTCGGCCTGCATGACCACCGATCCGCTGGCGCCGGGCACCGTGCCGGGGTCCGCGGCGGCCAGCTCGCCGGCCTGCGCCGGGTCCTGGGCGAGGACGAAGACGTCATCGACGACCCCGAACACCGCGCGGTCGCCGCGGGTGGTCGCGAGCCCGTAGAAGTCCCGCTCCTTGCCCGGTCGGGTGATTGCGGGCTCCTCGAGATCGAAGGCCTTGCCGATTGCCGGCGCCTTCTGCGCGAGCCGCTCGAGCGTCCGCTCCGCCGACTCCGGGTCAGCGAGCTCGATGCGGAGCCCGAAGCTCTTGTCGAGCCCGGCGGAGATCGTCGTCTCGCCCGACAGCTGATCGACGAGATCGCGCTGGATGTCGATGCCGAGCCGGCGTCCGATCTGCTTCTTCGCCGTGTCGAGCTGGCCGAGTTTCCCGGGGTCGGCGACCCCCGCGACGGCTTCGATGAACCGCTCGATCTGTCCGGCGTCGCGCACCCCCACGGCGATCTGCCCCTCGCGGCCGACGACCGACGCCGGCTCGGCCCCGCTCGCGATCGGCAGGTCCTCGTCGGTGAGGCCCGCCGGGTCGGTCTGAAGGGCAAAGTCGAGGAAGAGTCCCTCGCCGTTGGCGGAGCCGGTCCCGCCGAGCTTGCGGAGGGCCGCGACCCAGGGGACCTCCCGAGCCCGCTCCGCCTCGGGGCTCGAGCCCACGATCTGCTCCATGTCGGCGTAGATGCGCACGAGCGCGTCCTCGGGAAGGTCCGCGAGCGGCTGCTCGAACGTCTCCTCGGTGAGGCGGTCGGCGCCGTCGCGCCGCGCCAGCGCCTGCTCGAGCCCCTCGCGCGTGTCGTCGGTCACGAGGACGTCCTCCTCGAGCGCGATCGCGGTGCCCGACTCCTCCTCCCAGATGCTCGCGCCGCTCGCCTCGCCGGCGGGCGCGAGCTCGGGAGCGGCGTCGAGGAGCTCGCGCGCCTTGTCCGCGTCGGCCACCTGGAGCGCCGCCAGGAAGCTCTCGGAGTCCTCGGCGAGCGCCTCCGTGTCCGGCGCGCCCACGACCAACTCGTTCCCGAGCAGCGGGCGGACGTCGGCGTCGAAGTCGACCTCGCCGCCCTCCTCGATCTCGGCCTTCAGCCCCTCCCTGACCTGGCCGCCGAACGGGAAGCGGTCCAGGATCGACGAGACGGCCTCGTACTGGCCGCTCTCGAGGTCGGTCTCGATCGCGAGCGCGAACGGTGCGTCGGCCGGGAGGTAGCCGAGCGCCGCGTCGAGCGGGCTCGCCGCGTCCCCATCGTCCCCGCATGCGGGCACGACCAGCATGGCGAGGAGCAGGATGGGGATTGCCAGGCGCCGCATCGGTGCGCAGCCTAACCGGAGCGCGGCGCGAGCAAGATCCCGCGGCGCCGGGCGACTAGCGCTCGATCAGCTCGATCCGGTAGTCGTCCGGATCGCGAACGAAGCAGAGGCGCGAGCCGCCCTCGCTGATGCGGTACGGGGGCTTCTCGGGCTCGATCCCATCGCCCGCGAGCCGCTCGAGGGTCGCGTCGAGATCGTCGACGGCGAGCGCGATGTGCCCGTAGCCCGTGCCGATCTCGTACGGCTCCTCCTGGTCGAAGTTGTGCGTGAGCTCGAGCCGGGCCCCGTCGCCGGGGAGCCCGAGGAACGCGTTGACCGCCTCGTCGCGGATCGGCTTGCGCGCGAGCTCCTCGAAACCGAGCCGCTCGTAGAAGCTCACCGACCGGTCCAGATCGAGGACCCGATAGCACGTGTGGATGAGCTCGCTCACGGGGTTGAGCGTAGCGCCTGACGCTACCCTGTCCGCCGCGCGGCGAGGTAGCTCAGTTGGTAGAGCACACGACTGAAAATCGTGGTGTCGCCGGTTCGATTCCGGCCCTCGCCATCCGGGCGGCCAGTGCGAACCGGCGACGTCGCTCGCCGTCCCGGCTCGCATCCGGTTCGATTCCGGCCCTCGCCATCCGGCGGCCGGTGCGAACCGGCGACGTCGCTCGCCGTCCCGGCTCGCATCCGGTTCGATTCCGGCCCTCGCCATTCTGTAAAGCCCTGCAGATCGGCGGCTTTTCGCCCGCTTCGGCGGTCGGAATTCTTAGTGCCAGCGCGCCAGCTCCGCGCGCGAGGACCAAATCGGGTCCAAATCCCTGCCCGCGTCTGGCCCGGTTTCGCCCCGGTCGGGACTGGATCGAGCCGCGACGTCGAGCTACGGTCGCCGACACAAATCGTTGAGCGGCCCGGCGGCGCTGTCACGCCCGGGCCCGGCACCAACCCCCCCGATTTCCGAAGGAGCAACAGCCATGTCACTGGTCCGCGTCAACAACTTCTCCATCTCACTCGACGGTTTCGGCACCGGTGAGGGGCAGAGCCACGACGCACATTTCGGTCACGCCGGGGATAGGCTGCACAAATGGTTGTTTACCACCCGGTGGTGGCAGCCCGGCGGTAGCGGCGGCGTCGACGACGCCTTCGCGCAGCTGTTCGCTCCCGGGATCGGCGCCGAGATCATGGGTGCCGGGAAGTTCGGCCACCCCGGATGGCACGAGGACCCGGAGTGGAAGGGCGCGTGGGGTCCCAACCCGCCGTTCCACACACCGGTCTTCGTCCTCACCCATCACACGCGCCCGTCGATCGAGATGGAGGGCGGCACGACGTTCCACTTCCTCGACGCGTCGCCCGCCGAGGCGCTCGAGACCGCCCGCGAGGCCGCGGACGGCAAGGACGTACGCATCGGCGGAGGCCCCACCGTGATCCGCGACTTCCTTGCTGCCGGGTTCGTCGACCACATGCACACGGTGGTGGTCCCGATTCTGCTCGGCCGGGGCGTGCGGCTCTGGGACGGACTGGAGGGTCTCGAGAAGGACTACGAGGTCGAGGCCACCTCCTCGCCCAGCGGAGTCACGCATGTGACATTCACCCGTGCGGGCGTCTGAACCGCTCGACCGAGAACCCAGGGCGCGTGCGCTCGATTCTGTCACAGCGCGATCCGGTCCGCCGTGGGCGTTGATTGGCGCGCGATAGCGTCCCCACCGTGACTGACTCCACGCGCGAACATGACATCGTCGTCTACGGGGCCACCGGTTTCGCCGGTGCGCTGACGGCCAAGTACCTCGCAGAGCACGCCCCGGCGGACGCCCGCATCGCGCTCGGCGGGCGCTCGAAGACAAAGCTCGAGCAGACACGCGCCCAACTCGGCGTCGAATGGCCACTCGTGATCGCCGACAGCCAGGATTCCCATGCGGTCATGGCGCTCGCGAGCTCCGCCCGCGTCGTCGCGACGACCGTCGGGCCGTACTTCAAGTACGGCAAGCCGCTCGTTGAAGCGTGCGCCGCCGCCGGAACCCACTACGCCGACCTCACCGGTGAGGTCCTCTTCATGCGTTGGGCGATCGACACGGTCGACGCCGCGGCGCGCGCCAGCGGCGCTCGGATCGTGCACACTTGCGGCTTCGACTCGATCCCGTCCGATATCGGGGTGCTGCGCCTGCACGAGGTGGCAACAGCGGATGGCCATGGCGAGCTTGAGGAGACGTCGTTCGTGGTCAAGCGGCTTCGCGGCAGCGCCAGCGGCGGCACGATCGACACACTCCGAACGACCGTCGACACGGTCAAGAAGGATCCGGCGAGCCGGCGCCTGCTGATCGATCCGTATTCGCTGAGCCCGAACCGGCCGGCCGAGCCCGATCTCGGCCCCGAGCGCGACCCGGTGACACCGCTTCGCGACGACGGTCTCGGCGGCTGGCTGGCGCCGTTCGTGATGGGCAGCGTCAACTCGCGCGTGGTGCGGCGCAGCAACGCGCTCCAGCGCCACGCTTACGGTCGCCGGTTCCGCTATCGCGAGCTCGTGCTCACGGGCGCCGGCCCCGTCGGTGGGGCGAAGGCCGCGGGTGTCGCCGGCGGCCTCGCCAGCGCGTTCGCCGGCTTTGCGACCCCCGGCGTTCGCCAGCTTCTCGACCGCGTCCTCCCCGACCCCGGTGAAGGACCAAGTGAGGAAGCCCGGGAGCGCGGTTTCTTCAACATCGACATCCACACAAGGACCAGCACCGGCGAGCGCCTGCGGTGCGAGATCCGCGCACAGGGCGACCCCGGGTATAAGGCAACGGCAGTGATGCTCGGCGAGAGCGCACTCTGCCTCGCGCTCGACGATCTGCCCGAAGCGACGGGGGTACTCACACCCGCGACCGCGATGGGCAGCGTGCTCGCGGACCGCCTCGTCGCAGCGGGGCACAGCTACCGCGTCGTGCGCGATTGACGGGTTGGGTGTCCAAGATTCAGCCGGCCGAGTCGGGCGGCCGGAATCGGACCCGCGGCAACGCGTGGCGCTTCAGCGACGCGGAGAAGCGTTGACATATACCCCTTACGGGTATACGCTCAGGGCCTCGGTCATCGATCCAGGAGCCCCGCATGAGTTCCGAAACCGCCCAGGCGCCCCTCGAGCAGCACACCTCCGAGGGGCACGACCACGCTGCTTCCGGGGCCGCCCTCAGCTCGCTCGCGTTCAGCGCGACGCTCCACTGCCTCACGGGGTGTGTCATCGGCGAGGTGCTCGGCATGGCGATCGGGACGGCTCTCGGCTGGGGGAACCTCGAGACGATCGCGCTCGCCGTTGGCCTCGCGTACGTCTTCGGCTTCGGGCTGACCTCAGTCCCCCTCTTCAAGGCCGGGCTCGCCTTCGGCGCGATCGTGCCAATCGCCCTGGCCGCGGACACCGTGTCGATCACGATCATGGAGGCGATCGACAACGCGTTCGTCGCCCTCATTCCCGGCGCGATGGAGGCCGGCCTCGGCGACCCGCTCCTCTGGGGCAGCATCGCCGGCGGCTTCGTAGTGGCGTTCCCCTTCGCCTGGCTCGCCAATCGCTACATGATCGCGCGCGGCAAGGGACACGCCGTGATGCACGCGTACCACTAGGCATGGGCGCGGCTACCACCTCGACGCGCGGCTACACCGCCAGCAAGGAGCAGCTCCTCAAGCGGCTGAGCCGCGTCGAGGGCCAGGTCCGTGGCGTCGCCGGGATGGTCGAGGAGGACCGCTACTGCATCGACGTGCTCACCCAGATCAACGCCGCCCGGGCGGCACTCGACCAGATCGCCCTCGGGCTCCTCGACGGACACGCGCGACACTGCCTCGCGGGTGAGGGTGAGGGGCCCGAGACGACCGACGCCCAGGCGGACGAGCTGATGGGCGCCGTGGGCCGGATGCTCTCGCGCTAAGCCAAGCCCTCCGCCTGGTACTCGCGCAGGTAGCCCTCGAAGAGGCGGCGGTGGCCCTCCTCGTCGCGCAGGATCGCGATGACCATGTCCTGGGTCACCAGGTCCTTGTCGTCGCAGAACTCGATGATCTTGTTGTAGTGGTCGATCGCCCCGGACTCGGCCTCGATCACACCCTTGATCACGTGGACGATGTCCGTCTGATGCTCGGGCGGCTGGAGCGACGACTGTGACGCCCCGAACTCGAGCGAGCCCGGCACGACGCCGTAGAGCTCCTTGATCCGCGCCGCGAACTGCTGGGCGTGGCCGAGCTCCTCCTGGATGTCCTGTTCGAGCGACTCCCGGATCTCCTGCGCGCGCACGCCGTCCGGGTTCGTCGAGTTGGCGAGATAGCTCATCACGGTCTCGATCTCCATCCAGTACGCCTGCTTCAAGAGCTCGACGAGCTGGTCGCGCTCGGCGTTCATCGCCTCGCTCAGGATTCCCTGTGAAGGTGTGGTGGTAGCCATGTCCAGGACTCTACCCGCACCCGGTGGCCCAAACGGGAGCCGGGCGCACCTATCCTCGTGCGATCGAGCGAGTCCGAAATCTCGAGCAGGCGGACGCGGTTCCGGGGTCACTCTGGAAGCGGATCCACGAGGATCCTGCGCGGGCGCCCGAGCACATCGCGCTCGCCTCCGCGGAGCACTTCGCGCCGAGCGCGGAGCGATGGGTGGCGCGCATGCGCTCCCATCACGGCCCGGCGGAGCTCGCGCGGACCGCGCGCACGCACCACGTGCGGCTCGCGCGCTACGAAGGGGCCGCAGCCGGCCTGGGCGGAGCGTTCACGTTCGTGCCGGACCTCGCGGCGCTCGCGTGGATCCAGTGCCGGATGGTCTACTTCGTCGGGGCCGCGTTCGGCTTCGATCCGCGCCACCCGATGCGCCCAGCCGAGCTGCTCGCCCTGCAGGAGCTCTACCCCACGCCCGCGGAGGCCCGCGCGGCGCTCGACGGGCTCGGCACGCCGATGGCGCTCCAGTACATCGCCTCGAAGCGCCGCCGCGACCAGCAGCTCGCGAGCCGCCTCCTGAGGTTCGTCGGCCGCCGGCTGGCCCGCCGCGCGGCGAGGCGGGTGATCCCCTTCCTCTCCTCACCGCTCGCCGCGGTGCAGAACGCGGGCGTGACGGCGAGCCTCGGCGACCGGGCGATCCTCTACTACGGCGGTCAGCAGCCGCACCTCCCCGCCCCCCAGCCGGCGCTGCCGGCGGGCGGGGAGCCGGTTAGCTGACCTCTTCCGCGGAGCCGGCGCCCGAGCGCTCGAGCGCCAGCAGCAGCTCCTTGACCTCGAGGCCGCCGGCGTAGCCGCCGAGCGACCCGTTGGTCTGGAGCACGCGATGACACGGCACCACAACCGGCAGCGGGTTGTGGTGCAGCGCGTTGCCGGCGGCGCGGTACGCGCGGGCGCTGCCCGCGCGCTTCGCAACCTTTGCGTAGGACGCGGTGGAGCCGTAGGGAATCGCCGCGGTGGCGCGGAGGACCTGCCTCGAGAAGCCGCGCGTGAGCCGCCAGTCGAGCGGCAGGTCGAAGCTCCGCCGGCTCCCGGCGAAGTACTCGTCGAGCTCGCGGCGCACGCCGTCCAGCCGCACGGGTGCCTCCAGCACGCGCGGCGAGATCCGCTCGGCGAGGCGCGTCAGCGCATCCGCCTCCGACTCCATCGACAGGTAGTTGATCCGTACGAGGCCGCGCGGGGTCGCGGCGAGCAGGAGGTCACCAAAGGGCGACTCCGCACGCGTGTACGCGACGTCCACCAGTCCCGTCTCCTCGGCCTCGGTCACGAGGGTGTCGCTCGCAGCCGCGGCGGCCCGGTCGGCGTCGCCGCGGGCGGCGCGCCGGAGGGTCTTTCCGATCTCAGTCATCCGACTCCATCTCCTTTCGCATTCGCTTCAAGCCCTCGCGCACGCTTTGGCGCGCGGCTTCCTCGGACGAGCCGATCA
Organism: uncultured Thermoleophilaceae bacterium; assembly: GCA_963831365.1. GTDB lineage: Bacteria > Actinomycetota > Thermoleophilia > Solirubrobacterales > Thermoleophilaceae > CAWHPV01. The sequence continues at coordinate 180,032 of CAWHPV010000022.1, forward strand.
GCGAGCCGATCTCCCTGTAGGGCAGGTCCAGGACGTATCGGTGCGCGATCGCGAGGCGCTGCTTCGTGGGCAGCGCGCCGACCGCGCGCCAGAGCTCGGGCTCCGGCGTCCCGTCGCGGATCGCCGGGTCGGGCAGCTGATCCGGCGGCATCGGCGTGGTGCGTCGTCTCGCCCGGTGGAGGTCGACCGCCTTCCGCTGCGCGATCTTCAGCGCCCAGGAGCGCAGATTGCTCCCGTCGGTGAGCCGCGGGTAGGCACGCAGCGCTGCGATGAACGTCTCCTGGAAGCAATCGTCTGCGTCGTTGGGGCCCACGGACGCGCGCAGGAACGCCATCACGGCGCCGCGGTTGTCCTCTAGGAAGACCTGGAAGGGCGGTGGGCGATTCCTCATCGGCACTCCAGGATGAAACGTCAGCGGGCGCCCGTTCGTGAGGTTCTCCGCGCCGCGACGGGGCAGCGTTCGACGCGACGGGCCTAGACGGGGATCGCGGCTCCGGAGACCGCCCGCGAGTCATCGGACACTAGGAAGCGGACCACCTGCCCGATCGCCTCCGGCGCGGTCCACTGCGATCGGTCCGACTTCGGCATCGCACGGCGATTGGCGGGCGTGTCGATCACGTTTGGCACGATCGCGTTGCAACGAATGCCCGCATGGCGGTACTCGGCGTCGAGCGATCTGACGAGCCCCAGGACGGCCGCCTTGGAGGCCGCGTAGGCGGCGGCCCCGGCCGAGCCGTCGAGGGCCGCGCGGGCGGAGACCGCGACGAACGCGCCGCCGCCCGCCTCGGCGAGGACGGGCATCGCCGCGCGCGCGAGGAGGAACCCGGGCCGGACGTTGAGCGCGAGCATGCGCTCGAGCACGTCGGCCTCCGCCTCCTCGACCTTGGCGCCGCCGGCGTAGCCGCCGACGAGGTTCACGACGGCGCGGAGCCCACTCACCGAGCGGACGGCGGCGTCGGCGGCCGCGGGGTCTGTGAGGTCGGCCTCGAGGAGCGACAGCTCGGCCCGGTGGCCCAAAGCGTCACTCGTAGCGTCGCGCTCATCGGCGTTAATCCAGGTGGCCGTGACCGCGTGCCCGGCATCGAGCAGCGCCTCCGTCACCGCGGCGCCGAGCGCCCCGGTACCGCCAGCCACGAGTACGCCGGCGGCGGCCATGTCAGGCAATCGCTCCTTGAAACGACCCCATCCCCGATGACCCTAACGGGGGCGAGCGCCGTCCGAACTCGACTCTAACTTGGCAAGCCCGATGGAGCAGGCACCACTCACGCTGGACGGCGCCCCGCTCGCCGCCCTCGAGGCGGCGGAGCCCCTCGAGCGGCCGGCTGTCTCGGAGTGCGCGAAGGTGTTCGTCCGCGACCTGGCCGACGGCGCCGCGCTCGACAGCGTCTTCGTCGTGCGCGACCGCTCCCGGCGCCAGAAGCGGAACGGCGACGACTTCCTCAAGCTCAAGCTCGGGGACGTGACCGGCGCGCTCGAGGCCGTCGTCTGGGAGCAGATCGACGAGGCGTGGCAGGCGGCCGCTCCGGGCGGCGTGGTGCGCGTGGTCGGCCGGTTCGACGTCGATCAGCGCTACGGCGCGTGCGCCACGCTTCGCTCGATCCGCCGCGCGGAGCCGGGCGAGTACAGCGGCGTAGACCTTCTCGACGGCCCCGCCGTCGAGTACGAGCGGATGGTGGCCGACCTTCGGGCGCTGATCGCCACGGTGCAGCATCCGGACCTGCGCGGGCTGCTCGAGCGCCTCCTCGGCGAGGAAGCCGAGGTCTGGAGTCGCTGGCGCGAGGCCCCCGCGGCCAAGTACTACCACCAGGCTTATCCGCACGGGCTGCTCGAGCACTGCCTGTCGGTCGCCCAGGGGGTCAGCGCCCTGGCGGCGACCTTTCCCGAGGTCGATCGCGACGTGGCCGTGACCGGAGCCCTGCTCCACGACATCGGGAAGATCGAGTCCTACGCGGCGGAGGGCGCCGCCATCGAGCTCACCGACGCGGGCAAGCTCCAGGGGGAGATCGCTCTCGGCTACTACATGGTCCGTCGGGAGATCGAGCGGGCCGAGGGCTTTCCGCCCGCCGCGGCCGAGGCCGTGCTCCACATCATCCTCTCCCACCACGGGCAGCTCGAGCACGGGAGCCCCGTCGTCCCCTGCACGCGGGAGGCGACGCTCGTTCACATGATCGACAACCTCGGTGGCCGGCTCGGCAGCTTCGACCGGATCGAGAAGAGCCTCGCCGACGGAGAGCGCTGGTCGGCCTTCGACCGCGCGCTCTCGAGTTCCGCGTACTTCCCCAAATAGCGGGATTCGCTCTCGGAGGACCGCGTAGGGAATCGGCCGCGCCTCGTATCCTCGTCGCGTGGCCAAGGACACCGAGAAGCTGATCCGCCAGCTCTCCCTGATCTCGTTCCTGATGGCGGAACGGCGCCCGATCACCGCGCTCGAGATCAAGCAGGAGGTGGAGGGCTACTCGGGCATGAACGACGACGCGTTCGCGCGTCGCTTCTACGCCGACCGCGCGGAGCTCGAGTCGCTCGGCATCGAACTGAAGGTGGAGAAGCCGGCCGAGGGCTACTACGAGGCAGAGAACTACACGCTCCCGCCCGAGAACTTCTACCTGCCCGCGATCGCGTTCACGGACACGGAGCTGGGGGCGCTTCGCACCGCGCTGGCGCTCCTCGGCGGCGAGTTCGCCTACGCCGAGCCGCTGCGGCTTGCGCTCCAGCAGCTCTCCTGGGGGAAGCCCTCGCCGCTGGCCGGCCCCGGCCCGGGCTCCGTGGCGCTCGCGGTCACGGCATCGTCCGGCGGCCGGGAGCTCTCGCAGCGCCTCTCCAAGGTCGAGACGGCGATCTTCAGGCGGAAGACGATCCTCTTCGAGTACTACACGATGGGCCGCGACGCCGAGGAGCGTCGCAAGGTGGACCCCTACCACCTGCTCTTCCGCGGCGGCCAGTTCTACCTCGTCGGCTTCTCCCACGAGCGCGACGCGGTGCGCGTCTTCCGGCTCTCGCGGATCCGCGGCAAGATCGGCTACTCGTCGAAGGCCGAGCACGACTTCACCCGGAGCCCCGACTTCGACCCGCGCGTATACGCCACGCGGACCGACTGGCAGCTCGGGGACGCGGTCGGCAGCGCGCGGATCTGGGTCTCGGACCGCATCGGTTGGCTCGTCGAGCGCCACTTCGGCCACGCCGGCGAGATCGTGCCGGCGGAGGACGTCGAGGACGCGCCGGACGAGGGAATCGTGCTCGAGACGCCCTACGCCGAGTCGCGGCAGGTCATCTCGTGGGTCCTCGGACTCGGCGAGCGCGGACGGATCCTCGGGCCGCCTGAGCTCGTCAGCGAGGCCGAGGAGCGCGCCGATCTGCTCGTGGAGCGCCACCGCGGCGAGCTCGAGCTCGCGCCGGCGAGCCGGAAGCGGGCCGGAGCGGCGCCGGAGGCCGACACGAACGGCCGCGGCGAGGCCGCGATCCGGCCCGAGCGCTTCGCCCGCCTCGTGACCCTGGCAGGGATCCTGATCCAGGCGGCGCGCGACGGCGACAAGCTCGACGTGGCGCAGCTTCGCGACAGCCTCCACGTGACCGACGAGGAGCTGCGCGAGGACATCGACGTCCTGAACGTCGTGAACTTCGGCGGAGGAAGCTACGTGCTCTACGCGGAGCTCCAGGGCGACACGATCGAGGTCGATCCGGAGCCCTATGGCGACAACTTCGCCAAGCCGGCGCGGCTCCTCCCGCTCGAGGCCAAGGCGCTCGTGGCGGCGATCGACCTCCTCGGCGAGCACATCCCCGCGGGCTCGCTGGCATCGGCGCGCGAAAAGATCGTGTCCGCGCTCGGCCAGGACCCCGCCCGCGACGGGCTCCAGATCACGACCGCGCGCGGCGACGACTCGGGCATCGCGCGGGTCGTGAGCGAGGCGATCGAGCAGTCGCGCCTGCTGGAGATCGAGTACTACAAAGAGAACGAGGACGAGTTCACGACCCGCCGGATCGAGCCGTACCAACTGCTGAACGGCCAGGAGGGCTGGTACGTCCACTCGTTCGACCCCGAGCGCGAGGCCACGCGGAGCTTCCGCCTCGACCGCATCCGCTCCGCCACCGTGACCGACGAGGGCTTCGAGCCCCGCCCCGACGTCGAGCCCGACGTGCACGGCTGGCCGAGCACCGGCGAGGTGCCGCGCTCGCGGGCCGCGAGGGTCTGGATCTCACCCGAGCGGGCACGCTGGGCACGCGAGGACCGGCGCACGCTGGAGGAGCTGAAGGACGGCGCGGTCGTCGTCGAGCTCCACTACGCGGGCGAGGGCTGGCTGGCCCGCGAGATCCTCAAGGAGGCCGGCGACGCCGCCGTGATCGAGCCCGAGGAGGCGCGGGCCGCGGTCCTCGAGGCGGCCGAGGCGCTCACGGGCGCCGCGCGCCGCTAGCCGCCGCTACTCGGCGGCGCTGATCAGCGTCTCGACGTGCTCGAGCTTCGCCTTGACGCGCGCCATCATGTCGTCGAGCACCTGGCGCGCGTCATCGACGCCCTTGTTGGCGCTCGTCAGCGACAGACGGATCTTCTGGGCGTCCTTTAGCGCCGAGAGCGCGTCCTCGGCGGCGTCGCGGACCCCGGCGGCGTCGACCTCGAGGCCCCGTTCGCGCGCCATCAGGCAGCGCAGGCGCGCGTACCGGTAGGCGAGCTCGAGCGGGCGCGCGTCGAGCGTCTCCTTGTCGAGCGTGACGATCATCTTGTTGCCGCCGTACTCGTGGAGCGGCTCGGTGCGCGCCGGCAGCTCGCTCTCGGACGCGACGAGGAGGATCGCGAACGCGGCGTCGCGATCCGAGAGCGACGCGTCGAGCACGCGCCAGGCGTCGGGCTTGGACAGCTTCTCGTCCTTCGTCTCGACGACGATCCGGCCCTTGGACTCGCTCGAGACCGCTTCGATCTCGATCACGACGTCGCCCTTCTTGCCGCCGCTCTGAGCACGCTCGTCGCCGACGCCGCGCGCGACGTCGCCGCGGCCCTCCGCGAGCTGCTCGATCACCTCGAACGCGCGCTCCTCGAAGGCGCGCCCCTTCGCCGTGCCCCGGTCGCGCTCCGCCTCGAGGTCGGCGGCCGCCTCGCTGGCGTCGTGGAGACGCTTGATCTCACCCTGCAGCTCCGTGAGCTTGACGATGAGCGACTCCTGCTTCCCGCTCGAGCCGTCGATCGCCTTGGTCACCGCTGCCTTGAAATCGGCGAGCGGGTTGTGGCCGTCCTCGGCGGAGAACTGGCGGAGGAGCTCCTGGCGCGAGTCCGCGAGCTGCTTGGCGACGAGCTCGCGGACCTGATTCTGGACGGCCGTGTTCCGGTCGCCGCCGAAGTGCGTGGCGAGCTCCTCGGAGAGCCCCTCGGCATGCGCGTCGAGCACCTGGGCGACGACGCCGGCGTCCCCGTCCAGGAAGGCCGCGAGCCGCTTGTCGAGATCGTCGGTGATCCCCTTCGCGCGATCCGCGAACGACCGCTCGACCTCGCCCGAGACGCGCTCGAACTCGCGCTTGACGAAGTCGACCTCGGCGGCGGTCGCCTCGCGGTCGAGCACGCGCGCGCCGATCTCGATCGCCTGGCGGACGGTCTCCTCCTCCCCCATGCCCTGCTCGACGCGGCGCTCGACGAGCTCCACGAGCGTGCGATCGTCGATCACGAGCCCGTCGATCGCGACCGCCCCGTCGCGCACCTCGACGGTGGACCGGGAGAAGTTGAGTGTCTGGGCGGCTTCCATGAGGCGAACGTCTCAATGTACGCCGCGTTCCTGACGGAACGAACGCGCGGATCGGCTCTACGCTGTCGGCGCCATGGCATCGCGCCGCGACCAGATCAAGATGTCCGCGGCCGAGGTGCGCGACTTCCTGCGCCGGCAGAAGATCGTGAGCGTCGCGACGACCGGGCCGCGGGGGCGCCCGCACCTCGTCCCGCTCTGGTACGTGCAGGACGGCGACGAGCTCCGCAGCTGGACCTACGCCGCGTCTCAGAAGGCGAGGAACCTCGAGCGCGACCCGCGGGCGACGCTCCAGGTCGAGGACGGGAGTCGAGTACCAGGAGCTCCGCGGCGTGATGCTGGAATGCGACGTGGAGCTCGAGCGGGATCCGGACCGCGTCGCCGAGTACGGGACGGCGCTCTTCGAGCGCTACGGCGGAGGCGCGCTGCAGCCCGAGGTCCGCGAGATGGTGGCCAAGCAGGCCGCGAAGCGCGTCGGGCTCCGGTTCGTGCCCACCCGCATCGTGAGCTGGGACCACCGCAAGCTCGGCGGCACGTACTACTGATGGCGGCACCCGAGCTGAAGGGCCTGATCCTCTCCGGCGGGAAGGGAACCCGCCTGCGGCCGCTCACGTACACGAGCGCCAAGCAGCTCGTGCCGGTTGCGAACAAGCCGGTCCTGTTCTACGGGATCGAGGCGATGGCGGCCGCCGGCATCACGGAGATCGGCATCGTGATCGCGCCCGAGACCGGCGAGGAGATCCGAGCCGCGGTCGGCGACGGTCGCGGTTCGGGGTGTCGATCACCTACATCCCGCAGGAGGCGCCGCTCGGCCTCGCGCACGCGGTGCTCACCGCCGAGGACTTCCTCGGCCGCTCGCCGTTCGTCATGTACCTCGGCGACAACCTGCTGCGCGACGGGATCGTCGATCTCGTCGAGGCGTTCCGTCGCGAGCGAGCCGGACGCGCTGATCCTCCTCACCCCGGTCACGGATCCGGAGAACTACGGGGTGGCGGAGCTCGACGGGGATCGGGTCGTGCGGCTGGTCGAGAAGCCGGCCAAGCCGCTGACCGACCTCGCGCTGGTCGGCGTCTACATGTTCACCGAGTCGATCTTCGACTCCGCGCGCGCGATCGAGCCCTCGGGGCGCGGCGAGCTCGAGATCACCGACGCGATCCAGCACCTGGTCGACGGCGCGCTTCGGGTCGATCCGCACGTCGTCCAGGGCTGGTGGAAGGACACCGGGCGCGTCGAGGACCTGCTGGAGGCCAACCGCCTGATCCTGGACGACCTGACGTCGAGGGTCGAGGGCGAGCTGATCGACGTCCCGGGTCGAGGGGCGCGTCGTCGTCGAGCATGGCGTCCACCTCGAGCGGGCGACGGTGCGCGGGCCGGCGATCATCGGGGCGGGATCGCGGATCACGGACGCGTACGTGGGCCCATACACGGCGATCGGCGAGGACGTCGTCGTGGCCGGCGCCGAGCTCGAGCACTCGATCCTCCTGTCCGGATCGTCCATCCGCGACCTGGAGGGGCGAATGGAGGCCAGCCTCGTGGGCGAAGGACGTCGCGATCGCCCGCAGCGGGCCCTCGCCGCGCGCCTACCGGTTCGTGGTCGGGGACAACGCCGAGCATCACGATTCCGTAGCGACGATGAAGGTTCTCGTGACAGGCGCCGCCGGGATGCTCGGCCGCGACGTCGTCCGGGCGGCCGCGCCGCGGGCCACGAGGTCGTAGCGATGGGCCGCGACGAACTGGACGTGACCGAGCCCGACGCCGTCGGCGCGCGAGCGTGGGCCGCGAGCGCGCCGGCGGCGGTGATCGAACTGCGCCGCCTACACCGACGTCGACGGCGCGGAGCCGACCGCGAGGCGGCGACGGCGGTCAACGCCGGCGGGGCGGGCAGCGGTCGCCGCGCGCCGCGGCGCGAGATCGGCGCAACGGTCGTCTACCCCTCGACCGACTACGTCTTCGACGGCACCAAGCGCGACGCCGTACGTGGAGTCCGACGAGCCGGCGCCGCGATCCGCCTACGGCACGCTCGAAGCTCGCCGGCGAGACGCGACGATCGGGCCGCCAACCCGCGCCACTACGTCGTGCGGACCGTCGTGGCTGTTCGGCGCCGGCGGCCGCAACTTCGTCGAGACGATGCTCGTCGCTCGCGTCGAGCGCGGCGAGGTCCGCGTCGTGGACGACCAGGTCGGCTCGCCGACGTACACCGCGCACCTCGCCGAGGCGCATCGTGCGGCCTGCTCGACTCGACGGCCTACGGCGTGCACCACGTCGCCGGCGGCCGGGCGAGTGCTCGTGGCGCGAGTTCGCGCGTCGAGATCTTCCGCCAGGCGGGCGTCGACTGCCGCGGTAGCTGGCCGCGACGACCGAGGAGCTGGCCGCGGCCGGCGCCGCGCCCGCGCCTACTCGGTGCTGCGCAGCGAGCGGCCGGACGCGATCCCGCTGCCGCGACTGGCGCGCGGGCCTCGCCGCCTACCTCGCCGAGCGGCAGCGGTCGCCGCGATGAGGCTGCTCGTGACGGGTGCGGCCGGCTTCATCGGCTCGGCCTACGTGCGCGAGGCGCTCGAGCGGCGCCCGGGCGACGAGGTCGTCGTGCTCGACAAGCTGACCTACGCGGGCCGGCGCGAGAACCTCGCCGAGGTCGAGGATCGGATCGCGGTTCGTCGAGGGCGCGATCGAGGACCGCGAGACCGTGCGACGAGGCCATGGCCGGCTGCGACGCGGTCGTCAACTTCGCGGCCGAGTCGCACGTCGACCGCTCGATCGCGGACCAGGCGCGACTTCGCGCGCACCCACGTGATCGGCACCTCCGTGCTGCTCGAGGCCGCCCGCGAGATCGGGGTCGAGCGCTACCTCCAGGTCTCGACCGACGAGGTCTACGGCTCGATCGACGAGGGCTCGTTCACCGAGCGCTCGCCGCTCGACCCGTCGTCGCCCTACAGCGCGACCAAGGCCGGAGGCGACCTGCTCGTGCGGCGCTCACGTGCGGACGCACGGCCTCGACGCGAGCGATCTGCCGCGGGTCGAACAACTACGGCCCGCGCCAGTACCCCGAGAAGCTGATCCCGCTGTGCACGCTGAACGCGCTCGCAGGCGATCCGCTCCCGGTCTACGGCGACGGGGCGCCAGGTCCGCAACTGGCTCTACGTGCGCGACTTCGCGCGCGCGATCGACACCGTGCTCGACAACGGCGCGGCGGGCGAGGTCTACAACGTCGGCGGCCCCGACGAGGCCGAGAACATCGACGTCGTCCGGCGGATCGTGGCGCTCGACGGGAGCGCGACGAGTCGCTGATCGAGCACGTCACCGACCGCCCCGGCCACGACCGGCGCTACTCGCTGTCGTCGGAGAAGGTGAGCGCGCTCGGCTGGAAGCGCGGAGGTCGCCCTCGACGAGGGTCTCGCCCGCACCGTGGACTGGTACCGGGAGAACGAGCCGTGGTGGCGGCCGATCCGCTCCGGCGAGTACCGCGCGTACTACGAGCGCCAGTACGGAAGGCTCCCCCGGTGAGGCACGTCGAGACCCGCCTCGAGGGGCCCGTGCTGGTCGAGCCGACCGTCCACCGCGACGACCGCGGCTTCCTCCACGAGAGCTATCGCCGCGCGGCGTACGAGGAGCTCGGGATCAGGCCCGAGTTCGTCCAGGACAACCATTCCCGATCCACCCGGGGAGTGGTCCGCGGGATGCACTACCAGGTGGGGAGCGGGATGGCCAAGCTCGTCCGCTGCGCCCGCGGGGCGATCGTCGACGTGCTGGTGGACATCCGCCGCGGCTCGCCGACCTTTGGCGAATGGGAGGCCTTCGAGCTGAGCGACGAGAACCTGCGTCAGCTCTACTGCCCGATCGGCTTCGCCCACGGCTTCTGCGTGACGAGCGATACCGCGGACGTGATCTACAAGTGCTCGAGCTACTACGACGCCTCGGCCGAGCGAGGCTTCGCGTACGACGACCCAGGGGTCGGAATCGAGTGGCCGCCGGTCCCGCTCAGCGCGTCGGAGCGCGACGCCTCGGCGCCCCGCCTGAGCGAGGTCAGGGCGAGCTGCCGTTCGTGTACGCGGCGGCGTCCGAATAGCGCGTACCGGGCCTCGAGCCTCGTGGCCCGGGCCTCTCTAGTCTCGTCAGCGTGCTCCGATCCGCTCCCGCGCTCGACGTCCGTGGTCTCGTCAAGCGCTACGACGACGGAACGGTGGCCCTCGAGCACCTCGACCTGACCGTGCCCGACGGCGCGTTCTTCGGGCTGCTCGGGCCGAACGGCGCCGGCAAGACCACGCTGATCAACGCAGTCTGCAACCTCATCCGGATCACCTCCGGCGAGGTGCTCGTCTTCGGCGAGCGGGCGGACACGCTCGCCGCGCGGCGCTCGGTCGGTCTCGCGGAGCAGGACATCAACCTGGACCGCTTCCTGACCGTCGAGGAGACGCTCGTGTACCACGGCGGCTACTTCGGGATGAGGGGCGCCGAGGCGCGCGAGCGCGCAGCCGCGATGATCGAGACGTTCGACCTTCGCGCCAAGGCGCGCGTCCGCACCCCCAAGCTGTCCGGTGGGATGCGGCGCCGGCTCCTGCTCGCCCGCGCCCTCATGCACCGCCCGCGGCTCGTGATCCTCGACGAGCCGACGGCCGGCGTCGACTTCGAGCTGCGCCAGGAGCTCTGGAGCTACATCCGCCGGCTCCACGGCGAGGGCACGACGATCCTGCTGACGACGCACTACCTCGAGGAGGCGGAGACGCTCTGCGAGGAGATCGCGCTGATCCGCGGCGGCCAGCTGATCGCGCGCGACAGCGCGGAGGGGCTGCGGGAGCGCTACGAGGGCAGACTCGCTGGCCGGCGTGTACATGCGGGCGATGGCCGGCGCCGTGACCGCGGGCGCCCTGACCGGCTACCAGGGGCTCCTCTGGCTGCGCAGGCGCGAGACACTGCGCGTCTCGAAGCTGTGGACCCAGACCGTCCTGGCCCCGGTCGTCTCGTCGCTCCTCTTCATCCTCGTCTTCGGGCTCTCGCTCGGGAGCCGGATCCGCGAGGTCGCCGGGTTCCCCTACGAGGTGTTCGTGGTGCCCGGGCTGATCGTCATGGCGATGGTCCAGGCCGCCTACAACAACAACGCGTCGACGATCTTCCAGGCGCGCTCGGACCGCTACGTGAACGACGTGCTGTCGGCCCCGATGCGGCCGTGGCAGATGAACCTCGGCTTCAACGTCGGCGGCGCCGCGCGCGCGCTCGCGATCGGCGGCGCGCTGCTGGCGCTGTCGATCCCGCTCACGGGAGTCCCGATCGAGCAGCCGTTCGTCCTGGTCGCGGCGGTGCTGCTCGGCGTCGTCCTATTCGGCGCGCTGGGAACGGTCGTCGGCATCTACGCCGAGACAGTGGGACCACACGACGTTCATCTCGAACATCGTGATCCTTCCGCTCGCCTTCGTCGGCGGCGTCTTCTACTCCGTCGACCTGCTCGGCTCGCCATGGGAGCAGATCTCGCACGTGAACCCGGTCTTCTACCTGGTGAACTCGGTCCGCTACGGCGTGCTCGGCACGAGCGACGTGAGCGTCGCGCTCTCGCTCGGCGTAACGGCCGCGCTCGCGATCCCGGCCTATCTCTGGTCGCAGCACCTGTTCACGAGCGGGCGCCGGTTGAAGGCCTGAGCGGTCGGGCGGACCCGGTCGACGGGCTGGCGGCGCTCGAGCGGCGCGTCGTCGATTGCCGGAAGTGCCCGCGGCTCGTGGAGTGGCGCGAGCGGGTGGCACGCGAGAAACGCGCCTCCTACGCCTCCGAGGACTACTGGGGCCGGCCCGTACCGGGCTTCGGCGATCCGCGGGCGGCGATCTACGTCCTGGGGCTGGCGCCCGCCGCGCACGGCGGGAACCGAACCGGTCGGGTCTTCACGGGCGACCGCTCCGCCGACTGGCTCTACGCGTCAATGCACCGGCTCGGCCTCGCGAGTCAGGCCACGTCGATCCACCCGGGCGACGGCCTCGAGCTGCGCGGCGCGTTCGTCGCCGCCGCGGTGCGCTGCGCTCCGCCCGCGAATCGCCCGCTGCCCTCGGAGCGCGACAACTGCCTGCCCTACGCGGCGGAGGAGTTGCGCCTGCTCGACGCGGTCCGCGTCGTCGTCTGCCTTGGCGGCTTCGCCTGGGACGCCGCCGCGCGCCTCTGCGGCGTGCGCCCCCGGCCGCGCTTCGGCCACGGCGCCGAGCATCGGCTCGCCGATGGACCGCTGCTGCTCGGGAGCTACCACCCGAGCCAGCAGAACACGTTCACCGGCAAGCTGACCGAGCGCATGCTCGACGACGTATTCGTCCGCGCGCGGGCGCTCGCCGGCCTCTGACCAGGGCGACCGCTTACTCGCCGCCCTGGTCGTCGCTCGCCCTCGAGCTCCTGCTGCTGCTCCTCGAGCTGCTGCTCTGACTCCTCGAGCTGCTCGTCCGACTGCTCCAGCTGCTCGTCGACGTCGTCCTGGATGTCCTCCTGGATATCCCGGCCCTGCTCCTGTGCCTCGTCGATCTGCTGCTGCACGTCCTCCGGCAGGGTGGCCTCCTCCGCGTCGTCGCCACAACCCGGGACGACCGCGATCGCCGCCGCTGCGGCGCCCGCGGCGAGCGCCCTCTTCCATCTCCTCATGCTCGTCCTCCTGGTCGGTTCCGGGCAGTCTAAGAGCGCGGTACGCTCGAGGGTCGGATGGATCTACGCTCGCTCGAATCGTTCACCCCGCAGGTTCGTGACTGGTTCGCGCGCGCGTTCGCCGAGCCGACGGCGGCCCAGGTCGAGGCATGGCCGGCGATCGCAGCCGGCGAGAACGTGCTTCTCTCCGCCCCGACCGGGTCGGGCAAGACGCTCGCCGCGTTCCTCTGGGGGCTCGACCAGCTGGCGGCCGAGCCGTCTCCGTCCGGGGACCGCCGCACGCGCCTCGTCTACGTCTCCCCGCTGAAGGCGCTCTCCTACGACATCGAGCGCAACCTGCGGGCGCCGCTTCAGGGGATCGGCGCCGACATCGAGGTCGCGATCCGCACCGGGGACACGCCGCAGCGCGAGCGCCAGGCGATGCTCAGAAACCCGCCCGACGTGCTGATCACGACGCCGGAGTCGCTCTACCTGATGCTCACCTCGCGCGCGCGCGACATCCTGCGCGACGTCGAGTGGGCGATCGTGGACGAGATCCACGCCGTGGCACAGACGAAGCGCGGCGCGCACCTCGCCCTGACCCTGGAGCGACTCGAGCACCTCGCCGAGCAGCCGATCCAGCGGATCGGCCTGTCGGCCACGCAACGGCCACTGGAGGAGGTCGGGCGCTTCCTCGTGGGCGCCGGGCGGGACTGCCGGATCGTCGACACCGGCATACGCAAGCCGCTCGACCTGCGGATCGAGGTGCCCGTGGAGCGGATGGCCGAGCAGTCAGCCCACGACGTGACCGACCCGGCCTACGGCGGCATGGGGACCGCGGCGGGGGGCGGCGATCTGGTCGGCACCGGCTTGGTCGAGCCGAGCGCGAACGGCGACCGCGACGCCGCGGGAGCCGCCACGAGTCGCTCGATCTGGCCCGCCATCTACCCGGAGCTGCTCGAGCTCGTGCGCTCGCACCGCTCGACGATCATCTTCGTGAACAACCGTCGCGGCGCCGAGCGCCTGGCGGTGCGCCTCAACGACCTCGCGTCGGAGGACGACGAGCCCGCCCATATCGCCCGCGCCCACCACGGGTCGCTCGCACGCGAGGAGCGCCTGGTCGTCGAGGAGATGCTCAAGTCGGGCGAGCTGCCGTGCCTCGTCGCCACGTCGTCGCTCGAGCTCGGGATCGACATGGGCGCCGTGGATCTCGTCCTCCAGGTCGAGTCGCCCAAGTCGGTGACGGCCGGGCTCCAGCGGATTGGGCGTGCGGGCCACGGCGTCGGCGAGGTCTCGAAGGGACGCATCTTCCCCAAGTTCCGCGCCGACCTGCTCGAGTGCGCGGTGGTTGCCCGGCGCATGCGCGAGGGCCTGATCGAGCAGACGGTCGTGCCCCGCAACCCGCTCGATGTCCTGTCACAGCAGATCGTGGCGATGGTGGCCGCCGAGGAGGAGTGGTCGGTCCCAGAGCTGCACCAGCTCGTTCGCCGTGCTCACCCCTTCTCAGACCTCTCGCGCGAGCTGCTGGACGGGGTGCTCGACATGCTCGACGGCCGCTATCCGTCCGAGGAGTTCTCGGAGCTCCGGCCACGGATCGTCTGGGATCGGGTCGAGGACCGCGTCCGCGCCCGCCGCGGGCGCGCGCCAGCTCGCGGTCACGAACGCCGGCACGATCCCCGACCGCGGCCTCTTCGGCGTGCACCTTCCCGACGGTCGACGCGTGGGCGAGCTCGACGAGGAGATGGTCTATGAGGCTCGGCCCGGTCAGACGTTCATGCTTGGCGCCTCGACCTGGCGGATCGAGGAGATCACCCGCGACCGGGTGGTCGTGACGCCGGCACCCGGGGCGCCGGGCGCGGTCCCGTTCTGGCGCGGCGACGGCATCGGCCGGCCGGTCGAGCTGGGGCGGGCGATCGGCGAGTTCAGCCGCGAGGCGGTGGACAGGGACCCCGCCGACCTCGAGACGAGCCACGACCTCGACGGACGCGCCGCGCGCAACCTGGTCGCCTATCTGCGCGAGCAGCGCGAGGCCACGCGCGTGGTTCCCTCCGACCGGACGATCGTGGTCGAGCGGTTCCGCGACGAGATCGGGGACTGGAGGCTGTGCGTCCTCTCCCCGTTCGGGGGGCGCGTGCACGCGGCGTGGGCGCTCGCCCTGTCCGCGCGCATCCGCGACGAGTTCGGGCTGGAGTCCGACGCGATCTGGTCGGACGACGGCATCATCGTCCACCTCCCCGATGCGGACGAGCCGCCTGGCGCCGAGCTCGTGATGGTCGACCCAGAGGAGATCGACGACCTCGTCGTCCGCGAGCTCGGGGCTTCGGCCCTGTTCGGCGCGCGCTTCCGCGAGAACGCGGCACGGGCGCTCCTGATCCCGCGCGCCTATCCGGGAAAGCGCACTCCGCTGTGGCAGCAGCGCCTCAAGTCGCAGTCCCTGCTCGAGGTCGCCAAGCGCTACGGGCAGTTCCCGATCGTGCTCGAGACCTATCGCGAGTGCATGCGGGACGTGCTCGACCTGCCGGCGCTTCGGGAGCTCCTGACCGCGCTTCATCGCCGCGAGCTCTCGCTCGTCGAGGCCGAGACGCAGCGCGCCTCACCGTTCGCCTCGTCGCTCCTGTTCGACTACGTCGCCACCTACATGTACGAGGGAGACACGCCGAACGCCGAGCGGCGTGCCGCCGCCCTGTCGCTCGATCGCGACCTGCTGCGGGAGCTGCTCGGCCAGGAGGAGCTGCGCGACCTGATCGACGCCGCCGCGCTCGCGGACGTCGAGGCAGACCTGCAGCGGACGAGCGAGCGGACGCGCGCCGCCAACGCCGACGCGCTCCACGACGTGCTCCGGGCCGTCGGCGACCTGACGGTGGAGGAGGCGCAGGAGCGCTGCCTCGACGCGGTCTCGGCGCGGCGGATGCTCGGCGAGCTCGTGGCCGAGCGACGCGCCGTGGCCATGCGGATCGGCGGGGAGGAGCGCCACATCGCCGCCGAGGACGCCGGCCTCTACCGCGACGCGCTCGGCGCGGTGCCGCCGGGGGGCCTCGCGGACACCTTCCTGGAGCCCGTCGACGACCCGCTCGAACGGCTGGTCCGCAGGTACGCGCGGACGCACGGGCCGTTCGTCGAGCGCGACCCCGGCGCGCGCTACGGCGTGGACCTCGGACCGGTCCTTCGGGAGCTCGAGCGCGCGGGCGGCCTGGTTCGCGGTGAGCTTCGCCCCGGTGGGAGCGAGCGCGAATGGTGCGAGCCCGACGTGCTGCGGCGCGTGCGGCGCGCCTCGCTCGCATCGCTCCGACGCGAGGTCGAGCCCGCGGAGCAGCGCGCCCTGGCGCGCTTCCTACCGACCTGGCACGGCATCGACGCGGCGCCGCCCGGCGGGGCCGGCGTGGATCGGCTCCGCGAGATCCTCGTGCCGCTCCAGGGCCTCGCGCTGGCCCCCGAGGTCTGGGAGCGCGATGTGCTCCCGCGGCGGGTCGGCGCGTACTCGACCACCTGGATCGACTCGCTGTGCGCGAGCGGCGAACTCGTCTGGATCGGGGCCGGGGCGCTTGGGCGCTCGTCCGGCCGCGTGGCGCTCTACTTCCGCGACGACGTGCGCTGGCTCGGCCCGCCCCCGACCAGGGCCGAGAGCCCGGCGCTCGCGCTTCACGAGGCGATCCGCGACCGCCTCACCCGCGGGGCCTCCTTCTGGAGCGACCTGCTGGCCGACCTCCAGGAGGTCGACGGCCGCGCGGTCGACCCGACCGAGATCCAGGAGGCGCTCTGGGACCTCGCCTGGGCCGGCGAGGTCACGAACGACGCCTTCGCCCCGCTCAGGGCGCCCCGGCTCTCACTCGCCCGCGCGGACCGGGACGCGCGGCGGCGCTTCGCCCGCCGGCGCAGCCCCGCCGCGCCCCAGATCCAGGGCCGCTGGTCGCTCACCGCCCCGCTGCTCGCCGACGCTCCGGAGCACGGCCCGCGGATGCGCGCGCTGTCCGAGCTGCTGCTCGAGCGCTACGGCATCGTCACGCGCGAGACGGTGCTGGCGGAGGGGGTTCCCGGCGGCTTCTCCACCCTCTACGGGGAGCTGGCGAACCTGGAGACGCTCGGCACCGCCCGGCGCGGCTACTTCGTCGAGGGGCTGGGCGGCGCCCAGTTCGCCCTCGCCGCGGCGGTCGAGCGGCTCCGCGGTCTCCGCGCCGACGAGCCAGCCGGGCCCCTGGTGCTCGCTGCCACCGACCCCGCGAACCCGTACGGCGCGTCGCTCGCTTGGCCGCGGCGCGAGGGCGGGCGCCGCCCCGCACGCGTGCCCGGCGCCTACGTCGTGACGCTCGACGCAGAGCCGGTGCTCTACCTGGAGCGCGGCGGCAAGGGCCTGGTGGCCCTAACGCCTCCGCTCGACGACACGGGCCGGCCGGCGGAGTGGCTTTCGCGAGCGCTCGAGGCGCTGGCGGATCACGTGCGCCGCGGCCGGCTTCGGCGCCTCGCGCTCGAGCGATTTGACGGCGAGCCGATCGTCGGGTCGCCGTTCGAGGAGGTCCTGGTGGAGATCGGCTTCCGCCAGGGCCCGCGGAGGCTCACGCTCACGGCCTGACTCAGGGCTTGCGCCCCCGGCCGCCCCTGAGGTATGAATGCGGGGTAAGCGGCCGAAAGGGAGTGGCGATGCGCGCAGGGACGATCGTTCAGCTGGCAGTCTTCCTCCTGGTCGCGGTGGGGCTCCTCTACGTCGTGATCTACGTGTCCGACGGATGGGCGGACTGGGTGGTCTTCGGCGGGATCGTGCTCGCGGCAGTCGGCGTCACGATCGCCTACCACAATCGGGAGTACCCGTACGCGAGCAAGAAGCGCTCGTTCACGCGGGACTCGGACAGCCGGTGGTGAGCCGGCAGCGACCGAAGGAGGCGCGACCGTGAACACCGTCGCCGTGGGGACGGACGGCTCGGAGACGGCCGACAAGGCCGTGGACTTCGCGATCGACATGGCCCGCAGGTACGAGGCCGAGCTGGTCGTGGCGAGCTGCTACCGGCCGGTGAGCGAGGCGCGCGTCAAGAACGAGCAGAAGGACGTGCCGCAGGACATCAAGTGGTCGATCAACCCGACCGAGGACGTGGACGCGACCCTGCGGGCGGCCGAGGAGAAGGCCCAGGGGGCCGGGCTCCGCACGGTGAGCGAGGCGCGGATGGGCGATCCCGCGGACGTGCTCTGCGAGATCGCGGAGGAGCGGGGCGCCGACGTCCTCATCGTCGGAAACAAGGGCATGCAGCGCCGCGTGCTCGGGAGCGTTCCGAACAGCGTGTCCCACAAGGCGCCCTGCTCGGTGCTGATCGTCAAGACGGCGTAGGCGAGCCGCAGCGCGGCGCGGCGAGGGCTCGCGCCACGCCTCGTTTCGCTAGCAAGTAAGGGACTCGAGAGTCTCGTCACATACGTGCGCGACGCGTAGCGGCCACGTCCGTGCCCTCAGACGTGGTCGACATTGCGCACCGCATAACCACTTTCCTGCGCCACGTCCCGGTCGCGTAGCGGGACGCTGACGAGCGCAACGCGCGACCTCCCTGCGACCTGCGACCTGCGACCTGCCATACGCCATCGCCATCTGCCATCTGCCATCTGCCATCTTTTTTGAATGCCCGAGGGCGACACGATTCACCACGCGGCGAGGCGGGTCGGCGCCGCGCTCGTCGGCCGCCCGATCGTCGCTATCGAGACGCCCCAGGAGCGTCACCGGTACGACCGCTGGCCGGAGCGGCTCGCGGGCCGCGGTGTCCGCTCGGTCGACGCTCGGGGGAAGCACCTCTTCGTGCGCTTCGACGGTGACCTGACGCTCCACTCCCACCTCCGGATGGGCGGCAAGTGGGGCGTCTACCGCCGCGGCGAGCGGTGGCGGCGCTCGGTCCGGCGCGCGTGGCTCATCCTCCGGACGCCCGACCACGAGGTGGTGCAGTTCGACGGCCCAGTGCTCGAGCTGATGTCGGACGGTAGGACCCGCTTCGACCAGCGCCTGGCGGGCGTGGGGACTGACATCGTGGCCGACGATTTCGACGAGCGCGCCTTCGTCCGGCGCCTCCGCGACGATGATCCGCGACGAGGAATCGGCGAGGCGCTGCTCGATCAGCGCAACGTGGCGGGCATCGGGAACATCTGGAAGTCCGAGTCGTGCTACCTCGCGGGCGTGGACCCGTGGCGCGAGGTGCACGCGGTGTCGGACGACGAGGCGCGCACGATCGTGCGCCGGGCGCGGCCGCTCATGCGCCGCTCCGCGGAGCGCGGTGGGCGCGTCGTCACCGTCGCGCCCGAGCGCCCGGCGCGTCGGGCCGAGAACCGAACCTGGGTCTACAACCGCGCGGGGCTCCCCTGCCGCCGCTGCGCGACGATCGTTCGCGCTCGCGGCCAGGGCGACGACAACCGCACCACCTACTGGTGCCCTTCCTGCCAGCAATGACTCGCCCCGTCGAGCTCCCCGCCCTGAAGCGGGTCGGACACAAGGGGGCCGACCTCGTCGCGCCCGGCAACACGGTCGAGAGCTTCCAGGCGGCGCTCGCGATGGGGGTCGACATGATCGAGTTCGACGTGCTCCGTCTCCGCGACGGCCGGCTGGTCCTCGCGCACGACTACGAGGACGCCGCCAAGCGTGAGCCGCTCACGCTGGAAGAGGGCCTCGACCACTTTGCCGGCGAGGCGTACGCGGGAGTCGAGCTCGACGTGGACCTGAAGCTGCCCGGGTACGAGCGCGCGGTCGTGGACGGCCTGCGGGAGCGCGGGCTCGCCGACCGCACGTTGATCTCCTCGACCTACCCGGCCAGCCTGGACGTGATCGGCGAGCTGGCCCCCGGGCTCCGCCGTGGATGGTCGCTGCCGCGCGTGCGTCGCGACTACACGCGGACGATCCTCGCGCCGGGCGCGTATGCGCTGGTTCTGGTCATGAGGGCGCGCCTGCCGCGGCGGGCGCGGGCCGCGATCGAGTCCGGCCGCTGCGAGGCGTTGATGGTCCACTGGCTCCTCGTGAGCCGGCGGCTGGTCGAGTCCGTGCGCGCGGCCGGGGGCCTCGTCTACGCCTGGACCGTCGACGACGTCCGCCGGATCGCGGCCCTCGAAGCGCTCGGGCTCGACGGCGTGATCACGAACGATCCACGCCTGTTCGGCGGGGCCGCCGATCCCGCGCCCTCGACCTGAGGCCCGCGCCGGCCGACAAAGTCCGTGATGGATCCCTCGCGCGGTCGTAGTAGTGGTGTGAGCGACGCAATGGCGCAGGCGGCGCCGCCGATCTCCGCGGAGCGAGCGGCGAGCGAGCCCTTCGAGGCGCTCTATCGCCGCACCTTCCCGCGTGTCTACGCGTACGTCGCGTCGCTGCTCCGGAATCGCGCCGCGGCCGAGGACGTGACCGCCCAGGCGTACGAGCGCGCATACCGGAAGCGCGGCCGCTTTCGGCCCGCGCGCGGCAGCGCCGACGCCTGGATCTTCGGCATCGCGCGAAACGCCGCCCTCGACGAGCTCCGACGCCGAAAGCGCCTCGCCACGCTGGAGAGCGACCCGGCCGACGCCGCCGGCGCGACGCCCGGCGAGCAGGCGGACGCGGCCGTGCGCCGCGAGACCGTCCGGGCGGCGCTCGCCGCCCTCGAGCCGCGCGAGCGCGACATGGTCGCGCTGAAGTTCGCGGGCGGCCTGTCGAACGCCGAGCTGGCGCGCGTGCTCGGAGTCTCGGAGTCGAACGCCGGGACCCTGCTCCACCGAACGATCGAGAAGCTCAGGGAGGCATGCGATGACTGAGAACGGCAACGGGCCCGCCTCCGCGCTCGCCGCAATCGACGACGCGCTGGCGAACGATCGCGTGACGGCACACGACCCGGGCGAGCGGGAGCTCCAGGAGCTGGCACTCGCGGTCCGCGCGGAGGCGCCGGCGCCGCGCCGCGAGTTCGCCGCCGACCTCTCGCGCGCCGTCGCGGAGGGATTCCCGGACGTCCGCGACGGTCGGCTCGCGCGGGCCGGAGACGGGCTCCGCGCCCGGCTGCCTCGCATCTCCGCCCGCCGGCCTCGCCTCCCCGCCATCGCTGCCGCGGCATCGGTCGCCCTCGCCGCCGTGGTCGGCGTATCGATCTATACGAGCGGCGACATGGAGGACCGTTCCGCAACGACGCTCGACGCGCCGAGCGGCGCCGAGCCCCTCTCGTCCGGTGCCGGCGACGACGCCGCCGCCCCGAGCTCGCGCAAGCTCGAAGGCGATGAGGCGGGGACGCCGGGGGGCGCCCCGATCGTGGTCCCCCCGCCGCCCATCGACGGCGGCGAGGCGCTGGGCGAGCGCGACCGCCGCGTCCAGCGGTCCGCGTCGATGACGCTCGCCGCCCCGGTCGATGAGCTGGACGAGGTCGCCGCCGGCGTCGCCGACGTGGCCGAGCGCCACCGCGGCTTCGTCCTGCGTTCGAGCGTCACGAGCGGCGAGAGCGGTGTGGGCGCGGGCTCGTTCGAGCTTCGGGTCCCGGTCGCCGAGCTCGATACGACGCTCGCGGAGCTCGGCGACCTCGCGGAGGTGCGCAGCCAGACGCGCAGCCAGGACGACGTGACCGCCCCCTTCACCTCGATCGAGGACCGTCTCAAGGCCGCCACCGCACAGCGCGAGGGGCTGCTCCGCCGGCTGGAGGGCGCGTCTTCGAGCGGGGCGGAGGAGTCGCTCCGGCAGCGGATCGGCCGGGTTACGCGGCGGGCCGCCTCGCTCCGCGCCGAGCTACGCACGATCGAGCGCCGGACCGCGTTCGCCGCCGTGTCCGTCTCGCTCACCGAGGCGGACGATGACGATGTCGGCGGCACCGGGGCCGCGATCGACGATGCGCGCGACTCCCTGGTCGGGGCCTTCGGCCTGGCCGTCCGGGTGCTCGGGGTGCTCCTGCCGATCGCGCTCGTCGCGGGCCTCGCCTGGGCGGCCTCCCGGACGCTTCGGCGCCGGCGGCGCGAGGCAGCGCTCGGCTGACCGACCCGCCGCGGATACATTCGACCGGGCGGCTTGTGTCACGATTCTGACGTGTCCGAGGGAGACGCGACCGCCCCCCTCCTCGGTCGGCTGCCGATCTTCTCCGAGCTGTCCGAGGACGAGCTGAACGGCCTCGCCGAGGTGGCCGTGCCCCGCAGCTATGCGCCGGGCGAGGTGGTCTTCCGCGAGGGCGACGAGGGCAATTCGTGCTACGTCGTGAAGAGCGGATCGCTCAAGGCGACGAAGACGCACTCCGACGGCCGCACGATCGCACTCACCGAGCTGCGCCCGGGGGACATGTTCGGCGAGCTCGCCCTGTTCAGCGGCGAGCGCCGATCGGCCAGCATCGAGGCGGTCGAGCCGACCACGGCGGTCGCCCTGCTCGGGGACGACATCCGCCGCCTCCTCATGGCCCAGCCCGACATCGCGATCAAGATGCTCGCCGGCCTCGCCGACCGCGTGCGGGGCGCGAACGAGCGGATCGCGACGCAGTCCTTTCTCGGGGTGGCCGGTCGGGTGGCCGGAGTGCTGCTCGGCCAGATCGAGGCCCGCCGCGCCGAGAGCGAGGCGGACGGCGCCGTGGTCGTGACCGCCACCCAGAGCGACATCGCCGAGCTGGCCGGGTCGTCGCGCGAGAGCGCCAGCCGCTTCCTCGCAACGCTCGAGCGGGCCGGCGTCGTGACGCTGCGGCGTGGGAAGGTCGTCGTGCATGAGCCCGCCGCGCTCCAGAACTACATCTACTGAGGCCGACTCCGCCGCGGAGGCGGATCGGCACCGGATGGTGGAGCGCCAGCTCAGGGGCCGCGGGATCGCGGACGAGCGCGTGCTGCACGCGATGGACGAGGTCCCGCGCGAGCGCTTCGTCGCCGCCGCCGAGCGCTCGCGCGCGTACCGCGACGGCGCGCTGGCAATCGGGGCCGGGCAGACCATCTCGCAGCCGTGGATCGTCGCCTCGATGACCGCCCTCCTGGGGCTCGAGGGCGGCGAGCGCGTGCTCGAGCTGGGCACGGGCTCCGGCTACGCCGCCGCCGTCCTCTCACGCTGCTGCCGCGAGGTCGTGACGATCGAGCGCCACGAGGAGCTGGCCGTCGGCGCGCGCGCGACGCTGGCCGCGCTCGGCTACGCGAACGTGGAGGTCAGGACCGGCGACGGCACGCGCGGTGCGCCCGACCGCGCGCCCTTCGAGGGCATCTCGGTGACCGCCACCGCGGAGCACGGCGTGCCGGTGGCGCTGAGGGAGCAGCTCGCGCCCGGCGGCACGATCGTCTGCCCCGTCCGCGACACGCGCGGCGAGCATCTCATGGCGATCCGGGAGGATGAGGAGCGGCGGGTCGCGCCGGTCCGGTTCGTGCCGCTGGTGGAGGAGCGCGCCGACGCGCCTGGCGAAAGCGCCGACGAGTCCGGCGAGGACGCCGGGTGAGGCGCGAGTTCTCGGCCGGCGGCGTCGTGGTGCGGCGCCTTCGCGGTCGTGAGCACGTCGCCGTGATCGTGACGAAGAAGGACGCTCTCGCGCTGCCGAAGGGCCATCCGGACGCCGGCGAGGACGCCGTCGCGGCGGCGCTCCGCGAGGTGCGCGAGGAGACCGGTCTCGAAGCCACGCTCGTTGGCTCGCTCGGCGACCTGAGCTACTGGTACGTGCGAAAGGGAGAGCGCCGCTTCAAGGTCGTCTCCTTCTTCCTGATGCGATACCGCGCCGGGAGCGTCGACAACCACGACCACGAGGTCAAGTCGGCGCGCTGGATCCCGCTCGCCGAGGCGCCGGCGCAGCTGACCTATTCGGGCGAGCGCGACGTGGCCCGCAGGGCGATATCGACGCTCGAGTCGTCCCGATAGGCTCCGCCGCGGTGTTCGTCCTCAACTTCTACTCGCCGGTCTTCGTCGACCAGCTCCGCCGCGGGCGAAAGACCGCCACCATCCGGCTCGGCGACAAGAGCAGCAAGTACCGCCGGGGCGAGGTCGTGATGGTCACGGTCGGCTTCCAGCACTCGCCGCGCGAGAAGATCTTCGAGGCCGTGATCGACGGCGTGGAGGTCAAGCCGGTCCGCGACCTCTCGCCGCGCGACATCGAGCACGACAACCCGGAGTTCCGCCGCCTCGACGAGACGGTGCACTTCCTGGAGCAGATCTACGGCCGCTCGATCGACCGCGGGGACACCGTCACGGTCGTGCGGTTCTCCGAGATCTCGGAGCGGCCGTCGGAGATCTCGGAGCGGCTCCGGCCCGAGGCGCCGTCCCAGAACTGACCGTCTGAGCGGCTCCCGGCCGCTTGGCACTCTCCTTGCTAGAGTGCCAAGACGGTAAGCACAACCCCGTAGACGGAGGTTCAGAAGCATGAAGCTCAAGCCTCTCGGCGATCGGCTGATCGTCAAGGCGGTCGAGGAGGAGGAGACGACCGCGAGCGGCATCGTCCTCCCCGACACCGCGAAGGAGAAGCCCCAGCGCGGCAAGGTCCTCGCCGTCGGCGACGGCAAGATCAACGAGGACACCGGCAAGCGATCCCGCTCGACGTGTCGGAGGGCGACGAGGTCCTCTACTCCAAGTACGGCGGCACGGAGATCACCGTCGACGGCGACGACCTGCTCGTCCTGCGCGAGTCGGACGTGCTCGCCAAGGTCACCTAGACTCAGAACGAAAGACACGGAGGAATCAAGACATGGCTCACAAGGAGCTCAAGTACGACCAGGAGGCGCGCGCGGCGCTCGAGGCCGGCGTCGACGCCGTGGCCAACGCGGTCAAGGTCACGCTCGGCCCGAAGGGCCGCTACGTGGTCCTCGACAAGAAGTTCGGCGCCCCGACGATCACGAACGACGGCGTGACCATCGCGCGTGAGATCGAGGTCGAGGACGTCTTCCAGAACCAGGGCGCCCAGCTCGTCCGCGAGGTCGCCACGGCGACCAACGACGTGGCCGGCGACGGCACGACCACGGCGACGGTGCTCGCCCAGACGATCGTCCGCCAGGGCCTGAAGAACGTGGCCGCCGGCGCCAACCCGCTCGCGCTGCAAGCGCGGCATCGAGAAGGCCGTCGACCAGGTCGTGGAGAACATCGCGCAAGCAGTCGAAGGAGGTCTCCGGCAAGGACCAGATCGCCCGCGTCGCCGCCATCTCGGCCGCCGACGACGAGATCGGCGACGTGATCGCCGACGCGATCGACAAGGTCGGCAAGGACGGCGTCGTGAACGTCGAGGAGGGCCAGACGTTCGGCATGGACCTCGAGTTCACCGAGGGCATGCAGTTCGACAAGGGCTACATCTCGCCGTACATGGTCACCGACCAGGACCGCATGGAGGCGCGTCCTCGAGGACCCCTACATCCTGATCGCCAACCAGAAGATCGGCTCCGTGCGGGACATCCTGCCGGTGCTCGAGCAGGTCATCCAGTCGGGCAAGCCGATCCTGATCATCGCCGAGGACGTCGAGGGCGAGGCGCTCGCGACGCTCGTCGTCAACAAGCTCCGCGGCACCTTCACCGGCGTCGCGGTCAAGGCGCCCGGCTTCGGCGACCGCCGCAAGCGCATGCTCGAGGACATCGCGATCCTCACGGGCGGCGAGGTGATCACCGAGGAGATGGGCCTCAAGCTCGAGAACACGCAGCTCACGCAGCTCGGCCGTGCCCGCCGCGTCGTCGTGGCGAAGGACAACACCACGATCATCGACGGCGCCGGCGACAGCGAGGCCATCAAGGGCCGCATCAACCAGATCAAGAACGGAGATCGAGAACACCGACTCGGACTTCGACCGCGAGAAGCTGCAGGAGCGCCTGGCCAAGCTGGCCGGCGGCGTTGCGGTGGTCAAGGTCGGCGCTGCCACCGAGACCGAGATGAAGGAGAAGAAGCACCGCGTCGAGGACGCGCTCCAGGCCACCCGCGCGGCCCTCGAGGAGGGCATCGTGCCGGGCGGCGGCGTGGCGCTGCTCCAGGCGGCCGACGCCGATCAAGGTCGACGCGCTCGACGACGCGGACGAGCGGACGGGCGCGAAGATCATCCTCCGCGCGCTCGAGGAGCCGGTGCGCCAGCTCGCCGAGAACGCGGGCCTCGAGGGCTCGGTCGTCGTCAACGACGTCCGCAAGGCCAAGAAGGGCAACGGCCTCAACGCCGACACCGGCGAGATCGTCGACCTCGTCGGGCGCCGGCGATCATCGATCCCGCGATGGTCACGCGCTCGGCGCTGCAGAACGCGGCGTCGATCGCGAAGAACATCCTCACGACCGAGGCGATCGTCGCCGAGATGCCCGAGAAGGAGGGCGCCGGCATGCCGGGCGGCGGGATGCCGGGCGGCATGGACGGGATGATGTAGCTCGCATCACGCGAGCGCGAGTAGTGACAGGGCCCGGCGACACGCCGGGCCCTTTGCTTTGCATTCCTTGTCGCGTGATGCGATCGAGAGGCGGCGTGACTTGATCTGTCTCGAACCGCGCGCGCGTCAGGTGGTCGGGGATCAGAATGAAGCTCGGGGCGGACAGGCCGGAAGTCGTCGACGCCGGGGACGCTGGGCGCTCGCTCGGATAGGGTCGCCCGCATGGCTTGCTTCGTCGCCCTGTTCGCATTGATATCTCCGCGCCTCGCGCTGGTCGTCGTGTGGCTGTTCAGTGATCTGCTCAGCCGTGCCTTCGACAGTTGGGTGCTGCCGTTGCTGGGCTTTTTCCTGCTGCCGTGGACCACGCTCGCGTACGCGGCCCTGTGGAGCTCCTCCAACCGTGTCGACGGCTTCGAGTGGTTCATCGTCGCACTGGCCTTCTTGATCGACCTCAGCTCCTTCGCCCAAGGCCATCGGGCTCGCCCGGGTCGTCCCTTAGCCGCGAGGCGGCCCGCCCGACCTAAGGGAGACGACGACGGCCCGGACCTCGCAGAGGGTCGCCTACGTCGCCCCGAGGGCGGCGGCCATCGGCACCGGCGTGACGCCGAGCGAGCTTGCGTCGGCGACTCCGCGCTCGGTAGTCATCGGTATCTCGAGCAGCTGAACCTCGTCCCAGGTCGCGAAGACCGCCGCTCCGGCCACCCATCCCGCCATGGCCAATCCCGCTCGCACGAGCGGAAGCGGTACATGGACGAGCCGCCTCGGCCGCCCGAACGCACGCAGCGCTATCCGCACGATCTGGCCGTATGTGAGCGTCTCCGGGCCGGCGAGCTCGATCCGCCTCCGCTCGCGCTCTCCCTCGCCGAGCGCCGCGACCACCGCGGCGGCCGCGTCCTCCGCCCAGATCGGCTGGTAGCGAGCGCCGCCCGCCCCGGAGACGGGCATGACCGGGAGGTACGAGAAGCGCTTCAGGAGCGTGAGCCACGGGTCCCCCGGCGCGTAGACGATCGAGGGGGCGACTACCGTGGCGTCGAGCGGCGACTCCTCGACCGCGCGCTCCGCGAGCGCCTTCGCGCGGAAGAAGCGCGCCGCGGAGAGCTCGCTGGCCCCGAGCGCCGAGAAGAAGACGAACCGCTCGACGCCCGCCTGCTCGGCCGCGCGGAGGAGGCGTATCGTGGCCACGCCGTTCAGCTCCTCGATCGAGGCGCCGGGCTGGTCGCTGATCGACGCGGCGAGGTGCACGACCACGGTGTCGACGCCCCGCAGCGCGTTGCCGAAACGAGCGCCGGGTCGTGCGAGGTCGCCGAGCGCGATCTGCACGCGCACCCGCTGCGCGCCGAGCCGGCGCGGGTCGCGCACGAGGCAGCGCACGGCGCTCGCCCGTCGCGGTGCAGGCGGTCGAGCAGCGCCGAGCCGACGTGCCGGTGGCCCCGGTGAGGAGGATCATCGCCGCCGGAGCCTAGTGACAGGAGGCGGCTCGGGAGGGCGCTGCGGCTATCATCCGGCCGGTGCCGCGAACCGCGGCCCGAAAGCCGCTGCGCCACCGAATCTAGGAGCAATCCCCCGCAATGGCCTACGTGATCGCCGAGCCGTGCATCGGGCACGAAGGACAACTCCTGCGTCGAGGTCTGCCCGGTCGACTGCATCCACCCGACGCCGGACGAGCCCGACTACGACAAGGTCGAGATGCTCTACATCGACCCCGACGAGTGCATCGACTGCGATGCCTGCGTCGAGGCCTGCCCGGTGGACGCCTGCTTCGCCGAGGACCAGCTGCCCGGACGAGTGGCAGA
The DNA here is from genome assembly GCA_963831365.1 of uncultured Thermoleophilaceae bacterium. Taxonomy (GTDB): domain Bacteria; phylum Actinomycetota; class Thermoleophilia; order Solirubrobacterales; family Thermoleophilaceae; genus CAWHPV01. Next base: position 207,355 of record CAWHPV010000022.1, read on the forward strand.
AGTACACGGAGATGAACGCCGACTACTACAAGGAGCGCGTAGGGCGCTCGCGCCCGACGGTCGCTACTGCGCCATCGGCAGCGGCGTGCCGGTGACCGGCGCCGCCGCCGGCATCGGCGGCCCGGCCGGCCGCCTGAAGCACGGGCAGCTCCTGTGGCGTCGCGGCGATCAGGCCGCGCGCGGCGTGGTAGATCGCCTGTGCGGCCGGGGCGTCCGGGTCCTCGAGCACGAGCGGGCGGCCCTGGTCGGCGCGCACGCGAAGGTCCTCCTCGAGCGGGACCTTGCCGAGCAGCGGCACGTCCAGCTCGTCGGCGAGCTGCTGGCCGCCACCCTCGCCGAAGATCGTGAAGCGCTCGCCGTCCGGCGTCGTGAAGCCGGACATGTTCTCGATCACGCCAGCCACCTCGAGGTCGAAGCGCCGCGCCGTGTCGGCCGCCCGCCGGGCGACCTTCTGGGCCGCCGGCTGCGGCGTCGTGACGATCAGGAACTTGGCCTGGGGCAGGAGCTGGGCGAGCGTCATCGAGACGTCGCCCGTGCCCGGCGGGAGGTCGATCAGGAGGTAGTCGAGCTCGCCCCAGTCGACGTCCTCGAGGAACTGCCGGATCGCCTTGTGGAGCATCGGGCCGCGCCAGGTGATCGCCTGGTCGCGCTCCGCAGGAAGAACTCGATCGAGATCACGCGCACGCCGCCGGCGCCGTGAGCGGCAGGATCTTCCGCGCGGCGGAGATCTGCGGCTTGCCGTGCACGCCGAGCATCCGCGGGATCGAGTAGCCCCAGACGTCGGCGTCGAGGGCGGCCGCCTGCCGGCCCTCCGCGAACAGCGCGGCGGTGAGGTTCGCCGTCAACGTGGACTTGCCCACGCCGCCCTTTCCGGAGCCCACGCAGATCACGTTCTTGACCGCCGCCAGCGAGCCCTCGGGGAGCGTCTGACGCCCGAGCTTGGCCTGGAGCCCCTGCTTCTCGTCGGGGCTAGAACGTCGAAGCCGACGTTGACCTCCCGCACGCCGTCGAGCCCGGCTACGGCATTGGTCACCGCATCCTGGAAGTGCGAGCGGATCGGGCATCCCGCCGTCGTGAGTGACACGACGACGTCGACCCGCGCGGGGTCGAAGAAGTCGATCGAGCGCACCATCCCGAGCTCGACGATGCTCTTGCGGAGCTCCGGGTCGATGACCACCCGGAGCGCCTCCATGACCTGGTCTCTGGTCGGCACGCCTCGATTGTGGCAGACCCGAAAAGCACCGACGGGGCCCGAAGGCCCCGCCGGTTGAGGGAGGAGAGAGGTACTGCTCACCACCGGCCGAAGCCGGCAGTCTCACCCCACGCCCGCCTCTCTCCGAGGCGCGGGGGGAAGTGTCGCCTAGGCCAGAGCCGAGACGTCGCGGACCGCGTCCCCGGCGCCGGTCTGGAGCTTGTCCGCGCCGCGCTCGAAGTCGCGCCGGGCCGACTTGACCTGGGTCTCCAGGTTGCGCCGGTTGCGCTTCACGAGGCGGGTCGCCTGGGTGCGACGCTGACGCAGCTCACGCTCGACGCGCGTGCGGGTCCGCTTGACCCGACGCTGAGCCTGGTTGCGCGCGGTCACGCCACGACGCTCGAACTTGCGGATCTCGCGCTCGACGCCAGTGCGGGAAGCGAACGGCTTCGCCGCGTCGACGACGTTGTCGCGAGCCACGAGGGCGGCGCCAACGGGCACGAGCACGGCACGCTCGGCCTGCTGGGCGAGCGCCTCGATGCCGGTGGTCTCCGCGGCCGCACGCGTCTGAGCGGTACGGGCGGCGCCCCGAGCGGTAGCCCGCGTGCTGGTCCGCGGATTGCGGGCCGTCGCGCGGGTGGTGCTCGCCTGGCGGCGGGCGGCGTTGCGCTTGCGAGTGGCTGCGGCCTTCTTGCCGGCTGCCTTTCGCTGAGTGGAAGTCTGAGTAGCCATTGTGGTGCGATCACCCTCCTGTGAGGACTGTCGGGCTTATTACTTTTAACGTCGATAGAACTATACCACGGAGCGCGGCGCTCAAACCTGGGCCCGTCAGCGCTCCGGGCCGACGTCTAGACGAACATGCGTTCGTCCCGTAAGAGACGCCGAGGCCCGTTTCGTTTCACGCTCAGCTCTGTGACGTCGCGCACACAGGCGTCGCGCGGCGCCGCGGTGGCGACGCGCTATGCGGCCGCGGCCCGGGCGCGCTCGCGTCGGGCGACCCAGGCGCGCGGGCGCTCGAGCTCGGAGAGTCGCGGGAGCTCCTCGGGACGCTCCCAGACGCGGTTGAGCGTCTCAAGGCCGTGCTCGGAGGCCACGGCGTCACAGAACCGCTTGCCTAGCTCGTACTGGCGCATTTTGAGGTCGAGGCCGAGCAGCCGCTGGAGCGCGCGCTCGGCGGTCGAGCGGCTGCGGCGCCTGCGCTCCATCGCCTCGCGCAGGCCCTCGTACGCGGGAAGCGTCTGCGCACCGACCGCGTCCATCACGTGCTCCGAGTAGCCCTCGACGATCGCCATCGTCGCCTGGATCTGATTCATGAGCTGCCGCTGCTCGCGCGTCTGGACGAGCGCAACCAGGCCGCCCTCGCGGAACGACTCGACCAGCCGCGCCGGCTGCGGCAGCGAGGGCAGCCCGCCCGCGGCGCCGCGCTCGATCCTCACCTCGACGGTGGAGAGATAGCGGCGCAGGAGCCCGCCGAGATGCTCGCGCAGCCAGGGCACGCCGCCGAACTGCACGACGTGCGTGACCTCGTGCAGTGCCACCCACGCGAGGAAGCTGTGGCGGTCGACCCCGAGCCGGTGGACCGCCGAGTCCAGGTTCGGCGCGACGAACAGGAGCCGCGGCTCGACCTCCGGCTGGAGCAGCGAAAGCTCGTACTGCCCGAGCACCCGCTGGGACATGTAGCCCATCACCAGGCCGACCTCGGCCGCGAGCGTGGCCGCTGCAGCCGCGCGCAGCGGGCCCGCCAGCGGCCCGGCCGCCGTCATCCGCGACTCGAGCCGGCCCGCTACCGGATCGAGCAGGATGGCCATCGAGTCGATGTTGATCTCGGCCCAGTCGCCCCTCGGGAGGATCTCCGCCGCGGGCACCGGCGCGCCAATGCCCAGGCCGGTGTAGTCGACGACGCCGGACGCGGCCTCGGCCACGAGCTCGTCCATGTCGGCCCCCAGCTCCACCGGGTCCGGCCGGCCGCCGGCCAGGCGGGCGATCTGCCTGGCGAGGGACCAATCGACCATCCGGCTGAACAGTAGCGTCGTGCCCCCCGCCGGCCCGGCCGGCTGCGGGCCGCGTCGGCGCCGCGTCAGAGCTCGGGCAGCGACTGCTCGAGCGAGGCACGGGCTCGAAGAGGTCGCCCCGCTCGCTCGATCCGCTCGAGCACCTGGGTCGAGTCGAACACGAGCAGCTCGGGGTCGCCGCTGTCGACGAGCTCCTCGACCTCGTCCCAGTCGAGCGGCGTCGACACCGTGGGGCGCTCGCGCGCCCGCAGCGAGTAGACGCAGACCGTCGTCTTGTGTCGTCGTTCTGGCTCCAGTCGACGAGCACCTTCCCGCTTGCGCAGCTCCTTCTTCATGCTCGACACGACCAGCTCGGGGTGCTGGCGCTCGAGCAGCTCGCGCGAGCGCGTGCGCGAACGGCTTGGTGTCGTCGTAGGTGACGGCCGTGTTGAGCGGCACGTAGACCTGCAGGCCCTTCGAGCCCGACGTCTTCGGGAAGCTCTCGAGCCCGAGCTCGCCGAAGCATCTCCCGCAGCCACGAGCGCCACCTGCGCGCACTCGAGCGATCGCCGGCGGGCGCGCCCGGGTCGAGGTCGAACACCATCATCGTCGGCCGCTCGATGTCCTCGCGCGAGCGACAGCGAGGTGTGCAGCTCGAGGTCGGCCAGGTTGGCGAGCCAGACGAGCGTCGGCAGGTCGTCGGCGAGGCAGAAGTCGATCGTCTTGCCGCTCGCCGTGCACCGGATCGGCGGTCTGCACCCAGTCGGGCCGGTGCGACGGGCACTGCTTCTCGTAGAAGTACTGGCCCTCGACGCCGTCGGGGTAGCGCTTCAGCGTCAGCGGGCGGCTCGCGCAGGTGCGGCAGCAGCACCGGCGCGATGCGCGTGTAGTAGTCGATCACCTGGCCCTTGGTGAACCCGGCTCGCCGGGTAGAGGACCTTGTCGAGGTTCGAGAGCTTGAGCCGCCGGCCCTCGACCTCGACCTCGACGGCCTGCCTCACGCCCTTCTTGGCCTTCGCGCGCGCTTTCTGGCCGCGGCCGCTCGACTTGCGCCCGGTCGACGTCTTGCTCGCTCGACTTGCGCCCGTTCGAGCGACTTGGCCTTCGGGCAGCCGCCTCGTGCCGCGACTTCTTCGCTGCGCGGGCGCGTCGCCTTCTCTTGCCCGTCCGGCTCTGCTGCGCCGCGGCGAGGCTCGCCTCGAGCGCCGCCATCAGGTCGGGCACCTTCGTCGGCTCCTCGGTCGCGGCTGGACGCGCGATCTCCTCGCCCGCCGCCTTGCGCTCGATCAGCTCGAGCACCCGCTCGCGGTACTTGTCGCGGTACTTGCTCGGGTCGAACTCGGTCGAGAGCGACTCGATCAGCTGGCGCGCCATCTCGACCTCGCGCTCGGTCGCCTCGACGTCGTCGTCCGGAAGCTCGTCGAGCTCGTCGCGCTGGACGACCTCGTCGGCGAACAGCATCGTCTCCATCGTCAGGACGTCGCCTGCCGGGCGGATCGCGGTCAGGTACTCCTTGGTGCGGATCACGACGCGCGCGATCGCGACCTTGCTGCGACTCCTTCAGCGCCGCGAGCAGCAGCTTGTAGGCCTTCGCCGCGCCCGTGTCGGGCACCAGGTAGTAGGGGTGCTCGTAGTAGAGCGGGTCGATCTGGTCGAGGTCGACGAAGTCCTCGATGTCGATCGTGCGCGTCTTCTTGGGGTCGAGCGCCTCGAGCTCCTCGGGCTCGATCACGACGTAGTGGTCGGGGCTGATCTCGTAGCCCTTGACGATCTGGTCGTAGGGCACCTCCTCGCCGTCCGTCGGGCAGACCCGCTTCTGCTGGATGCGCGCGTTGTCCGTCTCGTGGAGCTGGTTGAAGCGGACGGTCTTCTTCGAGACGGCGCTGTAGAGCTTCACCGGCACGTTCACCAGCCCGAAGCTGATCGCGCCTCTCCAGATCGATCTCGCCATCGCCTCAGTACCTTCTCCTACGGACGTCCGTTTCACCGCCTCGCCGGTCCGAAAGCTTGCCGCTGGCGCGAGATTGCCGCGCTCAGGCATTCCGCCTCGCAGCCTCCAGCACGACATCTTGCGGATCCTTGTCGTCCCGGAGGCCCTTGAACGACGGGTGCGCGGAGCGGTCTTCGTGCGGGTCCATTCGCCGAACTCGACCTCGGCCACCAGCTCGCGGCTCCGACGAAACGGTCGCCCTTCGGCGGCTGCCGGCCGTCGAACGGGCTCGTCTCGCGCGCAGCGGCTCGAGCAGCTCGCCGAGCCGCGTCGAGGTCGGCTCCTTGAACCCGGTGCCGACGTTGCCCGCGTACACGAGCCGCTGAGGCTCGCCCGGCGCTCGCCTCCTCGCTCGCGTCGTAGTAGCCGACCGCGAGCGAGCCGATCCGTCCGCTGCGCCCGCCCTCGCCCGGCAGCCAGCCGCCGATCACGAACTCCTGGCGGCGCTGGTTCTTGACCTTGAGCCAGCGCGCCGCTGCGGCGCCCGGCTCGTAGCGCGAGTCGAGCCGCTTGGCGACGACGCCCTCGAGGCCCTGCTCCCGGCTCGCCTCGAGCATCGCCTCGCCGTCGCCCGACGTGGTAGGCCGGCGTCTGCCAGTGCGGGCCGTCGAGCTCGAGCTCCTCGAGCAGCTCGCGGCGCTCGCTCGTAGGGCAGGTCCATCGTCGAGTGGCCGTCGAGGTACAGCAGGTCGAAGACCATGTAGACGACCGGCGTGTCCGTCATCCGGCGCCTGACCGCGCTGCTCCGAGGCCACGTGCATGCGCGGCTGGAGCCGGCCGAAGTTCGGCCGGCCGTCGCTCGTCGAGCGCGACGATCTCGCCGTCGAGCACCGCCTCGTGCGAGCCGAGCGCGCGGCCGAGCGCGCGCAGCTCCGGGTACTGGCGAGTCACGTCGCGCAGGTTGCGGCTCTCGAGCCGCGACGTGCCCGGCCTCGGAGTAGGGGATCGCGCGCACGCCGTCCCACTTGATCTCGTAGGCCCAGTCCGCGTCGTCGGCGCGGCAGCTTGCGCCAGCCGCGCCAGCATCGGCTCGACGCGCTCGGGCATCGGCTCCGCGCTCGGGTCCGCCGGCGGATCCATGCGGTGGATCATCCAGTTCTTGCCCGCGCGTCTGGAAGAGCGCGTACTTGCCCGCCACGCGCTCGCCGTGGAAGGTGACGATCACCTCGTCGTCGCGGAACTTGTGCGTACTCGTAGGTGCCCTGGTCCCAGATCTTCACCTTGCCGGCGCCGTAGTTGCCCTCGGGGATCTCGCCGGCGAAGTCGATGTAGTCGAGCGGGTGGTCCTCGACGTGCACCGCGAGGTGGTTCCGCTTGCGGGTCGGTCGGGATGCCCTTCGGGACGGCCCAGGAGACGAGCACGCCGTCGCGCTCGAGGCGCAGGTCCCAGTGCAGGCTGCGGGCGTGGTGCTCCTGGATCGACGAAGCGCGCCCGCTCGCCCGCCTCGGAGGTCTCGCTGCTCCGCCCCGGGCTCCGGGGTCGCTTCCAGATCGCGCTTCGCCCGGTAGCGCTCGAGTCGCTCCGCCACGATTCCGGATATACCACCCCGCGGGATCGAAACGAGCAAGGGCGACATCCTCACCGTCGGGCACTCCACGCGCACGCTCGACGAGATGCTCGAGCTGCTGCGGCGCCATGAGGTGGCGTGCGTCCTGGACGTGCGCGCCCATCCCGAGCTCGCGGCGCATGCCGCACTTCGGCCGCGACGCGCTCGAGCCGGCGCTGCGGGACGCGGGCATCGGCTACGTCCACCTGCCCGAGCTGGGCGGGCGACGGCGCTCGCGCGGCGAGTCTGCGAACGGCGGCTGGCGTAAGGAGTCGTTCCGCGGCTACGCGGACCACATGGCCAGCGAGGAGTTCCGTGCGGGGCTGGCGCGTGCTCGCCGAGCTGGCGGACGAACGACGGTGCGCGCTGATGTGCGCGGAGGCTCTCTGGTGGCGCTGCCATCGGCGGCTCGTGGCCGACGCGCTCGTGGCGGACGGTCGGCGCGTGCTCCACATCCAGGGGCCGGCGGCGCCGGCGCCGCACGAGATGACCCCGTTCGCGGCGGTCCACGACGGCGGCGGCGTGACGTATCCGCCGCCGCAGGAGGAGCTCGACATCTGATCAAGCTCGCCGCTCACGCCCCGGCCGCCGCCCGCGCCGGCCCCGGGTTAGGATGCCGCCTTCGCCGCCCCCGAGAAGAGGATGCACCGTGCCGCTCTTCGATCGCCTCGACGTCGTCCGTGACCGCTGGAACGTCCTCGACCACCCGTTCTACGAGCGGTGGTCGGCCGGCGAGCTCTTCGCGCCGAGCTGTCCTTCTACGCCGGGGAGTACCGGCAAGCGGTCATCGCACTCGCTGAGGCCTCCGAGGCCACCGCCGACGCGTGCGAGGCGGCCGTGCGCGCCGAGCTCGAGCAGCACGCCGCCGACGAGCGCTCGCACGTGACGCTGTGGGATCGCTTCGCCGAGGAGGTGGACGCCGACCTCGGCCGACCGCCGCTCGCCGAGACGCGCGCGTGCACGAGCGCCTGGACGGCCGCTCGCGACGAGCTCGAGGGGCTCGTCGTGCTCTACGCCGTCGAGTCGAATCAGCCCGCGATCTCGCGGACCAAGCTCGAGGGGCTCGTCCAGCACTACGGCTTCCGGGCCAAGTCGCCCGCCACCGAGTACTTCACGCTTCACGCGGAGCTCGACCACGAGCATGCGGCCCAGTCGCGGGAGCTGCTCGAGGACCGGTTCCAGCCGGCCGACCTCGACCGCCTGGTCAGCGCCGCCGAGGGCGCGCTCGCCGGGAACTGGAAGCTGCTCGACGGAGTCGAGCGCCGCTTCAGCTAGCGCGGGACCTAAGCGGCCGCGCGCTCGATCGCCGGCGACTCGCCGCCAACCAGAAGGTCGAGCACCGCGTCCTCGACGGGCCCGTGCAGCGAGCCGATGTCGCCCGAGTCGCCGACCTGGGCGAGCACCCCGCCGATCGTCCGTCCGGACCGGAAGCGGTCGAACACGCGCGGGTCGATGTATGACGTGCGCGCGACCGTCGGCGTGTTCCCCAGGTAGCCGGCGACCTCCTTCACCGCGCGCGCCTCGGCGCGCTTGCGACCCGTCTTCGAGCCGGTGGCGAGCGCGCCGAGACGGCGAGGCCGACCGCCGCCATGACCGTGGCGTTCCAGGTCCGGAAGTCCTTCGCCGTGAAGTCGCCGCCGGTCACCTCCTTGACGTAGGCGTTGATGTCCTCGGACCTCACGTCGACCCAGCGGCGGCCGTCCTTGTAGGCGAGGAGCTCGGTGCCCTGTCGCCTGCGCTTCGAGCGCTGCGACGATGTCGTGCACGTCGTGGTCGACCACCGACTGCTCGCGGCGCTTCCCGCTCTTCGAGGGATAGTCGAACTCGAGCCGATCGTCGCCCAGCTTGACGTGGCCCTTCTCGATCGTCGCGAGGCCGTAGGAGTCGTTGTCCGCGGCGTAGCTCTCGCCGCCGACGCGAAAGAAGCCGCGGTCAAGGAGCCGCACCGCGCACGCGAGCACGCGCTCCCGACCCATGCCGTCGCGGTCGAGGTCGCGCGCGACTCTGCGCCGCATCAGCGGTAGCGCTCGCGCGAAGTCGATCATCGAGTCGAACTTCTGCTGATCGCGCCGCTCGCGCCACTTCCGGTGGTAGAGGTACTGCTTGCGGCCGGCGTCGTCGATGCCCGTGGCCTGGAGGTGCCCCATCGCGTGCGGGCTGATCCAGACGTCGCGCCACGCAGGGGGGATCGCGAGATCCGCGATTCGCTCGACCACGTCCGCGTCAGCGATGCGGTCGCCGCCCTCGTCGAGGTACTCGAAGCCCCGTCCCCGGCGCCGGCGCGTGATGCCGGGGCCGGAGCAGTCCACCCGCCTGAGCCGTGCCATCGGCGGCGTATCCTAGGCGCCCATGCGCCAACCGCTCGACGGCCTCAACGAGTCCCAGCTCGCGGCCGTCACCCACGCCGGGGGGCCGCTGATGATCGTCGCGGGGGCGGGGAGCGGAAAGACCCGGACGCTCATCCACCGGTTCCTATGGCTCACCGAGGAGGGCGTGCCGCCCGACGCCGTGCTCGCGCTCACCTTCTCTTCCGCGGCGGCGGGCGAGCTCCGCGAGCGGCTCGAGACACTGCTCGACTCGCCCTACGAGGAGCTGTGGGTCTCCACGTTCCACGCGTTCTGCGCGACCCTCCTCAAGGAAGAGGCGCTCGAGCTGGGGCTCGACGCCGCGTTCTCCCCGGTGACGCCCGCCGACCGGCTCGCGCTCCTCCTCGACCGGATCGACGAGCTCCCGCTCCGGCGGCACGAGATCCGCGGCAACCCCGCGCCGCTCATCGGCAGCTTCGTGGCCCGGATCGACCGCCTGAAGGACGAGATGATCGGGGTCGACGACTACCGGGAGCACGCGCGCGGGCTCACCGAGGCCGGCGGCGACGACGCCGCTCGCGCCCGCGCCGGCCGCGAGCGCGAGTTCGGCGAGGTCTACGCCCGCCACGAGGCCTGCTCGCCGACGCGGGCGCGCTCGACTTCGGCGACCTGATCCTGCAGGCAGTCAGGCTGCTGCGCGAGCGGCCCCACGTCAGGCGACGCGTCGCGGAGCGCTTTCGCCACGTGCTGGTCGACGAGTACCAGGACACGAACCTGGCGCAGGCCACACTGCTCGGCCTGCTCTCGCAGGAGCACGGCAACGTGACCGTCGTCGGCGACGACGACCAGGCGATCTACCGGTTCCGCGGCGCGTCGAGCAAGAACCTCCGCGACTTCGAGCGCGACCACCCGGGCGCGCGGATCGTCCGGCTGGAGCGGAACTACCGGTCCGGGCAGCGCATCCTCGCCGCGGCCGGCGCCGTCGTGGAGGCGACCGACGACCGGATCGCGAAGCGGCTCCGCGGCCGCCGGGGCGGCCACGTCGACTTCTGGCGCTGCCGGTCCGAGCGCGCCCAGGCACAGGCCGTCGCGCGGGAGGTCGAGCGGCTGCTGAGCGAGGAGGGGGCCGCGCCCGGCGAGGTCTGCGTGCTGGTGCGATCGGTGAAGAACGAGGGCGGGGTCGTTGGCGCGGCCCTCGAGGAGCGGGCGATCCCCTACCGGCTCGCCGGCGCGGCGGCCTACTTCCAGCGCGCCGAGGTCCGGGACGCGCTCGCCTGGCTGCGACTCCTCGCCGACCCCGGCGACTCGGGCGCCGTCGTGCGCGCCCTCTCGCGGCCGCCGATCGAGCTGCGCGCCGTGGACCTGGCGCGCCTGACTCAGCTCGCGCGGCGGCGAAAGCTCGACATGGTGTCGGCGGTGGCGCTCGCCTGCGAGGGTCCCCAGCTCTCCCCGGAGGGCCGCGACCGCGCCGGCGCCTTCCTCCGCCTCCACCGGGCGGCTCAGGCGGCGTTCGACGAGATGCGGCCGGACGCGTTCGTCCATCGCCTGATCGAGCGCGTCGGGCTGCGCCGCCAGCAGCTCTTCGCGGCTCAGGCCGACACGGTCGAGCGGCTCGTGAACATCGCGAAGCTCGGCGAGCTGGCCACCGCCTACATGCGCCGCGAGCCGACGGCCACGGCGCGCGACTTCGCCGGCTACCTGGCAGCCGTCGCGGAGGCCGGGCTCCGCGAGGAGGAGGCCGCGCCGCCGAACCTCCCCGGCGCGGTGCAGGTGATGACCATGCACTCCGCCAAGGGGCTCGAGTTCGACAACGTCTTCGTGCTCGGCCTGGGCGCGACGCGGATGCCCGGCGCGCGCCGGCACACCGTCGAGCCGATCCCGGACGCGCTGCTCAAGGAGCCGCTCCCCGCGGACGGCCGCCGCGCCCACGAGAACGAGATGCGGCGTCTCCTGCACGTGGCCATGACGCGCGCGCGGCGACGGCTAGTGCTCGCCTTCGCCGAGGCCGGGGAGGGCGGCGCCGCGGCGCGGCCCTCGCTCTTCTACGAGGAGGCGCGCGCGGCGCTCGGCGCCGAGGAGGAGGTCCACGAGGAGGAGCTCTTCGGGCCCGCGGAGGGGCTCCACTCGACCTTCCGGATGATGCGCGACGAGCTGCTCGACACGGTCTCGCAGCTCGGCGGGCGGCTCGGCGAGATGCGGCTCGACACCTATCTCGACGTCTCTCAGGGGGTGGCCCGCTACCTCGAGCTCGTGAAGCTCGCCGCCCTCATCGAGCGGTCCAAGGAGGGACAGCGCGTCGGCGACGCGCTCGCGGAGGTCAACGAGCTTCTGCTCCAGTCGACCACCCCCGAGCAGCGCGACGCGTTCCTCACGTCCGCGCTCGACGAGTACGTGCTCGACTCGGAGCGCCAGGAGGCCGGCCGCGCCCGCCGCCCCAAGGCGGCCTCCGACCCGTCGCTCGAGCCGTTCATCCCGCGTCGCGGCGCCGGGCTCATGCTCTCCGCCTCGGACATCGAGACGTACAGGCTGTGCCCGCTCAAGTACAAGTTCGCCCGCGTCTTCCGCATCCCCCAGGAGCCGACGATCAACCAGCGCTTCGGCATCCTCGTCCACCAGGTCCTCGAGCGCTTCCACTCTCAGGGCGGCGGGTCGCTGACCACATTGATGGACCTCTTCGAAGCCGGCTGGCGGCGGGGCGGATTCGGCGACTCGAACGACGACCTCCAGTTCCGCGACAAGGCGGTGGCCGCGCTCGAGCGCTACTGGGAGCTCGACGCCGAGCGGGAGGGCGAGCCGGTGTCGTTCGAGCGGAGCTTCTCGTTCAAGCTCGGCGGGCATCTCCTCCGCGGACGCGTGGACCGCGTCGATCGCCTGCCCGACGGCGGCTTCGAGCTGATCGACTACAAGACCGGCAAGCCGCGCACTCCGGCGCAGCTACGCGAGGACGTCCAGCTGTCGCTCTACCAGATGGGAGCGCGCGAGGCGTGGGGCCTCGCGACGTCGGCTCAGAGCTACTACTACGTGCTCGACAACCGAAAGGTCCCGGTTGAGCACTCGGCCGAGGAGCTCGAGCGCGTCGGCGCGACGGTCGCCGAGATCGCCGACGGCATCCTGCGTCAGGACTTCGAGCCCACACCTTCGTACGAGATCTGCGCCTTCTGCGACTACAAGATCATCTGCCCGGCGGCGGAAAAATAGGCGCCGGCGACGCGACTACTCCGGGCCGCGCTGGCGCAGGAACCGCTGGAAGTCGCGCGCGATCGTGTCGGCCGAGGGGATCTGGCTCGGGTCCGGGCGGGTCTCCGCCTCGTCGATCGACTCTTCGAGCTGCTCGACGAACGCGCGCACCTCGGGATCGCTCGCGACCGCTGCGCTGACCTGACGCTCGTACTCCTCCGCCGCCTCCTCCAGGTCGCCCGCGTCCACGGCCACCCCGACGAGGCCCTCCACCCTGCGGACCAGCTCCAGCGCCGCCTTCGGATTCGGGGCGGCGGCGATGTAGTGCGGGACGGACGCCCATAGGCTCACCGACGGCAGGTCGGCCCTCGCGCACGCGTCGTGCAGCACGCCGATGATGCCGGTCGGCCCCTCGTAGTTCGACCGCTCGAGCGCGAGGCCGCGGACGAGCGACTCGTCGGAGGCGAGCCCGGTGATCGCCGTGGGGCGACTATGCGGAACGTCGGCCAGGAGGGCGCCGAGCGTCACGACCATTCCGGCGCCGAGCTCGCGCGCCGCGTCGACGAGGGTCGTGCAGAACGTGCGCCAGCGGAGCGACGGCTCCGTGCCCTGAACGAGCACGAGGTCGCGCTCGGCGCCGGGCACCTCCGCTGCGTGAAGGGTGTTGCTCGGCCACTCGACGACCCGCGTCCGCCCCTCCTCGAGCCTGATCGTCGGTCGCACCGCGGTGAAGTCGTAGAACTCCTCGGGGTCGATCGTCGCGACCTCGCGCGACTCGAAGTTGCCCATAACGACCGACAGCGCGGCCGACGCCGACTCGCCCGCGTCGTTCCAGCCCCGGAGCGCGCAGATCAGGACCGGATCGCGCAGTCGCGGGCGTTCTTTCCAGCTGAGGACCTCCACTCGTTTCACGGTACAGGAGCCCCTGCCGTGATCCGCCGGACGCGAGGGCCCGAAGTGCGTTGAACGGGTGCATGCTCGCCCCCGATGGATAAGAATGCGCTGCAAGAGGGCTAGGTCTCATGACCACACGACCACCGAGTGACATTTGAGCTCGCTCAAGGACAGCGGGCCGTCGGCGTCCGGTCATGACTCGTTCGAGCTGACCCCGGACGTGACGCGCGGGGCCGGCCGGCTCCTCGCCCTCTCGCACGACCTCGCGGCGATCGTCGACTTCGAGCACATCCTGCGCTGGGTGAACGACGCCTTCGAGGAGGTCCTGGGTCACGCGAAGGAGGAGCTGGTGGGCCTGCCGTATCTCGAGCTGGTCCATCCCGATGACGTCGAGCGAACGGCGCGCGAGGGTGAGGCGATCGCCCGCGGCGAGCGCGGCAGGCCGGACTTTGAGAATCGCTGGCGCTGTGCGGATGGCTCGTACCGTTGGCTCCTGTGGAGCTCGACGACGGACCTGCGGCAGCGGCTGATCTACGCGCTCGCGAAAGATGTGACCGACCGCAAGCGAACCGAGGCCGAGCTGCGTGAGAAGCGGGCCGCGCTCGCCGAGGCCGAGGAGCGGTTCAGGAGCGCATTCGACAACGCGCCGACCGGGATGGCCCTCGTGAGCCTGGACCCCGGATCGCGCGGGAACGTGGTCCGCGTGAACGCAGCCCTCTGCGAGCTGACCGGCTACTCGGCCGTGGAGATCGAGGGGGCCGACATCCAGGCGATCACCCATCCCGACGACGTGGACGAGGATCGCGAGGGGCTGCGCGGCCTCGTGAACGGGACGAGCCCGGACTACCGCGTCGAGAAGCGATTCATCCGAAAGGACGGGCGCGTCGTATGGGCGGTGGTGCAGGGGTCCGTCGTTCGCGACGCCGACGGCAGCCCGCTCTACGGCATCGGCCAAGTCCAGGACGTGAGCGAGCGCAAGCGCGTCGAGAAGCGGCTCGCGCACCAAGCGCTCCACGACCCGCTGTCCGGCCTTCCCAACCGGACGCTCGCGCTCGACCGCCTGACGCAGGCGCTGGCGCGCTCGCGCCGCTCGGGCTCGACCGTGGCCGTCCTGTTCATCGACATCGACCACTTCAAGGTCGTCAACGACAGCCTCGGCCATCAGGTGGGCGACCGCCTGCTCGTGGAGGTCGCGAAGCGCCTCCAGGGCGTGCTTCGCGCGACCGACACCGTGGCGCGCTTCGGCGGCGACGAGTACGTGATGATCTGTGACGAGCTCCCGAACGAGCGCGACGCGATCCGGATGACCGAGCGGGTCTTGGCGGCGCTCCGCCGGCCGGTCGAGCTCGACGGCGAGGAGCAGGTCGTAACGACGAGCATCGGCGTGGCCATTGCGAGCGGCCTCGACGAGGACGCCGAGAGCCTGATCCGGGAGGCCGACGCGGCGATGTACCGCGCGAAGGAGCTCGGGCGCGACCGCTACGAGGTCTTCGACCAGGCGATGCGCTCGCGCGCGGTCGCGCGCTTCGAGACCGAGCGGGCGCTGCGGCGCGCGCTGCGCTACGAGGAGCTGCGACTCGTCTATCAGCCGATCGTTTCGCTGACCACGGGCGAGATCGTCGAGATGGAGGCGCTGCTGCGCTGGCACCGCCCCGACGGCACGGTGGGCCTCCCGGGTAGCTTCGTCCCGGTCGCGGTCGAGACAGGCCTGATGGCCTCGATCGGAGCGTGGGTCCTCCGCGCGGCGTCGCGGACCGCGGCGGAGTGGCGCAGCCGGTATGGGGACAGGGCGCCGCTTCCCCTCTGGGTGAACCTCTCCCCGCGCGAGTTCACGCCGGCCCTGCCGGACCTCGTGGCGCAGGTGCTGCTCGAGGGGCAGGTCGCGCCGGGCGACCTGGGCCTCGAGATCACGGAGAGCGGGCTGATGGCCGATCCTGGCGTTCCGGCCGAGGTCCTCGAGCAGCTCGATGGGCTGGGCGTGGGCATCCGGCTGGACGACTTCGGGACCGGCTACTCGTCGCTCAGCGGACTGCGCCAGCTGCCGATCGGCGGCTTCAAGGTCGACGGGTCGTTCGTGTCGACGCTCGATCGCGGCGCGGGCGACACCGCGATCGTCTCGACCGTGGCGGCGATGGGGAAGGCGCTCGGCCTAACCGTCGTCGCCGAGGCGGTGGAGACCCCCGAGCAGGCGGAAGCCGTCCGGATGCTGGGCTGCGACCTGGCACAAGGGCGTCACTACGCCGAGCCGATTCCCGCGGACGCGGTCTCCGGTCTGCTCGTGGCGGCGGTCGAGGGCTGACTTTCGCGTCGGCTCGACCGGCGCCCCCCGCGGTGCCGGGGCAGCGCCGGTCTGTGTCGAGCCCGTTACATCCCCCTGAGCGGCCTAGTGGCCCAGGACGGTTGAGAGCTTCTCCTCGCTCCGCCGCACCTCGCGGTCATCAGGTGCCTGATTGCCGCGCGGTGAGCGGGCTTCGTCCCGTCCGTCGTCGGACGTCTCCATCTCACGCACGGCGGTCCGCAGCCGATCGAGCGCCCGATGCTCGGGCGTCGCCGACGATTCCCTGGGATCGACGGTCATCGCCGCTCCCTCCCCTTGATTCGGGTACGTGCAACGTCGCTTGTTCCTGCGGTGCCCCGATCCGAAACGTCGGGTGGACGGGTTGCAGGTTTCGGTGCGAGGGCGGCCGCACTTTGCGGGAATCTTTCCGTCGGCTGCGCTCTAGATTCCCACCCGGAGCGGCAGGGGTCTGGTGGCCCATCCGGTCTTCAAAACCGGCTCGCTCTGCGCTTGGATGGTTCGACTACGAAAGCCGCCGCTAGAGGCAGATCAGCGCCGGCACTTCTTCAGAGAAACCCGAACCTGCAGCACCCCCCGATACGCAGCAACCGGGTGCAACTCGTAGGCGTCTCAGGTTCAGCGGAACATGCGACCCAGCCGATCAGCTCTCGGGCTGACTCATGTGCAGCATCGGGTGATCGAGCCCGTGCTCCTCGCACAACTGCGGCATGCTGTCGGGCTGGAACTCGAGCCCGTAGCGGGCTCCCAGCTCCCCGAGCTGCGCCGGGTCGAACTCCGCGGCCTCCAGGATGGTCCCGAGCTCATCGAAGAAATGCTCGAAGCCGCCCGGCGAGATGATCTCCAGGATCCGGCAGGGCTCGTCGCCGGCGTTCCAGAAGGTGTGCCACTGGTCGCGCGGCTTGAACGCCAGGTCCCCCACCTCCGCGTAGACGACGTCGTCGCCGAGCAGGGCGCCCATCCGCCCCTCGATCACGAAGCTGTACTCGTCCTCGCGGGAGTGCTTGTGGAGCGGGGCCGCCAGGCGCTCGCGGCGGCATCGGATGCTCGACGAGCGAGAAGCCCCCGCCCGTCTCCTCGGTCCAGGCCATCATCCGCGCGCCGATCGATCCCAGGTCGACCGCCTTGCCGTCGTCGGGTCCGACGATCCGCGGCCCCTGCGAGGCATCGAATCGCTTCAGGCTCGGTCGTCTGCGATGCCGCTTCCATGTCCTCTCTCCTTATTGGTTGAACAGTGGTGTGCGGCGAACCTAACACACGCCGCACGGTCTGTCAATATTGGTGAACAGATATGTCTAATGAACGTCGCAACGCCGGAACTCGCAGGTACAGGAAGCGTCGCGCGCCGAGCAGGAGCGGCGGACCCGGGAGCGGATCACCGAAGCGGCGGTGAGGCTCCACGGCACCGTCGGCCCGGCGCGGACCACCGTCAGCGGTGTCGCAAGGGAGGCCGGCGTTCAGCGGGCGACCGTCTATCGCCACTTTCCGGACGAGGCGTCGCTGTTCGCGGCCTGCACTGCGCACTACTGGGCGACCAACCCGATGCCGGACCCGGGCGCATGGTCGTCGATCTCCGACTCCGGGGCGCGCCTGAGGCATGCGCTGGGCGAGATGTACGCGTTCTTCCGCCGCACCGAGGGGATGCTGGAGAAGACGAGCCGCGACGCGCCCCTGGTCGAGGCGATGGCGAGGCCGGTGGCGGACGTTTCGCGGCTACCTGAACGCGGCCGCCGCCGCGATGATCGCCGGGCGCCCGGAGCGCGGCAAGGCGCGACGGCGCGTGCAAGCGGCAGTCGGACACGCGGTCTCCTTCCCCACCTGGCAATCCCTAGTGCGCCAGCAGGGCCTCGAAGACCCTGAAGCCGTCGCGGTGATGGCCGCGCTGGTCGAATCCGCCGGCGGCGCGCGACCAACTGATGGGCTCGAGGCTGACGCGGCCCGGCGAGGACCTACGCGATAGTTGCGCTCACGGCGAAGGTCACCAGGCCCCTCTACCCGACGACGGGGACCCCGCGTTGGTTGTTGAGCCTCGTGAGGGTGCGCTGCATTCTGCTGGTCACGAGTCGGTAGCCGTCCTCTACGTCTGGGTTGCGGCCGAGCTTCTTGCGTAGGTCGATCGGCGGCATGACCCTGATCGTGATCTTTGACGGGAGCGGGATACGGCCGGGGAAGTCGAGCACGGTGACCCCGAATGGCGGACCGAGCACGACCGGTAGGACCTTGAGTCGTGCGAGGCGGTTCAGTTGCAAGGCCTGCGCGAGCCGTTTGCCCCGTCCGAGGAAGAGTGCTGTTTCTTGCCCGCCGAGCGCAACGACGGGCACGACTGGAACTCCGTGCTCGAGGGCAAGCTTCACGAACCCCGTCCTACCGGCGAAGCTGACCTCGCCGGTTTCCCAGGAGGGACGGTAGGTGTCCTCGTCACCGCCCGGGTAGACGAGCAGCGCGCCATCCTCGTTGAGCGCTCGAGCCATGTTTTCGGGAGAAGCTGGCACGGTCCCGTACCGCTGCACGAGCGTGCGCAGCCCGGGGGTCTTGAAGACGAGGTCATGCGCCAGTTGTGTGAAATGGCGCTCTGGGCCGAAGCGGTCGTAGAACGCTTGGGCGAACACGAACGTGTCGGCGATCATCGTGCCGCCGGAGTGATTGCCGACAAGCAACACCGGGCCGCTCGGGGGGATTCGGTCGAGGCCGGCAACGTCGGCGCGGAAGTAGACCTGCGACAGCGTCCGCAACGCAGGCAGCGTGGCGCGGATGTAGTCGGGATCGCGGGCGTCGAACGGGTCGGGGGGTGGACCGTCGGCACCCGTGATGTGGAGCACGTCGACGGCGGCGAGCGTGTCCTCCGTAGTTGCCTCGATCATCCTCAGCGCTCCTCGCGCCGCCGCGGCGACGCCCGATTCGCCCGAGGTAGGCATGCCGATGGGTGCCCGTATCCCGCTCAGCTGATCCGGGCGCCAGAGATCGCCCGGGCGATCACGAGCCGCTGGATCTCCGAGGTGCCCTCGAAGATCGTGTAGATCTTGGCGTCGCGGTGCATCCGCTCGACCGGGTACTCGCGCGTGTAGCCGTTGCCGCCGAGGATCTGGATCGCCCGCTCGGTCGCCCAGACGGCGACCTCGCCCGCCTTGAGCTTCGACATCGAGCCCTCGGCCGCGTCGAAGGGCTTGCTCGTTGCGGCCCATCCACGGCGGCGCGCCAGACCAGCAGCCGCGCCGCGTCGATCTCCATCTTCATGTCGGCGAGCGCGAAGGCGATCGCCTGGTTCTCGATGATCGGCCGGCCGAACTGCTCGCGCTCCTTGGCGTAGTCGAGGGCGTACTCGTAGGCGGCGCGGGCGATGCCGAGCGCCTGCGCGCCGACGGTCGGGCGGCTGACCTCGAACGTCCGCATCGCGGCCTGGCCCTTCGCCCGCGTGCCCTCCCGCGCGCGGGCGAGCCGCTCGTCGAGCTTCTCCTTGCCGCCGAGCAGGCAGCGAGCCGGGGACGCGGCAGTCGTCGAGGAAGACGTCGGCGGTGTGCGAGGCGCGCAGGCCGTGCTTCTTCACCTTGGTGCCCATCTCGAGGCCCGTTCGTGTCCGGCGGGATCACGAACGCCGCCTGGCCGCGCGAGCCGAGCTCCGGATCGACCGAGGCGACGACCACGTGCACGTCCGCGATGCCGCCGTTCGTGGCCCACGCCTTCTGTCCGTTCAGCACCCACTCGTCCTTGGCCTCGTCGTAGCGCGCGCGTGTGCGCAGCGAGGAGACGTCGGAGCCGGCGTCCGGCTCGGAGACGCAGAACGCGCCGACCTTGGGGTCATCGGCCGTCCCGTAGCACTGCGGCACCCATTCCACGAGCTGGTCGGGTGTGCCGGCGCTGAAGATGCCGGCGACCGCGAGCGTCGTGCCCATGATCGACATGCCGATGCCCGCGTCGCCCCAGAAGAGCTCCTCGTTGACGATCGGCAGCGTGAGTCCCGGCCGGGTCGGCGTAGAACTGCTGCAGCGCCTCGAAGCCGTAGAGGCCGATCTTCGCCGCCTCCTGGATCACCGGCCACGGCGTCTCCTCGCGCTCGTCCCACTCGGCCGCGGCCGGGCGGACGACGCCCTCGGCGAAGCCGTGGACCCAGTCGCGGATGTCGCGCTGGTCGTCCGAGGGCTCGAGCGAGAACGCGCCGCCCCCCTGCTCGGGCGCCGCGGTGGCCGCCGTTACCTCGTCGCTGCCGGTCGCCATGTCCGCTTACGCACTGCGCTTCACCGGCTTCCTCCGGCTTGTCGCCTTGGATCGACGCATGGGCGCCTTGGGCTTTGGGCTCGCACCTTCGCGCAAGCGCTTGCGAAGCCGCTCCTCGTCCGCGCGCGAGGGCTCCGTGGACTCGATGAAGTCGACGAGCAGTTTCACGAAGCGGCGCGGATCGTTCAGGTGCGGGTAGTGGCCCGCGTCCGGGAAGGTTTCGAGCCGGCTCCCGGGCATCTCCCGGCGGGCAGCGAGGCCGTGGCCGGGAGGGATGACACGGTCGCGCTCTCCCCACACGATCAGGCTCGGCATCTCCGAAGCGAGGTAGAGCCGGTCCATGGCGCTCACCCGCTGGCCCCCGGGATCGACTATCGATCGCAGCGTGTGGATGAACGCGTGGCGTGCGCCGCCATCCGCGAGCGACGCAAGTCCGCGCGCCATCTCCTGGACGTCGGTGTCGGCGCGGAGCCCGACTCGCCCGAGCATTCGTGAGAGCGTGCGGCCCGCGTCCAGCACGGGCGCACTCGCGAGCGGCGGCAGGACCAGCTCCGATCCCGGCAGGGTCGCCGCGCGGAGCAGCGGGTGGACCTCGCGCCCGAGCCCGCCGCTTGAGACGAGTACGAGGCGTTCGCAGCGCTCGGGAAACTGGTAGGCGAGTTGCATCGCCACGCCCCCGCCGAGCGAATGGCCAACGACTGTCGCGCGCTCGTGCCCGAGCGCGACCAGGAGGTCGCGGATGCCGCTCGCGTAGGCGCCGAGGGAGTAGTCGCCGCGAGGCTTGGCCGATCCCCCGTGTCCGAGCAGGTCGGGAGCGATGACCGTGAAGCGGTCCGCGAGCCCGGGCATCACCTCACGCCAGCTCTCGCAGTTTCCCGTGATTCCATGGACGAGCACCACGACCGGCCCGTCCCCTGCGACGCGGTAGGTCACCCGGTGGCCGTGGAGGGTGACCTCCTCGGGAGTCGATGACCTGCCTCGCGGTCGCTTTGCCCGAGGCGCCGCTTGCAGGCGGGCGCTCATGAGTCGGTGGCACCGCCGGCCGCAAGGGCTGCGGGCGGCGACTGATCGTGGTCGTGGGTGCGCGGAGCTATCGCTCGCATCTCTACTGGCGGTAAACCTACTTGGCGTAAAGGTTACTGTCGGTAGCATACCCTCATGGTCGTTGCGGGTAGAGGTAGGTCGATTACGCCGCGCGAGCCGGGACGGCCCAAGGTCTCGCGCGCAGTGCGCGAGCGGCAGATGCTGGAGGTCGCCGAGCGCGCGTTTGCGGAGCGCGGGTTTAACGGCGCATCGGTCGATGCGATCGCGGAGGGCGCCGGCATCTCGAAGCCGATGGTCTACGCATACTTCGAATCGAAGGACGGCCTCTATCGCGCTTGCATGGAACGAGCGAGGCAACGCCTCTACGACGCGATCAACGAAGGCGCCGACGCCGCCGCCGCGCCCGACGAGCAGCTATGGCTCGGGCTGCTTGCGTTCCTCACGTTTGTCGACGAGCAACGCGACTCGTGGGTCGTGCTCTTCGGGGAGGTAGCCGTCGGGGCGGGGCCGTTCGCCGAAGAGGGCGCGCGGATGCGCCGGGGAATCGCCAGGCTAGTGGGTCAACTCCTGCGCGATGCGGCAGAGGCCGAGGATGCTCGCGCGTCGCGGCTCGACGCGACGGAGCCCCTCGCCCACGCGCTGATCGGGGCGGCGGAGTCACTTGCCGGGTGGTGGTCCGAGCACCCCGAGGAGTCGAAGGAGGCGGTGGCCCTGTGGCTCATGAACTTCGCTTGGATGGGCTTCAGAGGCCTGGTGCGCGGCGAGACGTGGCTGGCGCCGGCTCGGGGTGCGGACGTGCGACGCTCTGCCGGATGAATCGACCCGCGCAGTACCAGGACGAACGGAGTTGGCGCCTGTTCGCTCACGCCGTTCGACCGTTCTGTGGCTAGGCGCGCGCTCGTCACAGGGGCGACCGGGTTCATCGGAGGCCGCCTCGCTTCCGCGCTTGCCAAGGCGGGGTGGGATGTCCGGTGCATGGTGCGCGATCGCGGCCGGGCCGCGTCGCTCGAACAGCAGGAGGGTTTCGCCCTGCACGAGGGTGACGTGCTCCGGCCGGAGACACTGCGTGGAGCCGGCCGTGACGTCGACGTCGCCTACTACCTCGATCCATTCGATGGGGCGAGGCGCAACTGGCGATCTCCTCGAGCGGGAGCGCGCTGCGGCCGAGGCGTTCGCACGGATGGCGCGCGAGGAAGGCGTCCAGCAGCTCGTCTACCTCGGCGGGCTCGGTGACCGCCCGCAGTCCAAGCACCTGCGCAGCCGGCACGCCACGGCGCTGGCGCTCGCCGAGCACGGGCCGCCGCTCACATATTTCCGCGCGGGCATGGTGGTTGGCGTCGCAGAGCGAGTCCTACCGGACGCTTAGGTACTTGGTACAGCGGCTGCCGGCGATGATCGCGCCGGCGTGGTTGAAGAACGCCACTCAACCGATTGCGATCGATGACGTTCTCGACTATCTCGGGCAAGCCGCCGTCGTCGTCGGCGCGCGCGGTCGCGAGATCCAGATCGGCGGGCCCGACGTCCTCTCCTACGGCGAGATGCTCGACCGGATGGCCCTGGCACTCGGGCTGCGCCGCAGGCCGAAAATCCCAGTGCCGCTCCTTACCCCGTGGCTCTCGTCCCTGTGGATCGGGCTCGTCACGCCGGTCGACGTCGGTGTAGCGCGCCCGCTGATCGAAGGGCTCTCGACGCCAACCGTAGTCTCAGACCCCACCGGCGGAGCCCTGTTCGACGTGCGTCCGATCGGCTTCGATGACGCCTTGCGCAAGGCGATCGACGAGGATCCCTTGGCCGGGCGGAGTGGCGGCGACACCTAGTGACTCGCGCGGCACTCTGGCGAGGCCTCTGCTCTTCCCAGCGCTCGAGCTGCTCGGCGTGATGGGCTGGCAGTAGGGCCGGATGCCAGCGCGGCTCGGAGCCAGTCCGGACCCTGCGCCGCGAAATGGAATCGTGCCGTTCCACATTAAGCTGCCACACAACGAGTCGCAATCGGAGTAGTGTCAAGAGAAGGCTGGCCCTGCGGCCAGAACGAACAGCCCAAGCCTGAAGGCCACCGACGGCGTCGACCAGCGCCACGAGGCGAGAGGCGAGAGCTAAGGGGTTTTGACTGCGGGGCCGGTGCTGTGCCTCTACGGCGTTACCCCACCGGCCCGGTGGCTTCGCCGCCATCTGCTTAGCGCCTGGGGTCTAGCCCCTCTTCCCTTCCGCGCGGACCCGACAGAGGGGCCGGAAGCTGAGAACCATGGCGAGCAGAAGACCCAACAAAGCCGACCTTCCACTGCGACGGCGAGGCGGGCTACACCGCGCCGATGGCGACCGCCGGGTCGGGCGGAGAATCACCGCTCGGCGCAGGTTGGCCACTCGCGGCGGTGCTTCGCACGGCTTGGTTCGGCAGTGATGAGCGCGCGACCTACACCCCGAGAGGTCTGCCGCTCAGCCAGCGTGGCGACGCGCTTGCCGCTAGCCGCGGGCATGGCCAGCCGAGAGCCAGAGCGGATAACGACACAAGGCAAGCAACGCAACCGCGCGGAGCGGCGGCTCGGCGCAGCACTCGCCGACCAGCACCGGTCAAGCTCCCGCTACGACGCTGCGATCGGCAGATCTGCCCACCTGATCGCAGAGGCTGCCCTCCATGCCGCAGACCAGGCAGTCGCGGAGCGCAATACCTGGCTTAGGTGGGTTGACGACGAGCGCTATCACGGCCTCAACGCGGGGCCATTCGAACTGCTCGCCGAGGACTCGGGACCGTGAACCACCCAACCGATCGGCTCGCCCCGACTACGCCGACGGTGGGCCGCACGAGCCGCCGACGCTCGACCATGCAGGCGCTTTTGGACGATGGGCCGCTGCAGGGCAAGCCGGTCGAAGTGGAGCCGGTGGAGGGGCGACCCCCCAAGACGATCGAACTCCAAGACGAGGACGGCAACTCCCAGCGCTACTGCCTCTCGGAATGGAGCCAGGAGGGGATGACGGCGGTCTACACCTTTCTCTACACCGTCTAGTTCGCCCGTCAGGCAGCGCGGCGCTTGGCCAGCCAGGCATCGGGCTCGCTCCGGCGGAACACCGCCTGCCAGCTGCACGCCGACCTCACGATCCTCCGTCACGCTGACGCCGAGGTCCCAGCGAGTCGTGCGGCGCGCGTGGCGCTCGACTCAGCGTCTCAGTGCCGAGCTGGGCCGGAAGTTTCATAACTCTGGAAGTGGGGAACAAAGGCCAAGACGCGGCTCGTCAGCGCCAGCAACCCCTGACGAAACGAGTCGTGCGCGCCGAACCCTCGTGGGAAGCGCCAGGTCCCCCCAAGGACTTGGCCGGCTCGGAGGCATATCCCACAAATCACAGGAGGGTCACATGGCGGCTACTGATGCCACCAGGGCAAACGTCGGCAATGCCGGAGCAGTAGAGAGGCATGGGCGTGTCCGGCGCCTTGCAACGGAGACGAAGGCCTCGTTCAAGACGAGCGAGTTCTGGGCCATGGTCGGCTTGGTCGTTGCGATTCTGGTCAGTGCCGCGGCGATCAAGGGCGGTGACAGCGGCGGGACGGACGAGTTCATCGCCCGTCAGGCATGGCTGTACGTCTCGATCCTGGGCGGCGCTTACTTCATCGGACGTGGCCTCGCCAAGTCCGGCAGTCGCGAGCCGTACACGCCGGACGACGACAGCTAGCTCTAACTGAGTAGGCGAAAGGCCGTGCCGGGAGTCGCTCTGCGGCTCTCGGCACTGTCCTTGTATTGGTGGATCACCACTCTCACTGCGCCTAAGGAGTGCTCAATGCGACTTTTCACTCTCAGTCCTGCCTCGTCGGAGCGACCATCGCTCGCCGATCTGCGTCCGCCCGATCGCTATCTCGGCGCGTGCCCCACGTGCCGCCGGCCGGTAACGGCTCAGGACAACTCGATCTCTGTCCATGGCGACGTCTTCCACAACGAATGCGCCGTATACCGCTCCAATAGCGGTCGAGACCCTGAGAGTTCGGCGTAGGAGCCTCGATGGAAGCACCCCGGATGCTCGTCGTCTTCACGCTCGCGGTCTTCGGCGTCGTGCTGATCATCGCGGCGCTCGCGACCGAGCAGTGGTGGCTGCTCCCGATAGCCCTATTGGCGCACGGGGCCGGGACAGTTGTGGCGCTCGGCTACATGGGCAAGGCCCTCGGCCAGGGCGACAAGCCGGACCCCGTCACGGCCGCAAGACTGGCCGAGCAGAAAGAGGGTCACGACTCCTCGGATGACGATCAAGGAGACGACGAGCCGCGGATGGCCATCTAGCCGCGTGGGTCGCGGGCGCGGCTGATTGTGAGATGCGGAGCGCGGTCGAACAGGCTTCTCAGCGCGCGCGAGTCGTCCGGCTCTGTCGGGCACGCGTTGCAGGCCCCGGGCGATGACGGCCTGGGGGCGAATAGGACGACGACCTGCGCGGCGGCGGCGTCGATGACGTCATCGACGCGCTCACTAACGAGTCCTCGGATGGTGAGGACGAGGTCGACTGTGGCGGACGCGTCCACTCGGCGTCCCCGTCGTCCCCAGCGTCCCCAGCGTCCCCAGCGAGGGGACTCCTAGGAGCTATCGGGCGTTGCATCCGGTACCACGGTGGTACCACGGCGTAAGAGTCGGCGGCCGCGGGTGCATATCTCGCGCGCCCGATATGTCCCTCCGAGCGACGCTCGGATAGTTGAGGAAATCCAGTCCATGGGTGCTAAGTTGAGGAAGCGCTCGCCGGGTAATCCCCTCGCCTTTCGTGCGACCAGCCGCCGAGGGGATGGGAGGACCATGATGGACAATTCGAGCAAGACGCAGGTCGACGCCAAATCGCGGTTGAAGGAGGCGCGCGACGAGCAACAGCGGCGTGTCGAGCAGCACGATGCCGCGAGCGGCTCCCCGAGCGAGTTACCCGCACAGGCGAACCTCCAGAAGGCCGATGAACAGGTCGCCGCCCGCGAGGCGTGGGTCCAATGGACGGAAAGGGAGTACTAGGAGGGATTAGCGAAACTCGCTAGCCCTGCCCTAGAGCGACATCCCAACCGGTAACGGGTCTCGCTCACCCCACATTGCGGGTCGCCTTACCCCGTGAAGCTGCTCCTCCATCGTCGACTCGCCGGGGGCGCGGCCCCTGCTACGGGCTCGGTGGAGGCTCGATGGAGGCCCAGCTTCAAGACGCGCTCGACAGTGCAACCAGCGCCCGACGACGCCGCGACCGGCCAGTTGAGGAGAACGGACCGCAGTCGGTCAGCTGAGGCCAGACTGCCCGGTCCTTTGGGCCCAGGCTTAGCCGATGGTGCGCGTGAATCCGCGAGAGTCCTCGAGCGGCCGGTATATGTCGTGGAAGTCGATCGCGTAGTTGAACTCACCTCGCTCGGCCTCGCGGGTGCCCTTGATGTCGAGGTTGTGCACGATCAGCAGCTCCTCGTTCAGACGCGAAGCCTGGATTAGGTTCAGCCCCGAAGGTGCCCACACGCCGGATCCGCCCCAGAACGAGACTCCGCTGACGCCGTGGCGACCGACCGCATTGCACGCGATCGTCCACACCTGGTTGGTCGCCGAAGCGGCGGCGATCGCCCCGTTCCATAACTGGCCGTAGTAGTAGTCGGTTCGGACGTTCATGCCGGGGTAGTCGCGCGTGGAGGCCGCGCGCCACGAGGCGACTTGGACGATCGCGTCGACGTCGTCGCCCAGCGCGTACTCACGGACCAGATCGTTGAACAGGATGTCGTAGCAAGTGGTGAAGCCGAAGCGTCCGTAGCCCTGCCTGCTCTCGACCACGAGCCTGTCGTCCCGCCCGCTGGCCGTGTATGTCTTCTCGATGCCCGGGACGAAGACCTTGGTGTACGTGTTGTCGTCGTCGAGCAGCTCGTTGTCCTTGGCGACGCCGAAGGTCACGTTGAGGTACTTGCCGTCGGGTCCTTCCGTGAGGTTGTTGAGCACGATGAGGATCAGGTCGTCACCGATGAGGGGCCGAAGGTTCTCCTCGATCCAGTCACGGTGTCGCTCCGTGAGCGCGGAGTCCATGTACTCACGGCAGCGCGCCTCGTCGTCCCAGAAGTAGCCGGATAGGCAGAACTCCGGGAAGATCGCGGCGTTTACGCCGCGCTCCTTGAAGAGGCGAGCCGCGCGCAGGATCTTGTCCTTGTTCGCCTCGACGTCCGGGACTTCCGCGCTGATGTTCGCGAGCCCGATCGAGAGGTTCGAGGGGTCGTCCGAGTAGGTCCGTTCGATGACTGTGAACCCCTCGTTCACGCGGCTAGCCTAGTCGGCTGGGCCCGGCCCGAAGCTGAGTAGCCGCAGGCGTCCACAAACATGAGCGACCGGCGTGACTATGCAGCGCTTGCCGACGCGGGCAAGTCAGGCCGTAGCGGGGTGCAGACGGACCTCATCTGACGGGCAGGCTGGTGTGAGCCGGATCGAGTTGGTAACCCCAAAGACGAGCAGCCGCAACAAGTCGCGTTGACGTGCTCGAAGCGCGGACGGGCGGATGCTGTAGCAGGGCTAGGTCTGCTCGACTCGCAGCAGAGAGGAGTCCACAGCGGTGCGCCGAACCTGCCGCCATGGAGGAACACCCGCGTTCACGTCGCCTTGGCCGAGGGTTTCGGAGACGTGTGGAGAGGAAGGGCCTCCGCCCGCGCTACGCCGCGAGCGTGATCGTCCTCCTCTGGGGCCTGGGAATCGTCGTCTTCGGCGTCGTCGAGCGCCTCGTGGATCCGGCCACATTCGACAACGTGTGGCTCGCCATGTGGTGGGCGATCCAGACGGTCACCACGGTCGGCTACGGCGACGTCGTCCCGGGCTCCACCGCCGGAAAGGCGGTTGCGGCGTTCCTGATGCTCGGTGGCCTGTCCCTGTTTGCGGTCATCACTGGGGCGATTACCAGCGCCTTCGTCACGCAGGCCCAGAAGCAGATGCCAGGGGACCCGGTCGTCGAAAGGCTGGATGACGTGAAGACCCAACTCGAGGCGCTGACAGCCGACCTCGCCCGCTTGGAGCGCTCCGGCGGATGATCGTGGGCAGCAGCTGGCCGCCGAGCAGCGCGCCTGACCCCCCATCGGAGGAACGCGCTGCGCGATCTCTCGCCGAAAGCTCGTTCAACTTGGTGTGACCGTAGCCGCAGACTCCATGCTGGGCTCGGTCTCCGCGAGGGACTCAGTCGGCAGGCGGCGCGTGAACCACAGCGACAGCAGCGCAACAGCCGCTACGGCGCCGAGCGCAAGCCGCAACGCGTCGAGCTGCGCATCCCCGTAGTCTGCCGCCACGGCCTGGGCTTGTCCTTGCGTCAGACCGCCCTCGACCGCCGCGTTCTCGACGTCAGCCACAGGCACGATGTCGATTCCTTCTTGGGAGTTCGATGCGATCTGTTCGCGGGCGACCGCTGGAACGTCGGGGTTGTTGGCGATCCTCTGGCTGAATCCCGTCGCCAATGACGCTAGCAGCACGGCGCCGATGATCGCCGTCCCGAGCGAGGAGCCGAGATTCTGGGCGGTCCCCTGGAGCCCGCCCCCCTCGCTGCTCTTGGCGGGCGCGACTGAGGACATGATGACGTTCCCGAGCTGAGATGCGAGCAGGCCGCCGCCCGCTCCGATGATGGCGAGTGCGATCTTGAAGCCGGTGTCGTTCAGCGTCACGTCGAGGGTCGCCAGCATCACGATCGCACCAATACTGACCGCGAACAGACCAAGCTGCGCGACGGTACGCGGGGAGCGCCGGGCCGCAAGCCGCGGCCCCAGCAGCGCGAACACGAGCATCGCGCCCGACAGTGGGAGCAGGCGCTTGCCAGTCTCGAAAGCATCGAAGCCCAGCACAACCTGCAGGTACACGGGGATGACGAAGAAGGTGCCCATCAGGACGAGCTGCTGCCCCAGAAGGCTCGAGAGCCCGGCGCGCAGCTGCGGGACCCGCAGCAGCGTTGGGTCGAGCAGCTGGTCCCGGCCGAGCCGGGCGCGACGGTCCTCCCAGACGAAGAACGCCCCGAGCAGCGCAAGGCCGCCCAGCACCAGGAACGGCACCGGCGAGAAGCCAAGCGGCGTGATCTCCACGCCGTTGATCGTCGGCGGCGTTCGCGGCTGGACGAATCCCCAGACGCTGCTGCGCAGGATCGCGAAGACCATCAGGCCGAGCGCGCTCGACGAAAGCGCCACCCCGACCAGGTCGAGCCGCGGGCGCCGCTCGGCGGCCGCGGCTCGGGGAATCCGCCCGCTAAGGAACAGCAGGAGGATCACGACGACGGTCTCGCCGGCAAACACGTACCGCCACGTGAACTCGGTCGTCACCCATCCGCCGAGGAGCGGGCCTGCAGCAATGGCGATGGCTGCGACTCCGCCGAGCACGGCGTAGGCGAGAGCGCGTTCGCGCCCCTCGTAGCTCGCGGCGGTGAGCGCCGCGATCGCGGGGATCACGAGCACCGCACCGAACCCCTCGACCCCCGACCAACCGATCAGCAGAACGGCGAGGTTCGGACTCAGCGCCGTGGTCAGCGAGCCGATGCCATAGATCGCCAGCCCGATCGCGAACCCGCGATTACGGCCCAGGATGTCCCCGAGCTTCGCGCCGAGCAGCATGAACGCCGCCATCACGAGCGTGTACATCGTGATGGCCGTCTGCACCCCCTGGATCGTTGTGTCGAGGTCCTCGACGATCTGCGAAATCGCCACGTTCATGACGCTGGTGTCAAGCACCATCACGAACTGGGCCGAGGCCAGCATGAGGAGGGGGATCCACTTCCGCATGGCGGGCGCGATCCTATTGTCGCCGGACCCGTCGCGCCCACACGCCATCTCCTCGACCGGCCCTGGCTAGTATCGATGCTTCAGCACATCCGCGCCGCCGAAAGCAAGGAGGAAGCGTGAGCGACTTGATTGCGATTGCGTACGACTCTTCCGAATACGAGTGGGCCAAGCCCGTGTCAACGGTTGGCCTCGGCCTTGTAACGGTGGCCGCGACTCTCTATGTAGCGGCCACTACCTAACGACTTTCGCTAGTCGTTTCGCTAGAGCCTCCTAGGTGTCCGCCAGTCCGGTCACGGAGCTGCGGATGGAGGCACGGTACCGCCGCGAGCGCCTCGCCAGCTACAAGGCGCGCATGTACGGTGGGCGAGCGGCCAGCGCTTTCAAGCTGAGGGAGCTGGAGCGCTCCTGCGAGGGCGCGGACGCCCGCCTGCGGCGGGCCCAGCGGCTTCGGTAGTCGGCATCCAACGACGAGTCCCCGAGCCACGGAAAGGACTGTTGAGGCCTAGCTGTTGCCCCCCTCGTGCTCCCGGTCGATGGAGTCACGGGCCTCAGCCGACACGAGGCGGTCGAGGAATGCTTCGGAGTCCTCGTCTCCATGGAAGCCAAACTCGGCAATCATGCGCCGGCCCTCCTCCCCTGGGGAGAAGACATCTAGCCCGTAGTGCTCATGGAGCGCTTGAAGCGTCCGCAGGCGAGCATCACTCGACGGGAGTGCCTCGACGTGGTCTGCTAGGGCGCGAAGCCGTTGCTCGGACCTAGCGTTGCGAGCATCAGGATAATCCTTAGCTTTCTCCGCCCGCCAGCCCGCCTGGGTGCGTAGGTAGACGACCAACTGTTCCTTTACCGGAGGGGCCATCAGCGGTCACCGCCCCAGACGCACATACGATGAGAACTGCATGGGAGCCCATATTGTGACTGGGGGCGGGAAGGCTTGACGTTGCTCCTCAGCGGGCACATGCGTCAAGGGTCCGACCAACGATCAGCCGGGTAGGGTCGCCGCGACATGCGCAATCCGCTCGCACTCCCGCAGGCGCTGGTCGACGCGCTGGTCGGCCTTGCCGACGTGGCAGCCGGACTTCCGGAACTCGCTTCCCGCCTCGAGGAGCATGCGCGCCTGATGCAGAAGGACATCGCCGCGATGCGCGCGAGTCTCGGAGAGTTGAAGCAGGTGCGTGTGGCCGTCGAGCCGCTCGATGGACGACTCGTGAAGGTCGAGCGCCAGCTCGTTGCGGTGCGCAAGGCGGTCGAGCCGCTTGAGGAGCGGCTGGCCGGCGTGGAGAGAGGCATGAGCAAGATCGCCAAGCTGCAGGGAGAGACCAACAAGGGGATCGGCGAGCTCGTCGAGGGGGTCGATCCCCTTGAAGCCGGCATCGAGAGGACGAGCCTCAACATCGCGAAGGTCGACGACCAGATGGCAGCGCTGCGAGAGCTCATGGCCAGTGTGCACGAGGAGCTCTCGACGATGCGGGCGGCGGTCGAGCCGGTCGGCAGCGCCGCCGAGCGCTTAGAGCGGCTGCGCGGGCGTCTCCCCGGCGGGTCCTGAAACACTCCGGATACAGTCCGCCGAATGAGCCGAACCGCGATCGGACTTGTCCTAGTCGCACTTGGCGTAGCGCTGGCCGTGGTCTTTGGGCTCGCCGACGTGATTGGTTTGAGCACTAGCGATAGTGCTGACGACGAGGTCGGCTGGCTGCAAATCCTTGGCATTGCCGTCGGCGCTGTAGCGGTGGTGGTGGGCATAGTGCTCGCCGCATTCCGTAGGCGGCGGCGGACAACGTCTGGTCGACTGACATAGGAGGCGGCGGGGCATCGTTCAAGCTTCGGCACGCGTTGCGCAAACGGTCGGGCGCATGATGGACTTCCATCCGAAATCCGTAGAAGCGCCGAAGGCAGGCGACGAGGAGCATGTCAGGCTCCGTCGGGGTCGATCGCCCGGATGTGCCGAACCCTGTCGTAACTAAAGGCTCGTCGCCTTGTGTCGATGGTCATAGTATGCCCGGTGAAAGCACTGGGTCGACGGAAGAGCTGGCTGTGCACCAGATGGACTACATGCGGCTCTTGCGGGACTCACGCGCGGCCTTCGCTCGCGGGGACTTGCGGGAGGGCCAGCGACTCCTCGACATGGCCGCAGCACGCGAGAGGCCGCTTGCCGGCGACGTCGACGAGCCGGCAGGCGGTTCGAGTCGCCGCCTCAGGCATGTCTTCGCTCGGCGGAATCGCCGGTCTCCCTAGCCACAATCTCCGCGAGGCTCCGATTCAGGGCCGACGTCAGGGGGTCGATCGCCCGCACTCGCCGAACCCGTGTCTCGGGGCTCCACGCGCCCCTTGCCTTTCGGCCGAGCTTTGGGATTGGCCCTTGCCGGCCGTCGGCAGCTAGAGGTGTGTGGCGCGGTTCGAGGTTGCGTCGACGCCACTGCGTCGGATGTTTAGGAGGCGGTCCAGGCACCTAGCCGGCCCTCTGGGGGCGAGGTTCCCAATCCCGTACACGCCGCGAGCGACCCAGGACGGCGGTCACGACTTTCGCCGCGGCGGGCGAAAGGGGACCCGCAACGACAACATAAGCGGTGGTCGCTATTTGTGGCTTGTCACATGGCCGGCGGACTACTGGTCTTGCGGCTCCAGGACAAAGATCTCGATGATCCGTGTGGGATCGAAGAGTATTTGGCTGTGGTAGGTC
This sequence comes from uncultured Thermoleophilaceae bacterium, assembly GCA_963831365.1. Taxonomy (GTDB): domain Bacteria; phylum Actinomycetota; class Thermoleophilia; order Solirubrobacterales; family Thermoleophilaceae; genus CAWHPV01. The sequence goes on from CAWHPV010000022.1 coordinate 239,388, forward strand.
AGGACCTTGCGGCCGATCAGGTCTTCGACCGTCGTGATCAGCACCGGTGCGACCACGTCTTGAAACTTGAGCCGGTAGCTTCTGACCGTGTCGTACTCGCCCGAGCGAAGGAGCGTTTCCTCACTCTCCAGGAGGCCTCCGCTCATGACGCAGAACAGATAGTCGTCGTTGCGATAGGTCCTTGCTTGTGTCGGCCCCCGGCCGTAGTACTTCGCCTTCGCCTGGACGAGGGCGGCGGATATACGGCCAAGGATCTCGCCTGGCCGCTCTGTTGAGGATTCCGACTCGTCGGACATGTGGGCACTCTAAATGACGCCATCCCGCGTCGCCGCGCATCTTTATCGATGCGCGCGCGTGGCGCCTCCCAAACCCGATAACCGCAAACCATCGCGAGGCCCATCGCGCGCTGGGTGGCGCGCCTCCGAAACCCCCTGCTATATCGGCCTAACTCAGTGGCCTCCCGGCTGGTCTTCAAAACCGGCAGGGCGGAGCAGCCCTCCGCTTGGATGGTTCGGTTCCATTGCCGCTCCGTGGGAGCGAGCCCTGCACTGAGTTCCGGATCTTCGCTCAGCGATTCGGGCAACCGCATCGCGGGTACGACCCGGCAACGAGAGACAAGCTCGCCGGAGGCCAAGGCGATCGCGAGTCGCGGGCCCCGAATGACCGGCGTAGCGCTTAGGGTCTCATGGACGAGCGGACGAGGAGAGAGATGAGAACAGGTAACGGCATTCTGGACGTGATCATTCAGGTTGCGGTAATCGTGATCGTCGCGGCAATCGTCGTTTGGATCCTGGGAATGGTCGGAGCTCCGAGCATCGTGGCGACGATCGTCTGGATACTCGCGCTGCTGGCGATCCTGTTGCTCGTGCTCCAGCTCGCAGGTGGCGTGGGCAGTCGCCGCCCACCTCGCGTGTAGGCGCGACCCGGGAGCGAGCACCGGGGCCTCGCCGGCTCGCCGGTCAGCGCCGAGCAGCGGTACGGCCCCTAGCTAGTCGCGCAACGTCGCCGCGGCGGCCGTCCACAGCCCGAGCATCAGCACGTTGAAGGCGACCCCGCCGGCGGCGACCTCGTCCACGCCGCCGCGATCCCGGATCTCCAGCATCGAGACGCCCGCGTCGAAGGCGTCGACCATCGCGTTGAGGCCCAGCACGCTGCGTGCCCCGGCGCAGTCCCGCGCGGTGGCGAGCGTGTAGAGCGCGATTCCGCTCTGCGAGCCGCCGAAGCCGCGCAGGTTCATGCGCGGGTCGGGATGCTCGCGCAGCGTCGGCGCCAGCCGGTTGGCCGCCATCCACTCGGGCGCGAGCATCGAGCCCAGGCCGTAGGCCAGCCGCCACACGCTCGCGATGGTCATCGGCACCCGCCACGGCTCGCGCATGGGCGGACCGTAGTGGTCGTGCAGCTACTCAGCTGTGAGCTGGCTCACGCTGCCTCACCGCATGGTCGATCGATCAGCTAGTGCCGAGCAGCGCTGACCAGGCTCGGCTCGGGCGAGATCTCGTCGATGCGCTCGAAGGTCCCATCCGCCTGGAAGATCGTCACGGGGCCCACGGTCGGGTCCCCGCTCGACTCGAAGCCGTAGTCGCCGAGAATCCCGTTCTTCCGCTCGGTCGCGAAGAGCGCCTCGATCACTCCCGCCCGGTCCGGTCCGCCCTCGCTGATCGCGTCGAGCAGGACGAACGCCGCCTCACCGGCATACGGCGCGTAGATCTCGACGGGGTCCTCGCCGAACCTCCGCTCCAGCTCGCGAACGAACGTTTCACCCTCGCCCGAGAGCTTTTCCGGCACCCGTCCGGTCACGCTCGCGAACATGCCACGCGCGGCGTCGCCCCCGTCGTCGATAGTCGTCTGCTGAGAGAAGCCGTCGAAGGCCACCAGCGGCAGGTCGTCGTTCGACCCGAGGACGTCCGCCTTGTCTTCGATCACCTGCGCCCCGTTCTGATCGATCAGCCCGGCCAGGACCACGGCATCCGCCCCGTCCTTTCGGACCTTCTCCATCAGGTCCACGTAATCGCTCGCCTCCGGATCCCAGGTCTCGAACCCTGCGACCTCGAGGCCGAGGTCCTCCGCGGCGCCCCGGAAGTTCGCCGCCTGCCCCGCGCTCGTCGGATCGTCGGCCGCGTAGAGGATGAAGGGGCGCCGCGCGCCCTGAGCGCGGACGAACTCGGCTAGAGCGGCTCCCTGGAAGGCGTCGTTGGGCACGACGCGTACGTAGTTGCGCTCTCCGGACTCGTAGAGGCTCTCGGGCTGGCCGTCCTCACAGCCCTCGCTCGGGCGCGTGAGGCAGACCGCCGTGTTGCCCGGCGAGATCATCGCCACTCCCGCTTCGTTGAGCACGGGGATCATCTCGGCGGCGCAGCCGGAGTTGTACGTGCCGATGACGCCCAGCAGAGCCTCGTTGCCCGCATAGGCCTCGGCATTGGAGCGGCAGACCTCAGCATCCCAGAGCCCTGTCTCGGCGATCGAGTCGTCGCACACCTGGAACCCCACCGGCACGTCGCCCGCACGCCAGTTCTCCTGCTCCAGAGCGAGGCGTATCGCCTCCACCTGCTGCTCCGAGCGCTGGGCCGAGTCGCCCTGCATGGGGAGGTCGGAGACGATCAGGGCTTCGGCCTCGCCGGGGCCCCCGTACTCGAGCTCGCCGCATGTGTCCGAGGTGATCCCCGCGATCCCGCCGGTCGGCGCCGGCACCTCCGCCTCTCCCCCGTCGTCGCCGCACGAAGCGATTGCGAGCACCGCAGCCACCGCGAGGCAGACTGCGGTGAGCCGGGCGCGGGATGGAGGGGCGAACCGATCTGTACGCGCGTTGTGTTTCACGGGGCTGAGTTCGCCGCGCGGACGCTCGCACCTCTTCGACGTGTCGAGGTCCTCCACCGCCCGGGAGAGCGTGACCTGGCCCGTCGCGTCCAGGAGCTCGAGGCGCGGCTTGAGCGGATCGAGCAGGGCTCGCGAGAGCCCTAGTCGCACGGAGCTCTAAAGCCCGAGCTCGTATTCGAGGAAGGGCTCGGCGCGTCCGCCCGCGCGATCGTAGACAGCTTGCGCGCGGCGATTGTCGGGCGCGGTGAGCCATGTGAGCGCGGCCGCACCGTGGCGGCGGCCGAGCTCCGCCGCGGCTTCGATCAGGGCATCCGCGTGGCCGGCGCCGCGGGCCGAGTCCGCGACGAAGAGGTCGTCGAGGACGACGACTCGCGCACCACGCAGGCTGGACCACTTCCACTGGCAGAGCGCGAGCCCGACCACTCCGGAGCCCTCACTCGTCGCGACGAACAGAGCCGCCTCGTCCTCCCGCTCCGCGATCACGGCCCGGATGACCGTCTCAAGTCCATCGTCACCCGGCTGCGCCTCGTAGAAGTCGGCGTAGGCGCGCAGCAGCCCCACTAGCGCCTCGAGGTCAGCGTCGGTAGCGGGCCGGACCGCCACGATCAGCCGGCGCGCGCCTAGCTTCTGACGTCGACTCCGACCTCGTAGGTCTCGACGGTGGCCCTCTTGCCCATCCCGTCGGCAGGCGGCGTCATGGAGTTCAGGGTCTCGTCTCCCGTCCGGAGATCCTCCTCGGTCTCGAACAGGCTGATCCCGAGGCCGCGGCCGTTGTCCGGGTCGACCAGCAACAGGAAGCCGCTTGCCGGCACGCCCTCGGGCGGTCCGGACTCGGCGCGAGAGCTGATCTCTCGGACGTTCGAACGGATGGCATCGGCGTCTCCGCCTTCGAACCTGGCTACCCGTGCATACATGAGCACCCTCTCGATCGCTTGCCGGACGGCAAGCCTATTGGGTCAGGACGTCTCCGCTCAGGCATCTTCCAGCGCCTTCTGCCGCTCCTTGACTCTTCCCTCGGCTGCTTGTTGGCGGTCTTCGGCCTTCCGCGCCTTGTCCTCGGCCCGATCGAGCTTGCGCTGGGCTTGGTCGCGCGTGGCCGTCGCCTTCTTGACTTCCTTCCTGGCAGCCGACGCGGTCCCCTGCTCCCGTACAGCCGCACGACGAGCACTTGTCAGCTGGCGCTGAATCTTCTTGCGCCGAGCGCTCGTACTTGACCGCCTCCGTTCCTGACCTTCCTTCTTCTCGGATTTGGTCCCCGGCTCTGTTTCGAGGAGACCAAAACCGACCGCCGAAAGCTCTCGAGTCAGGCGAGCGGACTCGACCTGCTCGCGGGCCGCCGCGTCGAGCGCTGTCGCATGCAGCGTCTCCTCAACCCGCTGGAGCGTGGTCTGGCTCAGCGGGTGGCCGTTCTCTTGAAGGGCTCGCGCGTGTCCGACAAGGGCCTCGACGGCTCGCCGCTCCGCGTCGGTCGCCTCTCGCAACCGCTTCGCGTCAGCCTCGCCCGTGCCCAGCGCTCGTTGGGCTTCGCCTAGAGCGTCGGCTGCGTCGAGGAGGGCCTGACGCTCCTTAGGTTGACCCCGGATTAGCTGATTGACCGCCCAGGCGGCTGCGTTCGGCTTCTTGAGCCCTTTGATCCGGGCGGCCTCCTCGCCGGCGCCCGCTCGGCGGCGTCGCTTGACCAACTCGTCGCGTGCCTCGATGAACTCATCAAGCGGCAGCGAGTAGAGACGATCGACCTCCTCGTCAGACGTGCGTTTCTTGCCCGTGGTGGCCTCGTCAGACGTGCGTTTCTTGCCCGTGGTGGCCTCGGTTCCCCGCGGTTGTCGGTTGGATTGACCCACTACTCCATGCCCCGGTGCGGAGGTATCGTCTCGACTCGTCGAACAGGAGAGGCCACTGATGGCGGAACCACCTCACGCAGGACCAGGTCGCATCGGCCTACGAGCGGCGTTCTACGGTGCCGGTCTGGTCGCGACCACGGCCGGCCTTCACACGGTGATCGCCGGTGGCCGGTCGCTCCCAGGGCGCGGGCTGGCAAACCCCACCGTGGAGAGCGAGCTGCGGTTCTACGCTGCCTTCTACGTCGCGTATGGGGTTGCCGTACTACAGGCTGCACCTCGCGCAGATCTTGACGCGGCGAAGGTCCGGGCGCTTGCCGGCGCTCTGTTCCTGGCCGGCCTCGCGAGGGCCGGCGGTTGGCTCGCCGTGGGGAGGCCGCACCGTGCCCAGCTCGCCCTGCTTGTGATCGAACTCGCCGTCCCGCCGGTGACCGTTGCCTGGCAGGCCCGACTGGGGGTGCGTGCTCGGGCGGCATCGCCTACCTGGCCTGAGCGCGAGAGACCAACGATCTAGAGCTCAGCCGGGCGCGCCGCCGAATCCGATCTCGTTCCCGTCGACGTCGCGGTAGATGACCTTGCGCACTCCGTTGGAGTAGGTCTCGCGCTCGGTGGGGCCAATGCCACGGGAGGCGATCTCGGACACGAGCGAATCGAGGTCGTCCACGAAGATCGTGTGGAGCGCATGCCCGGCGCGCCTAGCGTCTTCCACGACGAAGATCGAGCGACCTTCGGCGAGCTCCCAAACGGCCTCGGTCTCGTGCGCGAGGAACGTCGGCTCGGAGCCGAGCAGGCGCTCGTACCATGGTCTCGCCGCCGCGTAGTCGCTGACGCAGATCCCGGCGAAGAGGTCGCCTGCCACGGGCCGATCGTAACCCTGTGGGCGGCATGCCGCCGGGGAGCCAATCATCTAGGCTCGCCGCATGTCCCTCCCCCCTCCGACTCCCGGCTCCACCGCGCTCGTAACGGGCGCCTCGGCCGGCATCGGGAAGGAGATCGCGCGCGGGCTGGCGCAGCGCGGGCATGGCGTCACCCTGGTGGCGAGGCGCGCCGACCGGATCGAGGCGCTCGCCGACGAGCTGTCCGGCCGCCACGGGGTCCGTGCCGACGCGATTCCGGCAGACCTCTCAAACGCCTCCGAGCGGGACCGGCTCGCCGAGCAGATCGAGGAGCGCGAGCTGACCGTCGAGGTGCTCGTGAACAACGCCGGGTTCGGCATCTACCGGCGGTTCGACAGGAGCGAGCGCCAGCGAGAGCTCGAGCAGGTGCGGCTCCTCGTGGAGGCAGTCGTCGACTTCGACGCGCGCTATGTGCCGGGGATGGTCGATCGAGGGCGAGGCGCCGTGATCAACCTCGCCTCGACCGCCGGCTTTCAGCCGCTCCCCGGCAACGGGACCTATTCCGCCAGCAAGTCGTTCGTGCTCTACCACTCGGAGACGCTCCACGAGGAGCTGCGGGGCACGGGCGTCACCGTCACGGCCGTGTGCCCGGGGCCGGTCGAAACCGAGTTCCAGGAGGCGTCCGAGCCCCTCTTCATGGAACGGATGCCGGGAGCGATCAAGTGCGGCCCGGACCGGGTCGCCGAGGAGGCGCTCGAGGCCGCAGAGCGCGGAAAGCGCACGGTCATCCCTGGCGGGCTGGCTGTCCGCGCCTTCTTCGGTCCTAACCGCATGGCGCCGTCGGCGCTGGCACTGCCCGTCGCGCGCCGCGTGATGGCGCGCGAGCTTCGGCGCGAGAGCTGAACGGAACGGCCTAGGGCTGAACGCTGCCGGCGATCTCCTCGGCGACCTCGTCCGCCGCCTGAGGATCGTTGCCTCCGGCGAGCACGCCGACCCCGCTGGTGCCATCCGGGAACGTGACGAGATAGTCCGTACACGTGGTGCCGAACTCGCAGCTCTCCGCGGGTATGACGTACCTGTCGGCCACATTCTGGCCAACGGGTACGCCGCGCATGCGTGACGTGAACTCGGCGATGCCCGGCGGCTCGAGCGGCGTGTAGTCGATGATCACGGTCGCCCCTTCCGGGCTGGTGAGCTCGGTTCGGAAGAGCTGACCGGGTGTCTCGACGGTCTCTCGCCGCGCCCAGTCGGCCGGGACCTCGGCGGAGTAGCCGCCACCATCCGACGTCTTGAAGGAGTAGGCCTCGAAACGCTCGCCGTCGGCAGGGGTCGTCGTTCCAGCCTCCCCCTGATCGTCGACGGCCGCCGTGTCCGAGCGCGCGCCGTCCTGGCCACCCCGGCGGTCAGAGGCGCTGTCGCTCACCGGCTCCCCCGAGAGGACGCCGGTGCCGAGCGCCACTCCGCCCGCGACCGCGAGCGCGAGAAGAACCGCGCCGACGATCACCAGCGGCCACCGTCCGCGCGACGCGGATACGACCCTCGTCGGCGGTTCAGGCCGCGATTCGGTGGGGATTCCGGGGACCGGGGGTCGGAGCCGTGCCGGCGTGGTGGCCCCCCGTGCGGCCGTAGGTACCAGCGCGGCGGCGCCCGTCGCGACACTGCGTTCGGGCTGTGTGACCGCTCGCTGCTGCTCGATCGCCTGAGCGTGTCGAGCGAGGTCCCCCGCGGAGGGGTATCGCTCCTCGGGCAGCTTCGCCATCGCTCGGGCAACGACCGGCTCGAACTTCAGCAGCTCCGGGCGCGCTTGGGCGACCGAGGGCGGCTCCCGATTCACGTGCGCCCACATCTTCGCCATGTCCGAGTCCGCCGGGTAGGGCACGTCCCCGGTCAGGACCTCATAGACGACGCAGCCCAGCGCATAGATGTCGGCGCGGGCGTCGACCGGGCCCCCCGCGATCTGCTCGGGGGCGACGTAATCGACCGTCCCCACCCAGTTGCCGGTGCCGGTGAGACCTCCTCGCGAGACGGCGTGCTTCGTCAGGCCGAAGTCCGTCAGGTAGGCGTGATCGCGACCGCCGGCTTCCGCGATCAGGACGTTCGCCGGCTTGACGTCACGGTGCACGAGGCCCTTCGCGTGGGCCACATCGAGCGCCTCGGCCACCTGGCCCAGGATGTGGACGGCGCGCGCCGGGGTCAAGGCGCCGACCTGGTCGAGCAGGGTCCGCAGGTCGGTCCCGTCGACGTAACGCATCGTGATGAAGAGGACCCCATCCTCCTCCCCCGCCTCGTAAATCGGGACGACGTTGGCGTGCTCGATCTGCGCGGCGATGTTGGCCTCGCGGCCGAAGCGCTCCTTGAACGCCACGTCCTCCGCCAGCTCCGGTGCGATCAGCTTGAGCGCCACCTTCCGCCCCAGGCGGATCTGCTCGGCGCGGTAGACCACGCCCATGCCGCCGCGCCCGATGCGCTGTTCGATTCGATAGCCGCCGAGCGTCGATCCGATGTGCGGATCTGCCACTGCGCCCCCCTGATCGCCCTCGCGCGCGGAGCGTATCCGCTGGAGGCGCCGCGGCAAGCGGCTCTACAGGCGCCCGAAGACGCGCGCGAGGCTCCTCGTCCAGACCGGTGCCTGGACGACGGAGTCACCGGAGTGCTCTCCGTCGTCGTCGGCGGGCTCCCGCGATACGTCGAGGAATCGATAGCTCTCGTATCCGTCGGGGAGAGGGCCCTCCGCGAAATAGCGACCGGTCCTGCTCGGCTCGAGCTCGAGTACCGGCACGGCGTCGTCGGGGGAGTTCAGCAACCACAGCTGGTAGACGTCGCTGCCCCGAAGCGGCGGCAGGTGTCCCTTGAGGAAGATGCCCGCCTCGTCTCCCTGCCGGTAGAGGAGCGCCGCGCCGGGGGCTTTCACATCGCCGCTCGGTTCGAGCGGGACGCGCGCGATCGATTGGGTGTCGGCAGCCGCGGAGGTCTCGCCTTCGGCCGCCTGCGGGTCGGAGTCCAGCAACACCACCACCAGAGCGACCAGCGCCGCGAGCGCCAGGAGGCCGGTCAACGCCGCCACGAGTGGCCACCGGCCCGCCCGCGTGGTCTGGGGCCCAGTGGCGGCGGCCGTCGCACCGTCGCCGCCTGGCGCCCCCTCCGTCCCTCGGTCGTTCCGCGAGATGGCGTCGGGGATCCGTGGCTCGGCGCCGTCTCGGTAGAGATCGCGGAGCGATGGAAGGATCGCGAGCGCCCACGCTCGGGCGGGCTCGGACCGCGAGAGCTCGGCCTTCGTGGCCGTCGACTCATCCTCGGACTGCTGGAGGAGCAGGTAGTCGGCAACCTCGCCGCGACGGGCCTCGTCGACCCGGTCCGCCTCGGCGGGCGCGAGCGCTACGAGCGCCTCGCCCGCCAGTGCACGTACACGCGCGACCGGCATGTCGAGAGTCGACGACACGTCGCGGTACGACTGACCGTGCGACAGGATCAGCTCGATGATCGCCCTGCTGGCGCCGGACAGGTCCGTCAGGCCTGGCACGCGGCTAGCGTAACCGCACGTGGGAGGTAACCGCGACGAGCCCCGCTCGCCGCTCATCTCACCCAATCAGCCGCCGCTCGGGACCCGCACCTCGATGCTCCCCTCTCGCACCCGGACGTCGTAGGCGGGCTGTGGCGCGGTCGCGGGGCCGGTCGCCACCGAGCCGTCCTCGAGCCGGAAGGCGCTCTTGTGCCAGGGGCACACGACGCACCCGTCCTCGATCTCGCCCTCGTGCAGTGGGCCGCCGCGGTGGGTGCACCGGTCCCTGAGGGCGTAGACGCGGCCGTCTCGGCGGGTGAGCATCACGGTCACGTCGGCGACGTCGGCGGTCTTCGACTCCCCTTCGGTGAGCTGATCGTCGGGGAGGGCCGCCGTCCAGTCGGTCGGCCCGTACTCGAACGTCGTCTGGTCCACGCCCACGCCGCGGCTGTAGGAGAGATGGCCGCCGAGATGGCCGCCCACGGCGAGCGCTCCGCCGCCGGCCAGTGCGAGCGCTACGCCGCGAGCCCGCCGGCCGCGCTTGCGCGCCACCCACGAGAGCCCGTAAAGGGCGATCGCGGTGCCGTTGGCGGCCGCGTGGACGAGCCCGACGCGGCGGACGCTGTCGCTCGTCAGCGTGGTGTCGGCCCAGTCCGAGTAGCCCGACGCGGCCGTGGGAAGCGAGGCGGCGATGCCCACGCCGATCAGCCTGTCGGCTGCCTTCTCCGAGTCCCGGCCGCCGAGCAGGTCGAGGATCGTTGCGCTCGTCCAGCTGCCGATCGGCACATCGGTCAGGAGCGGATGGAGCGCATGCCCGAGCCAGGTGCCGCTGAGCGCGTCCTTCACGGGGCCCGATCCGATCACGCCCCGTACCGCCGTCGAGAGCCGCTCGGCGGCGCCGTCGAGCTGCTCGAGGGCGCCCACGCGCTCGGCCAGCCAGTGGAGCGCCGGTCGGGTCGGCTCTCCGGCGGTCCAGGTGTCCGGCGATGGCGCTGCGTTCATGGGCCTCTCCTCTCTCGGTGTGGGCCGAAGGTCAAGCTAACGGCTCGCGGGCGCCGACGACCACGCGTTCCACGCCGGTGAAGTCTCGCCGGATCGAGACGTCGGCAAACCCCGCCTCGGAGAGCAGGTCGCCCACGGCGGCGGCGTGAGCGTCGCCGACCTCGATCGCGAGCAGCGGCACCGAGGAGGCCTGCGCGATCAGGCGTCGGACTACGTCGAGCCCGTCGGGGCCGCCGCGAAAGGCGAGGTCGGGCTCGTGCGCGACCATCTCGCGGGCGAGGCTCGGCTCGTCGGCCCCCGCGATGTAGGGCGGGTTCACGAGCACCGCGTCCCAGGGCCCCGGAGCTCCCGCCAGGAGGTCCGACTCGAGCCAGCGGACCTCGAGCCCCAGCTGGACCCCGTTCTCCCGCGCCACCGCGAGCGCGTCGGGCGAGAGGTCGGCCCCGCTGATCCGGAGGTCCGGGCGCTCCCGCGCCAGGGCGAGGGCGACCGCCCCGGAGCCGGTGCACAGGTCGAGCACGCGGGCGCCCTGCGACAGGCCGAGCCCGGCCTCGACGAGCGCCTCGGTGTGCGGACGGGGCACGAGCACCCGGCGGTCCACGCGCAGCTCGAGGCCGCGGAACTCCTGCCGGCCGAGGAGGTAGGCGAGCGGCTCCCGGGCGGCGCGTCGCGCCACCAGGGCATCGAAGCGCTCGGGCGAGTCGCCGCCCGCGGCGGCGGCGAGCTCGCGTGCGTCCTCCGCCGGCGTCGGACATCCCGCCGCCGCCAGCCTGCGCTCCGCTCGGGCGAGCATCTCCGGGCCCACGCGACGGATATCGTACGGAGCCTGGGCACCGTGCCCTTTCTCGACCTCGCTCGCGCGACGACCAGCCGCTCGTTGACCGCATCGAACTACGACCCGGCCGCGTACGGCGAGGAGCTCGCCGCCGACTACGACGGCCTCTACAAGGCGATCCCCGACACGGACGAGGCCGTGGCTCGCCTCGGCGAGCTCGCCGGCGAAGGATCCGTGCTCGAGATGGGGATCGGGACGGGACGGCTCGCTCGGCGCCTGCACGAGCGCGGAATCGGGGTCCACGGCATCGAGGCCTCGCCGGCGATGGTCGCCGAGCTGCGAAAGCTCCCCGGCGGGGGCGACATCCCGGTGGTCGTCGGATCGTTCGCCGACACCGAGGTGCCGGGCGAGCGCTTCTCCGTCGTCTTGCTGGCGCTCCACACGATCTTCGGGCTGCCGAGTCAGGACGAGAAGATCCGCTGCTTTCAGAACGCCGAGCGCCACCTCGCCGATGGCGGCGTCTTCGTGGTCGAGGCGACCGTGCTCGACGTCGGCGCCTTTCGCCACGGGCAGGCGGTCGTGCCGCGCTTCTCGGGCCCCGGGCACGTGGAGCTCCAGGTGCTCCGCTACGACGGCGCGACCCAGACCGTCGAGACGACCAACATCCACCTCTCGAACGACGGCGTTCGCCTCAACGGGTTCACCAACGTCTATGCGTCGCCGCAGGAGCTGGACCTCATGGCGCGGCTCGGGGGCCTGAGCCTGCGCGAGCGCTGGGGCGGCTGGACGCGCGAGCCGTTCACCGGCGACTCGCAACGGCACGTCTCGGTGTACGAGCGGTCGCGATGACCGCGCGGCGGACCTCCCTGACGCCCTATCCGGACGGGCCGGCCGTGGTCCGGGGACCGTTCCGGCTGGTGGACGCGTCGGGCGCCGAGGTGCCCAACCGCCGCCGGGCCGTGGCGCTCTGCCGCTGCGGCCATTCTCGCCTCGGCGCCCTCTGCGACGGAACGCACCGGAGCGTCGGCTTCCGGGCGGCCGGGGGGGCGCGCCGCGACGTCGAGCCGGTCGTCAGGGTGCCGCTCGCACCCGAGGGCGCGTCAGGCGGCGGCCGGGACCGCCAGCGGCTCCCTTAGCGACGACTCGCCGCGCTCCCACGCCGCGAGCAGGTGCTCCGCGAAGCACGCGTCGACTGCCAGGAGCGCGCGACCACCGAAGATGATCTGCGGCCCGAGCTCGGGCTCGGCGCCGGCGAGCGCGCCCGCTACGTCGTTCACGACGACGGCGTCGTGCAGCGCGTCGGCCTCCACGTGCTCGTCGAAGAAGACGGTGATGGGCGGGCCGAGACCCAGCCGCCTGAGGCCGTTGGCGTAGCGGCGGTTCGCATCCGACGAGGTCATCTCGGTGATCGCCAGGTGGCCGACGCTGGCGCCGCGCCAGCGGCGGTGGAGGCCGAAGAGCGAGGCGAGGTTCGAGGTCGCCAGCGTGATGCCGGGGATCAGGTCGAGGTAGGCGCCCGGCCGGCCGTCCAGGTCGAGCCCCTCCATGGTGTCGCGGTAGAGGCTCTGGTGGAGCCGGTCGGGGTCGCCGCTTCCGTACTCGTCGAACTGCACCTCGACGAGGGCCGTTTTGGGACCGCCGCGGAGGCGGGGAATCGCCCACGAGTGCGGATCGGCCTCCTTGAGCTGGTACGCCGAACGGTGGACGACGAGCTCGCGCACCTGTTCGAGCGACGCGGTGCGGGCCACGTGGCCGGCCACCGATGGCGCGGCGGAGAACTCGTCCGGCAGCGCCCGCAGGGCGGCGGCGACGTTCGGCACCGGAGCCTCGTCCAGGGCGACGCGCTCGAGCACCGCCCCCTCGAAGGCACGCTCGAGCCGGCCGCGGAGCTCGAGCAGCGACGGGCTCCACTCCCACCCGTCGTTCACGCCCGCGAGGCCCCCGTAGTGGAGCTCGTAGCAGAGGTAGAGCGAGAGGTGGAAGTCGTCGCCGCGAAGCGCGTCGGCCGGAATCGGCGGCGCCGACGGCAGGTCGCCCGGGGCGCCGGTCAGCCGGTCCAGGAGGAACCGGCTCAGCTCCCCGCGCGGGGCGGGGAGGTCAACGGGATCCGACGTGTCGGCCGCGCGCCGCACCGCGCGAGTATGCCCCGCTCCCGTCGTCTCGCAACCTGGACCCTCAGTCCAGGTAGCTCACGAAGCGATCGGGCGCCGCCCGCTCGGGCGCGGCGCGCTCCTGGCACGGACGCCCGAGGTACAGGAGCCCGACGAAGCGCTCGTCCGCCGGAAGCCCGATCGCGGCGCGCCCGTCATCGCTGCGGAGGACCTCGGGCGTTCGCCAGTAGCCCGCGAGGCCGCGTGCGTGCGCGCCGAGCAGGACGATGTACGCGGCGCAGCCGGTGGCGAGCACGTCCTCCTCGTCCTGCCGGGCCTCGCCTGACAGCACGGCGGAGACCGCGACGAGCGTCGGCGCCCGATCCAGCTTCGACGCCGACTCGGGGCCCGCGGCCTCCTTCAGGCGACCGAGCGCACCGGGGCCGAGGACCCGAAAGCGCCAGGGGTTCGTGAGGTTGTGGTTCGGGGCCCAGCGCGCCAGCTCGAACAGCTCGTCGAGCGTGTCCCGCTCGACCGGCTCCGCACTGTAGGCCTTGTGTGTCCGGCGCGTCCGGATCGCGTGTTCGAGCTGCACTCGATCGACGCTACTAGTCGGCGAAGAGCTTGACGAGCCGCTCGTGACACTCGACCACCCGTCGCTTCACCACGTCGTCGTCGGGTCGCGAGTGGACGAGCTCCCAGGTCGCGTCAGCGATCCCCCGTGCTGTGGGGCGGCTCGCGTCGGCGCACAGGCGGTCGACCAGCTGCAGCTCGAAGGCCTCGACCTGAGCCTCCGGATCGCCGGGCGGCACGCGCGGAAGCGGCTCGTCGACGAACTCGCGCCACGTCCGGCTCGCGAGCAGCAGTCGATCCTGAAGGTCGGGCGGGGACACAGGCGCTCCTCAGTCGATGAGCCGGATCGTCATTCGCCTGACCGCCACGCGCCAGAGCACTACCGCGAAGACGACGAGGGCGGCGAAGCGGATGGGATCGGTGGCCTCGAAGCCGAAGCTGGCGTGCCGGACCAGCTCGACGAGCTGATGGAGCGGGTTGAGCTCGGCCGCGACTTGGAGTCCCTGCGGGAGGTCGTCGATCGGGAAGAACGTGCCGGCCACCAGGAACAGCGGCGTGATCACGAGCGTCGTGACGTAGTTGAACTGGTCGATCTTCGCGGCCGACGCCGCGACGGCGATCCCGAACGCCGCGAACCCGAGCGCCGTGAAGAAGCAGAAGAGCGGCACGAGCAGCATGCCCGGCGCCGGGTCGAGCCCGAAGGCCATCGTGACTAGCAGCGGAAAGCAGCCGTAGAAGCCGGCGCGAATGCCGATCCAGAGCATCTCCGCGGTGACCAGCTCCTCCACGTCGACGGGCGCGGCGAGGACGGCGTCGTAGGTGCGCTGGAAGTGGTGCTTGACGAACGTCCCGAACATCGCCGGCAGCGCGCTGGAGAAGATCACGGCGGTGGCGACCATCCCGGTGCCCACGAACTCCACGTAGTCGAGCCCGTCGACCCGGCCCACGATGGTCGCTCCGAGGCCGAGCCCGAATGCGAGCAGGTAGACGGTCGGCTCCAGGACGCTCGAAAAGGTCGTCCCCTTCCAGAAGGTGCGGAAGTTCGCCACCTCGCGGCTCATCACGCCGGTGATGGCTGCCGGCTCGAGCCGCCTCACTCCGCCTCCTCCCCGGTGAGGAGCACGAACACGTCCTCGAGCGAGGCGGCGCGCACCACCGCCTCGGGCGGCAGCGCGCCGTCCTGCGCACGGTCGGCGCCGACGATCGCGATCGCGGGGCCCGCCGGGCGGACCGAGAGCCCCTGGGCCTCCGCCGTCGCCCGCGCCTCGGCCAGCCGCTCCGGCGGCGCGTAGAGCTCCGCCGTCTGTCGCCCCGCGTGCCGCTCGATCAGCTCGGTCGGCCGCCCGCGAGCGATGATCCGCCCGTGGGTCATCACGGCGACCTCGTCGGCGAGGCGCTGGGCCTCCTCTATGTAGTGCGTCGACATCAGGATCGTCGTGCCCTCCGCCTTGAGCGTGCCGATCAGCGACCAGAGCTCGGTGCGGATCTGCGGGTCGAGCCCCACCGTCGGCTCGTCGAGCAGCACCAGCCGCGGGCGATGCACCAGGCCACGCGCCAGGAGCAGCCGGCGTCGCATCCCGCCCGAGAGCTTGTCCACCGCATCTCGCCTCCGGCCAGTGAGCCGGGCGAGGGCTAGCGAGCGGTCGACCGCCTCCCCCACGTCCGGCACGCGATAGAGGCGCGCGTACACGGCGAGGTTGTCCTCCACGGTCACATCCACGTCCAGGTTGTCGAGCTGGGGAACGACGCCCATCTCGGCCCGCGCCGACTTGGACTCGCCCGGCAGCTCCCACCCGAGCACGCGCAGCTCGCCCGCGTCCGCGATCGCCTGACCGGTGAGGAGCCGCATCGTCGTGGACTTCCCGGCGCCGTTCGGCCCGAGCAGGCCGAGGCAGATGCCCTCGGGCACCTCGAGGTCGATTCCGTCGACCGCGGTTATCGGGCCGAACCGCTTGACGACCCCGCGAAGCTCGATTGCCGGCATGTCATCCAGACTGGCAGAGCCGGCGACCCGGCCGCCGGCACCACGCTCGGGGGAGCTAGCCGCCCTCCGCCGCGGCGACGATCTCGTCGATGTCCGACTGGTCGTCATCGAGCGCGCCGGCGTAGGTGATCTCGCCGCTCACCACCACCGGCGTCCCCTGGGTGAGGCTGTCGGCGTACTTCTGGGCGTCGGCCGCGCTCGGCAGGAGAAATGCCTCCGCGAGGACGTCGCCCTTGCTGATCAGGTAGCCCTCGGTGCCTCCGAGCGCCTCGAGCTCGCTGTCCTTGGCCGGCTCGGTGGGATCGACCGTGTAGCCGGCGTCCTCGAGCGGCTGGCGAATCGCCTCGAGCGCGCTGCCGTCGGCGGCGGCCGTCTCGGTCGCGCTCGCG
Source organism: uncultured Thermoleophilaceae bacterium (assembly GCA_963831365.1). Classification (GTDB taxonomy): domain Bacteria; phylum Actinomycetota; class Thermoleophilia; order Solirubrobacterales; family Thermoleophilaceae; genus CAWHPV01. Next base: position 255,188 of record CAWHPV010000022.1, read on the forward strand.
GTCTGCGTGGGCTGGGTGCCCGAGGTGGGCTCCTCATCGTCGCCGCAGCCCACCGCCAGGGCGACCGCGGTCAGGCCCGCCGCGAGGACGACCGGGCCGCGGCGGGTTCCGTGAATGCTCATTTCGGGTTCAACCTCTTCCTGTCGGTCCGATGACGGCCGGGCATCCTAGACGGAGCCCGCGCTACCAGGGCAGCGCGCCCCAGCCCCCGCCACGCCCCTTCAGGAAGTGCTCGGCGGACACGGAGATGAAGAGCGCACGTGCTTCGGCCACGACCTCGTCGCCCTCGGTCATCCGGCCGGCGAGCCAGAGCTTGCGGCCCTCCGTGCGCTCGGCCCATGCCTCCACCTCGAACTGACGGCCGAGGAAGGCGGGGCGGCGGTAGTCCACGTCGAGCTTGGCGGTGACCGCGGGACGCCGAAGGAGGACCAGGAGCGTCCCGAGCGCGTCGTCCAGCACGGTCGCCACGGCGCCGCCGTGCGCGAAGCCGGGCGCGCCCTCGTGGCGGCGGTCGAGGCTCACGCGGCCGCGCACGCGATCGCCGTCGATCCGAAGCTTCAGTCCCATGCTGCCGGGGTTCTCGTCACCGCACCCGAGGCAGTTGGGCTGGTGCGGCGGCAGCTCCTCCCCACGCGTGACCTCCTCGCCGGACGCGGCGCCGCGGGCGCTGGGTGAGGGCGGCTCCGTCACGAGGACGGCGGAATGTACAGATCGGCGCAGGCGACGGTGCGCGACCGTACGCTTCCCGCATGACAGGGCCGAGGGGGGCGATTCTGGCCGGGCTGGCTCTGCTGGCCGTCTCACCACCCGCCGGCGCCGCGGCGGCCGAGGCCCAGACGTGGAAGCCAGCAGTCAAGCGTGCCGCCGACTACGCCGACCAGCGGCGCGGGCTGGTCCACTTCGCCGCGATCGACGAGGACGGCCGCCTCCGGGGGAGCGGCGAGCGTCACACCGCGCCCTCGGCGAGCGTCATCAAGGCGATGTTCATGGTCGCCTACCTCCGCCAGGGCTGGGTAGAGGACCGCGACCTCCGCGGGAGCGACAAGCGCCTGCTCGAGCCGATGATCCGCGAGTCCGACAACGCCACCGCGACGCGCGTCCGCGAGATCCTTGGCGCGAGCGCGATCGAGCGTCTGGCGCGCCGAGTCGGCATGCGCGACTTCGGACTCCACCACACGCACTGGGGCCTCAGCCGCATCAGCGCCCGCGACCAGGCGCGGTTCTTCTTCGACCTGACGGGGCTCGTGCCGCGCGGGCACCGCGACTACGCGCGCAAGCTCCTGCGCACCATCGTCGACTGGCAGCGATGGGGCGTCGCGGAGGCAACGCCGCCCGGCTGGACCACCTTCTTCAAGGGCGGATGGGCCGGCGGTAGCGGACGCGTCAACCACCAGGCCGCGTTCCTCGAGCTGGGCGAGCGCCGGATCTCCATAGCGATCCTCACCGAGCACAGCCCGAGCCACGACTACGGCTCGAGCACGCTGCACGGCGTCGCCAAGCGGCTGACTCGCCGACTCCGCGCTGAATCGCCCTAGGAGGCGTTGGGGAGCACGTAGAACGCGACGACGGCGAACTGCAAGGCGGCCGCGGCGATCACCAGCACGTGGAAGATCTCGTGGTAGCCGAACACCCGCGGCGCAGGGTCGGGACGCTTGAGCGCGTAGACGACCGCGCCGACCGTGTAGAGCAGCCCACCCGCCGCCACGAGCGCCGTCGCCGTGATGCCGAGATCCGACAGCATCTGCGGGAACGCCGCGACCGCCACCCACCCGAGCAGAACGTAGGTGAGCGCCACGAGCCACTTCGGCGCGTCGATCCACACGAGCTTCATCACCATTCCCGCGCCCGCTCCAGCCCAGACCGCCACAAGGATGACCGTTGCCAGGGTGCCGTCGAGCGTGAGGAGCGCGAACGGTGTGTAGGTGCCGGCGATCAGGAAGAAGATCATCGAGTGGTCGAGCCGGCGCATCCAGCGGCGCGCCGAGACGGACTCCCAACTCACGCGGTGATAGAGCGCGCTCGCGCCGAAGAGCCCCGCGACGCTCACCGCGTAGATGGCCGAGGCAAGCGTCGCGCGGCCCGCCGGCGCCGCGAGCACCAGCGCCACACCCAGGGCAAGCGAGATGAAGAACGCCCACTGGTGCGAGACGCCGCGAAAGCGGGGCTTGACGAACGGCTGTATCGACGCGTCGGCCACGATGCGAGCGTACCGGCAGCTACTCGACGACGACGTGCGTGACCGACGGCTCGAAGCGCTCCCCTGCGGCGTCCACGACGCCATCCTCCTGCCAGTTGCGCTTCCCCTCGGCGTGCGTCACGAGGACGATCTCGTCGGCCGGATAGGTCTGTAGCGCATCCTGGATCGCGAGCAGCGGATCGGACTCGCCGGTGTCTCCGGCCGCGTCGATCCCCGCCTCGTCGAGACGCTCGACCGTCTCCTCCTGGACCTGCTCCGCGCGCTGAATCGCGGGGTCGGGGTCGGAGACGAGAAAGCGCAGCTTGCTGATCAGCGCGGGTGCGACGACCAGGACCTCGACCTCCTCCCGCCCGTCGATTTCGAGCGCGTCGCGGAGCACCTCGCCCGAGATGGGCTCAGAGACCACGGCCATGATCCGTCTCGCCATGCGGAGACCTATACCCGGATCGGAGAAAGCCACACAAACCCCGGGCGCGAGCGCCCTATCCCGCGGGGCGCGCGGGTTCGCCGCCGGAGTCCCCTGCGACCCTCCTCACGAGCTCCACGGCAAAGTAGAGCTGGACCGCGGCGAACCCCAGCTCCAGTGCGCGCTCCGGCACGGTGTTCGCGAGGAAGGCCCCGGCGAGCACCCCCAGCGGCGAAAGCACCCCGATCAGGAGTCCGTCGCGAAGCCGCAGGTTGCCGTACTCGCGCTGCCGGTACGCGCCGACGACCGCGACCATGACCACGGCGACCAGCGAGGTCGCTGCCGCCTCGAGCACGCTGAGGTCGGCGAACAGGACCAGGCCGGGCACGAACAGCACCCCGCCGCCGATTCCGAGCAGTCCGCTGGCCATGCCGGCCGCCAGACCGACCGCGACCATCCCGAGAACGTCCGAGGCCTCCATCTCGCTAGAGCACCAGGTAGACGGCCGACGCCACGAGCAGGACGGCGAAGGCGATCGAGACCACGCTGGGCCGCAGTCGCTGCTGCAGCGCCGTGCCTCCCACGACGCCTACGATCGCCGGGATGCCGATGACGACTCCGCTCAGGTAGTCCACGTTGCCGTAGGTGGCGTGGGCGGCCACCGCGAGCGCTCCGATCACGCCGATGGCGGCGAGCGATGTGCCCGTGGCCTCGCGCTCCTCGTACCCGAGCCAGAGCAGCAGGAGCGGGACGATGATGGTGCCGCCGCCCACCCCGAACAGCCCGCTGAACGCCCCCGCGGCCGTGGCGATCGCGGCGATGCGCAGGAGCCTCGGCGACACGGCCGGGCATACTAAGGCGCGTGTCCGCGCCAACCGCCGAGACGCTCTCCGCGGCGCTCGCTCCGCTGCGCGACGCGCCCGGGCGCGCGGCGGTCTTCTGCGACATCGACGGCACTCTCGCCCCGATCGTGGAGCGGGCGGAGAATGCGCGTGTGCCGGACAAGACGGCGCGGCTCCTGGGCGCGATCGGGCGCCGGTACGCCTGCGTCGCCTGCATCTCCGGCCGCTCGGTCGCGGAGGCGCGGCGCCTCGTGGGGGTCGGCGGGATCGGCTATGCGGGGAGCCACGGGGCCGAGCTTCTCGAGGCGGGCGCGGCGCGCACGAAGTTCGCCCCGGCGTTCGAGCGCTGGGAGGGCCGGGCGCGCCAGTTCGCCGTGGAGCACGACTCGACCCAGTCGCGCATGCTGCGGATCCGGATCGAGGACAAGGGGCCGATCGTGGCCTTTCACTGGCGCGGCGCGCCCGACGAGGACGGCGCTCGCGAGCATCTTGAGGAAGTCGCCGCGGCGGCCGAGGCGGCGGGCTTCGCCACGCATTGGGGGCGGAAGCTGCTCGAGGTGCGCCCCCCGGTCGCCTTCGACAAGGGGCGGGCGGTCCGCGAGCTCGTGAACGGCGCCGCCGTCCGCACGGCGCTCTTCGGCGGCGACGACACGACCGACCTCGACGCGTTCGACGCGCTCGACGGCGATGCGCGACGACGGGACGCTCGACGCCGTCGTGCTCGTGGGAGTGCGCTCCGAGGAGGGGCCGCCGGAGATCGTCGAGCGAGCCGATCTGGTGGTGGACGGCGTCGCCGGCTTCGGCCAGGTGCTCGAGGGGCTCGCGCGCACCTGACGGCGGGCGATGCGCCTGGTCGACTTCCTGCGAACGGCGGTGCTCCTCTTCGGCGCGTCGGCGACGGCCCTCGCGGTCGTTGCGATCGCCGGGGCGAGCGCCGACGACGAGCTCGCGCTGCTCTACGTGGCGTTCGGCTGGTGGGCGCTCGCGGCCGCGATCGGCGCCGTCCTCGGACGGCGCGCGTCGACCAGCGCGGCGATCGGCCGGCTGATGGCCTCGGCGCGCGCCGACCACCGCCCTGCCCGAGCTCGAGCCCGGGGCGAACGCTCTTCAACCGGCTCTGGACGCTGGCGCTCTTCACGGTCGTGGCCGGCGCGCTCGCGTTCCTCTTCCCGCAGGTGCCGGCCACCGCCGTCGGCTTCCCGCTAATCGCCGCGCTCGCGTGGCGAAAGCAGGCGGGCGCGGTGCTGGCCGTCGAGGAGCGCGACGGCGTGCAGTTCTACGTGGAGCGGACCTCGCCGCTCAGGCCTACGCAGCTCATCCGCACGCCCGGCCTGCGCAGGTTCAGCGATGGCGTCGCCGCCGGAGCGCGAGCCGGCGGCCTGAGTCCCCTAACGCCGGGCGGCTCTCGACCCGCGCTTTCGCATCGCGTCGAGCTCCGGCCACGACCGCGTGTTCGCGACGTCGTCCGGGGTGAGCCACGCGCGCCGCGCCGTGGCGACGCCGTAGCGGACGTTGGCGAGCGTCTCGACGCCGTGCGCGTCGGAGTCGATCACGAGCTTCACCCCGGCCTCCACGGCCAGCCGCGCGTTGCACCTCGTTCAGGTCGCGGCGGTCGGGGTTCGCGTTGATCTCGAGGAACGTGCCGGTGCGCGCCGCGGCCTCGACGACCGCCGTCGAGCGTCGAGCGCGTACGGCTCGCGGCGCTCGATCAGGCGCCCGGTCGGGTGGCCGATCGCGTCGACCAGCGGGTGCTCCATCGCGCGGATCATGCGCTCGGTCATCTCGTTCTCGCCCATGCGGAACGACGAGTGCAGGCTCGCCGACGACCCAGTCGAGCTCGGCCAGCAGGTCGTCCTCGTAGTCGAGCGAGCCGTCGGGCAGGACGTTCACCTCGGAGCCGGCCAGGAGCGCGGATGCCCGTCGATCCGCGCGTCGACCTCGCGGACGCGCTCGATGTGGCGCGCGGAGCTCGTCCGGCGGGACGTCGTTGCCGAAGCCGTGCGACGCCGAGTGGTCGGTGATCGCGATGTACTCGTAGCCGCGCTCGCGCGCGCGCGCCTCGGCCATCTGCTCGATCGTGTTGCGCCCGTCGGAGGCGACCGTGTGGCAGTGCAGCTCGCCGCGGATGTCGCCCGACCGTCGACGAGGTCGGGCAGCGCGCCCTCGCGCGCCGCCTCGAGCTCGCCGCGGTTCTCGCGCAGCTCCGGCGGGATCGTACGTCCATGCCGAGCAGCTCGTAGACCTCCTCCTCGGTCGCGCACGCGTGCGTGGTCCCGGTGGAGTCGTCGAGCGACCCCGTACTCGCTCACGTGCAGGCCGCGGCTTGACGGCGTCGGTGCGCAGCGCCTCGTTGTGCTGCTTCGAGCCGGTGAGGTGCTGGAGCAGGTTGCCGAAGTTCTCCGGCGGGACGATGCGCAGGTCGATCGCGATGCCGTTGTGGGTCACGGCGCGCGCGCCCGCCTCGCCGGACGAGTGCGCCTCGCCGATCAGCGGCAGCGTGCAGAACGCCTCGGCGAGCGCCGCCGGCGTCGGTCGCGGTGGCGACGAGGTCGAGGTCCTTGCAGGTCTCGGCCATCCGGCGCGCGCTGCCGGCGATCTCCACCCGCTCGGCGGCCGGGTGCTCGCGCAGCGCGTCGCGGAGCGCCTCGGCGATCGCGCAGCGCCTTGCGAGAGGAGCAGTCGCGGCTTGCGCGCGCGTCCGTCCGCGCCCGCCGTCGAGCGCCGGCGAGCACGTTCTCCTCGGCCTTGGCGCCGAAGCCCGGCCACGTCCGCGGAGCTGCTCCGGCCTCGGCGGCCTGCCGCAGCGTCGTCGAGCGAGGCGATGCCCGAGCTCGTCGAACAGCTTCGCGCGCGCTTCTTGGGCCCGAGCCCGGGCATGCGCGTGACCTCCACGAGGCCGGGCGGGAACTTGGCCTTGAGCTTGTCGGCGGACGGGATCTCGCCGGTGTCGAGCAGCGCGTCGATCTTCTCCGCGATCGTCTTGCCGATGCCCGGCGAGCTCGGCGCCCGGCCCTGCGCGGGCCAGCTCCTCGACCGACGCCGGCCGTCTCGCGGATCGCCTTGGCCGCGTTGCGGTAGGCGAGCACCCGGTGCACGATCGCGCCGTCGAGCTCGTAGAGGTCGGCCAGCTCGTCGAAGGCGTCGGCGATCTCGGCGTTCCGCACTGCCCATCTAGGGTACGCGGCCGATGCCGGCCGCCTGGCTCGTCCTCCCGACCTACAACGAGGCCGAGAACATGGAGCGCGTTCGTCGACGCGGTGCTGCCGCGGCTCGCCGAGGCCGCGGCCCCGAGCCACCACGTGCTGTCGTGGACGACTCGTCGCCCGACGGCACCGGCGAGATCGCCGACGAGCTCGCCGGCGGCACGACGGCGGTCGAGGTGCTCCACCGCGCGGCCAAGGAGGGCCTCGGCCGCGCCTACCTCGCCGGCTTCGAGCGCGCTCTCGCGGCCGGCGGCGCGACCTCGTCATGGAGATGGACTCGGACTTCTCGCACGACCCGCGCGACCTGCCGCGCCTGATCGCCGCGGCCGACGACGCCGACCTCGTGCTCGGGTCGCGCTACGTCGACTGGCGGGCGCGTCGAGGACTGGGGGCGCGTCCGGCGGCTCGTCGAGTCGCGGCGGGTCGCTGGTACGCGCGGACGATCCTGCGCGTGCCGGTGCGCGACCTCACCGGCGGCTTCAAGTGCTTCCGACGCGACGTGCTCGAGGCGATCGACCTCGACGACGTCCACGCCGACGGCTACGGCTTCCAGATCGAGATGACCTACAGGGCGCTCAAGGCCGGCTTCCGCGTGCGCGAGGTGCCGATCGTCTTCCGCGACCGCCGCGCCGGCAGCGTCGAAGATGACCGCCCGGATCGCCGCCGAGGCGGTCTGGAAGGTGCCGGCGCTCAAGGCGCGGCTGCGCTAGCGTCGGGCGCCGGCGTCAGCCTCAGAGGGTCCGGTTGCGATCGCTGGACCACCGGGAGCAGCACCGTGCGCGGCGCGTAGCGGCCCAGCGTGCCGGCGACCGGTCGCCGGCGGTCGGGAGCACGGTCCGCTTTCCCTTGACCATCCCCTCCACGCCGCTCTCCGCGACCTGCTCCGCCGTGGCCCACAGGAAGCTCGGGACGCCGCCCTCGAGGTGGCCGACGCCCGCGGCCTCGGCGAACTCGGTCTTGACCGGTCCCGGGCAGAGCGCCGTGCAGGAGACCCCGGTGCCGGCCAGCTCGGCGTGAAGCGCTTCGGAGAAGGAGTTGACGAAGGCCTTGGTCGCCGCGTACGTGGTGTTGCTCGGCTGCGGCTGCATGCCCGCGAGCGAGCCGGTGTTGAGGATCGCGCCCTCGCCGCGGGCGACCATGTCGCCCGCGAACGCGCCCGTGAGATGGTGAAGCGCCTCGACGTTGATCCGCACCTCCTGCATCTCGCGCTCGAGGTCGAGCTCCCAGAAGCGCCCGAACGACCCGTAGCCGGCGTTGTTGCAGAGCGCGGCCACGCGGCGCTTCCGGCGCCGGAGCCGCTGGATCAGGGCGCCCCGCTCGTCCGCGTCGGAGAGGTCGCAGGCGTCGACGGCGACCTCGACCCCGTACTTCGACTCGAGCTCCGCCGCGAGCTCCCGGAGCCGCTCCTCGCGGCGGGCGACGATCGTGAGGTGATGCCCACGCGCCGCGAGCTTGCGTGCCAGCTCGGCGCCGATGCCGGCCGACGCGCCGGTGACGAGGATCGTGGTGTCGGGACTCGGAAGGGGCAGGCTCATGGCGGCTCCACTGTGGGGGACGGGGCGGTGAAGCTACCGGTTGTGCGGGGTGCGCCCCGCCCTTCAGGTCCCTGAGGGCGCGCTCGAGTGGGGCAGTAACGCCGGGCTCCCGGTGCGGCGTCACCGAGTCGTCGCGAAGGCGTCACGCTCGCGCGGTCCTTGGTGAGCCCCGGGGCCGATCCTCACGCGACGCTCGACTTCGCCACCATTATCGTGGTCAAAGTCGAGCGCGCATGGGAAGTGTGCCGGGCGCGCCACCAAGGCAACGGGATGTCGAGCCGTGACGGTCCGTGCCGACGGCTCGACCCCCGGCTATACTTCACTTACTGAAGCATTGAGCCACGAGGGTAAGCTCGCGTGCTTCAACCGAGTCACCCAGATCGATAGGAGCCACCGTGGCAGGAGCCATCACCGAGGTCAGCGACAACAACTTCCAGGCGGAGGTCCTCGAGTCCGAGACGCCGGTGCTGGTCGACTTCTGGGCCCCCTGGTGCGGCCCATGCCGGGTGATCGCCCCGCACCTCGAGGAGCTCAACGACGAGCAGGACAACCTGCGCGTCGTGAAGCTCAACGTGGACGACAACCAGCAGACGGCGCAGCAGCTACGACGTGCTCTCGATCCCCACGCTGATCCTCTTCAAGGGCGGTCAGCCGGCCAAGAAGGTCATCGGTGCGCTGCCGAAGAAGCGGCTCGAGCAGGAGCTCGTGCCGACGCTCGCGTAGCCGCGATGCCGATCGTCACGATCGACTGGTACGAGGGGCGCTCGCCCGAGCAGAAGCGCGAGATCGCCGAGCGGCTGACCGACCTGCTCGTGGAGGTCGGAAAGACGCAGCGCGAGCACGTGTGGATCCGCTTCATCGACTCGGACAAGGGCGACTGGGCGATGGAGGGCGAGCTCCAGGGCTGATCGGGGCGCGGCCGCTAAGGTCGCCCGACCGCCCGGACCCCGATCCGCAGCTCGCGCCCGTCGATCTCCGCCGTGTGCTCGGCGCTCCCGGCGGCCCCGTCGTACGCCAGCTCCGTCGCGAGCGTCTCGCCGGTTACGTAGCCCTCGTGCGCGCGCGTCGCGGCGAGCAGCTCAGGGTCGCCCGCGAGCAGACAGCGAGATGCGGTCCTCGATCTCGAGCCCGGCGGCCTTGCGGGCCGCCTGGACGCTGTGCACCACCTCGCGGGCGAGGCCCTCGCGCCGCAGGTCGTCGTCGAGCGCGAGGTCGAGCGCCACGGCGTGCGTCCCCGCGCGCTCGAGCTGATAGCCCTCGAGCGGCTGAAGGATGAGGGAGACGTCGTCGGGCCCGAGCCGGTGCTCCTTGCCGCCGAGGCTCACCCCCACCGCTCCGCCCGCCCGTAGCGTCGCCGCGGCCCCCTGCGCGTCGAGCGCCGCGACCGCCGCGGCCACCTGGGGCATCTGCGTGCCGAAGCGGGGGCCCAGCGACGCGGTAGTTCGGCTTCAGCTCCCACCGCCCCAGCTCCTCCGCCTCCGTCACGTAGCGGAGCGCGCTTGCACGTTCAGCTCGTCGAGCACGAGGCGCTCGAAGCGCTCGATCGCGGCGCGCTCGCGGTCAGCCGCGACGATCACCGCCTCGCCGAGCGGCTGGCTGACCTTGACGCTGCGCCTGCGCGCGCGCCGCCCGCCCGAGCTCGACCGCGTCGCGCGCCACCTCCATCTGCCACTCGAGCTCCTCGTCGCGCCGGTTCGGATCGACCGCCGGGAAGTCGCACAGGTGCACCGACGGCTCGCCGCCGTCGAGGTTCTCGTAGATCGCGTCGGCGACGAACGGCGTGAGCGGCGCGAGCAGCTTGCTCGTCGTGACGAGGCACTCGCGCAGCGTCGCGAGCGCGGCCGGGTCGCCGTCCCAGAACCGCCGGCGCGAGCGCCGCACGTACCAGTTCGACAGCTCCTCGACGAACGCGGCGATGGCGCGGCCGGCGCTCGTCGTGTCGTAGTCGTCCATGCGCTCGACCACCGTCTCGACGGTCGCGTCGAGGCGCGAGAGCGCCCACCGGTCGAGGTCGGAGCGGTCCGGCTCGGAGGCGGGACCGCTCGACCTCGTCCCGGCGTTCGCGTACATGACGAAGAAGCCGTACGTGTTCCAGAGCGTGAGCATGAACTGGCGCACGCTCTCGCCGACGGTCTCGACCGAGAAGCGATAGCCGTCCCACGGCTGCTTCGAGGTGAAGTAGTACCAGCGGAAGGCGTCGGCGCCGTGGCGCTCGATCACGTCCCAGGGCTCGACGACGTTGCCCATCGACTTCGACATCTTGCGGCCCTCGGGATCGAGGATCAGGCCCAGGCAGAGGACCGTCTGGTACGACGAGCGCCCGTAGAGCAGCGTCGAGACGGCGAGCAGCGAGTAGAACCACCCGCGCGTCTGGTCGAGCGCCTCGCAGATGTAGTCCGCCGGGAACCGCTCCTCGAAGAGGTCCTCGTTCTCGAAGGGCGCGTGCCACTGGGCGAACGGCATCGAGCCGGAGTCCCACCAGGCGTCGATCACCTCGGGCACGCGGCGCATCTCCTCGCCGCACTCCGCGCATGGGAACGAGACGTCGTCGATGTACGGCTTGTGGAGGTCGTCGGGGATGTCGCCGGCGAGCGAGCGGAGCTCGTCCACGGAGCCGACGCAGGCTGGTGACCGTCCTCGCAGCGCCAAACGGGCAGCGGCGTGCCCCAGTAGCGCTCGCGCGAGAGCGCCCAGTCCACGTTGTTCTCGAGCCAATTGCCGAAGCGCCCGTGCTTGATGTGCTCCGGGTACCAGGTGATCGACTCGTTGGCGGCGAGCAGCTCGTCGCGCACGGCGGTGGTCCTCACGTACCAGCTCGCCTTCGCGTAGTAGAGGAGCGGCGTGCCGCAGCGCCAGCAGTGCGGGTAGGCGTGCTCGTAGCGCTCGGCGCGGAAGAGCCGGCCGGACGCATGCAGCGCCTCGACGATGTCCGGGTCGGCGTCGCGCACGCCGCGTCCGGCGAACGGCTCGATCCGCTCGTCGAAGGTGCCGTCGAGGCGCACCGGGTTCTGGACCTTGAGCCCGTACCGCTCCCCGAGCCGGAAGTCGTCCTCGCCGAACGCCACCGCCGTGTGCACGACGCCGGTCCCGTCCTCGGTCGTGACGAAGTCGGCCTCGAGCACCGTGTGGCCGCGCTCGCCGTAGTCGTCGATGTAGGGGAACGGCGGCTCGTAGCGGATCCCGGCGAGCTCGGCGCCCGAAACGCGCGCCACGACCTCCGCTCCCTCGCCGAGCACCCGCTCGACGAGCGCCTCGGCGACGATCAGCGTCTCGTCCCCCACGCGCGCGCGCACGTACGTGACGCCGGGGTTCACCGCGAGCGCTGCGTTCGAGATGAGCGTCCACGGCGTCGTGGTCCAGCCGAGCAGCGACAACGCCCGGCTCGCCGGCGACGGGAAAGCGCACGTACACCGACGGGTCCACGACGTCGCGGTAGCCCTGCGCGACCTCGTGCGAGGAGAGCGCCGTGCCGCAGCGAGGGCAGTACGGCACGACCTTGTGGCCCTCGTAGAGGAGGTCGCGGTCCCAGACCTGCTTGAGCGACCACCAGACCGACTCGATGTACTCGTTCGAGAGCGTCACGTACGCGTCGTCGGTGTCGATCCAGAAGCCGATCCGCTCGGTGAGCCGGTTCCACTCGTCGATGTACGCGAACACGGACTCGCGGCACCGCTCGTTGAACTCGGCGACCCCGTAGCGCTCGATGTCCTCCTTCGAGGAGATGCCGAGCTCGCGCTCGATCTCGAGCTCCACCGGCAGCCCGTGGCAGTCCCAGCCGGCCTTGCGGTGGACGAGCTGCCCGCGCATCGTCCTGTAGCGGGGGAAGACGTCTTTGAACACGCGCGAGAGCACGTGGTCCGAGCTGCGGCCGGCCGTTCGCCGTGGGCGGGCCCTCGTAGAAGACGAACGGCTCCGCGCCCTCGCGCCGCCGGATCGACTCGTGGAACACGTCGCGCTCCGCCAGCCCTCGAGCACCCGCTCCTCGAGGGCCGGGAACGACTGCGCGGGGTCGACGGGCTCGTAGCGGCTGCTCAAGCGGCCGATTCTATGGAGGGACCTAGGCGGCCAGCTTGCGGCAGAGCGTGGCGAGCGAGCGCTTCTCCCCCTCGTCGAGGTCGGCGAACGCGCGGCTGACGCGGGCCGTGTGGGCGGGGAAGACCCGCTCCACCACCTCGGCGCCGGGCGCGGTCAGCTCGATCGTGACGGCGCGCCGGTCGCGCGCCATGCGGCCGCGGATCACGAGGCCGCGGGCCGCGAGCGTGCCCGTGACCTCGGTCGCGTTCGCCTTGCTCCACTGGAGGCGGCGCCGGAGCGTCTTGAGCTCCGCGCGCCCGCCGGCGGTCGTGAGCACCACGAGCACCGAGAAGCCCGCCGCGGAGAGCCCCTCCCGCTCGAGCTCCGACGCGACCGACCTGCGCACCGCCGACTCGGCGCGCAGAAGCGCCTCGAGCGCGCGATGCGCGAGCGGGTCGCCGACCTCGAGCAGAGGCATCGACCGGCGATGCTAGGTGGGCTGACGGACGCCGGCCGGGCGCTGCGAGCCCGTTTCGGGCTCTAGGCGCCGACGCTCACGCGCGGCGCGTCCGCCACCGGCGGCGAGCTGGTGAAGCGCGAGGCTCGGGCGGGAGGCGCGTCGCTCAGGACCGACTTGAGACGGTCCACCGCCTCGCCGGGGCCGGCTCCCAGCGACGGAATCGAATGGCTGCCGCTCACCGGCGTCGCGTCGCGGTATTCCAGCACGCGCGCCTCGGCGCCGACCTGCCGCACCGAGTAGACGAGGCGGCCGACGACGTCGAGCGTCGCTTCGGCACCGCACAGGACGACGGCGCGTGGCGTGGTCGCCCGGATCGCGCGGACGAGCCGCTCCTGCTCGAGGCCGATCGACAGGAGGAGCACGCGGAAGCCGGCTCGGCGCAGCGCGAGCTCGAGCGCCTGCACGTGGATCGACTCGATCGAGAGGCGGGCGCTCGAGTCGAACATCAAGACGCATTCGTTGCGGCTCGCCGGCGGCACGATCCGGCGGGCGGCGTGGAGCCACCCGGTCGCCCAGCGACAGCCGACCTCGCTCTCGGCGTCGCGGCCGGTCCGCTCGGCCGCGTGCTCGAGCGCCGGCAGCATCAGCTCCTCAACCGTCCGCTCGACCGAGCGCACGGCGAGGCTCTCCTCCATCGCGCGGTCGGCGCCGGCGTCGTCGAATCGGTCGAACGCCTCGATCAGGCGCGCTGGGGATGTCGGTCCCTCGCCACGCTGCTGCGCGACCTCGATCGCCGAGGAGATGTTGTGCGTCTCGACGAGAGCGCGCCGCAGCGCCTCCAGGTCGGCGAGGTCGTACTGGCGATGGCCGCCGCTCGTGCGCTCGGGGGTCGGGTATCCGAACCTGCGCTCCCAGCTGCGCAGCGTGTTCGGCGACACGCCGAGCAACTCGGCGGCAGCGTTTGTCCGGATCCCGCTCATTTGCAAGCCTCCCGTAGGGATGGACGTTTTCGCCGCTATTGGTGCTTTTTTCAAGCGGTGCACCCGAACTTGCACACCGGGGTCCGACTACGATCGCGCGGCCATGACGCTCAGCGCCCATCCTCTCCGTGGCGGAAAGGGCCGAGCGGCCGCCGTGCTTGTCCTCCTGTCGCTCGCGCTCGCGGGGTGCGCGAGCGAGGAGGCGACGACCGTGCCGGTGGAGTGCAAGTCCGGCCCGCAGGCCGTGCGCCTCGCGCTGGCGAGCGCTCCCGATCCGGTCACACTCGACGGGGTGCCGCTGTCCGGCTGCCTGACACGAGCGAGCGACTCCGCCGACCTCCAGGCGGTCGGGACGACCTACGTCGACGTGGCCGCGGACCTCGCGCGCGAGGCTCAGCGTGATCCGGAGGGCGCGGCCGCCGAGCAGCTCGGCTACCTCACCGGCGCCGTCAGGCGCGGAGCGGCGTCCACCCAGGGCATCCACGACGAGCTGAGACGGCGGCTCGAGCAGGAGCTGTCCCTCGTCGACACCGGATCCGCCGCATTCCAGGAGGGCGAGCGGGCCGGTCGCGCGACCGGCTGAGGCAGATAGCCTGCGGCGCTCGTATAGCTACTGAGAGGTGTCCGCGTGACAGACGAGCTCTGGGGCAAGGAGACGAGCAAGGCCGTCGAGAACTTCCCCGTCTCCGGCGAGCGCGTGCCGGCGCCCGTCATCCACTGGCTCGGCCGGATCAAGGCCGCCGCCGCGCGCACCAACGCCGAGCTCGGCCTGCTCGACGCGGGCGTGGCGGAGCGAATCGCGGAGGCCGGCGACGAGGTCGCGCACGGCCGCCACGACGACCAGTTCCCGATCGACGTCTTCCAGACCGGCTCGGGGACCTCATCGAACATGAACGCCAACGAGGTCATCGCCGCGCTCGCGGGCGACGAGGCGCACCCGAACGACCACGTGAACATGGGCCAGTCCTCGAACGACGTGTTCCCGACGGCCGTCCACCTCGCCGCGCTCGCCGAGTCGTCGGACCGCCTCCTCCCGGCGCTCGAGCGGCTCGCCGCTGCGCTCGAGTCGAAGGCGAGCGAGTTCGACGGCATCGTGAAGGCTGGGCGCACGCACCTGATGGACGCCGTGCCGGTGACCCTCGGGCAGGAGTTCTCGGGCTACGCGACGCAGGCGCGGCTCGGCCGTGACCGCGTCGCCGCTGCGCTTCCGCGCGTTGCGCAGGTGCCGCTCGGCGGCACGGCCACCGGGACGGGGCTCAACACGCACGCCGACTTCGCGAGCGGCGTGCGCGCGAAGCTGATCGAGACGACCGGCGTTGCCGTCGAGGCGCCCGCCGACCCGTTCGAGGCGCAGGCGAACCGCGACGCGCTCGTGGAGCTCTCCGGCGCGCTCAAGGTGGTGGCCGTCTCGCTGACCAAGATCGCGAACGACATCGCCTGGATGGGATCGGGCCCGCGGGCGGGCCTCGCCGAGCTCAAGCTGCCGGAGCTCCAGAAGGGCTCGTCGATCATGCCGGGCAAGGTGAACCCCGTGATCCCGGAGGTCGTCCTCCAGGTGGCGGCGCAGGTGATCGGGAACGACGCCGCGATCACGATCGCGGGCACGCAGGGCAACTTCGAGCTCAACGTCCGAATCCCGCTGATCGCCCGCAACCTGCTGCAGTCGATCGGCCTGCTGACGAGCGCCTCGATGCTGCTCGCGGAGAAGTGCGTCGACGGGCTCGAGGCCAACGAGGACGCGTGCGCGGCGCACGCCGAGGCGACGCTCGCCACCGCCACCGCGCTAAACCCGCACATCGGGTACGACCGCGGGGCGGAGATCGTGAAGGAGGCGGCCGCCTCCGGGCGCATTCTGCGCGAGGTCGCGCGTGAGATGGGCGTGAGCGAGGAGACGCTCGAGGAGGCGCTCGACCTCGAGCGGATGGCCCGCGGCGGCTAGGCGCGCACGGAATCGTCAGCCGCGACCGCGCCCCGAAGGAACGACACGAGTAGCCGCTTGGTGCGCTCCGGGTTGTCCGCGAACGGGAAGTGGCCCGCTAACCGCTCAAACGCAGGGCGACTCCTCCCGCTCCTTGTCCTCGAAGCCGTCGCGGTACTTCAGCTTCACCTTGTTAACCCAGTCGCCGTCATTCGGGCAGCTGTCGGGGGTTTTCAGATACTCGTCGCCGCCCTCGGTGACGCGGTCGACCTCCAGCCGCACGCGCTGCAGGCTGAACTCGTCCGGTGTGTTGACGACGAACTTCCGCTCCTCCTCGTCGACACGCGCACGGTCGGCGAAGCGGACGCCGGGCGCTTCGCGCAGCTCGGAGAGCAGGATCACCTCGTTGCGATTGTTGAGGAGGGTGGCGTCGGCAGCGCCCTCCATTCCCGCGGCCTCTGCGCGGATCGCTCCGTCGCCCACGATGCTGCGCGCCGGGCATGCCTCGGCGCCCTGCGCCTCGAGCTCCTGATCCGAGGCGCGGCAGAGGCGCGGCGCCCTGAAGTCGTACTCGGTCCCGTTCTCGAAGACCGTGACCATCCGCTCCACGGCCTGGTCGGGCTCCGGGTCGCCGAAGTCGATCTTGAACTTGATCCCCGTGGCCTTGTCCGGCTTCTCGGTCGTGAACTGGAGCCGCTCGAGGTCCTGCCGATCGTCGCCGCCGAGC
Organism: uncultured Thermoleophilaceae bacterium; assembly: GCA_963831365.1. Taxonomy (GTDB): domain Bacteria; phylum Actinomycetota; class Thermoleophilia; order Solirubrobacterales; family Thermoleophilaceae; genus CAWHPV01. The sequence continues at coordinate 271,470 of CAWHPV010000022.1, forward strand.
GCGACGCCCGTCACGGCGAGCAGAGCCAGGATCGCGGTCAACCCGAGTCCGCCGGCGCGCGCCTTTCGCATCTCCATCCTCCTCCAGAGCCGATGTCGTGCGGGCCCGTGGGACCCGAAGCTCAACAAGCTATGCAGATGCGACGGCAGCGCGCAACCGACAACCGTGGGCGAGTACCGCGGCCCGGTCAGCGAGAGGCGGGAGCAGGCGCCTGCGTCGCTGCGGTCTCGAGCACGCGCTTGAGCGTTGCGCAGTCCCTTGTGAACTGGCGCTTCAGGACGCGGTGCAGGAGCGGCTGGGTGAGGCGCATCGCCCCGGCTAGCTGTCCATGGCCCCGAAAGCGCGTCAGCGTGCCGCGTTCGGTCGGCTCGAAGGTGATCCGGGCATGGACGGGCGTACCCTCGACGACCCGCAGCGCGAACGTCCGGTCGCGCTCGTACTCGGAGACCTCGACGACGGACTCGACCTCCTTGCCGCCCGGCGCGCGGTGCACCTCGCGCAGTCGGCTTCCTAGCCCGAGTGGGCCGGCACCCTCCTGGACGGCCGAAACCGTATTCGTCTGCCAGCTGGCGAGTTTGTCCGGATCGCTCACATAACCGAACACCTCCGCCACGGGGCGCTCGATGTGCGTCTCGATCAAGAAGTCGATCATGGCTCCTGCCTAGGAGCCCCTTCCCTCACAGATTCACCGCCACGTACTTCGTCTCGAGGTACTCCTCGATTCCCTCGTAGCCGCCCTCGCGGCCGAAGCCCGACTGCTTGACGCCGCCGAACGGGGCAGCGGGGTTCGACACCATCCCCTGGTTGAGGCCGATCATGCCGGTCTCCAGGCCCTCGCACACGCGCAGAGCGCGCTTGAGGTCGCGCGTGTAGACGTAGGAGACGAGGCCGAACTCGGTGTCGTTCGCGGCCGACACCGCCTCGTCCTCGGAGTCGAACGACCGGACCGGCGCGACGGGGCCGAAGATCTCCTCCTTGAGCACGTCGGCTTCCGCCGGCACGTCGCCCAGCACCGTCGGCTCGTAGAAGTATCCGGGGCCGTCCGCCCGGCTGCCGCCCACGACCGCGCTCGCGCCCTTGCCGACCGCGTCCTCCACCAGCCGCGCGACCGTGCTCCGCTGGTCGTCGTCGATCAGCGGGCCGACGTCGACGCCCTCCTCGGTGCCCCGGCCGACCTTCATCGCGCCCATCTGCTCCGCCAGCTTCGAGGTGAACTCGTCGGCCACGGCGCCGGCGACGTGGAAGCGGTTCGCCGCGGTGCAGGCCTCGCCGACGTTGCGCATCTTGGCGATCAGCGCGCCCGCCACGGCGTCGTCCACGTCGGCGTCGTCGAAGACGATGAACGGCGCGTTCCCGCCGAGCTCCATGGACACGCGCAGCAGGTTGCCCGCGGACTGCTCGACGAGCGAGCGCCCGACCTCGGTCGAGCCCGTGAAGGACAGCTTGCGCGCGCGCGGGTCCTGGATCAGCGGCCCCATCACGGAGCCCGAGGACGAGCTCGTGACCACGTTCAGCACGCCGGCCGGGAGGCCCGCCTCCTCGAGGATCTCCGCAAGCGCGAGCATCGACAACGGCGTCTGCTGCGCGGGCTTGATCACCATCGTGCACCCCGCCGCCACCGCCGGGCCGATCTTCCGGGTGCCCATCGCCATGGGGAAGTTCCAGGGCGTGATCATCAGGCAGGGGCCCACCGGCTGCTTCATCGTGAGGAGTCGGCCGGCGCCGTTGGGCGCGACCGCGTAGCGGCCGTCGATCCGCACCGCCTGCTCCGAGAACCAGCGGAAGAACTCGGCCGCGTACGCGATCTCGGCCTTCGACTCGGCGATCGTCTTGCCCATCTCGAGCGTCATGAGGAGGGCGAGGTCATCGATCCGCCCGACGATGCGGTCGAAGGCGCCGCGCAGGACCTCGCCGCGATCCCGCGGCGGCTGCGCCGCCCAGTCCGCCTGAGCGCCCACCGCGGCGTCGAGCGCCGCCGTCGCGTCCTCGGGCGTGCCGTCGGCGACCTCGCACAGCGCCTCCCCGGTGGAGGGGTCCTCGACGGCGAGCGTGCCGCCACCGCCGTCACGCCACTCGCCGCCGATGTAGAGCTGCTTGCGGACTCCGTCTACGACGGCGCGCTCGCTCGTCTCAACGCTCATGGCCGACTCCTCGGGTCGCGATCCTCACTGGGCAACCGTCTCCGTACCCAGCTCCTCGGATATGGCAACGTCGATCGAGTAGTCGATCGGCACGACCACGACCGACGGCACGTCGAGGTCCAGCCCCTGCCGCAGCCGGGCCGGGAAGTCCTCGACCGACTCGCATCGCCACGCCGGGAGCCCGTACGCCTCGGCGAGCTTCACGAAGTCGGGGTTCCCGAAGTCGGTCCCGAAGTGCTCGCCGAACTTCTTGTCCTGCTTCCAGACGATCGAGCCGTACTGGTGGTTCTCCCAGATCACCGAGACGAACGGCGTCCTGAGCCGGACCGCCGTCTCGAGCTCCTGGCTGTTCATCAGGAAGCCGCCGTCGCCGTTGACCGCAACGACGCGCCGATCCGGGTTGACGAGCTTCGCGGCGATGGCCGCCGGCACCGCGAACCCCATCCCCGCGAGCCCGTTCGCGATCAGGACGGTGTTCGGCTCGTGCGCCGGGAACATGCGGCCGATCCAGAGCTTGTGGAGGCCGACGTCCGACACCAGGATGTCGTCGGGGGCGAGGGCGTCGCGGATCTCCCAGAGGACCCGGGGGGGCTGCATCGGGAAGTGGTCGTCGCCGCTCGCGGCGTCGAAGCGGCCGCGGATGATCTCGTTGAGGCGGTTGGACCCGCCGTCCGTCTTCTCGAAGTCGCACTCCTCGGCGAGGTGGGTCAGGACGAACTCCATGTCCCCGACCAGGTCGGCGTCGGTCATGTAGTACGCGTCGACCTCGACCGAGGTCGTGTCGATCGCGATGATCCGCTTGTCGCGCCGGGGGTTCCAGTGCTCGGGCGAGTGCTCGACGAGGTCGTAGCCGACCGTGATGACCACGTCCGCGTCCTCGAAGCCGGCCAGCGCGTAGTCGCGGGACTGGAGGCCCACGGTCCCGAGCGCCCGGCCGTCGTCCGCATCCATCGCACCCTTCCCCATGAACGTCTCGGCCACCGGGATGCCGGTCTTGCGGCTGAAGTTGCGGAGCGCATGCGCGGCGCCGACGCGCGTGACGCCGTTGCCCGCGAGCACGATCGGCCGCTCGGCGGCCTCGATCACCTCGGCCGCGCGCCGCAGCTCGTCGCGCGAGGGCTCGGGGCGGCGGATCCAGTCCGGCACGGGCAGCGGACCGGCGTCCAGCTCGTCCTCCATTACGTCCTCCGGGAGCTCCAGATGGGTCGTGCCCGGCTTCTGCGACTGGGCGACCTTGAAGGCCTTCCGCACGACCTCGGGGATTATCCGGGGGTGCGTCACGCGCGCGTTCCACTTGGTGATCGGCCTCATGATCGAGACGAGGTCGATGTACTGGTGCGACTCCTTGTGCATCCGCTCGAGGTCGCCCTGGCCCGTGAGGGCGACCATCGGCGCCCGGTCGAGGAACGCGTCGGCGACCGCCGTCATGAGGTTCATCGCGCCGGGCCCGAGCGTGCCGAGGCACACGCCGGCGTTCCCCGTGAGCCGGCCGTAGACGTCGGCCATGTACGCGCCCCCCTGCTCGTGACGTACCGGCACGAACTCGACCCGCGACCCCGCGAGCGACTCGTTCAGGTCGAGCGTCTCCTCGCCGGGGATGCCGAATACGTGCGTGACGCCCTCGGCCTCCAGGCAGTCGACGAAGACGTCAGAGGCTTTGCGTGCCGGCAACGGCGCTCCTCCACGGTCGCGGGGTTCGGTGATGCGACTCTATGACACGGCCGGCCTCTAAGCTGCCCCGCGTGCGGCGCACGGGGGCGATGCTTCTACTGCTCGCGGGGCTCCTGAGCGCCTTGTTCGCCGGCGCCCCTTCGGGGGCGCTCGGCGAGGAGCCGCTCGGGAAGAAGTGGGAGCGCGGCGCGATCATCTGGGTGGACGGCAGGAAGGGCTACGAGCAGCCGTCCGTGGACGAGTCGATGGCGGCGCTCGCCGACACCGGCTCGACGCACGTCGGCCTGTACGTCGAGTGGTTCATGGAGGACGACGACTCGAGCCGGGTCGCTCCCGACCGCGAGCGCACCGAGAGCGATCGAAGCCTCCTCCACGCAATGGAGCTGGCGCGCTCGCACGGGCTCTCGGCCACGCTCACACCGGTCGTGCGCCCGCCGCACTGGCAGGGACTGATCGATCCGCGGCGCCGCGGGAAGTGGTTCCGCTCGTATCGCGACATGGTCCGGCACTACGCCGAGCTGGCGGACCGCGGAGAGGCGAAGACGTTCACCATGGGCGCCGAGCTGCGTTCGATGACCGCTTACACGTCCGAGTGGAAGCGGCTCATCGAGCTTGCGCGCAAGCGCTTTTCCCGGAAGCTCACGTACTCCGCGAACCAGCTCGACGAGACCAGCCGGATCGGCTTCTGGAGGCGCCTCGACCAGATCGGGCTCAGCGCCTACATGCCGCTCGTGAGCGACGAGCCCAATCCCTCGGTCGGAGAACTGGTGGACGCGTGGAAGCGGCGGTACGTGGATACGATCGTGAAGCTCGAGCGCAAGCACGACCGGCCGGTCGTGTTCACGGAGGTCGGCTACTCGAGCAGGGAGTGGACCGCGGCCGCCCCCTGGGCGGTGGGCACGGGCGCGATCTCCCAGGGGGCCCAGCGGCGCGCGTACGAGGCGCTCTACCGCGTGTGGTCCCGCTTCAACTGGTTCCGCGGCGTCCATTGGTGGTACTGGCCGGTAGGCGTCTTCGATCCGGCCAACGGCACGCCCTCGCCGCGCGGCAAGGCGGCGGAGCAGACGATGCGAGACTGGAACACCGCGACGCGCTGATGGCAATCATGCCCGTCAGGCGGGGCAGCGCGGGGCTCCTCATCCTGGGTGGGCTCGTGATCTGCTCGCTCGCCGGTGAGCTCGAGGCAGCGCGCTCGGTCCAGCCGCTCGGGAAGGACTGGCAGCGCGGCGCGATCGTCTCGGTGCGTGGCCGGGACGCGTACCGCGACCCGGCGACCGACGAGTCGATCGCGGCGCTGGCGGCCACGGGCTCGACGCATGTCGGCCTCTACCCGGAGTGGTTCATGGACTCCTCGGAGTCGAGTCACGTCGGCCCCGACCGCGACCGAACGCCGAGCGACGGCAGCGTCCTCCACGCGATGAACGAGGCTCGCTCGCACGGGATGTCGATCTCACTGACGCCGGTAGTGCGTCCGCCCGGCTGGCAGGGCACCATCGTCCCACGACGCACCGACAAATGGTTCCGCGACTACCGAGAGATGGTCGGACACTACGCCGAGCTGGCGGAGCGCGGGCGAGCCGAGTCGCTGGTCGTCGGGGCCGAGCTTCGCAGCATGGTCGATCACACGTCCGAGTGGAAAAGGGTGATCGAGGTCGCGCGAAAGCGCTTCGACGGCGACCTCATGTACTCCGCCCTCCCCATCAACGAAGCGGAGCGGATCGACTTCTGGAAGCACCTCGACCAGATCGGAATCAGCGCATACATGTCGCTCGTCCGCGACGAGCCGAATCCCTCCGTCAAGGAGCTCGTGGAGGCATGGAAGCGCAGGTGGGTGGGCGAGATCACGAGGCTCAAGCGGAAGCACGACCGGCCGGTCGTGTTCACCGAGGTCGGCTACGGGAGCAGGGAGGGGACGGCGGCGTCCCCGTGGGCGGTGCCCACCGGCCCGATCTCTCAGGAGGCGCAACGGCGGCCCTACGAGGCGCTCTATCGCGTCTGGTCGCGCTACCGCTGGTTCAAGGGCGTCTACTGGTGGTACTGGCCGGTCGGCGCGTACGACCCCTCGAACGGCACTCATTCCCCGCGCGGCAAGGCGGCCGAGCAGACGATGCGCGACTGGAACACGGCGCGCTGACCCAGGGCTCCGCTCGCGCGTCAAGGGATGCGTGGCCGATGTCGATAGGTCCGGTGACCGCCGATGCCGAGAGTCGCCCGCGTCACCTTCGTCCTCACCCTGGCCTTCGCGGCTCCGGCCGCGGCCGCGCCGACGCACGTCGTGGAGGGCGCCGGATACGGGCACGGCGTCGGCTTCAGTCAATACGGGGCGTACGGCTTCGCCGAGCACGGCAGAGGCTGGAAGGGAATCGCCAGGCACTACTTCGTCGGGACGGAAGTCGGCGCGGCTGAGCCTCGGAAGGTGCGCGTCCTACTTCAGGCGAGCCGTCAGCCGAGCGTCTCGGTCACGGGCGCCCGGCGGATCGGCGGCGAGGACGTGGACGCCGACCGGACATACGTCGCGACGCGCGATGGATCGGCGGTCGAGGTGAGCTCGTCCGCGGGCGAGCCCGTCGGCCGCTTCACCCAGCCCGTCCGCGCCAAGGCGGCCGATGTGCCGCTGCAGCTTCTCGGCACGGCGATGAACGGCATCTCGAGCGGCTCCTACCGGGGGAAGATGGAGCTCAGGGCGGGTTCGACCGGCGGCGTGACCGCGATCAACGTCGTGGAAACCGAGGACTACCTGCGCGGCGTCGTCCCGAACGAGATGCCGCCCTCGTGGCCGGCCGCCGCCGTCAAGGCCCAGGCGGCCGTCGCGCGCGGCTACGCGCTGTCGACGGAGCTCGGCGGAGTCTTCGACCACTATCCGGACTCGCGCTCGCAGGTCTATCGCGGGGTCGGTAGCGAGCACTCTGCCACGGACCACGCCGTCGCCTCGACCGCCGGGCGTGTGCTCTTGCACGAGGGCGAGATCGCCCAGACCTTCTTCTTCTCCACCTCCGGCGGGCGTACCGAGAACGTCGAGAACTCCTTCTACGGCCGCTCCGTGCCCTACCTCCGCAGCGTCGAGGACCCGTACGACGACACCTCGCCCCTCCACCGCTGGACCCGCACGTTCTCCCAGGCGGAGATGGAGTCCCGGCTCGCGGGCTACTTCGACGGCGATTTCGAGGGGGTCGAGGTGCTCGAGCGCGGCGAGTCGCCCAGGATCGTGTCCGCGCGGGTCCGGGGCTCGGGCGGGAGCACCGTGGTTCGCGGGACGACGCTCGTGTACCGGCTCGGCCTTCCGGACGCGTGGGCCGAATTCGATCGGACGTCGTCCAAGGTCGCCGCGGCCTCGGACGAGTCGCAGTCAAAGGGCCTGTCCGCCCGCGTCGCGGGCCCGCCGCCGAAGCCCGCGCCGAGCGAGCGCTAGGGGCTGAAGCGCACGTTCATGATGTCGCCGTCCCGCATCCGGTAGTCGCGCCCCTCGACGCGCAGCACGCCTCGATCGCGCGCGCCCGCGAAGCCGCCCGCGGCAACCAGCGCCTCCCATCCGATCACCTCGGCGCGCACGAAGCCGCGCTGTATGTCGGAATGCACCTGGCCCGCCGCCGCCCAGGCGCTCGTGCCGTCGGGGATGGCGTGGGCGCGGGCCTCCTTCGCCTCGTCCGCGGTGAAGAAGGAGATGAGGCCGAGCAGCTCGAACGCGGCGCGGACCACGCGGTCGAGCCCGGGCTCGGGCGCGCCCAGCTCCGCGCGGAGCGCGGCGGCCTCGGCCTCGTCGAGCTCGGCCAGCTCGGCCTCGAGGCGGGCGCTCACGGCGACCGCGCCCGCCCCCGCCGCGCCGGCGCGCTCGGCCAGCGCGCGCGGCACCTCCGCCGCGCCGTCCTCGGCGACGTTGGCCACGTAGAGGACGGGCTTCGCGGTGAGCGCCCCCAGCTTGCGCACCGCCTCCGGGGCCTCGGCGGGCGCCGCGACCGAGCGGGCCGGCCGCCCTTCGCCGAGCGCCGCGACGAGCTCCTCGAGCCAGTCGCGCTCGGCGACGGCCTCGCGGTCGCCCGACTTCGCCTGGCGCGCGACGCGCTCGAGGCGCCGCTCCGCGCCTTCCAGGTCGGCGTAGAGGAGCTCTGTCTCGACGGTGTCGGCGTCGGCGGCCGGGTCGATCGCCCCCTCCGGGTGCACCACCTGTGGGTCGTCGTGGGCGCGAACGACGTGCAGCAGCGCGTCGGTCTCGCGGATGTTCGCGAGAAAGCGGTTGCCGAGCCCCTCGCCGTCGTGGGCGCCCCGGACGAGGCCGGCGATGTCGTGCACGGCGAGCGTCTCGTAGACGACCGGGGTCGCGCCGACGGTCTCGGCGACCCGGTCGAGGCGCTCGTCCGTTACCGCTACGACGGCGACGTTCGGCTCGACCGTGGTGAAGGGATAGTTCGCCGCCTGGGCGCCGGCGCTCGTGAGCGCGTTGAACAGCGAGCTCTTGCCCGCGTTCGGCAGCCCGACGATGCCGACCCTCAAGGGACCAGGCGGGCGACTGCCGCGCCGAGCGCGGCGCCGGCGAGCACGTCGGAGGGGTAATGGATCCCCAGGTAGGGGCGCGAGAGCGCCATCGCCACGGCCAGCGCGCGCAGCGGCGGCCCGGGGAGGGCGCGCGACAGCGCCGACGCGCCGGCGAACGACGTGGCCGCGTGGGCCGACGGATACGAGAGCGACGACAGGGTCGGCGAGAGCGGCGGCAGATCCTCGAGCAGCGGGCGCGCGCGGCGGATCGAGACCTTGACCGCGTAGTTGACGAACAGGGTCAGTACCACAATCCCGAGCGCACGCAGGAAGGTGGGGCGCCGCGGGCCGCCGAAGAGCGCTCCGACCGTGGCGAGCGTCCACCACAGGGTGCCGTGGTTGCCGAGTCGCGAGTACCTGACGACCGCGAGCTCGACGAGCGGCGCGTGCCCGCGCGTCCTGAGCAGGCGAAGGAGAGCCAGGTCGAGCGCGTGAAGCATTCTGACGGGGTGGCGTCAGTCGGCGACTACTAGAAGCCGACCTTGTGTTCGTCCGTATCGAGTCGGACGTACACGACCTGGCTGAGGTCCACGGCCAGCTCCGAGTCCTCCGTCTGGAGCTCGTGCCAGCGCTCCGAGCGGTCGCTCTCGAGCGCCTTCCGCAGCGAGTCGTAGGCCGGCTTCCGCATCCGAAGGGCCAGGACCTGGCCGCCCGAGAAGCCGATGTCGACGCGGCTCGCCCTGTCCTCCGCGGCGCTCATCCGTGCGCCGGCTCCACCAGCTCGGTCAGGACCCCGCCGGTGGCCTTGGGGTGGAGGAACGCGACCCGGCTCGACCGGATGCCGGTGCGAGGGCGCTCGTCGATCAGCCGGAGGCCCGCCGCGCGGGCTCCCTCGAGCGCCGAGTCGATGTCGTCGGTCTGGTAGGCGACGTGATGGAGGCCGGGACCCTGCGCCTTAAGGAAGCGGCCCACGGCGCTTTCCTCGTCGACGGGGCGGAGGAGCTCCACGTGTCCGTCGCCGACCTCGAGGAGCACCGCCTCGACGCCGAAGTCGGCGACCGTCTCGCGGTGCTGCTCGCTCATGCCGAACGCCCCGCTGTAGAGGTCGATCGCGGCGTCGAGGTCATCGACCGCCACTCCGATGTGATCGATCCGACCGAACACGGCCGCCGAGTCTATCCCGGGTCGCATGGCCGGCTCGCGCGTGGCGCGGTCGCTCACGCCGGAGTGGCGGCGGCGGCCCCTTCGGCGCGGAGGATCTCCTCGAGCGCCGCCTCACCGACCTCGAGCTGCTCGGGGGTCGGCTCGCGCGTCCCGACCGCGCGCTGGATCTCGTGGCCGGGGCGGCGGAGGACCCGCGCCAGGGCCGACCGCGGGTGGCGCTCCGACCAGCCGAACGCCTCGACCGCAGCGCCATGCTGCCGAGCGCCACGGCGCCGTCGGCCGCCGGCCCGCGCAGTCCCGCGCGCCGCACGGCCACGTTGCCGAGCACGGTGGCCGACAGGAGCCGGCGCCACCAGGTGCGACCCGCAGCGCTCGTGCTCCTTGCTGGCGGCGGCCGGCTCGCGATCGTCCTCGTACGCACCGATCGCCTTGTGCTCGACCCCGTGGTAGGAGGCGAGCTCACCGCCGCGGAGCGCCAGCAGCGCCGGGGCCAGGCTGATCGTGGCGACCGCCACCTCGCGGCCGAGCGTGCGCGCCCCGGTCGCGGCGGATGCCCTGCCCGGCCAGCGCCGCGCCGAGCATCGTCCCGAGCGTGCGCAGGTCCTGCATCGGGAGCTCGGCCTCCGGAAGCTCGCGCTTGACGACCGGCACGACCGCGAGCGCGTCGGCGACCTTGGCGAGGCCGCGCACGCCGGGAACGCGCTCGGCGAGCGACCCGGCCACGTCGGGCTTCGGTCCGGAGGCCACCTTGACCTCGCCCGCCGGCGCCCGCACCGCGGCCGCCCAGTGGGTCGGGCCGTGCACGAGCAGCCCGTTGCGAAGCGCCATGCCGCCGAGGCGGAGCTTGCTCGTCCGTCATCCGAGCACCTGCGGGGCGAGCTCGGCGAAGAAGCCCGGCGGCGAAGCCGAGATCGTCGACCGGGATCCGCTCGTCGGCGCCGTGGATCAGCGGCGCCGCCTCGAACAGGTCCATGCTCCGCTGGGGGAAGAAGCCGTAGGCCACGCAGTCCGGGAACGCCTCGCGGAACCAGCGCGAGTCGGTGAAGCCCGGGAAGCGCGATCGGCGCGACGTGCGCGCCCGGAGTCCTCGCGCTCCACGAACGCCCGGATCGCTGTCCATCAGCGGCGAGTCGATCGGCGGAGCGGTTGCCGATCACCGTCTCGCCGAAGTCGAGTCGTAGCCGTTCGCGCCCGACGACCTCGTCGATGCGCGCGCGCGCGTGCTCCTCGCCGAGGCCCGGCGGCACGCGGCAGTCGACCTGGAGCTCCGCCTGCGCCGGGATCACGTTGATCTTCTCCGAGGCGCGGATGCGGGTCGGCGTGAGCGTGACGCCGAGCATCGGCTCGAGCAGCACCGCCACGCGCGGGTCGCGCGCGGCCACCTCCGCCAGCGGCCGCCTCGAGGTCGCCGTCCGAGTCGAGCCGAGCGCGCGCGAGGAGCGCCTCGGGCTCCGGGCTGAGGCTCGAGCGCGGGCTGGCGCTCGCCCATGCGCCTGCGAGGAGCGGCGCCATCTTCGTGCAGCGCGTTGTCGCCGATCCGCGGGATCGACGCGTGGCCGGCGCGCCCGTCGGTCGTGAGCGTGAAGCGGAAGACGCCCTTCTCGGCGACGCACGACGCCGTAGACGCGGCGGCCGTCGAAGTCGAGGACGCTCGCCGCCGCCCTCGTTCACCACGAAGTCGCAGCGGACCTTGTCGGGGTGCTGCTCGCAGAGCCACTTGGCGCCGTGCGTCGGCGCCGGCCTCCTCGTCGGCGGTGACGATCACGAGCAGCTCGCCCGACTCGGGCCGCCAGCCCTCCTCGGCGAGCGCGGTCGCGGCCGCGACCTCGGCCGCCACCTGGCTCTTCATGTCGAGCGCGCCGCGGCCCCAGACGCAGCCGTCCTTCAGCTCGCCCGACCACGGGTCGACGCGTCCAGTCGTCGGGGTCGGCGAGCACCGTGTCGACGTGGCCGAGGTAGGCGAGCCGCGGGCCGTCGCGAGGCGCCGCGCAGGCGCGCGACGAGGTTCGGCCGCCCGGCGACGGCCGACGAGCAGCTCGCACTCGAAGCCGGCGCCCTCGAGGAGGTCCTTCAGGAACTCCTGCGCCGCCTGCTCGTTTCCGGGCGGATTGACGGTGTCGAAGCGGATCAGCCGCTGCAGGAGCTCGGTCGTCCGCCGCTCGAGTTCGGCTGGCTCGGGCACGCCCGGGCGAGTATAGGAGCGGCCGGGTCAGCCGAGCGCGTCGCGGAAGCCAGCCCGCCAGCTCGGGTGGCGGGGCTCCCATGCCAGCTCGCGCTTCGCCCGTGCGTTCGACGCTCCGCGCAGCTCCGTGGCGAGCATGACCGCGTACGCGCCGGCGACGAGCCGCGCCACGAGCTTCGGTACGCGCAGCGGGGGCTTGGCTCCCAGCGTGGTCGCGTAGTAGGGAAGCCACTCGCTCATCGGCGCGGGATCGTCGTCCACGACGTTGTACGCGCCCGGGGAACCGCGGTCGAGGCCCGCCACGGTCGCCGACGCCGCGTCGTCCACGTGGATGAACGAGAAGACGCCGGCACCACGCCCGATGCGTGGGAACCGCCGGCGCCGCACCTCGCCGGCGAGGTACCCGTCGGAGGCGTAGCTCGTGCCGGGGCCGTAAAAGAAGCCGTAGCGGAGGACGACGCCCTCGAGGCCGGTCCCCGGATCGAGCACGGACCGCTCGAGCTCGTCCACCGCGGCGACTGCGGCGCCGAACGGCCTCGGCGCACCGTGCCAGAGCGGGTGCTCCTCGTCCACCACGCTCGGCCCCGACGGCGCGTACACGAACGCGATGCTCTGGGCGACGAGTCGCCGCGCCCCCGCGCCGACCGCCGCGCGCACCAGGTTGCGCGTCCCCTCGCGGCGCACGCGGTTATTCGCCTCGTAGGCCTCTCGAGCCCGCGCGGCTTCAGGTCCTGGGCAGGTCGGTGAGCTGGTGCACGACCGCGTCAGGGCGAGCGGCCGCGACCGCCTCGTCGAGCGCGGCCGCGTCGAAGACGTCGCAGATCACCGGGGTCGCCCCAGCCGGCCCGGATCGACTCGCCGCGCGCCTCGGATCGGGTCATCCCGGTGACCTCGTGCCCGGCGTCCCGCAGCATCGGCAGGAGCCGCCGCCCGATCGCACCGCTGGCTCCGGCGACGAAGACCCGCATGACGAGCGAGACTACGAGCGCGCCGCTTCGCGACAATCGTGGAGTGGACCGATTGTTCGAGGCCGACGACGGGCCGCGGGGCCGAACCCCGGTCCCGCCCGGTCGAGCGTCCGCTCGCGGTCCGCATGCGCCCGGCCTCCCTGTCCGAGCTCATCGGCCAGGAGCACCTGCTCGGGCCCGGCTCCGCGCTGCGCGCGCTCGATCGAGGAGGGCCGGCCCCACTCGATGGTGCTCTACGGGCCGCCCGGGAGCGGCAAGACCACGCTCGCCCGCCTGGTCGCGGAGCACGCGGACGCCGCCTTCGAGGAGGCCTCCGCCGTGAGGCCGGCCGCCCGGAGGTGCGCGCGGTGATCGAGCGGGCCGACGCACCGCCGGCAGACGAGCGGCGAGCCGACGCTCTTCTTCCTCGACGAGATCCACCGCTTCAACAAGGCCCAGCAGGACGCCCTGCTCCCCGCGGTCGAGGAGGGCCTCGTCATGCTGATCGGGGCGACCACCGAGAACCCCTACTTCGAGGTCAACTCCGCGCTGCTCTCGCGCGCGCAGGTCTACGAGCTCCACGCGCTCGGCGACGCCGACGTGCTCGAGCTGCTGCGGCGCGCGCTGGCCGACGAGCGGGGCATCGCCGACCCGCCGCCGGTCGACGACGAGGCGCTCGAGTTCCTGGCCGCGCGCTCGGCCGGCGACGCCCGCACCGCGCTGGCGGCGCTCGAGCTGGCGGCCGAGACCGCCGGCGCAGCGGCCGGTCACCCTCGAGCTGGCCGAGGACGCGCTGCAGCGCAGCGCGGTCCTCTACGACAAGGGCGGCGACCGCCACTACGACACGATCTCGGCCTGGATCAAGGCGACGCGCGGCTCCGACCCGGACGCCTCGCTGCTCTACCTGGCGGTGATGCTCGAGGGCGGCGAGGACCCGCGCTTCATCGCGCGCCGGATGGTGATCCTCGCGAGCGAGGACGTCGGCAACGCGGACCCGCGCGCGCTCGAGGTGGCGGTCGCGGCCGCGCACGCCGTCGAGCACGTGGGCCTCCCGGAGTGCGCCCACAACCTCGCGCAGGCGGCCGTCTACCTGTCGCTCGCGCCGAAGTCGAACGCCTCCTACCGCGCGCTCGCCGCCGCGCGCCGGTGGGTGCGCGAGAACGGCGCGCCGCTGCCCCCCGACCACCTCCGAAGCGCCGCCTACCCGGGCGCCGCCGCGCTCGGCCGGGGCGCCGGATACGACTACCCGCACGACCGTGCCGACAGCGTCTCCGAACAGACGCTGATGCCCGAGGAGGCGCGCGATCAGCGGTTCCTGACCCTGTCGGAGAACGGCGAGGAGCTCGCGATGGCGGAGCGCTTGAGCGCGATCCGAGCGGCCCGGAAGAGGGCCACCGACGAGTCCTGAGCGGGCCGGGCGCGGTCTCGCCAAGCCATATTCGCCTCAAGCGGGGGGGTATGCCACCCTGGATCGATGGTGCCGCGCACCCTCAGCGATCCGGGGGCGATGCTCTCCACGACGCACGAGCTCGGCCCGGGGCTCTCCGTCCGGCTCCGGCTCACACGCCCGAGCGACGAGGATGCCGTCCGCGCCTTTCTCGAGGCGCTCTCGCCGGAGACGCGGGAGCGGCGCTTCCTGGTCGCCACTCCCGCGGTCACGCCGGCCATGGTCCGGCACTTCACCTACTACGACCCGCGCGAGCGCGTGATGATCGCCGCCACTGCGCCGATTGATGGGCGCGAGGCCATCCTCGGGCTCGCCGACATGGCCGTCCTCGCAACGGGCCTCGCCGAGATCGGGTTGATCGTCGCCGACGACCATCAGTCGCGCGGGATCGGCGGCCTCCTCTCGGAGGCGGTCGCCTGGCTCGCGCTCGGGCAGCGGCGCCACCCACCTCAAGGCGGAGATGCTCGAGAGCAATGCGCCGATGCTTCGCCTGATGGAGCGGATCGGCCCCACGATCCGCACGTTCGAGGAGGGAACGTCGGTGGCCTACACGCGCCTCCCCGCGCTCCGCCAGAGGTCGGCCGCGTAGACTGCCCGCGAGGCGAGCTGGGAGCGATGGAAGCAGCCACCGAGACGCAGGGCGAGGCGCACGCCAAGGGCGATGCGCGGGTCGGCGAGCTGGAGTCCTTCAACCCGGCGACCGGCGAGCTGGTCGGCGCGGTCCCCACCCTCACGCCGGGCGACGTGCAGGCGGTCGTCGACGATGTGGCCGAGGTCCAGCCGTTCTGGGCCCAGCTCCCCCTCTCGGACCGCGCCCGCTACATGCGGCGCACGGCGCAGGTCGTGATCGACGACCTCGACTCGCTCGCCACGCTGATGGCGCGCGAGCAGGGGAAGCCGATCAGCGAGTGCTACACGATGGAGCTCCTGCCGACGATCGACTCGCTCCACTGGATCGCCGACCAGGGGCCGCGCATCCTCGGCGACGAGCGCATCCCCTACCCGCAGATCTTCTTCAAGCAGAAGCGCTCGGTCTTCGCCTACGAGCCGCTCGGGGTCGTGGGCGTGATCGCCCCGTGGAACTACCCGTGGTCGATCCCGTTCGGCGAGGTCGCGATCGCCTTGATGTGCGGGAACGGCGTGGTGTTGAAGCCCGCGTCGCTCACGCCGCTGATCGGGCAGCGAATCCAATTCGTGTTCGAGCGGGCCGGCCTGCCCGAGGGCATCGTGCGCACGATCCACGGCGGCGGGGCCGTCGGCCAGGCGCTCGTGGAGTCGAGCGCCGCGAAGATCTTCTTCACCGGGTCGGTCGAGGTCGGGCGCGGCGTCGGCGTAGCGTGCGCTGAGCGGATGAAGGGGTCCGTGCTCGAGCTCGGCGGAAAGGACCCGGCGCTCGTCCTGGCCGACGCGAACATGGGGAACACGGTGGCCGGCGTGCTTTGGGGCGGCTTCGCCAACGCGGGCCAGACCTGCTCCGGGATCGAGCGCGTCTACGTGATGAGCGACGTCGCGGAGCGCTTCACGCGCGAGCTGGCGGAGGGGGCCGAGTCGCTCACCGTCGGCGACCCGCTCGATCCCGAGACCGAGATCGGGCCGATGGTCTCGGGCGAGCAGTTCGAGGTCGTACGCGAGCTGGTCGACGACGCCGTGGCGAGCGGAGCCACGCTGCTCTGCGGCGGCCCGCGCGAGGTCTCCGGGATGGACGGGCCGTTCTTCGGGCCGACCGTGCTCACGGACGTGACCCACGACATGCGGATCATGCGCGAGGAGATCTTCGGTCCGGTCGTGCCGATCGTGGTGGTCGACTCTGAGGACGAGGCCGTCCAGCATGGCCAACGACTCCGAGTTCGGGCTGAGCGCCTCGGTCTGGACCCTCGATCGCTCCCGCGGGCAACGGATCGCCCGCCGGATCGAGGCGGGGAGCGTCTGGGTCAACGACCACTCGTACTCGCACGGCGCGTGCCAATGCTCCTGGGGCGGAGCCAAGAACTCCGGGCTCGGGCGCTCGCACTCGAAGTTCGGCTTCTACGAGTGCGTGAACATCAAGCACCTGGGGTGGGACCCGTCGCTCACGCGCCAGTTCTGGTGGCACCCCTACGACGCGTCGCTCGGCAAGGCGATGAACGCCTCGGCGAGGCTCCTCTACGGGCGCGACGCCGACAAGTGGTCGGCGCTCCGCCAGGGCGCCCTCCCGCTGGCGAAGGTCGGCCGCAAGGCGCTGCGCGGCGCGCTGAGGCGCGGGAGCTAGGCGACCGCCTTCGGCTCGTACGCCGGGTCGTCCTCGTGCTCGCGGAAGAAGCGCACGACCGGCCCGACGTAGTCCTCGAACCGCGGGCAGCTGAGCCCGTGCCGCGCCAGCAGGTCCGCCGCCTGGCGGGTGTCGAAGCGGACCGGGTGGTTCAGGTAGACGATCGACTCTGCGCGGGCGCGCCGCCGAAGAGCTTTCTGCACCGCGCCTGAGGCGCAGCGACGTCGACGACGAGCCGCGGCGGCACGCGCAGGCCGGGGCCCGGCCGGCGTACTCCTGCGCGAGCAGCCCGAGCACTCGCTGGCCGTGACGCGGCTCGGGGTCCACGAGGTGCAGCGTCTCGCCGACCGCGGCCGGGTCGCTCCGCGCCCGCCGTCAGATCGCGTCGACCACGAAGTCCACCGGCACGACGTTGAACGGTCGCGCCGGACGCGGCCGAACTGCGGGATCGGCGGTGCCGCTCCGCTGCGCGCGCGGGATCACGCGCAGCATGTAGTAGGGCCCGTCGAACTTCTGCGTCTCGCCGGTGCGCGAGTCGCCGACGACGATCGCCGGCCGGTAGATCGTGGTCGGGACCTTCGTCCATCGCCTCGCGGACCCAGACCTCGGCCTGGAACTTGGTCGACTCGTAGTGGTTCTTGAAGCCCTGGCCGAACGACAGCTCGTGCTCGTAGACGACGCCCTTGCGCAGCGCCGGCGACGTAGGCGGTGCTCACGTAGTTGAGCCGCTCGAGCCCCTCGCGCCGCGCGGCAGAAGTCGAGCACGTTGCCGGTGCCGTCGACGTTGACGCGCTGGGCGATCTCGAGCGGCACGGCGAGGTCGTAGATCGCGGCGAGGTGGTGGACGCGTGCGCGTCTCGCCGAGCAGCCGCTCGTAGTCGTCGTCGGCCGGCAGGCCGAGGCCGGCGATCGGCGATGTCGCCGGCGACGACCTCGATCCGGCGGCGTCGATCTCGGCGGCCGCCCCGGCGCGCGGCAGCCGGCCATCCGGCCCTCGACGAGCGCGACGACGCGCGCGTCGGCGTCCGCCTGCGAGCAGTCGCGCGCACGAGCCGGCGGCCGATGAAGCCCGGGAAGCCGGTGACGACGGTCAGCGAGGCGGCGGCCATGCGGGCGGCAGACTACAGATGGTCGATTTCGAGGTCGAGTGCCGCCGGGGGCGGCGCAAACCAAGCTGGGCGGTGAACGGGGTCGAAGCCGGTAGCAGCGTTACCGGCTTCGTGCCCCGGGTGCCGTCCAGCGCCGGTATGCAGCGTCATCCGGTGGTGCTCGAACGAGGAATCGGCCATCCACAAAGGGATCACGGGTAGAGGGCGGCCATCCAGGTGGCGCAGAGCTGGTCCACGACCTGCTCGACCGTGCGCTCGCCGTCGCGCAGGTACACCCAGCAGATCCGCTCGGCCATCCAGACGAGCGACTCGGCGGCGGCCCGCGGGTCGACGTCGGGCATCCGTCCTGCCGCGCGCTCGCGCGCCAGGTGGTCGGCGGTCGCGTCGATGAAGCGCTCGACCAGCGCGCGCCAGAAGACGCGGACCTCGTCGTCGTAGGTCGACACCTCAACGGCCACCGCCAGCAGCCGGGCGTGGCGCGCGTAGACCGAGGCGACACCGGTCAGCGCCTCGCGGACGAGCGTCGCCGGGTCGCCCTCTCCGTGCCACCATCGGTCCGCCTCGGCGTACAGCTCGTCGGTGAGCTCCGCGGCCGCCGCCATCAGCAGGTCCTGCTTGTCGCGGAAGTAGAAGTAGAAGGCGCTTCGCGACAGGCCGGCGGCGCGCGCGATCTCGTCGACGGTCAAATCGCGGTAGGGGCTCGTCTCGACGAGCCGCGTCATCGCCGCGATGACCTCCGAGCGCACGTCGTCGCGCCGTCTGCGACGGACCGTCCTGGTGCCCGCTGCCGCTGCCATGACACGCCACGATACCAGTGCGTCGACACGGTGTCTGACGTGCTGTTTGACGCTGTGTCGAAGACTTCGCTACGATATTCGCTTCCCGCGCACGCGCGACCAAGGAGGCAGCAATGGCAACGCTCGAGCAGCTCGCGACCCAGGGCGATCCCGGCGCCCTCGAGACCGAGGACCAGGCGACCCGGATCAAGCTCAAGACGCCCCAGGAGCTCTACGAGCTGTGGGAGCGTCAGCAGTGGCTCTCACAGGAGATCGACCTCGAGCGCGACAAGACGGACTTCGCCGGCCTGAGCGAGGAGCAGAAGAGCCACCTGCTGTGGAACCTCTCGTCGTTCTTCATCGGCGAGGAGCGCGTCACGACCCAGTTCTCCGGGCTCGTCATGGCCTACGACGACGAGCAGGAGGAGGCCTTCCTGACCACCCAGCAGGTGGACGAGGCGCGCCACATGCAGTTCTTCGACCGCTTCTACCGCGAGGTCATCGGCTACGACGACCCGGACATCGAGCGGCGGTTGGGGCGCGTCCGAGAGCACCTGAACGAGGCGTTCGTGAAGCTGTTCGACGAGTCGCTCGTCGAGGCGGGCCGGCAGCTGATCGAGAACCCGCGGGACGTCGAGGCCAAGGTCGACTTCGTCACGACGTACCACATGGTGATCGAGGGGGCCCTGGCGCTGACCGGGCAGAACTTCATCACCGAGTACATGGAGAAGAACGAGCTGCTCCCGGGCTTCGTCGAGGGGTTCTCGAACATCGCTCGCGACGAGCACCGCCACGTGGCCTACGGGACGTGGTTCCTCCAGCAGAGCGCGGGCAAGGACGAGGCGCTCGCGCGCCGCATGCAGGCGAAGCTCCAGGAGCTGATCCCGATCGCGGCCGGCGTGCTCGTTCCCCCGGGCTACGACCCGCACGAGGAGTACGAGATCCTCGGCTACAAGTCGTCCGAGGTCAACGAGTTCGCGTTCAAGTCGCTGTCGCGGCGACTGCGCGCGATCGGGGTGCCGCTCGCGCCCGAGCCAGTCCCCGCGTAGGGCTAGGCGGCGGCGCGCGCGGCGGGCACGAGCCGCAGGCGCTTCGGAAGCAACGGGATCACCGCGCGCTTCACGTACTCGGCCCCGCCCGCCACGAGCGCCCGGCGGAGCATCGCCGGGGGCAGCGGGAAGAAGCCGTACTGCCGTCGGATCGGCTCCGGGAGGAGCGCGATCGTGACGAAGTTGACCGTCTCGAGCAGCGGCCGGGCCGCTAGCGGGACGGGGGGCTCGAGGACGATCTCACGGGCACGGGTCCGGGCCCAGTCCGTCACGACCAAACGCCCGCTCTCGAGCATGTCGCGCCGGTACTCGCGGAGGTCGGCGAGCGTGTCGGGCATGTCGCGGTCGCGTAGGCCGAAGAGGTGGCCGACGACCTTGTGGTCCTCCCAGTAGGCGGCGCGCTCCTTCTCGGACAGCTCGGAGACGTACATGCTGTAGACGACCGCGCCGCTGTCGACGAGCGTGAAGAGGACCCAGAGCAGGAGGGCGGGATCGTCGGCTCGGTACGGAGTGCCGGCCGCGTAGGGGCCCACGTCGCGCTTGATCTTCCCGCTCACGCGACGGTGCATCGCCCTGACACGGCGTGCGACCCGATCGGCATCCCCCTTCGATCCGAACCCGATCGTGCTCATCACCTCGGCCGTCCGGGCGAGCCGCTCGTACGGCTCCTCGAGCGCCGTCGAGTGCGCGAGAAGGCCGGACACCGCGAGCGGATGGGCGGCCTGCATGAGGAGCGCCCGCGGGCCCGAGAGCGCGAGCGCCCGCTCGCGATTCACCCGCCGCAGCATCGAGGCATCGGTGAAGTAGCCGTCCACTCACAGAGCTACGCGGCCGCGAGGGTCACGGCTCACGCGTCCCGCTCGGGCGCCTCGGGCGTGACTTCGACCGAAGCGCAGGCCGCTGAGCGGAAGGTCATCGCCAGTAGCGCCGCCGGCAGCACCACCTGGAGCCCGAGCCCCGCGAGGCTCGCGATGTTGTCCCCGACCGAGTACGCCTCGGTCGTCGTCAGGTGGTAGCCGAGGTGCGGGATCGAGTACACGAGCCACGCGATAAGCGCGGCCTGGACGAGCCGCAGCTCGAGGAACACGGCTGCCAGCACGAGCAGGACCACGAGCGCCGTGAAGCTCGCCCCGACGTCCCGAACCAGGTGCTCGTCGTAGGGGCCGAGGGCCGAGACCCAGCTCCGACCGGCGCCGGGAAGTCGTCGTAGAACGACCGCGGGGCGACGAGCGCCCACGCGCCGGTGAGCACCTGCGAGGCCGCGAGGACCAGGAGTCCAACGCGGAACACACCTGGCCGGACGGCGATCGCGTCTCCCTGATTGCCCATATCCAGTCCTTTCGTCGTCGACCATCCACGCACGTACCGGATACGAGCGAGCGCCCGTCGGCTGCGCAGCGCCGATCCTCCCACGCCGCCCCGCGGCCCTAGACTTGAGGGCGATGCCGGCTCAGGCCTATCGAGGCAAGGAATGCGTCTGCCAGCTGCGCCGCGGCATCTGCGACCAGAGCTGCGTCCAGGGCATGCTCGACACGCCGTTCTACATCGCGTGCCTCAGGCTCACGGGCCGCCGCTGCGTGGTCGTGGGCGGCGGCGAGGTCGGGCCTCGAGAAGGTCGAGGGGCTGCTCGCGTGCGACGGCGACGTGACGCTCGTCGCCCCCGAGGCGAGGGACGAGCTGCGGGACATGGCGCGCGAGGGCTCGATCCGCTGGGAGCGCCGCGAGTACCGGCCGAGCGACCTCGAGCGGCACGTTCATCGCGATCGCCGCGACCGCGGACACCGACGTGAACATCCGCGTGTACGAGGACGCCGAGCGGCGGGCGATGCTGGTCAACGTGGTCGACGTGCCCCCGCTCTGCAACTTCATCCTGCCGGCGATCGTCCGCACCGGGCCGCTGGCGATCGCGATCTCCACGGCCGGCGCGAGCCCGGCGCTGGCGAAGCGGATCAAGCGGGAGATCGCCGAGGAGTACGGCGAGCCCTACGCGCGGCTGGCCGAGCTCCTGAACGAGGCCCGCGGCTGGGCGAAGGCGACGCTGCCGACCTACCAGGACCGCAAGGCCTTCTTCGAGTCGATCGTCGAACGGGGAGCCTGACCCGGTCGAGCTGCTGCGCGCGCGGCGACGAGCAGCGCCGTGCGCGACCTGATCGCGGCGCGCGCCCAGCGCCAACGGCCGTGCCCCGGCCTAGTTTCGCCCGACGCGACGATCGAGCTCGACGGGCTCGGGCGCCGCTTACGGCGAGCGGCCGGCGCTGGACGGGCTGTCCGTTCGCGTCCCCGGCGGGCCGGACGCTCGGCGGTCTTCGGCCCGAACGGCGCCGGCAAGACGACCCTGCTGCGCGTGCTGGCCACGCTCCTTCGCCCGCACGCCGGGCCGGTGCGGGTGCTCGGCGCCGACCTGCCCGCGGAGGCGTGGAAGCGTCCGCGGACGGGTCGGCTACCTCGGGCCACGACCCGCTCCTCTACCGCGAGCTGAGCCGCGCGAGAACCTGGCTTCCAGGCGCGCCTCCACGGCGTCGGCGCACGAGCGCGTCGAGCGAGCTCCTCGAGCGCGTCGGGCTCGGCCGCCGCGCCGACGAGCCGGTGCGCGAGCTCTCCCGCGGAATGGTGCAGCGCGCCGCCGTCGCGCGCGCGGTGCTGCACGACCCGCCGCTGCTGCTGCTCGACGAGCCGCGTGCCGGCCTCGACCCGGCGGCGGCGGGGCTGCTCGAGCCGCTGATCGGCCGCGCGGCCGGCGCGCACCCGCGTGCTCGTGACCCACGACGTGGAGGGCGGGCTCGCGGAGGTCGGACCTCGCGCTCGGCCTGCGGGGCGGGCGCCAGGCGCTCGCGGCCGGCGCGCCGAGCGCGACCGACCCGCGGAGCTCCGCGCGCCTCGTACCGATGACGCGCGCCGCGCTCGCGATCCTCCGCAAGGACCTGACGATCGAGCTCCGGACGCGCGAGTCGGTGCCGGCGATGGCCCTCTTCTCGCGTCATCGTCTTCGTCCTGTTCCACTTCGGCCTCGACCGCGACAGCTTGAGGGCGACCTGGCCGCCGGGCGTGCTCTGGGTGACCCTGCTCCTGGCCACCGTGCTGGCGGTGAACCGGCTGTTCGTGGCCGAGCGCGAGCAGGGCGGGCTCGACGGCATGCTGCTGGCGCCGATCGACCGGACCGCGCTGTTCGTCGCGAAGGCCGCCGCGCTCTTCCTCTACCTGGTCTGCTCGAGCTGGTGGCGGTGCCCGCGTTCGCGGTCCTGCTCCTGGCCCCGGACCCGCTCGCCGGCGCTGCCCGCGCTCGCCGTCCTGCTGCTCGGCCGATCTCGGCCTCGCGGTGATCGGGCGCGCTGGTGGCGGCGCTGGCCGTCGAGACCAGCGCGCGCGACCTGATCGTGCCGCTCCTCCTGCTGCCGCTGATCCTGCCGCTCGTGATCGCCGGGGCGAGCGCCGCCGAGCCGCTCCTGACCGGCGCTGCAGGACGCCCGAGAGCCTCGGCGATGGCTGGGGTTCATGGGCCTCTACGATATGGTCTTCCTGCTGCTCTCGGTCGGGATCTTCGACTTCCTCCTCGATGACTAGCGCCCTGTACGGCAAGGGCCTCCGGCCCCTCTCGATCGCCACCGTGTGCGCTCTCGCGGCCGCGCTGGCGCTGGTCTTCTTCTACGCGCCGATCGAGCGCGTCGAGGGCTTCAGCCAGAAGATCTTCTACGTGCACGTGCCGATGGCGATCGTCGCGCTGTGCGGCTTCGTGGCGGCCGGATGATGGCGATTCAGCACCTGCGCAAGGACGACCGGTCCTGGGACATGCGCTCATACGTGGCGATCCATCTGTCGATCATCATGGGCGTGGCCGTGCTCGCGACCGGCATGATCTGGGCGAAGGCGTCCTGGGGGATCTGGTGGCGCTGGGAGGAGCCCGTGCTCGTCTCGTTCCTGATCGTGTTCCTCCTCTACTGCGTCTACTTCCCGCTCCGCTTCTCGATCGAGGACCCGGACCGGCAGGCGCGCTACTCGTCGGTGTTCGCGATCACGGCCGGCGCGTTCGTGCCGCTCAACTTCCTGGCCGTCCGGCTTGCGAGCCAGGACCTGCACCCGCGCGTCCTCACCCAGACCGGCGGCAACCTGCCCGGCGAGATGCGGCTCACCTTCCTCGTCGCGCTGCTCGCGATGGCGCTCCTGTTCGTGACGCTCTGGAAGCTCGAGCTGTCGGCCAAGAGCTCGGCGATGCAGCTCAAGCGGCTTCGCGCGCGCCTCGAGCTCGCCGACGAGGACGCCGCGACCAATCAGCGGCCCACCGTGGCCGGCACGCCCGCACGATCTCCGGTCTGACGATGCCCGACCCCGTCGACGGAGCCGGCGCCTACGTCGCCGCCGCCTACATCGTCTTCGTGACGCTGATCGTCGTCTACATCGCGATCCTGGGCGCCAAGGTCGCGCGGCTCGAGCGCGAGCTGCGGACGCTCGGCGACCTGATGGAGAAGCGATCGCGGTGAGCACCAGCCTCCTCGCGCTCGGCGTCTCCCACAAGACCGCCCCGGTGGCGCTCCGGGAGCGGCTCGCCCTGACCGAGGGTCGCTCGGCTGGCTTTCTCGGCGAGCTCGTCGGTCACCCCGACATCCACGAGGCGGTGGCGATCTCGACGTGCAACCGCACCGAGGTCCACCTCGTCGCGGGCGACCCGGTGGAGGCGGAGAGCGTGGCGCTCGGAGCGCTCGCCCGGCACGCCGGGATCCGGCCGACCGAGCTGCTGGGCCTCCTCTACTCCATGCGCGGCTCCGACGCGGTGCGGCACCTGTTCGGCGTCGTCGCCGGGCTCGACTCGATGATCGTCGGCGAGGCGGAGGTGCAGGGGCAGGTGAAGCGCGCCTACGAGCTCGCGCTGGTCGAGGGGGTCACGGGGCCGATCACGAACCGGCTCTTCCGCGACGCGCTCAGCGCCGGCAAGCGCGCGCGGACCGAGACCGCGATCGGCCGTTCGCGCGTCTCGATCTCGTCGGTCGCCGTCGAGCTCGCGAGCGGCGTGCTCGGGGACCTCGAGACGCGGAGGGTGCTCGTGCTCGGCGCCGGCGAGAACGGCGAGCTGACGGCGCAGGCGCTCCACGAGCGCGGGGTGCAGACGGTCTTCATCGCGAATCGCCGCTACGACCGCGCGATCGGGCTCGCCCAGCGCTTCAGCGGGGCGGCCGTCCGCTTCGACGACCTCCCGCGCGAGCTCGCGCACGCCGACATCGTCGTGAGCTGCACGGGCTCGCCGCACCAGATCGTGGGGCGCGAGGAGCTCGCGCTCGTGGCCGAGCAGCGCGGCGCGGACGGCCGCTACTCCTGATCGACATCGCGGTGCCGCGCGACATCGACCCGAGCGTCCGCGAGGTGCGCGGGCATGACGCTCTACGACATGGACGACCTCCAGCGCGAGGTGGCGCGCAACATCGGCAGCCGCGAGGCGGAGGCGGCGCGCGCGCGCGTCGCTGATCGAGCAGGAGGTCGATCGCTTCGACCGCTGGCTCGCGGGACTCGACGTCGTTCCGACGATCGCCGCCCTCAGAGAGCGCGGGGAGCAGGTCGTGGAGCACGCGCTGCGCGAGAACGAGCGGCGCTGGGAGTCGCTGACCGAGGCGGACCGTGAGCGCCTCGCGGCCATGGCGCGCGCGATCGTCAGCCGGCTTCTCCACGAGCCCACGCTCCGGCTCAAGCGGGCCACGGACGACGACGCGGCATACCTTCACGTGCAGGCGCTGCGCGAGCTCTTCGGGCTCGACCCGGACGCGGGCTCCGGCGGCGCCGGCGAGCGCCCGCCCGCTCGGGTCACGTCGCTGGACTCCCGTCGGCGCGACGCGCGCGGCGGGCGACCGGGCTCGAGCTGAGCGCGCGCGGGCGCGGCCTTCGATGCAGCTGACGCTGGGCACTCGCGGCAGCGCCCTGGCGCTGGCGCAGGCGGAGGCGGTGGCCGCCCGCCTCCGCGAGTCCCACCCGGGGCTCCACGTCGCCATCGAGGCGATCAGGACCTCCGGCGACCAGCCCGCCGGCGAGGCGTCGCGCTCGGCGCCGGCGCCCGACGACAAGTCCCGCTTCGTCAAGGAGATCGAGGAGGCGCTCCTCGCCGGCGGGATCGACCTCGCCGTGCACTCGGCGAAGGACGTGCCCGGTGACCTCCCGGACGGGCTCGCCGTGGTGGGGGTGCCGGAGCGGGCGGACCCGCGCGACTCGCTCTGCGGCGCCCGCTCGCTCGGCGACCTGCACGAGGGATCGGTGGTGGGCACGAGCAGCCTCAGGCGCCGATCGCAGCTCCTTGCCGGACGGCCGGACCTCCGCGTCGAGGAGCTGCACGGGAACGTAGACACGAGGCTCGCGCGGCTGGAGAACGGCGACTACGCGGCGCTAATCCTCGCCGCCGCGGGCCTCGCCCGGCTCGAGCGCCCCGCCGGCGCGCCCCTCGGCACGGACGAGTTCGTGCCCGCGCCGGGCCAGGGCTGCCTGATGCTCGAGGCGCGCGCAGACGACGACCGGGCGCGCGAGCTCGCCGAGGCGCTGGTGGACCAGACTGCGCTGCTCGAGCTCACGGCGGAACGGGCGCTCGTGGGCGCGCTGGGCGCCACCTGCCGGACGCCGGTCGGCGCCCACGCCGCACCCGCGAACGGGCGGCTGACGCTCGCCGCCTACGTCGGCCTCCCGGACGGGAGCGTGTGGATCCGCGACTCGATCGAGGGCCCGGCCGAGGAGCCGGCGGCACTCGGGCGCGAGGCCGCCGACCGGCTGCTCACCGCCGGGGCCGCTGAGCTGCTCGCCGTCGCCGAGTCATGGAGCGGCGCGGGCTGATGGCGGTCGGGCGCGTCTTCCTCGTGGGCGCGGGGCCGGGCGACCCGGGCCTCATGACCCGCCGCTCGCTCGAGCTGATCGCGTCGGCGGACGCGATCCTCTACGACCGTCTGATCCCGCCGGGTGCCCTCGCCGGCGCCCGCGACGGCGCCGACCTCCGCTACGTCGGCAAGCGGCCGGGCGCCGCATCGATGCCGCAGGAGGAGATCTCGGCGCTGCTCGTGGAGCTCGCGCTTGGGGGGGCGAGCGTCGTCCGGCTCAAGGGCGGCGACCCGTTCGTTTTCGGCCGCGGCGGCGAGGAGGCGCTCGCGCTCGCCGAGGCCGGCGTCCCCTACGAGGTCGTTCCAGGCGTGACCGCGGGCGTGGCGGCGCCCGCCTACTCCGGCATCCCGGTGACGCACCGCGACGAGTCGTCGGCGGTCGCGCTCGTCACGGCCCACGAGGACCCGACGAAGGATGGGAGCGCGATCGACTGGCCGGCGCTCGCGGCCTTCCCCGGGACGCTCGTTCTGTACATGGGCGTCTCGCGGCTGGAATCGATCGCCGAGCGGCTGGTGGCTTCGGGCCGCGACCCGGACGAGCACGTCGCGGTGATCGAGCGCGGGACGCTTCCCGGCCAGCGAACCGTCACCGGATCGCTCGTCGACATCGCCGAACGAGCGGGCGCCGCCGGCGTTCGCCCGCCCGCCGTGACGGTCGTCGGCCCGGTGGCCGCGCTCGCGAGCAGGCTCGGCTGGGCCGAGCGGCGGCCGCTCCACGGTCGGACGGTCGTCGTCACGCGCGCCCGTGCCCAGGCCTCCGGGCTCGCCGCCCGCCTGCGCGACCTGGGCGCGGGCGTCGTCGAGGCGCCCGCGATCCGCATCGTCCCGCGTCCCTTCGCGGGCGAGCTCGCGGCGGCGATTGATCGGATCGAGGACTACGCGCTCGTCTGCCTCACGAGCCCCAACGGCGCGGAGCTCCTCGCGCGCGCGCTCGGGGAGTCGGGTCGTGACGCCCGTGCCCTGGCGGGCGCGAGCGTCGCCGCGATCGGCCCCGCCACGGCGGAGGCGCTCAGGAGCGCCGGGATCCGCGCGGACGTCGTGCCCGAGCGCTCGGTCGCCGAGGCGCTCGTCGAGTCGCTCGCCGACGTCGAGGTCGATGGCCGCCGCGCGCTCGTGGCCCGCGCTTCGGAGGCGCGCGACGTCCTGCCCGACGCGCTCGCGGCGCGGGGCGCGCAGGTGGACGTCGTGCCGCTCTACGACACGGTTGCAGAGGAGCTCTCGGCGGACGACCTGGGCGCGGTCGAGGGCGCCGACTACGTCACCTTCACGTCCAGCTCGACCGTGCGCTTCTTCCTCGCGGCGCTCGCCGACGCCGGCGCCTCGCTCGGCGACGCGGCGCGGGTCGTCTCGATCGGGCCCGTGACGAGCGCGACGGCCCGCGAGGTCGGGCTCACCGTGCACGCCGAGGCGGAGCGCCACGATCTCGACGGCTTGGTCGACGCGCTGGTCCGGGACGCGCTCGGATGATCGTCACTCTGCTAACGGACTACGGCTACGACGACGAGTTCGCCGGGATCTGCCGCGGGGTGATCCGCGCCACAGATCCCGATCTCGAGGTCCTCGACCTGACCCACGGCGTGCCGCGCCACGACGTCCGCGCCGGCGCGCTGATCCTCAGGAACGCGCTTCCGTTCGTGCCCGCGGGCGTGCACGTGGCGGTCGTAGATCCCGAGGTCGGCGCGCGAGCGCCGCGGCTTGGCCGTCCGCTGCGAGGACGGCCGGCTCCTGGTGGGGCCCGACAACGGCGTCCTGAGCCTGGCCTGGGAGCGTGCCGGAGGCGTCGACGACGTGGTCGACATCAGTCGCTCCCGGCACCGCCTCGAACCGGTCTCGGCGACCTTTCACGGGCGCGACGTATTCGCACCGGTCGCGGCCCACCTCGCCGCAGGCGCCGACCTTGCGGACGCGGGCGAGCGGGTGGCGGCATCGGAGCTCGTGACGCTGTCGCTCCCCACGCCGAGCGTGACGCCCGAAGCCGTGACCGCCCACGCGCTCGTGGTGGATCGCTTCGGCAACGTCACGCTCGACGCGGGGCACGCCGAGCTCGCCGGCACCGGCCTCGTCCTGGGCGCGCGGGTGGAGGTCGAGATCGGGGGCGGGCGGCACGCGGCAACCTTCGTCCGCACCTTCGCGGACGTGCCCGCGGGCGACCTGCTCCTGTACGAGGATGCCTACCGGGCGCTCGCGCTCGCCGTCAACCGCGGCGACGCGGCGGACGAGCTGCGTGTCGCCCCCGACGACGAGGTCCGCCTCTCGCCCGCATGAGCCCGCCACGCTCGCTCGGCACCCCCCACGTCCACCACCGCCTCGTGGGGTCCACGAACGAGTGGGCCCGGCGGCTCGCGCTCGAGGGGGCGCCCCACGGGACGACAGTGACCGCCGACGAGCAGGACGCGGGCCGCGGCCGCCAAGGTCGAGCGTGGACCTCCCCGGCCGGACGCGCCCTGCTGGCCTCGATTCTCGTACGCGACCTCGGCCCGGCGCACGGGCTCCTTCCGCTCGCGGCGGCCGTCGCGGTGTGCGAGGCCTGTGAGGAGCGCGCGCCGGTCAACTGCGAGATCAAATGGCCGAACGACGTCTGGATCGACGGCCGGAAGGTCGCCGGGATCCTGGTCGAGGGCCGGCCGCAGGAGGGATGGGCCGTGATCGGAGTCGGGGTGAATGTCTCGACGGCGCTCGAGGAGCTCCCTCCGGAGCTGCGCGAGAGCGCCACGTCGCTGCGGCTCGCCGCCCGCCCGAAGCGCCTCCGCGCGCGGGCGCTCGACCTGCTCCCCGCGCTCACGGCCGTGCTGGCGCGCCGCCTCGCCGATCCCCCGGACGCGACGGTGTCCGCATGGAGTGAGCGCGACGCCCTGCGCGGCGAACGGGTGGCGTGGCAGGCGGGCGAGGGCACCGCGGCTGGGATCGACGGTGACGGCGCGCTCCTCGTGGACACGGAGGGCGGACGCGTGGCGCTCGACGCCGGCGAGGTCCACCTCGCCCGCGGGCCGAGGGTCAGGGACCGTGACGGCGGGTGAAGCGGCCGACGCAGTCGCCGCGCCGCTCGTCGCCGTCGGGATCCACGTAGATCGGGCTCGACACCGTGTCGATCGTGCTCGCGCGCTGTAGCTGGAGCCGGTAGCGGCCCGGCCCGTCGGCACGGAAGTCGAGCTCGAAGTCGTCGTCCGTGACCGGGCGCGCCTCGAACGGCCTGATTGTCCTTCAGGACCACGAGCTCCGTGCCCTCGCCGTCGATCACTCGGGCGCGGAGCCTTGCTCGCTCGTCCTCGATCGTGTCGCCCATGATCGCCTCGGAGCCGCGCTCCTCGAGCCGAACGTCGGGCCCGTCGGCGCCCGTCACCTTGACGTAGGTGTGCCCTGCCTCGACCGCGCAGCGAACGCCGCGCTCCGACAGCGTGTCGGCGCGGACGGCCGTGGACGCGGTGCCGATCGGCGCCTCGGTCGGGCCGTCGGGCTCGCCGGCGTCGTGCGAATCGCTCGAGCCGACCGCGGCGAGCTTGTGCCCTTCGGCGAGCTTGTCCTCCCAGAAGTCGATGCCGGTCGTGGTGAACGGGTTCGGCCCGATCTCGGTCGGCCCCTGCAGGCCCGGCGGGCCGGTGGCGATCTCCACGGCATCGACCTTCGAGTAGTCGGTCGCGGCGTCCGAGTAGTCCCAGGAGCAACCGCGGCAGAGGAGCGCGAGGAGCGGGACCGAGGACGGGAAGATCGTCGGATGGTTGATCTGGGTGAAGCCCCCGGCGTCCTCCACCTCGTCGATGAACCGCTTCGGCGGACGTGATCCGCGCAGCTGATCGAGCGAGCCGCCGGACTCGCGGAGGAGGAGCGGCCCCGTGCGGTAGTCCACCTGCTCGCCGCTGGCGTGCTGGTTGGCGTGGCCGCGATAGGTCGTGACCTCCTGCGCCGCGCATGACCAGGTCCTTCGGGTGCTCGTCGCGATAGCGCGAGCGCGAGATCTCCGACCACGCCGTGTCGGTGTTGTGGTCGGTGAGGGATGACGAAGTCGAGCCCGGCCCCGCCGCGGCCGATCGAGCGGAACGCGTAGTCGAACGTCTCCGCCATTGTCACGCCCGAATCGCCCGAGTGCTCGGCGTGGACGTGGAAGTCGCCCGCGTACCAGCCGCGGCCGCGCCTCACGGAGCTCTCGTCGTAGCGCTTCGGCTCATACGGGTCGTCGGCGAAGCCGGGGTTCTCGCGCAGCTCGATCTCGACGCGGTAGCCGACCTTCCCGTCCGTGTCGCCGAGCGACTCGTCGGGGATCGCCGCGAGGCCGAGCTCCACCGCCCACTCGCCGCCCGGTATCGGTCCGGGACGGAAGGAGCGTGTGGTGCGTCCCGGCACGTGCGCCTGCCGGTCGGCCAGGTACTGCGCCTCGCTCGAGAAGTCCTGCGGGGTGATCGTCACGTCGCGGTAGCCGGAGCCGCCCCAGCCGCGGAACTCGTCCATCTCCCATACCTCGTCGCCCGGGTCGCGCGGCTCATAGACGCCGAGGTCAAGCGTGTGCCTGACCGCCCCGTTGGCGGGCGACTCCGGCTGGTCGAAGCAGTACTTGACCCGAACCGAGGTGGTGCCGTCCGGGACGTCGAACGGCAGGAACACGAAGCTGCCCTGGCGCTCGGAGTCGAACTCGCCGCTGACCGATTCGTCGACGTCGATCGGGTCGCCCGGGCATTCGGAGGGCGGCGCGCCGCTCGCCCACGCCGGCAGCGCGAGCGTGACCGTGAGGGTCGCGAGGATCGCCCAGAGCCCGCGCATCGCCGCAAGTGTACGGGCGCTCAGCGGCCGAGCGTGCCGATTGCCCGGCGGCCTTGCGCCGGCAGGCGTCCCCGCTATACTGAACCGAATAGTTCAGTATTCACATGTCGACGGGGCATTCGCGGCGCTCGCGGACCCGACTCGCAGGGGCATCCTCGAGCGCCTCGGCCGCGGCCGCGCGACCATCACGCAGCTCGCGGAGCCGTTCGGCATCTCGCTCACCGGCGTCAAGAAGCACGTGCGCGTGCTCGAGAACGCCGAGCTGGTGACCACCGAGAAGGTCGGGCGTGCGCGCGAGTGCAGCCTCGGCCCGCGGACCCTCGACGACGTGCAGGAATGGCTGGACACGTACCGGCGGATGCAGGACGAGCGCCTCGACAGGTTCGGGGAGCTGCTCAAGCGAACGAAAGGAGCGCCGTGATGACGAGCGACGAGCAGGCGACGAAGGCCACGATCACGACCCCGACCGATCGGGAGATCCACATCGAGCGCGTCTTCGACGCGCCCCGGGATCGGGTCTTCGCGGCTTTCACGAATCCGGAGCTGATTCCCGAGTGGTGGGGTCCGTACGGCACCACCACCACGGTCGACGAGATGGACGTCAGGACGGGCGGGCGGTGGCGCTTCGTCGTCCGCAACTCGGACGGCAGCGAGAGCGGGTTCCGCGGCGCCTACCGCGAGGTCACGCCGCCCGAGCGGATCGTGCAGACGTTCGAGTGGGAGCCGATGGCCGGCCACGTGTCGGTCGATAGCTCGACCTTCGAGGATCTCGGCGACCGCACGAGGATCGTCACGACCTCGACCTTCCACACGACCGAGGAGCGCGACGGGATGCTCGAGTCCGGCATGGAGGGCGGCCTCAACGAGACCTACGCGCGCTTCGACGAGGTACTCGCGAAGGGCTGATGGTTGATTCCGAATTAGCGTGCCGGCGTCATCCGGCGGTGCGGTAATGAGGACTCAACCATCTAGCCTCCTGCGCCAGTGACCGACCGTCCGGGCACAGGACCCTCGGTCCGCCTTCCCAGCCAGAAGGCGAGTCCGGCATGGCTTCTAGCCCGGCGGCTGGTCCTGGTCCTGGCCCTACTCCTGCTGGTGACGCTGATCACGTACCTGGGCCGCGCCGGCTACAACGACAATGCGGACGGAGACGTCGGCCTGCTCGACGCCCTCTACTACGCGACTGTAAGTCTAAGCACCACTGGCTATGGGGACATCGTCCCCGTCAGCGACGCCGCACGCGCGGTCACCACCCTCGTCGTCACCCCAGCTCGCATCCTCTTTCTGATCATCCTGGTCGGCACTACGGTTGAGATCCTTACCGAGCAGACCCGCGACAGATACCGAAGGCGACGCTGGAGGAGACGCTTGAAGGACCACGTCATCGTCTGTGGATACGGGACGAAGGGGCGAAGCGCTGTCGACGAGATGCTCGGGCGCGGCGTCGCGCGCGACCGCATCACTGTCATCGACCCGGATCCCAGGGCGATCGAGCGCGCGAACTCGGACGGACTCGCCGCCGTGGCGGGGGACTCGACGACGACCGACGCGCTGGAACAGGCCGGCGTCGAGCAGGCGAGCAGCGTGATCGTTGCGACCAACCGCGACGACGCCACGGTGCTCACGACCCTCACGGCCAGAGAGCTGAACCGGCGGGCGACGATCGCCTCCGCCGTACGTGAGGAGGAGAACACCCACCTCGTACGAGAGGGTGGTGCGGACTCGGTGATCAGCTCTTCGGGGGCGGCCGGCCGGCTGCTCGGGCTCGCCACGCAGTCGCCGAGTGTCGTCGAGGTGCTCGAGGACCTTCTGACCGTGGGGGCCGGCTTGGACATCGTGGAGCGAGGCCCGCGATCGCACGAGCTCGAAGCGGGGCCGGAGTCCGCGCCGGGCGAGCTCGTGGTGGCGGTCAAGCGAGACGGAGAGATGATCCGCTTCGACGACCCTCGCGCCGCCTCGCTTCAGGAGGGCGACCAGGTCGTCTGCCTGTGCGGGGAAAGCCGAGGCTAGGTCTCGAGCGCGCGCTAGGCGGCGGACTTCTCGTCGCCGCTCGTCGGCTCGGGTGCGGCGTCGCCTGAGCGCGGGGCCTTCGCCCCCGCGCCGTTCGTGCCGTTCGCGCCGGTGGAGCGCGAGCCGCTCCGCGAGCGGCTGCGGCGCCGGCGCCCGCCGCCGCGCCGCCGCCCTCCCTTCGGGAAGTTCCGGAGCAGCTCGCGGGCGAGCGCGGATGGCTTGCGCGCGAGTCGCGACCGAGCGCCGCGGAGCACCTCCTCGGCCTCGGGCGTGTGGGCGAGCGCCGCGGCGAGCAGCGCCGCCGAGAGCCGGCGGTCCTGCTTGCGCGACGCGTGCACGAGCCGGCGGGCGTTGCGCGCGTGCGCGGCGCCGGACGAGTTGACGAGGAGGCCGAGCAGCCGCTTCGTCTCGGGCCAGCGCTGCACCGCGTACTCCTCGTGCACGTCCCGGCTGTACTCGGCGAGCCGCCACAGCCAGGCCGTGGCCTGGTCGCGGCGCCCGATCGGGCGCTCGGCGAGCGCCTGGAGAAGGGCCTTCACGCCCTCGCGCCGCTCGTCGCGCGACCAGCCGCCGACGATCTCCACCGCGTCGTCGAAGGCCTCGGCGTCGCGCGCCGCGGAGATCTCCTGGAGCGCCCTGAGGCGAAGCTGCGTGTTGCGGTTGCGCTGGAGGCAGGTGATAACGAAGCGGCGGCGCAGCTCGCCGGTGTCGTCGAAGTGCAGCATCGCGCGCGCCCTGCGCCAGTTGTTCGACGCGACGCGCGCGCCCGCGAGGGCCGCCCACACGTGCTGCTCGCTCCACGACAGGTGCTCCACAGCGATGCGCCACAGCTCGCGCTCGAACACCATCGCCCGCCGGTCGGGGTCCGCGGAGACGGGAAGGACCCTGCGCTCGACGCGTACGCGGCGGCCGCGGCCACGGCGCACCGGGCCCACGACGATCGCGCCGCCACGGTAGACGTCACGGTCGAGCAGGCTGTGGAGCGTCACCACCGGGTCGTCGTGCGTGGTCGCCGGGTGCACGAAGTCCACGACGATGCCGGCCTCCTTGCCCGGGTTGCGGCGCGTGACGCGGCCGACTCGCTGCTGATAGATGCGCTTCGACGCGGTGGGCGCAAGGTGCATGCAGACCGTGGCGCGCGGTGAGTTCCAGCCCTCGGCGAGCAGCTGCGCGTTAACCAGCACGTCGATCTCTCCGCGCTCGTACGCCGCGAGCGTCCGGGTGAGCTCGCGCTTCGGCGTCTCGCCGGACACGCCCTTGGCCTTGATTCCGATCGCGCGGAAGGCCTCGGCCACGTTGTAGGCGTGTCGAACGCCGGCCGCGTAGACGACGCCCGGCACGTCGCGGAAGCGCGACCGGTAGAGGTCCGCCACGGCCGCGTTGAACGGCCCCTGGTCGAGGAGTGCGGCCAGCTCCTCCTGGTCGAAGTCCTGGTCCACCTCGCCGCGCCGGAGAGGCACCTTCGCGATCGTGCGAACGCCGACCCCGGGCGGGATCCGAACGCACCTGAGTGGCGCAATCACCCCGCGCCGCGCGGCCTGCGCGAGGTCGAACCGCGAGGTCTGCGTGGGGAACAGATCGGTGACATGGCGCGCGATCAGCGCGCCGGTCGCCGTCATCCCGATGAAGATCGGGCCGTGCCAGCGGCGGATGGCCGCGCTCGTCTTCTCGCCGAGCGCGGTGTGCGCCTCGTCGCAGATCACGATCGTGTAGGCGTCGGAGATCTTGCCGGCGTTGCGGACGAACCACTGATAGGTCTCGACGCTCACCGGCCCGTCCGCCTTCGAGCTCGTGTCGGACTCGAGCAGGGCGGGGCTCACGCGCTTCTTGTAGCCGCGATCCACCAGCTCGCCGTTGAACTGGTCCACGAGGTTGCGGCGGTGCGTGAGGATCAGGATGCCGCCGGTGCGCGACGCCTCGACGAAGCCGAGCGCCGCGACCGTCTTGCCGGCGCCGGTGGCGTGCTCGAACCAGAAGCGCCTGGTCGCGTTCGGATCGTCCGCCGCCTCCGCGGCCTCGTCGTCCTCCGACGCCTCCGCTGCGTCGTCCCAATCGACGGGTTCCTCCTCGTCGGAGACCGCCTCGTCCTCGGCGTCGTCTTCCTCGTCGTCGTCCTCCACGTCCTCGTCATCTGGGTCGGCGTCGTCGGCGGCGTCCGCCTCGTCCTCGGGCGACTCCTCGGCAGGTGTGCGGTCAGCCAGGGCGCCGTTCGTCGTCGCGGCGGTCTTCACCGTGGCGTCGGGCCCCGCGCCGTTACGCGCGCTGCTTCCGTTCTGGAGCTCCGCGAGGAGCGCGATCAGTGTGCCCGACAGCGCGTCGACCTGATGCGCCGAGAGTACGGTCCCGTCGGCCAGGTGCGGCTCCTCCTCGGAGAGCAGCCGCTCGAGCCCGAGCATCAGCGAGTACTTCCGCCGCCACTCGATCGAGGGGTGCTTCAGCCCGGCGTCGAGCTCGGCGAGCGCGGCGTCGAGCGCTCGGCGGCGGGCCGTGCGCTCGGCGAGCACCGCATCGGCCTCCTCGCCCTCGTGGACGAATGCCTCGCGGGCGAACTTCTCGACACGCGCGAGGTCCGCGCGCTCGATGGCGCCGGTGGCGGGCGACGATGCGCCAGGGTGAGTGGTGTCAGCCATGTGAGGCCTGTCGTACGAGCGTCCAGGTGGACCCCGTTGCGCGGGGCGCCCGCGTGGAGCCGTTCCACCTGTCCAACAGCCGCTTGCAGAGTCTCGGCGAGCGGCGCGCCCACGCTCCGTGGAGCGCGGCGACGCCACCTATTAAAGCACTCGGACGAGCATCCTGCCCCCCTTAGCGGCGGCCGCCCATATGCAACGCTTTGCCGGGGATGCGCCTGCCGCTCGCGATCGTCGCATGCATCGCCGCGCTCTCGGGGTGCGGCCAGGCGGACGCTCCGGCGCCCCCCGGGCCCGACCCGGCCCGAGCCGAGGGGCCTTCCGACGGCCCGCGCGCCCTCGCGGAGCTCGAGGCCCAGGCCGGACAGCTCCTCGACGGCGGCGCGCCGGCGTTCGAGGCACGCCTGAAGGAGCTGGAGGGCCACCCGGTCGTCGTGAACAAGTGGGCCTCGTGGTGCGGGCCCTGCCGGGCCGAGTTCCCGTTCTTCGGCAGCCAGGCCGAGGAGCGCGCCGGCGACATCGCGTTCATCGGCGTCAACTCCGGGGACAACGACGGCGAGGCGGCCGAGTTTCTCGGCGAGCTCCCGGTGCCGTACCCGAGCTACAAGGACCCGGATCTGGAGGTGGCCGAGGTGTTCAACGCGGTTGCGGCCTTCCCGACCACGGCCTTCTACGACTCGAAGGGGGAGCTCGCGTACCTGAAGCAGGGCGGCTACGCAAGCGAGCAGGACCTGGTCGAGGACATCGAGCGCTACGCGCGGTAACCGAATGGTCGTCCGCAGGGCACGCGGCGCCGAGGAGATCGCTCGGGCGCTCGAGCTGCGCCGCCGGGTGTTCTCGGTCGAGCAGGGCGTCTCCGAGCGTGCCGACCGCGACGGCCGCGACGATGAGGCGATCCACCTGATCGCCCTCGACGACGGAGCGCTGCTCGGCACATGCCGCGTGCTCGTCCGCGGGCAGGTCGCCGCCGTCGGGCGTCTCGCGGTGGCAGCAGAGGACCGCCGGCGGGGGATCGGGGCGGCCGTGCTCGCGGCGGCCGAAGGGGCGGCGCGCGAGGCCGGGGCCGCGCGCGTGACCCTGCACGCCCAGCTCGACGCCGAGGGCTTCTACACCCGGAGCGGCTACGCGCGGAGCGGCGCGCCGTTCGTCGAGCAGGGGATCGACCACGTCTCGATGGAGAAGCCGATTGCCTGAGCTCCGCATCGATCCCCTGTCGGGCCTCAGGACGATCGTCGCCGGCGAGCGCGCCGAGCGTCCCGGCGGCGGGTTCTCGGCCGAGCCCGAGGCGCCGATCGACCCCGCGACCGACCCGTTCCTCGAGGGCCACGAGGACCGGACGCCGCCCGAGCTGTACGCGGACCGGCCCGAGGGGGCGGCCGACGGGCCCGGCTGGTCGGTGCGGGTCGTGCCGAACCTCTACCCGTGCCTCGCCGGCGCCGCCGACGCGCCGGATGCCGGGGGCGCCGATCCACTGGCGGCCGGCCGCGGTGACCCGGAGCTGTTCGCCGCGCGGCCGGCGACCGGTGCCCACGAGGTGATCGTGAACGCGCCCGAGCCCGTGAGCTCGCTGTCCGCGCTCGACCCGGCGCAAGTGGAGCGCGCCATGGGCGTCTGGCGCGAGCGCATGCGCGCGCACGAGGAGGCCTCCTACGTGCATCTGATCCTCAACGAGGGGCGCCGCGCCGGCGCGTCGCTCCCCCACACCCACGCACAGCTCTACGCGCTTCCGTTCGTGCCGTCGCTCGTGGCGCGCGAGCGTGAGCGCTTCACCGCGTACGCGCACCGGACGCACGGGCGCAACCTGCTCGGGGACCTCCTGCAGGAGGAAGTGCGGCTGGGCGCGCGCATCGTGGCGCTCGACTCGGAGGCGGTCGCGATCTGCCCGTTCGGATCACGGGTGCCGTTCCAGGTGCAGCTAATCCCGCGCGACACGCGGGCGCGATTCGAGGACGACGGGCCCTTGGGCGCCCGCCTGCTCCGCGACGTGATCGAGCGACTCGGCAGCGTTCTCGGCGCGGTGCCGGCGCTGAACCTATGGGTCCGCACGGCGCCGCGGGGCGCCGAGTACTTCTGCTGGCGGATCGACCTGCTGCCGCGGCTGACGCACCTCGCCGGGCTCGAGATGGGCGCGGGGGTGAACCTCAACGTGCTGCCGCCGGAGCGGGGGGCGGAGCTGCTACGGGGGTGAGCGGTCGGGGGCACCCGGGTCGGCCCCTGCTCGACTTTCACCACAACTATCGGGGTCAAAGTCGAGTGCGGCGTCGCGCTCGCCGCATCGAAGCTCCGATACCGTCCCGCCGCGTGCCGCCCTCCGAGCGCCCGATCCCGCGTTACATCGCCGAGCCGCCGCAGGAGCCGCTGCCCTACGGCCGCTGGGAGGAGGCGCTTGTGGAGCGGTTCGTGGCGGCGTGCCGGGCGATCGAGACCGACGAGGAGCTGGGCGAGCCGTCGCAGGTCGTCTGGTTCCCGGACCGCTCGATCGGCGGGCGCACCTACGTGCCGGCGAGCGCCTCGACGTCCACCGGCTTCGAGGTGTTCGGCTTCGTCTCCTACGCGCGCGAGCACAGCGGCGCCGAGGCGACCGACTTCGACGCGCGCGCCGACTACACCGACGAGACGGTCGAGGCCAACCCCGAGTGGACGCTCGACCTGCGCGACGAGGAGATCGGCCCCTGGCGCGGACAGGAGGGGCGGACCGGCGAAGTCGCGCTCGTGTGGGGCGACGCGCTGGTGAACGGCGGCGTCGTGGCCACCGCCGAGCTCGGGCCGACGACGACAGACCAGTGCAAGCTCGTCGACGACCGCTTCACGCTCGTGTCGCTCGACAACTACACCGGCGATCTGGTCGCCGTGAAGCTGTGGGGCCCGCGCGGCGACGAGCTGGCGTCGGAGTCCCTCTACGACGGCGAATGAGCCCCGCGGCGCGGGCTATCGTTGCCGCTCGGGCCCCGATAGCTCAGCTGGATAGAGCGACTCCCTCCTAAGGAGTAGGCCCCAGGTTCGAATCCTGGTCGGGGCGTCGCCGGTCCGTCACTCCCTCCGCCCCCGCCTCAAGATCGTCCCCGACAGGATCGCGAACAGGCCGACCGGCTCGCGTGGCTCGCGGTCCAGGTGGCGCGCGTAGCGCTCGGCCTGCTCCGCGGTCGGGTAGCGCTTCTCGCCGCCGGCGCCGCAGCGCTGGCATCTCCACTCGAGGAGCTCGCCGGAGGCTGAGAAGCGTGGCCGGCAACCGAAGACGCGGCACGCGAGCGGTTTGGACATCGCGGTCAACCGTAGCCCGCAAGTCGGTACCAAGCGATGGTTTTCCGCCCTCCAAGCCGGGGTAGGCAACGAACCGCATCAGGTCCATCACGAGCAGGAGGGAGCTCGGGGTGTCAGGCGGAGCCCAAACCGGGATCATCGAAACGCGGATCCCCGCGCGCATGGACCGGCTGCCGTGGTCCCGCTGGCACTGGCTCGTCGTGATCGGGCTCGGGACGGTTTGGATCCTCGACGGCCTCGAGGTCACGATCGTCGGCTCGATATCGGGTCGGCTCGAGGAGGCCGGGAGCGGGCTCGAGCTCACGTCGTCGCAGATCGGCCAGGCGGCGGCGATCTACGTCGCGGGCGCCTGCTGCGGGGCGCTCTTCTTCGGGCGCCTCACGGACCGCTTCGGACGGAAGAAGCTCTTCATGGTCACGCTCGGCGTCTACCTCGTGGCCACCGTGCTCACGGCCTTCTCCTTCTCGGTGTGGTGGTTCTTCCTGATGCGCTTCTTCACGGGCGCGGGGATCGGCGGCGAGTACGCGGCGATCAACTCGGCGATCGACGAGCTGATCCCGGCGCGCGTCCGCGGACGGGTTGACCTGATCATCAACGGCTCGTTCTGGGTCGGCACCGCGTTCGGCGCGGCGCTCGCGTTCCCGCTGCTCGACACGGACCTGTTCCCGATCGACCTCGGCTGGCGACTTGCCTTTGGCATCGGCGCGGTCCTCGGCATCGGGATTCTGATCGTGCGTCGCTATGTGCCCGAGAGCCCGCGCTGGCTCTTCATCCGCGGCAACCAGGAGGAGGCCGAGCGGCTCGTGGACTCGATCGAGGGCGAGGTCAAGGAGTCGACCGGCTTGGACAGCCTCCCGGAGCCCGAGTCCTCGATCAAGGTGCGCCAGCGGGAGACGATCCCGTTCCGGACGATCGCCAAGACGCTGTTCTCCGTCTATCCGCGCCGGACCGTGCTCGGCCTATCGCTCTTCATCGGGCAGGCCTTCATCTACAACGCCGTCTTCTTCACGCTCGTCCTGGTGCTCACGACGTTCTACGACGTCGCCTCCGGCACCGCGCCGCTCTACATCATCCCGTTCGCGATCGGCAACTTCATGGGGCCCTTGGCGCTGGGACGGCTGTTCGACGTCGTCGGTCGCAAGCCGATGATCGCGGGCTGCTACATCGGCTCGGGCGTGCTCCTGATCATCACCGCCGTGCTCTTCAAGCAGGGGGCGCTGAACGCCACCACGCAGACGATCTGCTGGATGGTGATCTTCTTCTTCGCCTCGGCGGGCGCGAGCTCCGCGTACCTGACGGTGAGCGAGGTTTTCCCGATGGAGACGCGGGCGCTCTCGATCGCGTTCTTCTACGCGGTCGGCACCGCGATCGGCGGCATCACGGGACCGCTCCTCTTCGGACCGCTGATCGAGAGCGAGGACCCAAACCAGCTCTTCTACGGCTACGTGCTCGGAGCGGCGCTCATGATCGCCGGCGGACTGGTCGAGGCGACGCTCGGCGTGAAGGCGGAACAGCAGTCGCTCGAGAACATCGCGAAGCCGCTCACCGCCGAGGAGGCGGAGCGCGAGGCCGGGCCGCCCGAGCCGCCCGGGGTCGGAGGTCCGAGGGCGGCGCCGGCCACGCCGATGAGCGCCGACCCGCATCCGCCCTCGATCACGACCGGCGCCTTCGGCCCACGACCGGGACGCGGGCCATGAGCCCGCTCGGCGACGGCAAGCGGCGGCCCGTGAGGCGGACCGCCATGCGGACCCTCGACAGCCTCGGGCCGGGCGAGTCGCAGTCCGGTTGGTCGCCATGCCGGCGACCTCCGGGCGGCAGGGCGAGGACCCGGACGTGCGCGGGGAGTCGAGACGCTCGTGAACGTGCTCAGCGGCGTCGGCGAGACGAACCGCAAGCACCTGCACGCCGAGGCGGGAGCAAAGTACTGGGGCCGGGGAGGTTCCGCCGGGCGCTCGACCTCGCGGTCGAGGAGGGACGGGTCGCGAAGCGCGGGCGGGCTTCGTACGCGGCGTCGGAGGGCGACTCGAGCTAGCGTCGGTCCGGCCGCTCCGGGTACACGTCGTCGATGGTCGTCAGCGCCAGGTACGGCGCGCCCGCGGCCGCCTCGATCGCCTCGCCTCCGCCCGCGAGCCGGTCGAGCACGCTCACGACGCCCGCCACCACGAACCCCTCCTCGCGCACCCGCTCGAGCGCGGCGATCGTCGAGCCGCCGGTCGTGACCACGTCCTCGACGATCAGGCAGCGCTCGTCCGCCTCGAGCACGGGCCCCTCGACCCACCGCTGCAGGCCGTGCGCCTTGCGCTCCTTGCGCACGAAGAATGCCTTGACGTCCGCGCCGGCCGCGAGTGCCGCACACGCGACCGGGTCGGCGCCCATCGTCATGCCTCCGACCGCGGTCGCCGAGAGGCGGGCCGCCTCGCCGGCCACGAGCTCGCCGAGCGCGCCGAACCCGGCCGGCCGCAGGATCGCGCGCTTGGCGTCGACGTAGTACTGCGCGGTCTCGCCGCTCGTGAGCGTGACCTCGCCCACGACGAGCGCGTGCTCGCGCAACTCCGCGATCAGCCGGCGGCGCGCTTCGTCGGTCGAGCCCATCCGCGGCCGGCTACCGGTAGACGATGATCCCGTCGCCGTGGTCGGCCCACTTGAAGATCGACAGGGCATCGGGGATCGGCACGCGGAGGCAGCCGTGGCTCGCGGGGAAGGTCGGCACGGACTTGTAGCCGTGGATCGCGTACCCGCGGAAGAAGTAGGCCGAATGAACCATCCCGTGGGAGTTCGTCCCGCGGTCCTTGCGATAAAAGCGGAACGACCCGAAGACCGTGGGCGTTGAAGGCTTGCCGGACGACGAGTGATAGATCCGCTGGGCGCGCCCCCCGCGCGCGAGCACCAGCACCTGGCGTGACCAATCGAACTCCACGTGCTTGCCGCGGCCCGGATACTGGAGCTTGAAGCCGCCCTCCCCGGCGAGCAGCTTTCTGAACACGGGCTTCGACGCGTTGCCGTTCCTGCGCATCTTGTTGACCTTGCGGAAGGCGATCACCGCCCGGCGCGTCGCATCCGGGAACCCCG
The DNA here is from genome assembly GCA_963831365.1 of uncultured Thermoleophilaceae bacterium. Lineage (GTDB taxonomy): Bacteria > Actinomycetota > Thermoleophilia > Solirubrobacterales > Thermoleophilaceae > CAWHPV01. The sequence continues at coordinate 313,232 of CAWHPV010000022.1, forward strand.
CGCTCGACGGCGCGACGTACCCGAGCGACCGCAGCCCGTTGTTCAGGAGGCGGACGTCGTTCCCATGCGCGCCCGGCCCGGCGCGCGGGCTCACGACGCGCAGCTTCTCCGGCTCGCCGCTGAAGGCCTCCTGCTCGCTAGTGGCCTCGTGGCTCGCCGCGACGGCGTAGCGGCCGGTGCGCCGCGGCGTGAAGCTCACCTCGAAGCGCCCCTTGCCGCCCGACGACTCGCGAATCGGCCGCTCGATGCGCTCCTCGACCTTGCCGTTCCGGCGAATCTCGACCATCACGTCCTGACCGGGGGCGTACGGCCGAGTGGTGCCGACCACGTCGACCCGCTGATGCCTCATCACGTAGCGCTGGTGCTTCATCGTGAGCCCGGAGTCGGTCTCGAGCTGCATCTGCCCGGGCGCCGGCTCGGCCGCGATGGCGCCGGACGGGGCGAGGAGGAGCAGCGCCGCCACGATCAGGAAGAGGCGCCGCATGGCGCGACTTTACTCCAGCGTCCGGCCCCGCGCCACCATCCGCCGGCGCTCAGGGGAGCGCCGGAGCGCCCCGCCAGGCGAGCCGCGGCAACAGGAAGCAAGCCGCGATCATCGCCGCTCCGAGTGACAGCGAGAGCGCGACCGCGTCCGTCCCGACGATGTAGGCGATCATGTTGTTGAAGGCGTGCAGCGCGATCACCGGGTACAGCGATCCGGTCCGCTCGTAGATCAGGCAGAAGATGATGCCGAGCACCGTGAGCGACGGCACCGCCTCCGGGCCCGACGGCAGGTGGATCAGGCCGAAGACGAGGCCCGCGGCCAGCGCCGCGACCCATACCGGCAGGCTGTTCCGGAGCGTCCGGTAGAGGAAGCCGCGGAAGAAGAACTCCTCGACGATCGGCGCGATCACGATCACGAGCGCCGCCCCGCTCACCAGCGCGAACGTGCTCTCGTCGGCGCCCAGGTCGTCGAGCGTCGTCTGCTCCTCGTCGAGGCCGAGCGCGGCCGAGTAGAAGATGCTGAAGCCGAGGAAGACGAAGAAGCCGAGCGTGGCCCAGCCGATCGCCGGCCACGGGCGCGTCGGGCGCAGCCCGAAGTGCCAGGGGCGAGGCTTGAGGGTCATCGAGGCGAACGCGAGCGCGGCGACGACCAGGAGGGCGTCCTGGACCGCGGTGAGGCCGAGGTTGAGGCCCGGCGGCGGGTCCTCGACGTCCACGCCTGCCGCCGAAGCGATCCCGATCACGACGGCGCCGACCAGGAACGTGGCGACCAGCGCAGCGAGGAACGCCACGACCCCATACCACCACGGCCAGCGCGGCCGGGGGTCCGCGCCCTCCGGTAGCTCCGGGGGGTCCGGCGGAGCCGGCGGGGGAACGGCCGGCGCCGGATGCGTGGGCGGCGCGTGGCCGTACGGGCTCTCCATGCGAGCGCCTAGATTACGGCCGGAAGCTCCTCGAGGGATCGGATCGTCGTGACGCCTTGCGCCGCAGGCGCGTCCGCCGAGCGACGGAGGAGGACCGGCCGGATGCCGGCCGCACGGGCGCCGCCCACGTCGTTCTCGAGCGAGTCGCCGACGAGGACCGCCTGCTCGGCCGTGCAGCGACCGGCGTCGAGGGCGGCCTCGAATAGGCGCGCGTCGGGCTTTGCCGCGCCCACGGCGGCGGACGAGACGACGCCGTCGAGCAAGTCGAGGAGCCCGGCCTCCTCCAGCACCTGCGGCAGCGAGCAGTCCCAGTTGCTCGCCACCACTGCGCCCAGCCCGCGCGCCCGCGCGCCGGCAAGCGCCGGAGCGGCATCCGAGTAGGGCCGGAACTCGAGCGCGGCGAGCATCGCCGCGCGGACGACGGGGAGCGCGCTCCGATCGAGGTCGAGCGAGCGCCGCAGCACGTCGGCGCAGCGGTCGCGAAGCTCGGCGAGCGATGCTGCGTCGCGTCCCTCGCGATGGTGCGCCACGTAGTAGCGGATCTCCTCGTCGAACGCCGCCGCGGCGCGCGCCTCCGTCACCTCGAGCGAGGAGCGTCGACTGAGCTCCGCTCGGAGTCGTGGACCGGGCGGCAGGAGCTCCACGAGCGTGCCCATGCAGTCGAATACGACCGTCTCAACTCGCGTCTCGAACCGCGATCGCGGCTCAGCCGACTCTCTATCCTTGGCTTGTCGCCGCCCGCGACTCATGTCTCCAGCGGGCAGCCTAGGCGGGAGCCTCTCCTTCGATGACCTACCGCGAGCGAAAGCTGAGACGTCGTCGCTCCCGCCCGCTCGGCGGCCTCCTGGTCGGCGCTCTCGTGGTCCTCACGGTGCTCGTCGTCGGGGCGCTCGCGGTCGGAGGCTACGTGCTCGCCGTCGCGGGCGACACGCCCGACATCGAGGAGCTCAAGCCGCGCGACGCGGGCGCGACCTCGTCGATCTTCGCGGCCGACGGTACGCGCCTCGGGTTCGTCCAGTCCGACGAGATTCGGACCCCGATCGACTCGAAGCAGATGCCCGACTCGATCCGCGAGGCCACGATCGCGATCGAGGACGAGAACTTCTTCGAGCACGAGGGGGTCGACTACTCGGCGATCGCACGCGCGGGCATCAAGAACTTCAGCTCCGGCGACACCGTGCAGGGCGGCTCGACGATCACCCAGCAGCTCGCGCGGGCGCTCTACATCGAGAATCCCGAGCGCAACATCGAGCGCAAGATCCGCGAGGCGAAGATCGCGATCCAGCTCGAGGAGCAACACACGAAGGAGTGGATCCTGCGCCAGTACCTCAACTCGGTCCCCTACGGAACCGTGAACGGGCGGACCGCGCTCGGCACCGAGGCCGCCTCGCAGCTCTACTTCTCGAAGCCCGCCGAGGATCTGAAGCTAGGGGAGGCCGCGCTGCTCGCGGGGCTCCCACAGGCGCCGTCGCAGTACGGGCCCTTCCGCAACCCCGACGCCGCCCTCGCAAGGCGCGACGAGGTGCTCGCGGCCATGGAGAAGAACGGCTACATCACGGCCGCCGAGCGTCAGGCCGCGACCGACAAGCCGCTCGGCCTCGACCAGAGCGACAAGTACAGCGATCGCCGCGAGCCCTACTTCTTCGACTACGTGCAGGAGGAGCTGATCGAGCGCTACGGGGTCAAGGCCGTTCGCAAGGGTGGCCTCGAGGTCCATACGACGATCGACCCCGATCTCCAGGAGTCCGGGCGCGCGGCGATCGACGGGACGCTCGGCTATCCGGACGATCCGAGCTCGGCGCTCGTCGCGGTCGATCCGTCGAATGGGTACATCCGCGCGATGGCCTCGAGCGGCGGATACGACGAGCGCACGTTCAACCTCGCGGCGCAGGGCCATCGCCAGCCCGGCTCAGCGTTCAAGACGATGGTGCTCACGGCGGCGATCCGCAAGGGAATCGACCCCGACAGCACGTACTACACGTCGAAGCCGCTGTCGCTCAACCTCCCTGGCTACGGGCCGTGGCAGGTCAAGACCTACGACGACACATACGGCGGACGAATGAGCCTCGTCGACGGCACGTTGAAGTCGGACAACACGGTCTACGCGCAGCTGATCGCCGACATCGGGCCGGACGAGGTCGCGCGAACGGCGAAGCTCCTCGGGATCACGAGCAAGCTCGACGGCCTCCCGGCTGAGGGGCTCGGCGGACTGCGCGTGGGCGTATCGCCGCTCGAGATGGCGAACGCGTACGCGACGCTCGCCTCGGGCGGAATCCGGAACGACCCGCAGGCGATCGAGCGCATCGACTTCCCGAACGGGAAGACCGAGCGGCTCGGCAAGCCCGAGCGAAGGCGCGTGATCTCTGACGGCGAGGCCTACGAGGTCACGAAGATCCTGCGCGAGAACGTCCAGTCCGGCACGGGCACGCGCGCCCAGATCAACTGCCCCGACGGGACCGCCGGAAAGACCGGCACGACCGATTTTTTCAACGACGCCTGGTTCTCGGGCTACACGCCCTCGCTGTCGACCTCGGTCTGGATCGGCTATCCGGACGCCCAGCGCGAGATGACGTCCGTGCACGGCATCAGCGTGGCCGGCGGCACCCTGCCCGCCCAGATCTGGTCGTCGTTCATGGGCACGGCGAACGGCGCCTGCGACAGCTTCCCGACCCCGAGCCAACCGGCCAGCCTGCAACCGTTCACCGGGAAGTACGCTGCGACCGGCACGAAGACGACCACGCCCGGCACGAGGACGGGGCAGTCCGACGACGGCTCGACGGGGAATCCCAGTGGCTACGACGAGCAGTACTACGCAGAGCCGCCCCAGGAGCCTCCGGGGAACTAGCCGGGAAGCCGCAGAGGAGTCGAGTGGCTCGGCCGCCCTCGCCGCTGTCGTCGCGCTGAGCGTCGTCTACGTGCTGCTCGCGGCGCTTCCCGCGGCGCCGGGCTCGAACGTGGTGCTCGCCACGAACGGCGGCTCGCCGGACTGGCTGCTCGGGCCGCTTCGGTTCGCCGGCCTCGACGCGGCCGACGGGCCGCTCGCCGGACCGCTCTTCTACGCCGGGCTCTGGGCCTCGCTCCTTCTCTACGCGTTCGTGCTGACGCGCGCCGGCGCGGTGTCGCGGCGCCTCGCGATCGGCTCGGTGGTGGGCCTCCACGCGCTGTTCCTGCTCGCGCCCCCGCTGCTCTCCCAGGACGTCTTCTCCTACATCGCCTACGCGCGGCTGGGCGTCGAGCACGGGCTCAACCCGTACACGGCAGCGCCGCTCGCGATCTTCGGCGACCCCGTCTTCTCCTTCACCGGCTCGAAGGGCGCAGTCTCGGTCTACGGCCCGCTCTTCACCCTCCCCACGTACGCGCTCTCCCCGCTCGGCGTGCCGGCCGCGTTCTGGGCGCTCAAGGTCGTGGCGGCGGCCGCGTCGCTCGGCGTCGTCGGCGTCGTCTGGCGGACCGCCGAGCGGCTCGGGCGCGACCCGGTGCTGCCCGCGCTGGCGGTGGGCCTAAACCCGCTGGTGCTGGTCCACGTCGTGGCGGGCGCCCATAACGAGGCGCTCGTGGTGCTGGCCACGATGCTCGGGGTGCTCGTCTTCGTGCGTGGCGCGCAGCCCGCCGGATCCGCCGTCGCCACGGCCGCCGCCGGCCTCAAGGCCTCGGCGGGGCTGGTCGTCCCGTTCCTCGTCGCGGCGGCACGGCCCCGGCTCCCCGCCGCGCTCGCCGCGGCGGCCGTAGCGCTGGCGGTGACGCTCACGGCGCTCATCGCCTTCGGCCCGGACGCGCTCGACGCGCTCGGCGTGATCGGGTCGAACCAGGAGCGGAGCTCTCGCTTCAGCCTCCCCTACAAGTCGGCCGAGCTTCTCGGCGTCGTCCTGCCGGGCGATCGATTCGACTACCGCGACGCGACCCGCGTCGCGCTGGCGCTGGCGTTCGCGGCGGTGGCCGGACTCCAGCTCTGGCGGACGTGGCGCGGGGCGGACCCGATAACCGCCGCGGCGTGGGCGACGCTCGCGCTCCTTCTGGCCTCGGCGTGGCTCGTGCCGTGGTACGCGCTGTGGCTCCTCCCGCTCGCGGCGCTCGCCTCGGACCGCCGGCCGCTCGTGGCCGCGGTGGTGCTCTGTGCCTGGATGCTGGCGATCGCGGTGCCGCTGTAGGTCACTAGCCGGTCAGACTGTCGGCGTGGTCGAGCGAGAGCTGATCGAGGCGATCGAGGCGCTGCTCGGACGGCGAGGCGACCGGATCGTCCAGGCGATGGGCGACGACGCGGCCGTCGTTCGCGCGGGGGCGCTGGCGGTCACCTCGGTCGACACCGCCGTTGACGGCGTCCACTTCGATCTCGCGACCCACGGCTACGCCGACGCCGGCCACAAGGCGCTCGCCGCGGCGCTGTCCGACCTCGCGGCGATGGGCGCCGAGCCCGGCGAGGCCTACGTCGCGCTGTCGCTCCCGGAAGGGACGGACGCGGATCGCGCGCTCGAGCTCGTCGCGGCGATGGAGGCCCTCGCCGCGCGCACCGGGGTGACGATCGCCGGCGGCGACGTGACCGCGGCTCCCGCGCTCGCCGTCTCTGTGACGGTCACCGGGTGGGCCGAGGACGAGGGCGCCCTCGTCTATCGCAACGGCGCGCGCCCGGGTGACCTCGTCGGCGTTTCCGGGGCGCTCGGCGGCGCGGGCGCCGGGCTCCTGCTCCTCGAAGGCGCGTCCGCTGAGATCGACGACGGGCGCCGCGCCGCCCTGCTGGCTCGCCACCGGCGTCCCGAGCCGCGGCTCGGCCTCGGCCGGGCGCTCGCCGGAGCCGGCGCCACCGCGATGATCGACGTGAGCGACGGCGTGGCGACCGACGCGGGCCACGTCGCCGCGCGGAGCGGCGTCGAGCTCTCGATCGAGCTCGATCGCCTCCCGGTGGACGCCGGAGTGAGCGAGGTCGCGCGCGCGACGGGGCGCGACGCGCTGGAGCTCGCCGCCGCCGCCGGCGACGACTACGAGCTGCTCTGGGCCGCGCCGCCCGAGCGGCGGGCGGAGATCGAGCGCGTCGCGGGAGGCGAGCGCCTCACGTGGATCGGCGCAGTACGGGAGGGAGACGGGCTTCGGCTGCTCGACGGCGCGGGCCGGCCGGCGCCGCTCGCCGGCTTCGAGCACCGTTTCGGCTGACGCCCCGGTGGGTCAGCGGCGCGGGAGCGCCGACTCGGTCCCGCCCAGCGATCCCGGCCCGGCGTAGCCGCCCGGCCCCCGGACCGCCGGCCGCCGCTCCGCCCCGGCGTCGCGGCGTCGCCCGCGGGCGACGACGATCGCTATGACCGACGCCAGGAGGCCCGCGAGCACGCATCCGGCGAGCGCCTGGACGATGCCCACCTGACCGCCGGTGACCGTGAGGAACAGGTACCAGGCGCCGCCTAGCGGGCCGAGACCCAGCCGGTCGAGGTAGAAGAGGGCGATCGTGGCGGGGACGACGAGTCCCGCGAGCACCAGCGAGACACGGACCGCGGGCCCGCGGAAGTCCCCGAACGTGGCCAGGATCCAGAGGTGGACGGCGGGCAGCAGGGCGGCGGCCGCGAACGGGTTCAGCGCCCATACGACGAGCGTCGTGGCGCTCAGGGCCACGGCAGTCGCGCAAGCCGCCCCGGGCGCGGCCGGATCGCCTCCCGCGCCGCGGCGCCGGATCAGAGCGCCGCGGCCGAAGATCCAGCCGAGCGCGATCACCGCCGCCACGACGCCGAGCACGGCCGCGTCGGCGCCGCCGAACGGCTCGGCCATGGGCGCGAGCGCGGCGGGCGGCGCATCCGGCGCCCGCCCGGTCACGACCAGCAGGAACGCCACGCCGAGGCCGAGCGCGAAGGGGGCGATCCCGGCGGCCAGCCAAACCATCCAGCGTCCCACGGGCTCCCGGCGGCGGCGGGCGCGAGCAAGCGCGTCCACCGACGCGATCAGCGCGGGAAGAATCAGTGCCAGCGTGAGCAGCGAGACCGCCCACTCCGGCACGACGTTTCCGGCGACGATCAGGTAGGTGGCCGGCCCGGGGGGCTCGAGCGGCGGCCCGGAGTCGATCGCGGCGACCGTCTGCAGGACGGCCCGGCCGAGCACGCCGAGCCGCTCGGAGTCGATCTCACCACCGTCATTCGCGGGCGGCAAGCTCCCCCGTCCCTGAGAACCGGATCGCGTCGATCCCGCTCTCGAGGAGGACCCCCTGCGCACCGATCCCCAACGGGAGCGCGAGATGGGCGAGCTGACTCACGAGTCCCTCCGTGCCGGCCGCGTCCTCGATCTCGCCGCGCAGCGCCTCCGTCGCGGTCCGCTCGAGTCCCAGCCCTACGCGGGCGTCGTCGTTCGACCACGCCACGAGCCGGGGCTCGCCGCCGGGCGCGCCGAGGTCCGAGAGCGCGAGGACGGCGTCGATCCGCCCGCGATCGGGTGCCGTCTCGGCGAACCGCTGCGCCCCGGCGCTGCCGAGCGTCGAGCCGTCGGTGGAAACGAGAACGAGCGACTTCCTCGACGCCCTCCCCTCGAGCGCGCGCGCCAGCTCGAGCAGCGTCGCCGTGTCGGTGGCGCTGCCGGCGAGGTCCGGCACCGCATCCGCATCGCGCGGCGCCATCAGCACGACCTGGTCGCGAGACGCCCCGCTGCGCCGTCCGATCACGTTCGAGAGCGGGCGGCCCGCCGCGGTGAAGCGATCGACCTCGGTCTCGAACCCCGCGCGCTCGAGGCCCGCCACCACGATGTCGGCCGTCGCCGCGTCGCCGTCGGTGCCAGCCCGCCGGTCGGGAGCGTCCTCGACTATCTCCCTCGCGGCCGCGGCGGCCGGGTCGCCCTGGAACAGCACGTCGGCTGCCAGGTCGGACTCGAGCGGCTCCGGCAGCGGCTGGAGCGAGAACGCCGCGACGACCGCGATCAGGACCGCCGGGAGGAACGCCGCCCGGTAGACGCGCGGCTCGATCACTGGTGAGGCTCCACCGCCCGCAACCTACAATCTCATGGACCGGCGCCGTCTCGGGCCCTGAGCGCGTCATGTCTCCAACCGCACCCCGAATCCTCCTCGTCGACGACGAGCAATCTGTCCAGACGCTGCTGTCGTACCCGCTGCGCAAGGAGGGCTACGAGGTCGTCTCCGCGCTCGACGGCGAGGAGGCGCTCGAGCGGGCCGGCGAGCAGAGCTTCGACCTCATCGTTCTCGACGTGATGCTGCCGAAGGTCGACGGCTTCGAGGTCTGCCGTCAACTCCGCGCGCAGAGCGGCGTGCCGATCATCATGCTCACGGCCAAGACCGAGGAGTTCGACACCGTCCTCGGCCTCGAGCTCGGCGCCGACGACTACATCACCAAGCCGTTCTCGATGCGAGAGTTCAGGAGCCGAATCAAGGCTGTCCTGCGACGTGCCGAGCGGCCCGGCGCCCAGCGCGACGAGCCGAGCGACGAGCCGCTCGAGGAGGACGGGCTGCGGATCAACTTCGCGAAGCGGCAGGTCGACGTGCGCGAGGAGCCCGTCCGGCTGACCTACGTCGAGTTCGAGATCCTGGCCGCCCTGGCCTGCAACCCGGGGCGCGTCTTCAGCAGGACGATGCTCCTCGAGCGGATCTGGGGCGACTCGGCGTACCGCGATCCGCGCACGATCGACGTGCACATACGGCACCTGCGCGAGAAGCTCGAGCTCGACCCGCGCGAGCCGAGCTTCATCATCACGGACCGCGGGTTCGGCTACCACTTCCGCGACCGATGAGAGCGCTCAGGGCCCCGCGGCTCCGGTCGCTCACGATCAAGATCACCCTCCTCTTCGGCGCGATCACGCTGATCGCCTTCGCCGCCGTGTACTTCTACGTCGTCCCGCAGCTCGAGTCGAACCTCGAGCAGCAGCAGGTCGACGACGTCGAGCGGGCCGCCGGCGCGTTCTCGGGGCGCGTCGAGGAGGTGATGAACACGGACGTCCCGGCGCTCCAGCTCGACGAGCTCGTGAGGGACACGGCCGACCGGGCCGAGGCGCCGGTGACGCTGTTCGCGGTCCAGCGATCCGGCACCACCGCCGGGCGCCTCAGCCCGCTCTCGGACTCGCGCGCCGACCCGAACATAGACGTGACCGAGGACGTGGCGCTCGCCGCCGTGCGAAGCGAGCAGATCGAGACCGGCCTCGGCCGCTACGGCGGCGATGAGGTCGCCCAGGCCGCCGCGCCGCTCAGTCAGCCGGGCCTCGACGTGGAGTGGGTCGCGCTCTACTCGCGCAACCTCGACGCGGTCGCCGAGTCGACCGGCCTGATCAGGCGGCAGGTGCTGGTCGCGGGCGCGCTCGCGCTGGCGGTGTCGCTCCTCGGCGGGTACCTGATCGCCCGCGCCCTGTCACGGCGGGTGCGCCGGCTCGAGGAGGCTGCCCACGAGGTTGCCGAGGGCAACCTGACCAAGCCGCTGCCGATCGACTCGGACGACGAGCTCGGCGAGCTGACGCGCACCTTCAACGAGATGCAGGAGCAGCTCGCGCGAGTGGAGCGCGCCCGCCGTGAGTTCATCGCCAACGCGTCCCACGAGCTCAGGACGCCGATCTTCTCGCTCAGCGGGTTCGCCGAGCTCCTCCAGGACGAGGAGCTCGACCGCTCGACGCGGGAGGAGTTCCTCAAGTCGATGCGCGAGCAGATCGAGCGCCTCCAGAAGCTCGCCGTGGACCTGCTCGACCTGTCGCGACTCGACGCCGGCTCGCTCCGCCTCCACCCGCGCGAGGTCGACATCGCGGAGCTCGGGCAGGTCGTGGTGGGCGAGTTCGAGCCGGCCGTCCGCAGGGGAGGAACGACCATCGACGTCCAGCTCCCGGGCGGCGGGGTAGAGGCCTTCTGCGACCCCGAGCGGGTCACCCAGATCATGCGTATCCTGCTCGACAATGCGCTGCGGCATACGCCCGAGGGCACGCGGGTGACCGTCAGCGCGGGCCGGGAGAACGGCGCCACCGAGTTCACCGTGGCGGACACCGGCGACGGCCTCGCCGAGCACGCCCCGGAGCAGGTCTTCGAGCGCTTCTACACCGCCGACGCGGCGCGCGGCTCAGGGCTGGGCCTTGCCATCGCCCGCGAGCTGGCCGAGCGGATGCACGGCCGGATCAGATTGCGCTCGCGCCCCGGCGATACCGCGTTCACGCTCGAGCTGCCGGCCGGCCCGAGCGACGGGAGCGAATGAGCGGCGCGCGCCTCGCCGCGCTCGCGGCGGTGGCGCTGCTCTCGACCGCCGGCTGCGGCGAGGAGTCGAGCTCGGACCCCCGACCCGCAGCCCCGCCGACGGCCGACGCCGCGAGCGACGAGGGCTCGCGCGTCGAGGTCGTGCAGGCGGGCGGGAAGCGCGGCTTCGACCCCGCCGCGATCTACGACCGGCTCGCCCCAGGGGTCGTGACCGTGATCTCCACGTTCGACGGCGCCACTCCGGCGCTCGGCGAGGACGGCGGCGAGGGCGGCCTCGGGTCGGGCTTCGTCCTCGACCGCGACGGGTACGTGGCGACCAACGCCCACGTCGTCACCACCGGGGAGGCGCCGAGCCTCGAGGACGCCGACCAGGTGTTCGTCTCGTTCGCCGACGGCAACCAGGTCGAGGCGGAGATCGTCGGGGCGGACCCGAACTCGGACGTGGCCCTTCTGAAGGTCGACACCGGGGAGCTGTCGCTCAAGCCGCTTCAGCTGGGCTCCTCGAGCGACCTGGTGGTCGGTGAGCCGGTGGCCGCGATCGGCAGCCCGTTCGGCGAGCGCCAGTCGCTGTCGATCGGCGTGATCTCGGCGCTCGACCGCGACATCCAGTCGCTCACGGCGTTCCGGATCGGGGACGCGATCCAGACCGACGCCGCGATCAACCAGGGCAACTCCGGCGGGCCGCTGCTCGACGCGCGTGGGCGGGTGCTCGGGATCAACGCCCAGATCCAGTCCACGAGCGGCGGCGGGGTCGGCGTCGGGTTCGCCGTGCCCGTGGACACGGTGAAGCGATCGCTCGCTGCGCTCCGGGACGACGGCGAGGTGTCGTACGCGTTCCTGGGAGTGACGTCGCAGCAGCTCTACCCACAGCTCGCCGAGCGACTCGAGGTGGACGCCGACGCGGGCGCGCTCGTGACCGACGTCGAGGACGGAAGTCCCGCCGACGAGGCGGGCATCGAGGCGGGCGGCTCCCCGATCGACTTCCAGGCGCAGCAGGAGATCCCGACGGGAGGGGACGTGATCGTCGCGGTCGACGGGCGGCCGCTCACCCGCGAGGACAACATCGCCGACCTGATCAGCGCCCTCGAGCCGGACACCGAGATCGAGCTCGAGGTGGTGCGCGGCGACGAGCGTCGCACCGTGGACGTGACGCTCGCGCCGCGTCCGAGCCGCGCGCCCACGGAGTGAGCGCCGCGCCGGCCGAGCGTGCGCCGGAGCGCGGCCTGACCGAGCTGGTTCGCGACCTCTCGCTGGCGCTTCGCGAGCAGGTCCTCCCGCTGGTCGGCGCTCACGCCGGCCGCGCGCACGAGGAGCGAGCGGCCGCAGGGGGTGACGTGACCTTCGCGATCGACGCCGACGCGGAGCGCTTCCTGGCCTCGTTCCTGGCCGAGCGGGCGCCCGACGTGGCGTTCTTCTCCGAGGATCGCGGCCTCGTGGTCCCGGGCGGGAGCGGCGACCCGGCGACGGTGCTCGTCGTCGATCCGATCGACGGCACCCGCCCCGCGCTGGCCGGGCTCGAGTCCTGCTGCGTGTCGGTCGCCGCCGCTCCCTTCCGCCGGGACGTGACGATGGGAGACGTGACCGTGGGCTGCGTGGTCGAGATCCCGTCCGGGCGTGTCTTCCTGGCCGAGCGGGGCGGAGGGCTTACGGAGGGGCCGCCGGTCCGGCTCTCTGGCTCGCGGAGGGTCGACCGGATATTCTGGACCTACGGCTTCCGTGGCCGGCCGGCGCGCGCGCTGGTCGAGGTGCTGGCCGACCTGATCGACGGCTCGTCGGTCGGAGGCGCCACGTTCGACCTCGGATCGGCCGCATTCGACATGACCCGCGTGATCACCGGCCAGCTCGACGCCTACGTCGAGCCCGGCCCGCGGATGGTCGACGAGGTCCCGGGCCTCCGGGCCGAGTTCGAGCGCGTGGGCGGAGGCGCCGTTCTCAACAACTCGCCCTACGACCTCGCGGCGGCCGCGCTCTGCCTCACGGAGGCCGGGGCGATCGTGACCGACGCCCGCGGTTCGGGGCTCGACGATCGGCCACTGCTCGGGTCCGGCGCCGAGTACCAGATGTCCGTCGTCGCCTCCGCGAACGCGGCTCTCCACGAGCAGATCCTCGCGGCGCTCGACGCCGGAATCGACCGACTCGTGTTTAACCGACGGCAAAGCACGGAACCCCCGCTCTGATGACAACGACCGCGATCGGTCGGATGGTCCGCCTCGAGGTCCCGCCGAAGCCGGACTTCGTGGTGCTTGCGCGGCTCGCCCTGTCGGCGGTCTGCCGGCTCACGCCGCTGCCGCCCGAGGAGGTGGCGGACCTGAAGCTCGCGATCACCGAGGCGGCCGCGGCCTTCGTCGGCGAGAGCGACGCGCGGAGCGGCAACCTCGAGCTCGTCATCCGAAGCCGGCCGCGGCGAGCGGCGACGGCCACGCGCTCAGCTTCGCGTTCCAGCTCGAGGACGACCGGCTCGTGCTGGACATCGCGGGGCCGTCCGGGGTCGCGGTGTCCGACGAGGAGCGGGAGCTCGGACGGGCGATCATCGGGGCGACGGTCGACGAGTGCGAGTACAGCGACGAGACGATGCGGCTCGTCAAGTACCTCGGCGAGATTCCTCCCGCCGTCCGTCAAACGAGCGACAGGGGGTAGCGGTTGCTGCAGCCGGTGCCGGTGGGCCACAAGGCGCTCGCCGACTACACGCATCTCGTGGGCCGACCCCTGGCAGAGGAGGTTCGCGAGCTCGCGAACGAGCTCTCCGGGTTGCGCGTCCTGCACCTGTCCGCCACGGCCTTCGGGGGCGGCGTCTCGGAGATCCTCTTCACGCTCGTCCCGCTGATGCGCGACGTCGGCATCAAGGCGGAGTGGCAGGTCATCGTCGGGCGGGAGGAGTTCTTCAACGCCACCAAGCTCCTGCACAACGCGCTCCAAGGCAATCCGCTCGACCTGAGCCCCGAGGAGTGGCGCGTCTACGAGCAGTACAACGAGATCAACGCCGGCGAGCTCGACGGCGGGTGGGACGTGATCATCGTCCACGACCCGCAGCCGCACTGATCCGGCGCCACGTCCCCGATCGCGCCGACAAGTGGGTCTGGCGCTGCCACATCGACCTGTCGACGCCCCACCCGCCGACGATCGACCGAATGGTCCCCGTGCTGCACGACTACGACGCGTCGGTCTTCCACCTCCAGGACTACGTGCCGAGCGGCCTCGACGGGGCGGCGAGCGTGCACATCTGCCCGCCGGCGATCGACCCGCTCTCGCCGAAGAACATGGCGCTCTCGCCCGAGGACGCAGCGTTCGTCTGCGATCAGTTCGGCCTCGACGTCGACCGCCCGCTCCTGTGCCAGGTCTCGCGCTTCGACCCCTGGAAGGACCCGATCGGGGTGATCGACGCTTACCGCGCGGTCAGCGCGGAGATCCCGGAGGTGCAGCTCGCGCTCGTCGGCTCGATGGCCACCGACGACCCGGAGGGCTGGACGTTCTTCAACTCGACCGTGGAGTACGCCGGCGGCGACCCCGACATCCTGATCCTCAACAACCTCAACAACGTCGGCGCGATCGAGGTCAACGCGTTTCAGTCGCTCGCGGACGTGATGATCCAGAAGTCCACCCGCGAGGGGTTCGGGCTCACCGTCACCGAGGCGCTCTGGAAGGCGCGGCCGTTCATCGGCGGCGACGTCGGGGGGATCCCGCTTCAGGTGCACGACGGGGAGACCGGGTACCTCGTGTCGTCGCCGGAGGAGTGTGCCGAGCGCGCGCTCACCGTGCTGCGCGACCCCGGCTTTGGCAAGTGGCTCGGCCGCCGCGGGAAGGAGCACGTGCGCCAGAACTTCCTCACGCCCCGCCTGCTGCGCGACTGGCTGCGTATCTTCAAGGGCCTCGGATGAACCGCGAAACCCCGCTCGTCCTCGTCTCGAACCGCGGCCCCGCCATGTTCGAGCGAGACGAGTCGGGCGAGCTGGTGGCGCGGCGCGGCGGGGGCGGGCTCGTCACGGCCCTGACCGGCCTCGTGAACCATCGCGATGCGCTGTGGGTGGCGTCCACCCTGACGCCGGAGGACGTCGAGGCGAGTCGCGAGCACGGCGGCCGCGGGTTTCCCTGCCGCCTCGACGAGACCGACTACCGGATCCGCCTCGTGGAAAGCGACCCGGAGGCCTACGAGCAGTTCTACAACGTCTTCGCGAACCCGATGCTCTGGTTCATCCAGCACTACCTGTGGGACCTCTCGAACGCTCCGGACATCCGGCGCCAGGAGGTGGCCGCCTACGAGAACGGCTACCGGACGGTCAACGACGACCTCGCGCGCGCGGTGCTCGAGGAGATCGAGGGCGAGGACGCGGTCGTGATGCTCCACGACTACCACCTCTACACGGCGCCGCGCTCGATCCGCCGCGAGCGCCCGGACGCGTTCCTCCACCACTTCGTCCACATCCCGTGGACCCAGCCGGACGCCTGGCTGGTGCTGCCGCGGGACGTGCGCGAGGACCTGTACGAGGGGATCCTGTCGAACGACATCGTCGCCTTCCACACGCGCTCCTACCGGCGCAACTTCCTCCTCTGCTGTCGCGAGCTCTTCGACCTCGACGTGGACGAGGAGGCCGGCGTCGTGCAGTTCGAGGGCCGCGAGGTGTGGGTCCGCGCGTACCCACTGCCAATCTCGGCCGAGAGCTTCGGGCGCACGGCCCAGCGGCCGAGCGTGCACGAGTACGAGCGCGAGATCCTTCGTCGCCGGCGCGCCCACCTGATCCTGCGGGTCGACCGAGCCGACCTGTCGAAGAACGTGCTCCGCGGCTTCGCCGCCTTCGACCTGTTCCTCGAGCAGCACCCCGAGTTCCGCGAGGTCGTGACGTTCGTCGCCCACCTCGTTCCCTCGCGGCAGGACGTGCCCGAGTACGTCGAGTACCTGGAGCGGATCGAGGCGCTCGTGGCCGTGGTGAACCACCGCCACGGCACGACCGACTGGATGCCGATCGAGCTCAAGCTGCGCGAGAACCTCGAGGAGGCCATCGCCACGTACAAGCACTACGACCTCCTGATCGTGAACGCCATGTTCGACGGCATGAACCTCGTGGCGAAGGAGGGACCGCTCATCAACGAGCGCGACGGGGTGAGCCTCCTCTCCGAGAACACGGGCGCCCACGAGGAGCTGGGTGAGTTCTCACTCTCCGTCAACCCGTTCGACGTCCAGGAGCAGGCCGACGCCATCCACCGCGCTCTCACGATGTCCGCCGAGGAGCGGTCCTGGCGCGCCCAGGGCCTCAAGAAGATCGTGACCGCGCGCGACCCCGGCGACTGGGTCGACGCCCAGCTCGCCGACATCGAGGCGAAGCAGGCGGGACTGGCGCCGGCGGTGACTTAGGGGCTCCGGGCCTGCGCAGGCAGCGCGTCCGCGGTCTCGCTGAACCTTTTGCGCCCTCATAGGGGCCAAGATCGACCGCCCGAGGGCTTCGGCGCTGGGCGGCTTTCCCGCAAGCGTCCTGCCCTGCGTCCGCATGCGAACCCTAGGCAGGACGGTGCGCTTCCCGGTCGTCACAGGAACTCCGGAGCGCTCCCCCCTCCGCCGCCCGGGTCGGGGCGTGCCGGAGCCACGTTCGGACTGGGCGCCGGTCCGGACGGGTTCGGGCGAGAGGGAGCCGGGGCTCCGCCCGACCGCGAGGGCGCCGCGGGACCGCCGCCGCCCGCTCCTCTCTGTCCGCTAGGCGAGCGCGGCGGCTCGGGCGCCGGCGACACGACCGGCTCCGGAGCCTCGGGCGGCCCCGCGGCAGCAGGCTGGGCGGGCGCCGGCGCCGCGGCGACCTCGCGCCCGCGCCCACCGCCGCGATCGCTCCCGCGTTGGCGTCCCTCCCGCGAGCGCCTGCGCCGGTCGCGCTCCCGATCACGACCCCGCGCGGCATTGCGCTCCGGTCTCTCCTCCGACGTGGGAGGCACCTCCACCGGCGGCGTCGCCTCGACCCGCGCGGGCGGCTCGGGGGGAGAGCCGCCGCGCGAGCCGAGTACGAGGAGGACAGCCGCTCCGATGACCGCCGCGAGGCGGCCGACGTTCCCCCAGCGCACGCGCTCGAGCACGGTCGGCGGGTCGCTGGCTCGTCGCGGCGTCATGTGAGGAGAAGCGCTCGGGACGCGGGTTCTCGCCCCCCGTCGGGGCCGTGAGATCGGCCCTCCCGCTGCTAGGGTTGCCCGCCGATGGTCACCCTGTACGACCTCATGCTCATGCTGGATCCGAACGCTCCCGACGAGCGTCATCCGGAGATCGTCGGCGACGTCCAGTCGATGATCGAGTCCGGCGGGACGCTCGTGGGCTCACACGACTGGGGCACCCGGAGGATGGCCTTCGAGATCGACCATCGGCGCGAGGCCGGCTACCACCTGTTCCAGTTCGAGGGCGACTCGGACCTGCTCGAGCGGCTCGACCACACGCTCAAGATCACCGACGGCGTCCTGCGTTTCCGGATCATCCGCCTGAAGCCCGGCTCGCCGCCGCCGCCCACCCCGCGCGCCGAGGCGCCCCGCGGTCGGGACGAGGACGCCGACGCAACCGTTGCGGCGCGAGCCGCCGCTGACGCGCCGCCGCGCCCCGAGCGCTGACCACAGCGTCACGCGACCACGCCGTCCGTAACGGGATCGCGAATCTCTACCCACCTTCCTGCAACTTCCTGAGCCGGCCGGGGCGATTCCGGGGGGCCGCGGCGATACCCTCGGTTGCCTCGTAAATCGCACGCCGCCGACCCGCAAGGAGCGTCCGCCAATGGCAGCCACGAACATCAACCGCGTAGTCATGACAGGCAACCTCACGCGCGACCCCGAGCTCAGGAACACCCCGAGCGGAACCTCCGTCTGCAGCCTGCGGCTCGCCTGCAACACGCGGCGAAAGGACGGCTCCGGCCAGTGGGTCGACAAGCCCAACTACTTCGACGTCACGGTGTGGGGCGCCCAGGGCGAGAACTGCGCGACCTACCTGCAGAAGGGGCGCCCGATCGCGCTCGACGGACGCCTCGAGTGGCGCGAGTGGGAGGACAAGCAGGGCAACAAGCGCCAGTCCGTGGATATCATTGCCGACTCGGTGCAGTTCCTCGGGTCGCGCGAGGGTGGCGAGAACGGGGGGCGCTTCACGCCGCAGAGCGACGTTCCCGCGGACACGAGCGACTTCCAGAGCGCTCCGGCGGGCGCCAAGTCCGCGGACGACGACATCCCGTTCTGATCGACGACTTCATCCATCACTGAGGAGCAAGCAGGTGGCCAAGCAGCGCGGAGGACAGAGCCGGCAGCAGACGCGCCGGAGAGACAACCGGCGGGGCCCGGCGAGCGGCGCGCGGCGCAAGTCGTGCCAGTTCTGCCGCGACAAGATCGACGTCGTCGACTACAAGGACTTCGGGATGCTCCGGCGCGCGATGAGCGAGAAGGGCAAGATCCGCTCGGGCCGGATCACCGGTGCCTGCCGCCGCCACCAGGCCCAGCTCGCCACGGCGGTCAAGCGAGCGCGGGAGCTCGGCCTGCTGCCTTATGTGAGCGACCGGTGAGGCTGCAAACCGGCGCATCCGGGCGTCCTCGGGTCTCGCCATATCGACATATGGCTTCGACCCTGTGTCCTTCGGCTGCTTGGTTTTCGCGTCACCGGCCGCCCACATTCTCCGGCTGACCCGCACGCATTCTCATGGCGCAGGCGATCCTTCTTCAGCAGGTCGAGACGCTCGGGGAGCGCGGGGAGGTCATCGACGTCTCGCCCGGCTACCTGCGCAACTACCTCGTGCCGCGCAAGCTGGCCCAGCCGGCCACGACGGCGGGCATCGCCGAGGCCCGCCGCCGTGCGGAGGCGGCCGAGCGCGCGCAGGCTGAGGCGGCCGAGCGTGCGCAGGAGAACGCCTCACTCCTCACGCGGACGGTCCTCACGATCAGCCAGCCGGCCGGCGACGACGGGCGGCTCTTCGGCTCGGTCACGGCGCAGGACATCGTCGACGCGATCGCCCAGGCGCGCGGCATAAGAATCGACCGCCGCAAGGTCAGCCTGGATCCGCCGATCAAGTCGACCGGCACCCACATGGTGAGCGTGGAGCTCCCCGGCGGGGCCACGGCAGACGTCAAGACGATCGTCACCGCGGGCGCTTGACCGGCCGTGGCGGTCTCGGCATCGCCTGAAGCCCGGGACCGGCTGCCGCCCCAGAATCTGGAGGCGGAGACATCCGTCCTCGGGTCGATCCTGATCGCCGAGCAGGCGCTCGACGGAATCCAGGCTGAGGTCAAGCTCGCCGCGGACGACTTCTACCGCGACCGTCACCGGCTGATCTACGCGGCGATGGTCCGCCTGCGCGACAAGGCGGAGCCGGAGCCCGTGGACGCGCTCACGGTCTGCGAGGAGCTCACGCGCTCGGGCGATCTCGAGGCGGCCGGCGGCGAGTCGTATGTGCACTCGCTCCCGAGCGTCGTGCCGGGCGCGTGGAAGGCGCGCCACTACGCCAAGATCGTGCGCGAGCACGCGATGATGCGCCGGCTGCTCGCCACGGCGCAGGACATCCAGGAGAACGTGCTCGACTTCTCCGGCGATCCCCAGCAGCTGCTCGATCAGGCCGAGTCGGCGCTGTTCAAGGTCGCCCACGCTGAGCACGCCGGCGACGTGCGCCAGATCCGCGACGTGCTCGACGAGGAGCTCGACCGGCTCGAGCTGATCTCGCGCGAGGGGCTCGAGGTCAGCGGCACCCCGTCCGGCTTCAGCAACCTCGACCAGCTCACCGGCGGTTTCCAGCCGGGCAACCTCATCGTGGTCGCGGCGCGCCCCTCGATGGGCAAGTCAGCGCTCGTGTCGAACATCGCCGAGAACGCCGCCGTGAAGTACGGGAAGCCGGTCGCCCTCTTCTCGCTCGAGATGTCCGAGACCGAGCTCGCGCAGCGCTTCATCGCGTCGCAGGCCAAGCTGAACGGCGACGAGCTGCGCAAGGGCAAGGTCAAGCCGGAGCGGTGGCCGAGCATCATGCGCGCCACCGAGAAGCTCGCCGTGTCGCCGCTCTGGGTCGACGATTCGAGCGACATTGGCATTCACGAACTGCGGGCCAAGGCGCGCCGCCTCCACTCGCGCGACGAGCTCGGCCTAGTGATCGTCGACTACCTCCAGCTCATGCGACCCGAGGACGCGTCGGTCAACCGCGTCGAGCAGATCGGCCACATGAGCCGCGGGCTGAAAATCCTGGCGCGCGAGCTGCGCGTGCCGGTGATCGCCGTGTCACAGCTCTCGCGCGCGGTCGAGACGCGGCCGGACAAGGAACCGATTCTGTCCGATCTCCGCGAGAGCGGGCAGATCGAGCAGGACGCCGACCTCGTGATCTTCGTGTATCGCGAGGAGTACTACAAGAAGCAGGAGTCCGAGCGGCCCGGCGAGGCCGACCTCATCATCGCGAAGCACCGAAACGGCCCGGTGGGAAAGGTCGAGCTCGCGTTCCTTTCCCGCCACCCGAAGTTCGCGGACCTCTATCAGGAGCCCGGCACGGGCCGCGGCGCTCCCACGTCCTCCTCCAACGGCCATGGCTGAGCCGGAGGCCGCCGGCCCGGCGAGCTGCCCCGACGCCCGCTGCGACGGCAGCGGCTGGCTCCTCGACCAGGACGACGTGGCCAGCCCGTGCTCGTGCAGGGCGGGGCGGATCAGCCGCGCCAAGACCCGTCACATGGGCTCGGGCGTGCCGCGGCGCTTCCTGCGCGAGGCGTCGTTCGAGCGCAATCCCGTGCGCGACCTCGACCCGCTCGTCCTGCGCGACACGCGCTCGTTCATCCGCGACATCGAGCCCAACATCGCCGAGGGTCGCGGGCGGTGGTTCTACGGCGACGTGGGCACGGGGAAGACGCTGCTCGCGATGCTGATCTCGAAGGCCGCGCTCGAGGCCGGCCGCTCGGTCGCGATCTACTCCGTCCCGCGGCTCCTGGCCGAGATCAAGGAGACGTACGAGGCGAGCTCCGGGATGTCCTACATGGAGCTCTTCGACCGGCTGTGCCGGGTGGACGTGCTCCATCTCGACGACCTCGGCGCCGAGCGGCGCACGGAGTGGGTGCTCGAGCAGCTCTACTCGATCGTCAACGAGCGCTGGCAGGACCAGCGCCCGATCGTGGTCACGACGAACCTCGTGCTCGACGAGCTCCGCGAGCAGGTGGGTTGGCGGACGGTCTCGCGGCTCATCGAGATCTGCGGGGATCCGATCCCGATCATGGGTCGTGATCTCCGCATCGCCGCCCCGTAGCCCGGCCCGGACCGCCCTAAACTCGACCCGTCATGCCAGGAATCGCGATCGTGGGCGCCCAGTGGGGCGACGAGGGGAAGGGGAAGGTCACCGACCTGCTCGCCGAGCGGGCCGATGTGATCATCCGGTTCCAGGGCGGCAACAACGCCGGCCACACGATCGTCCGCGAGAACGGCGACGTCTACAAGTTCCACCTGATCCCGTCGGGGATCCTCCACCCGGGCAAGCTGTGCGTGATCGGGAACGGCGTCGTCGTCGACCCGAAGGTGATGTCGGACGAGCTCGAGGGGCTCAGGCGGCGCGGGATCGACACCGGCGGACTCCGCATCTCGGCAAACGCGCACCTGATCATGCCGTACCACCTGATCCTCGATCACGCCGGCGAGGCGCGGCTCGGGGAGCTCCAGATCGGGACCACGCGCCGCGGCATCGGACCCTGTTATGCCGACAAGGCGGCGCGGCTCGGCATCCGTGTGCAGGACCTACTGGACGAGAAGATTCTCAAGCAGAAGATCTACGCCGCGATGGAGCCGAAGCGCCAGGCGCTGCGCCCGTTCGAGAAGGACCCCGTGCTCGACCTCCATGCGATGACCGAGGAGTACCGGACCTTCGGCCACCGCCTCGAGGCCTACATCGCCGACACGCAGCGCGTCGTCTGGGACGCGCTGGAGCGCGATCGCCTGGTGGTGTTCGAGGGGGCGCAGGGCACGCTGCTCGACATCGACCACGGCACGTATCCGTTCGTTACGTCGTCGAACCCGGTCGCCGGCGAGGCGTGCGTCGGCGCGGGCGTCGGGCCGAAGGACATCGGCGAGGTCTTGGGCGTCGCGAAGGCATACATCACGCGCGTCGGCTCGGGGCCGTTTCCGACCGAGCTCGACGACGCCACCGGAGCGCGCATGCGGGAGGCCGGCGGCGAGTTCGGCACCACGACCGGCCGACCGCGCCGCTGCGGATGGCTGGACCTCGTCGCGCTGCGCTACGCGACTCGCGTCAACGGCCTCACCGGCCTCGTGATCACGAAGCTCGACGTGCTGACCGGCATCGACCCGCTTCGGGTGGCGGTCCGCTACCAGGGCCCCGAGGGCGCGACGTTCGACGAGTTCCCGTACCACCAGTCGATTCTCCACAAGGCCGCCGGCGAGTACCGCGAGCTGCCGGGCTGGGACGAGGACATCACCGGCGTGCGCAGGCTCGAGGACCTGCCGCAAGCGGCGCGCGACTACCTCGACTACGTGAGCGGCTTCGTCGGCGTGCCGATCACGCTCGTGGGCGTTGGCCCGGGGCGCGACCAGATCATCCACACAGGCGCGCCCGAGGCCGTCGAGCCCGCCGCGGCGTAGCCCGACACGCCCGCGCCGGTCGTTAGAGAGCCGAGCTCGCCTTGATCACGCGGGTGTTCACGACCATGTCGTGAAGCGCGCGGTTCTGGTCGTCCCAGAGCGGCCAGAGGACGTCGAGCAGGTTCGCGATGCCGAACGTGAACGACGCGGCGACCGCGCCGAGGAAGCCCTTCACCACCACCTCCCGGAGCGTTGCGAAGCCGAACGTGATCGCCCGGCCGTCGGCGCGCACGACCCTGATCCGGAGTGCCTGCTTGCCCCACGTCTGGCCGTTGGCGCGGCCCGCGCGCTTCATCAGGAGCGGCGCGTAGAGCAGCGCCATCACGAGCACGATCGCCACGTAGAGCAGCGTTCCGAGGATGAACGCGATCACGCCGGCCGTCTCGTCGCCCACCGCGGCGGCGCCGGCGCCGCCGAAGATGACGGCGCCCAGCAGGATCGCCGGCACAGTCACGATGATCGCGTCGATGATCGCCGCGCCCACGCGGCTCCACCAGCTCGCATAGCGCCCTGCGAACGGGAGCGGCTGGGGGATCGGCTGGTTCCATCCTCCGGGGGGCACGGGGCCGCCGTAGCGTCGGCTGCCCGCCGGCGGGCCGCGGCGCCAGCGGGTGCGCGGGTGCTCCTGCCGGTGCCGGCGGCGCAGGGGACTGCGGGCTCTGCGGGCCGGGGGGGTCGGGGCGATTCGGCGTCGTGTCCATGCGCGCGACTCTATCCCGGCGGACTTGCATTTCGTCCGCCGGATCGAATAGACACCGCCCATGACCACTCATCACGAAGATCCGAACCGCGACCCGGCGCAGCCGGGCGGCCCTCAGTCGCCCGGAACCCCGCCGCCTCCCACCGGACCCCAGTCCCCGAGCGGTCCGCCCGCCGCGGACCAGGGCTCCCCGGCGCCTCCGGCGCCGCAGCCCGGCGCGCCCGAGGCCCCCCCGCCGCCGCCGGGCGCAATGCAGCAGACCTCACCACAGGCCCCCCAGCCCGCCGGCCAGGGGTTCGCCGTCAAGCGCGGCGTGGGGCGGGTCGTGGGCTTCACTCTCCTGAGCTTCGGCCTGTACAGCTTCTACTGGTTCTACGTGACCCGCGAGCAGATGACGCGGGAGGTCGGCGGGGACGACAACGTCGGCCTGCAGACCGCGGGGCTCCTGCGTCCCGATCCTCAACATCTTCATCGTCTACTGGCTCTGGCGCGACATCAACGTCGCCCGGACGCGGGTCGGGCTGGAGGAGTTCTCGATCCCGGTCTACCTGATCCTGTCGCTGATCGGGCTGGCTCCGATCTTCTACTGCCTCGTGGTGAGCAAGCTGAACGAGTACTGGGATCGCAGGACGGGCGGCCAGGCGGTCGACGCGCCGGTGACCGGCGGCGAGAAGGCGGTCGTCGCGATCGGCGCCGCACTCCTCGTGCTCTACATCCTGTTCTTCATCCTCATCATCGTTCTGGCGGTCATCGTCGGGGACTCGTCGTCGACGTCGGTGGTGGCGCCGCTTCGCTGACCTCCGGCGCCGGCAGCACGAGCTGCTCGCCGCGGCGGAGGAAGCGCAGGCCCATCGCCAGCGCCGACATAAGGGCGATGACCGCGAGCGTGATCTGCACGCTCAGGATGCCCTCGCGGCTCCAGTAGACGTCCTCGAGCTCGAGCAGCAGCGCGGACTCGTCGAGCGTCAGGCCCATGCCGGCGCCGAAGCTCACCGCGAGCTTCGGCTCGATCGACTCGTCGCGCGTAACGATCGCCGCGGCGCCGGAGGCGAACGCGATGATGATTCCCGGGATGAAGTGATGGATGTGGTGGCGCCCCACCCGCAGGTCGCGGAACGGGCCGACCGTGCGGCGGCGACGTAGCAGATACGTGATCCCGCGCGCGAGCGCGAACGTGCTGACGAACGACACGAGCAGGTTGAACATCGCGTTCTCCCAGACCGACACGTCCTGGTAGCCGACGACGGCCGCCTCGACGGTCTCGCTCACGGCCTCCTCGGCGGCGCCCAGCAGGTCGTCCGTTTCGGCGGGGAGCGGGGCCGACCCCTGCCGCCAGATCCGCCCGACCTCGACCACCACGGCGCCGGTCGTGGCCGCGGCGGCCACGACGCCGATCGCGAGGGTGCGCCGCCTCGCCGCCCTCCAGCCGCTACTCGGCTCGAGCCGGACGCGCCGGCGCCGCGGGGCGATCAGCTCCATCGCTCGAGCAGGTCCTCGTCGGGGACATCGCGGACGACGCGCGCCGGGGCGCCGATCGCCACGCCGCGCGCGGGCACGTCCCTCGTCACGAGCGCTCCGGCCGCGACGAACGCCTCCTCGCCGATCTCGATCCCCGGGAGCAGGACGGCCGCCCCGCCGACGCGGGCCGCGCGCCGCAGCGTGGCGCCGCGTAGCGGCCGCTCGCGCCCGTGGCGCCCCATCGTGTGATCGTTGGTGGTCATGACGCGGGGCGCCACGAACACGTCGTCCTCCACGGTCGTGTGCGCGGTGAGGTAGCAGTCCGTCTGCACCCGGACCCGGGCGCCGATCGTCACGTCGTTGTCGACCGCCGAGCCGCGCCCGATCACCGTCTCCTCGCCGACGGTGGCGCGCTCGCGTACCTGGGCCTGGTCGCCCACGATCGCGCGCGGGCCCAAGCGTGCCCCGGCGAGGACGACCGCGCCCGCGCAGATCGTGGCGCCGGCGCCCACTACCAGCGGCTCAGGCGACTCCCGGGCGGCCGTCGAGCGCCGTCCGAGCGCCACCGGCTTGCCGAGCACCGCGTGGTCCTGGACGCGCACGCCCTCGCCCAGCACGGTCCCGTCGTGGATCACCACGTGCCCTCCGAGCTCCACGCTGTCCGGAAGCTCGACGCCCTCGCCGAGCAACAGCCCCGGCGCCCGCTCAGACGGCCGCGGCACGCGCGCTCTCCTCGAGCGACCGCTGGAGCGCCTCCAGCACGCGCACCACTCGCAGGCCGCTCGCGCCGCCCGATCGCGGCTCCCCGCCCTCGCGGACGCGCTGGAGGAAGTGCCGGCACTCGATCGCGAGCGGCTCCTCGTTCGAGATCCGCGGGCTCCAGATGTCGCCCGAGCGCGCGATGTACTCGCCGTACGAGGAGAAGTCCTCGTCGAACCCCTTGTCGTAGACCGTGACCTTTCGTTCGAGCTCCATGTCGTCGAAGGTGGCCATCCGGCGTGAGCCGACGATCGTGAACCGGCGCTCCTTGTGGGGATCAAGCCACGAGAGGTGGAGGTGCGCGACGAGGCCCGAGGGGAACCGCATGAAGCAGAAGACGACGTCCTCGACCCCCCGGCGCATATAGCTCTCGCCCCGCGCCTCGACGTGCGAGGGCTCCTCGTCCGCGAGGTGCAGGACCACCGAGACGTCGTGCGCGCCGAGGCTCCAGAGCGCGTTCTCGTCAGCCCGGAGCTTCCCGAGATTGAGGCGGTTCGAGTAGATGTAGTGGATCTCGCCGAGCTCGCCGGCGGCGGCCACCTCCTTGAGCTTCTCAACGCCCGGGTGGTACTCGAGCAGGTGACCGACCATGAGGACGCGTCCGTGCGCCGCGGCGGCGGCGGTCACGCGCTCGGCCTCCGCGGCCGACTGCGCCAGGGGCTTCTCGACGAAGCAGTGCTTGCCGGCGCGGAGCACGCGCTCGGCGAGATCGGCGTGCGTCGGGACATGCGTCGCGATCACGACCGCGTCGAGCTCGGGGTCCGACAGCAGATCCTCGAGCTCCGCCGTGGCCCGGGCGCCGGGGAACTGCGGCTCGAGCCGCTTGCGGTTTCCTTCCGACAGGTCGCAGATCCACTTGAGCTCCGACTCCGGCAGGCGCTCGAAGTTGCGGGCCAGGTTCGGGCCCCAGTAGCCGAGGCCCACCACGCCCACCGTGGTCGCCCGGGTCACAGGCGAACCAGATTGGCAGCCGATATCCCGCGCGTGACGCCGCGGAAGTCCACGACGAGCGGAGCGCCCTCGACCACCCGCTCCACGTCGAGCTCGGGGTGCGCCGTGACGATCACGGCCGCGTCGCTCCCCTCCAGCGCGGCGGCGAGCGGCTCCGAGCTCAGGCCCAGCTCCGGCAGCTCGGGCACGTGGTCGTCGTGGTAGACGAGCTGCCCGCCCAGCTCCACGAGCAGGTGCATGATCTTGAGCGCGGGCGACTCGCGCAGGTCCCCCACCCCGGCCTTGTAGGAGGCGCCGATGATCGCGATCCGCGAGCCGCGCACCGGCTTGGCGTGCTCGTTCAGCGCGCGGCTCAGCTTCTCCACGCAGAAGTACGGCATCCGCTGGTTGACCTCGCCCGCGAGCTCGATGAACTCGGTCGGGGTGTCGAACTCCCGGGCCCGCCACGAGAGGTAGAACGGGTCTACGGGCAGGCAGTGTCCGCCCATCCCGGGCCCCGGCTCGAAGCGCATGAACCCGTACGGCTTGGTGGCCGCCGCGTCCACGACCTCCCAGATGTCGATGTCCATCCGGTCGCAGAGCATCGCGAGCTCGTTGACGAGCGCGATGTTGACCGACCGGAACACGTTCTCGAGCAGCTTCGCGAGCTCCGCGGCCTCGAGCCCCGAGAGCGGGATCACGCGATCGCAGACCTCGCCGTAGAGCGACACCGCGCGGTCGAGGCACGCCGGCGTGAGGCCCCCGACGAGCTTCGGCGTGGTGCGCATCGTGTAGTCGGTGCGGCCGGGGTCTACGCGCTCGGGCGAGAACGCCACGTGGAAGTCCCGCCCGGCCGCGAGGCCGGACTCCTCGAGCAGCGGGACGAGCCGCTCGCGAGTGGTCCCCGGGTAGGTCGTGGACTCGAGCACGACCAGCTGGCCGTCGCGCACCACCCCGGCCAGGGAGCGGCCAGCGGCCATCAACGGGCCGAGGTCGGGTTCGCGGTTGCGCGTGAGCGGCGTCGGCACGGCCACGATCAAGGCGTCCGCGGCGCTCAGCTCCGAGTGCCGCGTGGTGGCGTGGAGCCGCGCCGAGAGCGCCCGCATCCGCTCGGCGGGGACGTCCTCCACGTAGCTCTCACCCGCCTCGGCGGCGGCCACGCGCCGGGCGTCCGTGTCGAGCCCGATCACGTCGTGGCCGGCCTCGGCGAACGCAGCCGCCAGCGGCAATCCGACGTAGCCCAGACCCACGATTCCGACCGTCATGGGGAAGGAGTGTATGAGGAGAGCACGTCGCGAATCCGCTCTCCGGCGCGTCCCGCGCCGTACAGATCCGGCGGCTCTCCCGCGGGCCGCGGGCGCGGCGAGCGCGGCCAACGCGGCGTCCCGATCGAGGTCCACGAGGACGTTCCAGCCCGCGTCCACGGTCTCGACCCACTCGGTGCGGTCGCGCAGCGTCACGCACGGCACGCCGAGGATCAGGGCCTCCTTCTGCACGCCCCCGGAGTCCGTGACGATCGCCCGCGCGTGCGTCGCGAGCGCGAGGAAGTCGAGGTATCCCAGCGGTGGCGTGAGCCGGAGATCGGGCACGATCGCCAGACGGTCGAGCCGCCCGGCGGCCTCGAGCCGCGCGCGGGTCCGCGGATGGAGCGCGAAAACGACCGCCCCCGGCAGGGCCGAGACCAGGTCCACGAGCATCTCCAGGCGGTCCGGCGCATCGACGTTCCCGGCCCGATGAGCCGTGACGAGCAGGTACTCGCCGGACTCGAGCCCGTGCCGCTCCAAGGCGTCCGAGCGCCCAGCCGCGATCGGCTGGAAGGCGAGCGAGACGTCTGCCATGACGTCGCCCACGAGGTGCCGCTCGCCGGCCGTACCCTCGCGCTCCAGGTTCGCGATCGCGGTGCTCGTCGAGCAGAGGAGGAGGTCGCTCGCGTGGTCGGTCAACACGCGATTCAGCTCCTCCGGCATGCGGCGATCGAACGAGCGCATGCCCGCCTCGACGTGCGCCACGGGCACGTCCGCCTGCGCTCCCGCGAGCGCCCCGGCGAGGGTCGAGTTGGTATCCCCGTAGACGAGCACGAGATCGGGGCCGACGGCGGCGAGCTCGCGCTCGAGTGCGGCCAGCATCCGCGCCGTCTGGGCCGTGTTCGTCCCCGACCCGACTCCGAGCTCCCGGTCCGGCGCCGGCACCCCAAGCTCGTCGAAGAAGACACGAGAGAGGTCGTCGTCGTAGTGCTGCCCGGTGTGGATCAGCAGCTCCTCGTGGCGCTCGCGGAGCGGTCGCGAGACGGCGGCCGCCTTCACGAACTGCGGCCGGTTGCCGACGACCGTCGCGATCCGCACGTTTAGCGCTGGAAAGCGGGCATTTTCCCGCGCCGAGGAGTATCATCTGCTACGCGATGACATGGAAGTTGTTGGCGGGCGCGGCAGGGGCAGCCAGCCTGGCGGCCGGGGTGGCCCGGCACGTCCTTTGGTACGTCGAGTACCACGTGGACAGCCACGGTGGTGCGCGTCACGACGCGTCCGCACATAGGCTCAACGGCCGCGGCGCCTAGGAGCTCCCGCCGAAAGACTCGGCGATGTGGCCGCGCAGCGCGGCGGCCGCGGCACGCGTGCGCTCGCCGACCTCCGCGAACTCGTGGGACTCGATCGCCGCGACCGGCTGGACCTCGCGGGTGGTCGAGGCCAGGAAGGCCTCGCCGGCGGCCTCGAGATCGCCGGGCGTGCAGTTCCGCTCCTCGACCTCGACCAGCCTCATCACCCGCTCGCGCGTGATGGACGCCAGGATGTGATCGTCGAGCGGCGGGGTGGCCAGCGCCCCGTCGGCCGCGACCCAGAACAGGGACGAGGTGGGCGCCTCCAGCACCCGGCCGTGCGGGGTCACCAGCAGCGCCTCGTCGAAGCCGCGCTCGCGCGCGAGCTCCGAGGACAGCACGTTCGCCGCATACGACAGCGACTTGATGCCGTCGAGCACGCGTGTCGGCGCGTAGGTCACGAGGCCGAGCCGGATCCGCTCGGGCGTCGGCGGCAGCTGTTCGGTGAGCAGGAGCCTTCGCCCGCCGCGCGTCAGGACGATCCGCAGGCAGCCGTCGAACCCGGCTCCGCCGCGCGCCTCTAGCAGCTCGGCGACCTCGCGCTCGAGGGTCGGCGGATCGACGGGTCCCGCGAGCCGAAGGAGGCGCGCCGACTGCTGGAGCCGGGCGAGGTGGTCGCCGAGCGCGAACGGCGCGCCGCCGTAGACCCGGAGGACCTCGAACGCCCCGAAGCCGCGGAGGAGGCCCTCATCGGTCGCGGGCACTCGCGCCTCGGCCGCGGGGCCGACGGCGCCGTCGAGGCAGGCGAGCTCCGCGGACGCTTGGCCTGGGTCGACCATCGGCGGATCATCGCGCACGCGCAGGTCATCGAGCGACGCGGGCGGCGCCTAGACTCGCCGTGTGGCCAGTGACGCACGAGCGGACGCCGCGCCGATCCGGCCCGCGACGCTCGCCGACGCCGCGACGATCGGCCGCCTCTGCGCCGACGTCAACGCCGAGATCGGTGGGCCGCCGCTGGACCCCGTCACGCTCGCCGACCGCGCGGCGTACCTGATCGAGCGCCAGCTCACGACCTTCTTCGTCGCCGGCGACCCGGCCGTGGGACTCGCCCAGCTCCGCCTGCGCCCGTCACTCTGGACCGGCGGCGCGGACGCCTACCTCGAGAACCTCTACGTGATCGTCGACGCCCGCCGGCGCGGCTTCGGCCGGCGCCTCCTCTCGGCTGCTGTCGAGTTCGCGCGCGAGTCCGGCGCGCTGCGGATGGAGGTCGCGACCAACGAGGCCGACGCCGTGGCGGGCCGGCTCTACGAGACCGCCGGATTCGTCAGCCGCCACCCGCGCTTCGAGTCGCGCATCCTGCTCTACACGCGCGGCCTCGAGGCCGGGTCAGCCGACTAGCCCGTTCACCTGGACCGAGCCTCAGCCGTGGCCGCGACGGCACCGAGACGGCGCCGTCGGCGCCCACCTCGGAACATCGACCCCTGTCGCACGACTCGCAATGAATCGAGCATGGTCGCCTTCGATAAGGCGCAGCTAATTCGTCCCGTCTCGCGCGACGCCGGGATCGATCGGCCGATTCCGTTAGGCTCGCGCGCTTCGCCGGGAGCAGGCCGACGCGGTGGGCAGGGCAGCTCAGAGCGGCGCCGGCTTTCTCGTCTCAAGATCAGGAGGGAAAACTGTGAAGCTCGTGATCGGCATCGTGCGCCCGGAGCGGGCGAACGACGTGCTGGAGGGCCTCTACCGCGCCGAGGTGCGCGGGTTCTCGATCAGCCGCGTCCAGGGGCACGGCGGGGAGCTCGATCGCGTCGAGACGTATCGCGGCACCACCGTGAAGATGGGCCTCGAGGAGAAGGTCCGCTTCGAGATCGCCGTCTCCGACCCGTTCGTCGACCCGACGATCGAGGCGCTGTGCGACGGCGCGCGGACCGGCGAGGTGGGTGACGGGAAGATCTTCGTCGTCCCGCTGGAGCGCGCGGTCCGGATCCGGACCGGCGAGACCGACCACGGCGCCGTGACGCCGGTGGGCAAGTGACGGCCGTGCTCGCCCAGGCGGCGCAGGTGGACACCGGCGACACCGCCTGGATGCTCGCCGCGACCGCGCTGGTCATCATGATGACGCCCGCGCTCGGGCTCTTCTACGCGGGGCTCGTGCGCGCCAAGAACACGCTGAACACGTTCATGATGTGCGCCGCCGCGCTCGCGGTCGCCACGGTCGCCTGGGCGCTCATCGGCTACTCGTTCGCGTTCAGCGAGGGCAACGGGATCATCGGCGGGTTCGACCACGTCCTCCTTAGCGACGTCACCTTCGAGCCGCGCGACGAGTCGACGATCCCGCACCTCCTCTTCATGGCGTTCCAGGCGAGCTTCTGCATCCTCACGGTCGCGCTCGTGTCGGGCGCCGTCGTCGAGCGCATGCGGTTCGGCCCGTACCTCGTGTTCATTGCGCTGTGGTCCGTCCTCGTCTACGGAGTGCTCGCGCACTGGGCCTTCGGAGGCGGGTGGCTTCAGGAGCAGGGAACGCTCGACTTCGCCGGCGGCGTGCCGGTCGAGATGGGCTCGGGGTTCTCCGCGCTAGCCGCCGCGCTCGTGGTTGGCGCGCGAAAGGACTACGGGCGCCAGGCGCTCCTCCCCCACAACGCGATCTACGTGCTCGTCGGCGCGGGCCTGCTCTGGTTCGGCTGGTTCGGCTTCAACGGCGGGAGTGGCTTCTCGACCGGGAATCCCAGCGTGCTCGCGTTCACGAACACGCTGCTGGCCCCCGCCTGCACGCTGCTCGTCTGGTTCGTGCTCGACCTGATCCGCGGCCGCCACGTGACCGCCATCGGGGCGGCGACGGCGATCATCGTCGGCTGCGTCGGGATCACGCCGGCGGGCGGCTTCATCAGCCCCACGTGGGCCATGCTGCTCGGCGCCCTCGCCGCGCTTCCGAGCTACGCGGTGATCGTGCTCCGACCCCGCACGCGCGTGGACGAGACGCTCGACGTGCTCGCGGCGCACGGCATCGCCGGCATCACCGGCATCCTCTTCCTCGGGTTCTTCGCGCAGATCTCGTGGAACGGCGTGGCGGACGGCTTCGCGTACGGCGACCTCGGCCAGCTCGGGTCGCAGGCGCTGGCGGCGCTCGCCACCCCCATCTATGCGTTCGTCATGACGTTCGTGCTCCTGCGCGTTATCGGACTGTTCACGCCGCTGCGGGTGACCGAGCGCGAGGAGGCTCAGGGGATGGACACCGTCCAGCACGGCGAGGAGGCGTACGCGACCGGCGAGGGCGCGATCCTCGTGGCGCCCGCCGACGGCGAGCCCGAGCTGGTGGCGAACCCGCGGTAGGCGCCGACCGCTACTCGTCGGCGCGGCTCTCGGGTGCGACCTCCACCGGGCGCAGCGCGTCGTCCAGCGTGACCTCGACCGCGCCGCCGCTTGCGCGCTGCACGGCGACGATGATCGTGGCGATGGAGCCCCAGAGAGGCATGGGCTCCGAACGTATGCGCCGCGGGTGAGAGCCCGGTTAGACGGAGGTAAGAAGGTTCTTAGGTTCGGGCGATCAGTCGACCGCGAACAGCCGCCATTCGTCGGAGATCCCCTTCAGGTGCTGCGCGCCGCGGTCCACGAATGGAATTCCCGATCCGGCCACCAGGTCCTTGACGGTGCTGGAGACGAGCACCTCGCCTGCGCCCGCGAGCGCGCCGACGCGCGCGGCGATGTGGACCGCGATCCCGCCGACGTCCTGCCCCATCAACTCGACCTCGCCCGCGTGGAGGCCGACGCGGACCTCCAGACCGAGCGCGGGTGACGCCTCCGCGATCGCACGTCCGCAGCGGATCGCCCGCGCGGGCCCGTCGAACGTTGCGAGCGAGCCGTCGCCGAGCGTCTTGACCTCATTTCCCTGGAACCTTGCCAGCTCTCGTCGCACGGTCTCGTGATGCGCGGCGAGGACCTCGCGCCAGCGGCGATCCCCGAGCGTCGCCGCTCGCTCGGTCGAGCCGACGATGTCGGTGAACATCACCGTGAGCAGCACGCGGTCGGGCTCCGGCGCAGCGCGGGCACCGGTCAGGAACTCCTCGATCTCCCCGAGCACGGCCTCCGAGTCGCCCGCCCAGGGCAGGTGGTCGATGCCGGGGAGCTCGGTGTACCGGGCGCCGGGGATCTGCGCGGCGAGCTCCTCGCCGGCGCGCCGGTTCACGACCCGGTCGCCGCGGCGATGGAGGACGAGCGTGGGGACATGGATCGTGGGCAGGATGGCGCGCACGTCGATGTCCAGGAACATCTCGAAGAGCTGCTGGACCATCCCCGGGCTGGCGGCGGAGCGCTCCATGCGGGCCACGAACTCCGCGACGCGCGGATCGCCGGCGAGGCTGGGAGCGAAGAGCTCGACCATCACCTCGGACTCCTGCCCCCAGTAGGGGAGGATGAACTCGGCGGCGGACTCCCGAAGCGCCTCCGCCGGGGAGCCCCACGGGTAATCGGGCGCCTCGGTCGTCCGCCCCATGGCGCCGTGGAGCACCAGAGCGGTCGCCCGCTCGGGGTGGGTGGCGGCGAACAGGATGCTCATCGGACCGCCCTCGGAGATCCCGAACAACGCGGCTCGCTCCGAGCCCGCGGCGTCCATGACGGCTCGGACGTCGTCGACCCGCTCCTCGAGGGTCGGCACCTCGGTGACGGGGTCGGACAGGCCCGTGCCGCGCTTGTCGAAGACGATCAGCCGCGCGAAGGAGGCGATCCGCTCGAAGAACCGCGCCAGCGGCGGCGACTCCCACTGGAGCTCCAGATGGGTCGCGAAGCCGAGGACGAGGACCACGTCGATCGGTCCCTCGCCGACGACCTGGTAGGCGATCGAGGCATCGCCGCACTTGGCGTACCGGGTCGGCGGAGAGCTCATCGGCGAGCCATGGGAATGGGCCGTGAAGGAATCGAACCTTCAACCTTGGGATTAAGAGTCCCCTGCTCTGCCAATTGAGCTAACGGCCCGGGGATACGGCTCCGATGTTAGAAGCCGCGGGGCGCGCGCGGAAGCGCGTCAGCCCGTGGCGAGCGCCGAGAGCGCCTCTTCGCGCGACTCGTGGATCGCGAAGACCCGATCGAGCCCGGTGATCTCGAAGATCTTCGAGATGTTCTCGTCGTTCGACACGAGCGTGAGCGACCCGCCCGACGGGCGCAGCCGCTTGACCCCGCCCACGAGCACGCCGAGCGTCGTCGAGTCGATGAAGGTCGCCTTGGTGAGGTCGACGACGATCTGCGTCTTGCCGGCGTCCACGACCTGGAGCATCCGCTCCTTGAACTCTGGCGCCGTGTAGAGATCGACCTCGCCGCCAAGCTCGATCAAGTGCGTGTCGCCGTCGATCTCTGAATCCTGAATGTGGAAGTTCACGCCCCGCTAGTCCGATCCGGTCGAGTGCACAAGGTTCCCGCCGCCTCCAATACTACGGGCGCTCGCCGCCGGGAGGATCGCCACCCGACCCGCCACCGCCGTTGCCGCCCGGGGGCGTCGGGGTCTCACCGGGCGCCGATGGCGGCGCCGCGGCGCCGCCCGCGTCGGCGGGAGGCTCGGCCTCGATGAGCTGCTGGATCTGCTTGTCCAGCTCCTCGCGTTGGTCCTTGGGCGCGAGCCCCACCGCCTTGTCGCCGGCGAGCTCCGCCTTGCGCGTGTCCCCGGCGAGCGCGGCGAACTGGGCGAGCTGGATGTACGCGTTCGCACTCGGCCGCTCCGACGCCACGATCCCGGCGGCCTCCGCCCCGGCGGCGGGATCGTTCAGCCCGGTGGGGCCGTACGCCTGCACCATGAGCCCGGCGAGCGAGTCGTCCGGCGGGTCCGGATCCTGCGACAGGTACTCCTCCCAGGCCGAGTCGGCCGCCTCGAGCCGCGTGATGCCCTCGGGCGTGAACTGCCCCGTCGTCGGGTCCGCCGACTCGGTCGCGAGCTGGTAGTTGGCCCGGACCACGTCGGCGAGCGCCGTCTCGTTCTCGGGATTCGCGACGACGGCTGCCTGCGCGTCCTCCAGCCGCTGCTCGAGGCCCGAGCTCGAGTCGGTGCCCGCCTGGTCGCTGCAGCCGTCGAGGAGGCCGCCCTGGGCGTCGGAGCCGATCCCGAACAGCACGAGGCCGCCGCCCATGAGGATGGCCAGCGTGAGGTACACGACCTGCACCAGCCGCCGCCGCTTGCCCTGGAGATCGAACAGCATGTCGGCGGTTACGCTAGCCGCCCTCGGAGGCAGCCGGCTCGGCGAGGTCCTCGGACCGGCGGTTGCCGAACAGCTGCGCGAGCACGATGCTGAGCTCGTAGAGGATGTAGAGCGGGATCATCTCGATCAGGAGCGTGACGGGGTCGATCGTGGGGAGGAGCGCCGCGAGCACCGCCACGCCGAGGAACGCGTAGCGGCGGTTCTTCCGGAGCTGCTGGGGGGTGACCACGCCGAGCCGGGTCGCGGCCAGCACCCCAACCGGCACCTGGAAGAGGATGCCCAGCGAGATCAGGGAGAGCGCGACGAAGCCGTAGTAGTCGCGCGCCCGCACCGAGGTCGTGAACTCGTCGGCGTTGAAGCCGAGCAGGAACTCGAGCGCCGGCGGCAGCACGACGAAGTAGCCGAACACGACTCCGCCGATGAACAGGAAGGGGACCATCAGAAGGAGCGGCAGGGCGACCTTGCGCTCGTTCGGGCTGAAGGCCGGGAGGACGAAGGCGTACGCCTGGTAGAGAAGCACCGGAAGCGAGATCAGGATCGCGGCGTAGAGCGCGAGCGTGAAGGTGGTCGTGAACTGCTCCGCGACGCCGAACGTGATCGGCTTCGCCCCCGGTCCGAAGAGCTCCGCCTCGCGGCCCTTCAGCGGGTCGTTGACGAGCTCGAGGATCAGATGGTTCTGCCAGAAGCAGAGCGCCCAGGCCGCAACCAGAGCGAACAGCGAGACGATGATGCGCGATCGCAGCTCGTCGAGGTGCTCGACGAGCGACAGCCGATCCTCATGATCGACAGGGCGAAGCCTCTTCGGCACTGCGGTCTTGCAGCCGGGCCGCTAGCGGGTCGCGTCGCCCGCCGGGCGGGTCTCGCCGGCCGTTCCCGACCGGTCGTCGCCGGCGGCGGCCGGCTGGCGCTCCTCGACCGGGTTCGCCGTCGCCTGCGTCTGGCCCGTGCCGGCGTCGAGCTTCTCGGGCTCGTCGTCGTCCGAGTCCTTGCCGGTCACGGACTCCTTGAAGCCGCGCATCCCGGAGCCGAGCGACCTGCCGAGCTCGGGCAGCCGCTTCGGGCCGAAGATGATCAGCACGATCAGCAGCACGATGCCTATCTCGAGCGGTCCGATGCCGCCCACGACGCCTAGGGTGGGCATGTCGTTCCTCCGGGCTCTGGTCGATTCATGGTAGCGCTAGGACTGCGCCCGACCGGCCGCGTCGGATCACTTCGATGCACGCCCAGCGGCTACTCGCGGCGGTCGAAGTTGAGATAGAACCGGCTCGCCGTCGGCTCCGCCTGGCCCTGGTACTTGGCGCCGGTCGCGTCGGACCCGTAGGGGTGCTCGACCGGCCCGTCCATCCGCATGAAGGAGATCTGCCCGATCGGCATGCCGTGATAGATCGTGATCGGGAGGTTCGCGACGTTGGACAGCTCGAGCGTCAGGTTGCCCGAGAAGCCCGAGTCGACGAAGCCGGCCGTCGAGTGGATCAGGAGGCCGAGGCGGCCGAGCGAGCTCTTGCCCTCGAGGCGGGCGACCAGGTCGTCCGGGAGCGTCACGCGCTCGAGCGTCTGCCCGAGCACGAACTCGCCCGGGTGCAGGATGAAAGGCTCCTCGTCGCTCTCGACCTCCACCAGCTCGGTGAGACCCTCCATCGGCTGGCGCACGTCGATGAAGGGGTAGCGCGCGTTGTTGAAGACGCGAAAGCGGCGGTCCACCCGCACGTCGACGCTCGACGGCTGCACCAGCCCGGGGTCGAACGGGTCGATCTCGACCCGCCCGGAGGCGATCTCCTCGCGGATCGTACGGTCGCTCAGTACCAAGGGCGGCGAGTCTATCCGCGGGAGTCGCCGCCCAGATCCTCAAGTCACGGTCGCAGCGAGCCGATATCCGGCGCTAAGGAGACGCGACCAATGGGCCTACCGGAACATCGCGAGCGCCACGCGGAGGGGACCGCCACCCGCCCGCTCCACGTCTGTGGCGAGTGCGCCTCCAAGCTCGTCTACCCGACCGACTGGGAGGCGGCCGGCAACGACCGGTGGACGGTGGCGCTCCGGTGCCCGAACTGCGAGTGGGCGGACACCGGGACCTTCGGGCAGGAGCTCGTCGACGCCTTCGACGTCGAGCTGGACGACGGCATGCAGGTCCTCCTGTGCGCCCTCCGTGAGCTCACGCGGGACAATCTCTCCGAGGAGATCGACCGCTTCGTGGCGGCGCTCGACGCCGACGCGATCCTCCCGATGGACTTCTGACCCACGGGTCAGGCGTACCGCTCCACCACGCCGTCGGCCACGAGCGCCAGCGCCGCGCGCCGCGACCCGTCGAGCGGCAGCTCGTCGAGCGTCGCCTTCGCCGCCTCGACGTGACGGAGCGCCTCGTCGCGGGCGTCCTCGAGCGCCCCGGTGGCGGCGATCAGGTCGCAGACCCGCTCCGCGTCGGCGGGCTCCGTCACGGATCTCAGGTCGAGTCGCGCGAGCCGCTCGTCGGTGCCGCGCGCACGGATCAGCGGCAGCGTCACCGTGCCGTCGAGGAGATCGGCGCCGCGGCGCTTCCCGGTGCGCTCGGCCGGGCCCGCGACGTCGAGCACGTCGTCGAAGATCTGGAACGCCAGCCCAATGCGCTCCCCGTAGGCGCCAAGGGCATCCGCGCCGGCGCCCGCCCCGTCGCCGAGGAGCCCGCCCATCCGGCATGCCGCGCCGAAGAGTCGCGCGGTCTTGAGCGTGCAGCGGCGCGCGTAGCGCTCCTCGGACACGTCCACGCGCCACGCGTCCGCGCGTTGCATCAGCTCGCCGTCGACGAGCGCCGAGGCGGCCGTCGACAGGGCCCGGATCGCCTCGGCGTGGCCGGTATCCGCCAGCTCTCCGAACGCGCGCGCGAACAGCAGGTCGCCCGTGGCTGTCGCGGCCCCGCGGCCGGCCGCCTCGTACACGGTGGGCCGACCGCGCCGAAGCGCCGCACGGTCGAGCACGTCGTCATGGACGAGCGCCGCCATGTGCACGAGCTCGACCGCCGCACCGGCGGCCACCACCTCGTCGCTCTCGCGCCCACCCGCGCACAGGAAGACGAGGAGCGGGCGGAGCCGCTTCCCGCCCGCCGCCAGCGTGCCCTCCGCGTGCCGCCCGAGCGCCTCCCCCTCGTCGGCCGCCACCGCGGCGAGGCGCCGTTCGGCGCGCTCCATCAGCCGCGGCACGGCCGGCCCCGCTGCGGCGAGGATCGGCGCCATCTGCGCGATCGCGCCCGGCCCGGGAGCCTCCCGGATGCGCTCGGTGCTCATCGGTCCGGCACCGTCCCGACGTGCAGCGCGATGATGCCTCCGGCGGTGAGCACCCAGCGCACGTCCACGAGGCCGGCGCCGGCCAGCTCCGCGGCCAAGGCCGCCGCGCCGGGGAAGCGCCGCACGGAGCCCGGCAGGTAGGAGTAGGCGTCCGGGTCGCCAGCGGCACGGCCGAGCAGCGGCACGGCGCGGTCGAACCAGAGGCGGAAGAACCACGACAGCGGGGGGCGCTCGGGGGTCGTGATCTCGAGCACCACGACGCGGCCGCCGGGGCGCACGACGCGCGCCATCTCCGCGATGCCGCGCCCGAGATCGGCGAAGTTCCGCGCGCCGAAGCCGACCGTGGCGGCGTCGAAGGACGCGTCCGGGTAGGAAAGGTCGAGCGCGTTCGCCCACTCGAAGCGCACGTTCGGCGCCTTGGCCCGAGCGAGCTCGAGCATGCGCTCCGAGAAGTCGGACGCCACGACCTCGCCGCCCGCGCCGACGCGGCGCTCGAGGGCCACCGCCAGGTCTCCGGTGCCGGTCGCGACGTCGAGCGCCCGTGCGCCGGGGCGGACGCCGGCGAGGTCCACCGCGCGCTCCCGCCAGCGCTGGTGCATGCCGGCGGTCATCACCGCGTTCATCAGGTCGTAGACGCGCGCGATGCGATCGAACATCGCGCGCACCTCGCGCTCGTCGAGCGTGCCGCCGGCCGGACCGGCGGCGGGCGGGGCGCTCGTCATCGGCGCGCTACTTGAGCGACGCGAGGTAGTCGACGAGCGCGTCGAACTTCTCCGGGTTCTCCTCCTGGAGCGACGCGTAGGAGGGCATCGGCGACGTCGGGTTGATG
Source organism: uncultured Thermoleophilaceae bacterium (assembly GCA_963831365.1). Taxonomy (GTDB): domain Bacteria; phylum Actinomycetota; class Thermoleophilia; order Solirubrobacterales; family Thermoleophilaceae; genus CAWHPV01. The sequence continues at coordinate 351,967 of CAWHPV010000022.1, forward strand.
AGCGTGCGCGCGATCGCCTGCCTGGGCAGCCGCTCGCCGATCTGCGTCAGCGCCGGTCCCGGCCCCGCGTTGCCGTTCTCCCCGACGCGATGGCACCCAAGGCAGCCGGACGACGCGGTCACGTTCTTGCCCTCCTCGAACTGCGGCGACGTCGCGAGCTCGATCTCGGTCGGCGCCCCGGCGAGCGCGCCGAGCACCGTCAGGTAGGCCATCGCGGCGATGGTCGTCGCCCCGGCGAGCATCGCGACCGGCCGCTTGAACGGGTGACGCTCGGGCCCGCGGTCGAAGAACGGCAGGAGGAGCAGGAGGACCAGGCAGATCGTGGGGATCCCGACCGTGGCCATGAACACCAGCTCCGGCGGCTTGACGACCCGCAGCAGCTCGAACAGGAAGAAGAAGTACCACTCGGGCCGGGGCGTGTAGGTCGTCGTCGTCGGGTCCGCCTTCGGGCCCAGCTCGGCGCCGAGGACGATCGCCATCACGATGATCACGAGCAGGACGACCATCGCCATCACGCCGTCCTTGAAGACCGTGTACGGGAAGAACGGCTTCCCCTGGCCCTTCAGGATCGAGTACTCGCGGAGGTACTGCTCTTTCTCTCTGTTGTTCAAGAGCCCCTAGATCTCCTCTTGGGCGAGGCTCCGGCGCTTCTCCGCCTTGACCCAGGGCGGGGCGGTGGTGCCGAGCTTGATCACCAGGTAGAGGTGGGCCGCGATGAGCGCGGCGATCAGCCCCGGGATCAGGAGCATGTGGATCGAGTAGAAGCGCGAGAGGGTGGCCGCCCCGAACTCCGGACCACCGCGCAGGAAGTCGGCCAGGTAGGGGCCGATGATCGGGCCCGACGCGTTGATGTTCACGCCCACGATCGTGGCCCAGAACGAGCGCTGGTCGAACGGGAGCAGGTAGCCCGTGAAGCCCATCGCGAGCGTGAGCACGAGCAGGACCACGCCGAGCACCCAGTTGATCTCGCGCGGGTACTTGTACGCGCCGATGAAGAACGTCTGCCCCATGTGCAGGAACAGCAGGACGATCATCACGGTGGAGCCCCAGCGGTGCATGCCGCGGACCAGCTCGCCCATGAACACGTTGTTGGTCAGGTGCTCGACCGAGGCGTAGGCCTGCGTGGCCGACGGGTCGTAGTACATCGCGAGGAACACGCCCGTGACCGCCTGAGCGGTGAACGCGAACAGCACCGCCGCGCCGAGCGTATAGGTCCAGTCGTGGCCTGGGACCTTCCGGAACAGAATCTTGCGGAGGAACGGGCTCGCGCCCGCGCGCTCGTCGAGCCAGCCGGCCACGGACACCGGGACCTCGACGGCCTGCTCCTTCAGCGCCGCCGTGTCGATGCGGCCGCCGCCGTTCGCCTTCCCGTTCCGCTCCCCCGGCCGTCCGTTCCCGCCCTCCTCCTCGATGGCGCCTCCGCGCCGCAGAGCGCCCGGGATCTCAGGGCCGTCCGGCCGTCCGTCTCCCGCGCCGTTCGTCTCGTCGCGCTTGCGCTGCAGGGGGCGGGGGAGGAAGCTCATGTGGTCGGCCTCGGTGGATACAGATACTGCCAGAGGCCGTCCAGGTGGGATGACGGATCCCGCGGAGCGAAGCGCTCGAACTTCGAGTTGACCGAGAAGCGCTCCCCCACGTAGACGGTGTCGCCCTTGACTGCAGTGGCGAAGCGGTCGAGGGGGCGGACCGGCGGCCCGCCGATGACCTCGCCGAGCGCCGCGTAGACGCCGCCGTGGCAGGGGCAGATGAAGCGCTCGGAGGCCTGGACGTACCGCACCGGGCACCCCAGGTGCGTGCAGCGCGTGGAGATCGCGATGTACGGCATGCCGAGCGACGTGCCCTCGTCGATCTCGGGGTTGGTCTCGCGGACGTAGACGGTCGTCTTGCCCGCCTCCCCGGTCTCCGCCACGCCGGGGAGGGTGATCACGACCGGCACGTAGGTGTCCGGGTTGAAGTCGTCCGGCGATCCCACGCCGGCGAGCTGGTCCGGCGTCTGGTCCTCGAAGATCGGGCCGACGGCGAAGCCGAGCGCCGGGAGGGCGAACGCCGCGGTGGCGATGCCGCCCGCAGCCATCGCGCCGCCGGTGAACAGACCGCGGCGGGTGAGCGTCTCCCCCTCGTAGGCGCCGGGGATGCCGCGATCGGCCGTGTAGGGCGACCGCTTGGCGCTCTTGCTCTTGCGGGGTGGAGGCACAGTCGAGAGGTGGTCCAGGCGGCCCGATCGGCCGGGCGTAACTTTACCGTCAACCTCGGTACGGCCGGGCGGGCCGCCGGCGCTCAAACGTCGCGCGGGCCCGCCGCCTCGAACGTCGCCCGGGCGCCGGGGCCGCCCCCCGGTGACAGGAACGCCGCGCTCGAGCGCCAGAGCGCGTCGCCGAGGTCCGTCCGGCCCTCGGCCTGACAGCGGGCCGAGAGCGCGATCAGGTCGGCGAGCTCGCCAACGGCCTCGATGTCGCCCAGGCGCGCGAGGCGCGCGAGGCCGAGCGCGTACAGGGCGTCGCCGGCGAGGAGGCGCAGGTCGGGGTCCATGCCCCGAAAGGCGCGCGGCTCGCCATGGTGGAGCAGGTGGCCCTCGTAGACCGCCTCGATCACGAACGCCCGGTCGGGATCGGCCACGAGCTCCTCGAAGCGGCCTCGCCCCGGGTCGCGGATCGCGTACGGCGCCAGCTCGTCGCCGACCGACGCGGCGACCTCGACCAGGGCGGTCACCGTCGCTCGACGGCCGCGCGGAACGCGGGCTCGGCCGCCTCGAGCGTCCGCTCGACCTCCGCCTCCCCGTGGGCGAGCGAGGGGAACCAGGCCTCGAACTGGGAGGGCGGCGACGTAGACCCCCCGATCGAGCATCGCGCGGCAGAACGCCGCGTGGGCGTCGAGGTCCGCGCCGCGGGCGCCGTCGTAGTCGATCACGTCGGCGTCGGCGAAGAACACCGTCAGGAGGCCCGTCGTGCGCGGGACCCGCACCGGCGCGCCCGCCTCGCGCGGCCGCCCGCTCGAGCCCGTCGGCGAGCGTCGCGTGTGATGCGGTCGAGCCGCGCGTAGGCCTCCGCGTCGAGGAGCTCCAGCGTCGCCAGGCCGGCGGCGACCGCCAGCGGATTGCCCGACAAGCGTCCCGGCCTGGTACACGTCGCCCGGCCGGCGCGACGCGCTCGAGCAGCTCGCGTGGGCCTGCGTAAGCGGCGGCGGGCAGGCCGCCGCCGACGATCTTCCCCAGCACGGTCAGGTCGGCGTTCACCCCCTCCCGCTCCTGCGCGCCGCCGCGCGCCACCCGGAAGCCCGCTGATGACCTCGTCGAAGACGAGCAGCGCCCCGGCGTCGTCGGCGAGGTCGCGCAGGCGCGTCCAGGAAGCCCGGCGCCGCGGGCACCAGGCCCATGTTCGCGGGGCAGGGCTCGGCCAGGATCGCCGCCGGCGGGGCGCTCCGCCACGCGCGCGCTCGACCGCCTCGCGGTCGTTCCACGGAACCACCACGGTGTCGGCGGCCTGGGCCGCGGTCACCCCGGGGCTCGCCGGGATGGCCTGCGTCGCGACCCCCGAGCCGGCCTCGGCGAGCAGGCCGTCGAGTGGCCGTGGTAGGCGCCGGCGAACTTGAGGACCGCGTCGCGCCCGGTCGCCGCCCGCGCCAGGCGGACCGCGCTCATCGCCGCCTCCGTCCCCGACGAGGTCATGCGCACCATCTCGACGCCCGGCACCCGATCCACGATCTCCGCGGCGAGCTCGACCTCCCCCTCGGTGGGCGCGCCGTAGGTCGTGCCGCGCCCGGCCGCCTCGCTGCACGGCCGCGACCACGGCCGGGTGCGCGTGGCCGGCGATCAGCGGGCCCCAGGAGCTGGACCCAGTCGACGTAGCGGTTGCCGTCCACGTCCACCAGCTCGGCGCCGCTCGCCGCGCTCGACGAAGATCGGGTCGCGCCCGATCGCGCGCATCGCCCGGACCGGCGAGTTGACGCCGCCCGGCATGAGCTCCACGCGCTCGCCGGTAGAGCTCCGTCGGACCGGCTGCCGGCCGCCCCCGGGTCAGGCGCGCTCGGCTTCCCACCGCTTGAAGTCGTCGGTGAAGTAGAGGAGGCGGATCTTCTTGAACTCGGTCGAGGAGTAGAGCGTGGCCCGGTCCTCGATGCCCGTCTCCTCGGCGATCGCGTCGAGGATCGCGTCGCACTCCTCCTTGGAGCGCCCGTGGGCCATCGTGAAGACCGAGTACGGCCAGTCCGCGTAGGTGGGCCGCTGGTAGCAGTGCGAGATGCCGCGGAACGCCGCCATGCGCGGGCCGAGCTCCATGATCCGCTCCGTCGGGCACCCTCCAGACGCCCATGCCGTTGGCGGAGAAGCCGGCGCGGCGGTGGAAGAGGATCGCGGCGACGCGGCGCAGCAGCCGCGCGCTCGCGCATCGCGCCGAGGTGCTCGAGCAGCGCGGTCGACCGTCGAGCCCGAGCTCGGCGGCCGCGGGCGCGTAGGGCTCGGGGACGACCGGCATGTCGCCCTGGAGCGCGCGGATCACGGCGACGTCGAGCTCGTCGTAGGGCTGCGGCTCGGGCTCGGCCGGCTCCTCGGCCACGGCGGCGCTGGCGAGCGCCTCGGTGTCGCCCTCCATCTCGAGGTCCATGCGGATCTTGAACAGCTTGAGCGTGGGGAGCTGGCGCATCGACTCGGCGCCGGCCTCCTCGGCGAGCACCTCGAGCGTGCCCTCGAGCCCGAGCCTCGAGTCGGGCTCGGTGGCGATCGTGAACCAGAGGTTGAAGTCGTGGTTGCGCAGGTAGTTGTGCGACACGCCGGGGTGCGCGTTGATCGCCTGCGCCGCGCGGTGGGGGTTCTCCGGGTCGACCTTCGCCGCGACCAGCATCGAGCTGTAGCCGAGCGCCCGCGTGTCGAAGATCGGCGTGACCTGGCGGATGATCCGCTCGTCGATCAGCCGCCTGACGCGCGCGCAGCACCTCGTCCTCGGACGACCCCGGCCAGCTCGCGCGACCGCGCGCGTACGGGCGCGGCTCGAGCGGGAAGCTGCCCTGCATCAGGTTGAGCAGCCGCTTGTCGAGCTCGTCGAGCGGCACGGCCGCGCCGTCCCTGCGGCGAGCGGACCTTCGGTCCCGCGCTGCTCAGCTGAAGCCACTCGGCGACGTCCTTCGCGTGGTAGGTGATCACGATGTCGGCGCCGGCGCGGCGGATCGCCGGTGAGCGCCTCGAGCACCGCCGCGCGCTCGTCCAGGTATCCGGCCGCCGCGGCGGCCTTGATCATCGCGTACTCGCCGCTCACGTTGTAGGCGGCGACCGGGAGCCCGGTCGCCTCCTTCACGCGGCGGATGACGTCGAGGTAGGGCAGCGCCGGCTTGACCATCACGATGTCGGCGCCCTCCTCCACGTCGAGGAGCGCCTCGCGCACCGCCTCGTCGGCGTTGGCGGGGTCCATCTGGTAGGAGCGCCGGTCGCCGAACGCGGGCGCCGACTCGGCGGCCTCGCGGAACGGGCCGTAGAAGGCCGAGGCGAACTTGGCCGAGTAGGCGACGATCGGCGGTCTCGCTGTGGCCCTCGGCGTCGAGCTGCGAGCGCAGCGCGCCGACGCGGCCGTCCATCATGTCGCTCGGCGCGACGGCGTCGGCGCCCGCCGCGGCGTGCGAGATCGCGGTCTTCGCGAGCAGCTCGAGCGTCACGTCGTTGTCGACCTGGCCGTCCGGCGCGGACGACGCCGCAGTGGCCGTGCGACGTGTACTCGCACAGGCACACGTCGGTGATCACGACGAGCTCGGGGAGCGCCTCCTTGATCGCGCGGACGGCGAGCTGGACGACGCCCTCGGCGTCGTAGGCGCCGGAGGCCTGCTCGTCCTTCTCGGCGGGGATGCCGAACAGCAGGACCGCCGGGATGCCGAGCGCGTGGGCGGCGCCGCGCCTCCTCGACGGCGTGCGAGATCGAGAGCCGCTCGATGCCGGGCATGGACTCGATCGGCGTGCGGCTGTCGGTGCCGAGCTCGACGAACATCGGGTAGACGAGGTCGCGCGGGCGAGAGCTCCGTCTCGCGCACCATGTCGCGCAGGCGCCCGTCTGTGCGCAGGCGGCGCAGGCGCGTCGCGGGAAATGGCATGGGGCTGAGTCTAGGTCAGACCTCGTCTCAGGCGAAGCGGCGCAGGCCGAGCCGCGCGGCGGCGCCGAACGCCGCCGTGAGCGCGAGCAGGTGAAGGAGCGGGCAGCGAGCAGGCCGCCGCTGTCGTTGAGCGCCGCGTCGAGCGCGTCGAGCGTCGGCTTGAACGGGAACAGCGCGGACACGACGCGGACCACGTCGTAGAGGCCGCCGCGCGACCGACGCCGGAGGGCACGAGCGCCAGGAAGGCGATCGGCAGCGCGAGCATGAACGCGAGCAGCGACGCGGCGCGCACCTCGCGCGCGAGCGCGCCGATCGCGACGCCCATCGCGGCGAACGCGAGCGCCGCCGGCGGCGAGCCCGAGCGACCCACAGCGGAGCGCGGCGCCAGGTCCAGCCCGACGAACAGGGCGAGGCCGAGGAGCATCACGAGCGACACGACCAGCGAGCACGCGGCGGCGAGCCCGATCTTCTCGGCGAGCAGGGCCGATCCGCGACACCAGCCCGCGCACGAGCCGGCGGAACGCGTTCTCCTCGCGCTCGAGCGCGAGCGTGCCCGGCGGCGAGCAGCAGGGTGACGAACATCAGCGACATCGTCACCGCGATCGCGACGGCGAAGGCGCTGAGCGGCGTGGTGCCGCCCTCGACGATCTCGCGCGTCGACCTGGATCGGGCTCGCCGACCGACGCGAGCACGTCGTCCGACGAGGTCGAGGTTCTCGCGCGCGAGGCGCGCGAACTCGATCACCTGCTCGAGCTGCGCGCGCGCCGGCGAGTCCTTCGGCAGCTCGCGCTGCGGCGTCGGTCAGGATCGCCTCGGCACGCTCGAGGCCGAGGATGTCGAGCGTCTGACCGAGGAGCGAGAACTCGCCCGCCGGTGTTGAGCAGGTCGAGGTAGGCGACGGCGACCTCGGTGAACCGCTCGGTCAGCGCGGCGTTCGCCTTCTGGACCTGCGAGTTGATCGTGTCCTCGACGAAGCGTGCGCTTGGCGGGGTCCTCGGCGTTGTAGAAGACCTCCACCGTCGCCGGCTCGACGCCCGACTGGAGCTTCTGCGTGATGTCCGGCGGGATGATGAGCGCGGCGAGCACGTCGCCGTCGCGCACCTTCTCGATGCGCCTCCTCGCGGCTCGACACGCGGACCGGGTCGACGCTCTCGAAGAAGCGGTCGCGCGTACTGCGACGCGTCGATCTCCTCGCTCCCGAGCGAGATCATCGTTGCCGCTCGCCGGCAGCTGGTTGAGGAACGCCACCGACGGCTTGTCCGGGCCGCGCGAGAGCGGCGAAGCCGATCAGCACGGCGATCACGATCGGGTAGAGGACGAGCAGCGCGACGAGCAGCGGCGAGCGGCGCAGGATCTGGAGGTCCTTGACGAGCAGCCAGCGCATCGCCGGCTCAGTGCCCGCGCTGGTGGAGGAAGGCGACGAACGCCGCCTCGAAGTCGCAGGTCGCTGCCGCGCCCACCACCTGCTCGAGCTCGCGCGGCGAGCCGGCGAACAGCCGCTCGCCGTCGGCCAGCACCACGAGCTGCTGCGCGTAGCGCTCGGCCTCCTGGACGTTGTGGGTCGAGTAGACGACCGTGTGCCGTCTCGGCGAGCTCGCCGATGAACTCCCAGAGCCGCTCGCGCTGGCGCGGGTCGAGCGCCGCGCTCGGCTCGTCGAGCAGCAGCACGGGCGGGTCCGCCGAGCAGGCCGATCGCGATGTTCACGCGCTGCCGGTTGCCGCCGGAGAGCGCGTCGACCTGGTCCGTCGGCGCGGTCGCCCAGGCCGGTCATGCTCGAGCATCCGCCCGACGGTCGCCTCCACGTCGTCGCAGCGCTCGAGCCGCGCGAACAGGCGCAGGTTCTCCGCCACCGTCAGCTTCCCGTAGAGCGCCGCCTGCTGCGGCACCCAGCCGATCTCGCTCGGGCGCGCGGCTGATCGTGCCCGCGTCGGGCGCCTGGATGCCGGCCAGGATCGAGAGCAGCGTGGTCTTGCCGGCGCCGTTCGGGCCGATCACCGCCACCAGCTCGCCGCGACGCCGCGCGCGAGCGAGACGCCGCGCAGCGCCTCGCGCTCGCCGAAGCGCTTCCGCAGCTCGCGCGCCTCGAGGACGCGCTCCGCGGCGCCGGCCGCGCTGGCCGGTGCTGCGGCCGCCGTGGAATCCATGCCGTCAACGGTAGTGCTCCTGGCAGAATGCCGCGCGCGATGCGGCTCCTGTTCGTCGGCGACGTCGTCGGGGGCATCGGCCGCCGGGCGCTCGCGGCGCTGCTGCCGGAGCTGCGCGAGCGAGCACGAGCCGGACTTCGTCGTGGTCAACGGCGAGAACGCCGCCGGCGGGCGTCGGCATCACCGAGCAGATCGCGCGCGCGATGCTCGACGTCGGGCGTCGACGCGATCACGCTCGGCAACCACGCCTACCGGCACCGCGACGTCTACGGGCTCCTCGACCGCGACGAGCGCATCGTGCGCCCCGCGAACTACCCGAAGGGCAACCCCGGCCGCGGCTACGACGGTCGTCGAGCGCGACGGCATGCCGCCTCGGCGTGGTCAACCTCTCCGGGCCCGTGTTCCTCGAGGCCGCGCGCTCGCCGTTCGGCGAGGTGGACGCCGCGCTCGCCGGCGCTGGCGGACCGCGTCGACCACGTGCTCGTGGACTTCCACGCCGAGGCGACGAGCGAGAAGGTCGCGATGGGCTGGCACCTCGACGGGCGCGTGACGGCCTGCGTCGGCACGCACACGCACGTGCCGACCGCCGACGCGCGCGTGCTGCCCGGCGGGACCGCCTACATCACCGACGTCGGCATGACCGGCCCGCGCGGCGGCGTGATCGGCGTGAAGCGCGAGCACGCGCTCGAGCGCTTCCTCACGCAGATGCCGGTCAAGTTCGAGACCTCCGAGGACGACCCCTGGCTGAACGCCGTGCTGATCGAGGCCGGAGACGACGGGCGGGCGCTGTCGATCGAGCAGCTGCTGGTCCCGGCGCCGGGCGCCGAGAGCTGAGCGCGCCGAGCGCGAGCGCCACCGCGACGAGCAGCGCCGCGTTCCTGGCGCCGGTCACCGCGACCGCCGCGGGGTCTCCGGCCACGAGGTCGAGGTAGCGCGACGGGAACTCGGCGAGCGTGAGGACCGCGCCTGCCGCGAGCGCCGCCGCGAGCGCCCACATCCGCCACGCCACCGCCAGGCCGAGGACGGGCATCAGCCAGATCGCGTACTGGGGGGACAGGACGCGGCCGAGCGCGGCGAAGGCCACCATGGCGGTGAGCGCCGCGAGCACGAGGCGGCGGCGGTCGGCCGGGTCGCCGTCGTCCGGCCCGCGCCGCGCGGCGAGGAGCGTGAGCAGCACCAGGCAGCCGGCGAGCGCCGCCGTGAACGCGGCGCTCACCTCGCCGGAGAGCGGATGCGCGATCCCGGTCGACTTGTGGCTCGCAACGCGGCTCGCCTCGCCCCACCCGAGCGCGTCGGCCGCGAGCAGGGCGCTCGCCGGCGCGCTCTCGACCTGGACCGGGCGCTCGAGCTGATATCGGGCGGCGGACACGGCGCCGTCGGGCGACAGAGCCACCGCGGCGCCGGCGAGCGCCACGACCGTCGCGCAGAGCGCCGCCAGGCCGCGCAGCGCGGCGCGGCCTTCGCCACGCGCAACGAGCCAGCCGAAGACGACCGGCACGGCGGCGAGCGGGAAGAGCTTGGTCATCGCGCCCGCGCCGAGCAGCGCGAGCCCGAGCGACGGGCGGCGCGCCAGGACCGCGACCAGCGCGGCGAGCGTCAGCGCGACCGGCGCCAGGTCGAAGTGGATCCTCACGATCGCGCCGGCGAGCAGCGGGAAGGCGGCGGCGGCGAGCATGGCCGGCCGGGGATCGGCCCCGGTCGCCGCCGCGAGGCGGCCGGTGAGCGCGACGACCGCGAGCGCTAGGCCGAACGTCAGGATCGCGAAGCCGGCCCAGTACGCGTCGGGCGTCGTGCCGACCAAACCGGGCGCGCCGATCAGCGGCGCCGCGAGCGGCGGGTACTCGAACGCGAAGTCGCGGTACGGCAGCTCGCCCCCGAGCAGGAGCGCCGCGAACGAGCGCCGCACTCCCAGGTCGCCCACGCTCTCGTCCGACCAGGGGAAGAGCGTCAGGGTCGCGACCCACGCGCACGCGAGCAGCAGCGTCGCGGCGAGGAACGGCCTGCTCCAGACCGCGCGGGCGAGCCTCCCCGGCGCCGCCCTCACGCGGGCACGGGCGGTCGTGCCCGATCCACGGCGGGCGCGCGCGGCTTGACGTCCGGCGGGGCGGGGCCCACTCGCCCGAAGTGGGCGGCGAACACGGCCACGAGGACAAAGGGCGCGAACCAGACGACGTAGAGGTAGAACCAGTGCGTGACCGCGAGCTGAAGCGCGATCAGGACGGCCGCGCCGAGCGCCGCGATCTGCTCCGGCGTCCGCCTCCGCGGCACGAACGCGACGAGCAGTGCGAGCCCGACCGCGCCGCGACCTTCACGACCGTCTGGAGCGGCGCGAGCCCCGGGTGCTGGCCCCAGACGCTGAACGGGGAGTCCCGGCCCGCCTGGTAGCCGACGGTGCGGTCGTAGAGCTCGCGCAGCCCGCCGTCGGGGAGGAAGAGGAGCGCGCAGAGCGCCCCGACCGCGGCCATGGCGAGCGCGAAGCCGGCGATCGAGCGCGCACCCCGCCCGCCGGTGCCGCGCGCGAAGAGCGGCGCCAGCGCCAGCGGGGCGAACTTGACCGCCCCGGCGAGCGCGACCAGCGCGCCGCGCGCGGGCGCCGAGGTGACCGCGAGAAGCGCGAACACGAGCAGCATCGCCACGAGCGTGTCGTTCGCGTTCGAGGAGAGGGCGAAGAGCGAGTACGGGTACGCCGCCCACGCCCAGGCGAGCGCGAGGCCGAGCGCCGTGCCGTCGCGACCGCGCCGAAGCCGGCGGCCGAGCAGGAACAGGCCGAGCAGCGTCAGCGCGTCGAAGGTCATGGCCGCGCCGTGGGCGGCCGGCAGGTCGTCCCAGGTCCCGCTCCATGGGAACGCCTGCTCGAAGGGGACGTACGCGAGGTAGTTGAAGGGACCGTACGTGCTGCCGTGCTCGTTGTCGTCGGCGAACTCGCCCTCGTAGAGCGGGTCCCCGTCGGCGATCCGGTCGGCCCCGATCACGCCGGCATAGCCCACGTCGATCACGTTCGAGTCGGCCGCGTTGAGCGCCATACGGAAGCCGACCAGGAACACGAGGCCGAGCGCCAGCCAGGCGAGCGGCACCAGCGGTACGAGCGGCCCGGCACCGCGTCGCGGGCGGAAGCCGGCCACCAGCATGCGGACCAGCAGGTAGCCCAGGACCGGGTACACGAGCGGCACCGACGTCGAGATCTCGCCGCGATTGAAGAAGACGTGCGACGCGCCGAAGGCGAGCAGGACGAGGAGGTCGAGGTGGACGAGCCTCAGTGGCCGGCGCGGGTCGACGAACGGCGCCAGGAACAGGAGCATCAGCGGGATCCAGACGTACGGTGCGTTGAGCGTCCGGCCGAACGCGCCCTCGTAGCCGCGCGCCATCTTCCACGCCACCTGCGGCCCCGTCCAGGCCTCCACGACGGTGCCGCTCTCGTCGTCCACGTGCACCTGGGCGAGCTCGTCGCCGTCGGCGGTGAAGCTCACCTGCCAGCGCCCGGGGTCCGACATGTACGCGGTCGGCTCGAGGTCGGGATGCGCCCGCCGCTCGCCGCGCGCCTCGCCGGTGCGCGCGGCGATCCGCTCGACCTCGCGCGCGCTCAGCTCATACGACGGCGGCGGCTTGCGCTGCGACTCGGGCTCGCGCAGCTCCGCGGCCTGGGCCGGCGGCGCGGGCGCGGCGACGGCGATCGCCGCCAGGGCGGGGACGAGGCACGCGAGCCGCCGCCCCCGAATCAGGGACGAGCGTCTCGGCGGCCGAAGCTCCACATCTTGTTCCCGATGAAGTTGAGCGGGGTGGCCATCACGATCGAGGCCGCCTGAGCCGGGACCTCCGACACGCCGCCGGCGCTCACCAGCAGCTCGAGGAGGGCCGCCTGGACCAGAAACGCGACGATGCTCACGACGAAGAAGCGGGCGGCCTGGAAGCCGGCGTGGCCGTCGCGGGCCCCGAACGTCCAGTGCCGGTTCCACCAGAAGTTGTTCATCACGGCGAACACGAAGGCGATCGTCGCCGCGGGCAGGTGATGGACGCCGAACAGCTTGGCGAAGACGGTGAACACGATCAGGTTCACGGCGAAGCCCGAGCCGCCGACGAGGCAGAACTTGAAGAGCTGGACCCAGTTGTGCTGCCGGCGCATCCCGTGGCGCACGCGCGTGTGGACGCCCTGCGACGCGGCGGGCCGCTCCTCGAAGGCTGACGCCGGGGGCGCCGCGAGGCTCTCGTCCTGCATCGCTACGAGGGTACAGAGAAGTGGTCCAGCACCATCGGGGTCACGTCGCCGAGACGCCAGCGCCCCGGGCCGCTCGGCCGCGGCGGGTCGAGCCCGGCACATGAGCAGCACGCCGAGCGAGTCGCCGCGATGCAGCGACCCGTGGCTCCCGCCGCCCGAGATGCGCGGCCCCGCCCCAGTCCACGAACTCGAAGCCGGGCTCCGCGGACACCAGCACGTCGCCCGCGCCGGGGCAGCCCGAGCGCGGACCAGAGCCGGCCGAGCGCGTGCGGGTAGAGGCGGCTGTCCACACGCCCGTCCTCGACCTCGAGCGCAGCGCGTCGAGCTCGCCCTCGACGCTCCACCGGTCCCCGCGCACGTCCTCGAGCTCGCCGCCGGGCGCGAAGCGCAGCTCGCCGCGCGCGCTCCAGACGGCGGCCTCGGCGCCCTCGCGGCGCACCACGAGGTCGATGCCCTCGACGCCCTGGAGGTCGCGCGCGACGCGCGGCGCGAGCCGCTCGACGCGACGACGGGTCGAGCACGTACACCATCGCCGAGCGCTGCGAGCGGGCGAGACGGCGATCTCGGCCTCCTCGGGCGTCCGGGTCCTCGGCCGCGAGCACGCTCCAGCCGCCGAGCGCCTCGACCAGGTCGACGCGGTCCTCGACCGAGGTCTGCGAGTGGTCCGACATCACGATCACCGCGTGGTCCTCGAGGAACTCGCTCGGGACCGCCGGCCGCGTGCATGATGCGCTCGAGCGCCCGGTCGGCGGTCGGCGATCGAGGTGACCTGCGCGTAGGGGCCGCGCCGGTGCGAGTAGCGTGTCGTTGTCGGGCAGCGAGAGGAGCATGAAGTCGAACAGGTCGTCCTCCACGAGGTGCGCGCCGACGCAGCCCGAGTGCTGGTCGCGCTGGCCCGGCATCCCGAGCGTCGAGCGGCAGTCGGTCCGCGCGAGGCGAAGAGGTCGGCGTAGAAGAGCTCGGTCGGGCCCCAGACGGCGTGCCGGAACTGGGCCGCCCGCGCGAGCGCGCGAGTAGACGCCCGTTCGCCTCCGGCTCGTGGCGCGTCCGGCCGCGGTAGATGAGGTACGTCGTGCAGGCGGTGCGCAGCGCCGGCGTCCTCCAGATGCTCGAAGACCGTCGTTGTGCTCGCGCGTCAGGTGCGCGAGGTTCATGTTGTAGACGGTGTCGTAGAGCGAGCGCACGATCCCGAACGCGCGCGTGGCCTGGAACGATGAGCCGTACTCCACGTAGCGCCCTCGCCGCGGTGGTACCAGTTCATCGACGGGATCCGGTGCTCGTCGGGACCGAGGCCGGTCGCGATCGCCGCGGAGGCGACCGGCGTGACCGACGGGAACGTGGACACGCAGTCGCGCACGTAGGTGCCGCGCTCGACCAGCGCCTTGAAGGCGGGCGCCCGCCCCTCAGCGATCGCGCGGTCCAGCATCTCCGGCTTGAGCGAGTCGACGACCGCGAGGACGAGCTTCCTGGACGCCGCCATTCAGCCGCGCGGGGCGCCGCTCATCTGAGCACCCGCAGACCCTCGAACTTGCGGTCGCGCTCGCGCCGGCCGGCGAGCAGGAGCCACGCGAAGCCCGCCAGCGAGAGCAGGCCGACCGGGGGCAGGAACACGGAGAGCGCCGCCAGGCCCACGGCGGCGCCGTCGGCCCAGACGGGGAGCAGCGCGGCGGCAGGGGCGTCGAGGCGGCGGCGCGCGCGGGAGAGCAGGGCCGTGGCGGCCGCGAAGGCGAGACCGGCGCACGCCGCGCCGGCGAGGAGTCCCGGCCAACCGGTGTGGCCCTCGCCCGCCAGCGAGCCCGCGAAGAGGAGCGCGCCCAGCGCGAGCGCCACGACGCCGAGCGCCACGACCAGCGGGTCGCGGCCGTCGCCCGTCCTGGGCTCGCGCGGGTCGGCGGTCTCACTCGACGCGGCATCGCGCCCGCGCCGGCCGCGCGCCCGGCCGGCGACATACGACAGGACGCCGAGCGCGAGCACGCCGGCGAGGAAGCCCGGGCGCTCGAGGAACGAGTAGTCGGTGCCGTCGAAGTCGAGCCCGATGTCGCCGCTCGCCAGCGCCCCGGCGAGGAGCGGCGGGAGGAACGGCCGCACGCCCGTGGCGCCGGCGAGACCGGCGCCCTGGCCGATGTCTAGGAAGAGGCTGATGGAGGGGAACCGGTCGCTGGCGCTGGCGCTAGGCTCGGGGAGCGCAATGACGATAGACCACCACCCACGCGGCGCTGGGCGGGGTCCGGGAGACTGGGGCGAACGAAGGCGCGTGGCCACGGCGCAGGCGCCGGAGCGCTCGACCAAGCGGGACCTGGAGCGCTACGCCGGTCTCTTCGCCTCGCGCACGCGCGTCATGAAGCTCCTCGGCCATGCGCGACATGATGGCCGTGACGGCGCGGCCCGAGGTCATCTCGCTGGCCGGCGGCCTGCCCGACACGAGCACGTTCCCTCCGGACACGTTCGCCGCCGTCACGACGCGGATCGCCGCCGAGTCGTGCGCCAAGGCGCTCCAGTACGGGCCGACCGAGGGCCTCGACGAGGCCAAGGCCTGCATCGCGGAGGTCATGGCCGCCGAGGATATGCACGTCGATCCCGCCGACGTGATCGTGACCACCGGCGGGCAGCAGGTGATCGACCTCGTCACGAAGACGCTGATCGACCCGGGCGACGTGGTGGTGGCCGAGGCGCCCACCTACCCCGGCGCGGTGCCGGTCTTCTCCTCCTACCAGGCCGACGTGGTCCAGATCGAGACCGACGACGACGGCATGCGCGTGGACCTGCTCGAGGAGGCGCTCGCGCGCCTCGAGCGCGACGGGCGCCGACCGAAGTTCATCTACACGATCCCTAGCTTCCAGAACCCGGCCGGCGTCACGATGGCCCTGTCGCGGCGGCGCCGGCTCGTGGAGGTGGCGCGCGAGCGCGAGCTCCTGATCCTCGAGGACAACCCCTACGGCCTGCTGCGCTACGAGGGCACGAGCGACCCGACGCTCTACTCGCTCGACGGCGGGCTCTACACGATGTACCTCGGCACGTTCTCGAAGATCCTCTCGCCGGGGATCAGGCTCGGGTGGGTCGTCGCGCCGCCACCCGTGCTCGAGAAGATCAACCTCGGCAAGCAGGCCGCCGACCTCTGCACCTCGACGCTCTCCCAGCTCATGGTCAAGGCGTACTTCGACCACGGCGGGTGGGGCGACTACGTCGACTCGCTCGCCGAGATCTACCGCGCGCGCCGGGACACGATGCTCGACTCGCTGGCGGAGTTCTTCCCGCCCGAGGCGGAGTGGACGCGCCCCGCGGGCGGGCTCTTCATCTGGGCCACCCTGCCCGACTTCATCGACACGACCGACCTGCTCGCGCGGGCGCTGAGGGAGAACGTCGCGTTCGTGCCCGGCGAGGGCGCGTACCTCGACGGCCGTGGCCGCAACGCCATGCGGCTCAACTTCTCCGGCTCGGGGGAGGACGCGATCCGCGAGGGCGTGCGCCGGATCGGCAAGGTCGTGGGCGAGCAGGTGGCGCTCTACGGGACGCTCACCGGGCGCTCGCGACGCGACGCTCCCGCGCCCGCCGAGTCCTCCGAGCCTTCCGAGCACGACGCGGGCGACCCGGCCCCTGGTCGCGTCGTCCCGCTGCCGCGGCGCGGAGAGCGCGACCGGCGCGCCGAAGGCTCGTGAGCCGAGTCGCGGTCCTGAAGGGCGGCCGCTCGCTCGAGCGTCAGGTGTCCCTGCGCTCGGGGGCGCGCGTCGAGGACGCGCTCCAGCGGATCGGTCACGAGGCGGTGCCGATCGACGCGGGAAGCGACTTCGTGGAGCGGCTGCGCGACGCGGAGGCCGACGTAGCCTTCGTCGTGCTCCACGGGCCGGGCGGCGAGGACGGCACGGTCCAGGAGCTCCTCGAGATCCTGGGTCTGCCGTACACCGGCTCGCAGGTGCTCGCCTGCAACCGCTGCATCGACAAGGTGCTCACCAAGCACCTTCTCGTGGACGCGGGCATCCCCACGCCGGAGTTCTTCGCGTTCAACGAGACCGCGTTCAAGGAGCTCGGGGCTGCCGAGGCGCTGCCCGCGATCGGCGACCGGCTCCGCTTCCCGATCGTCGTCAAGCCCGCGGCCGGCGGCTCGGCCCTCGGGATCAAGTTCGCCCGGACGCCTGCGGACGTGCCCGCCGCGCTCGTGGCCGCGTTCTCCTACGACGTCAAGGTGCTCCTGGAGCGCCACGTCCCGGGCCGCGACCTCGCGGTCTCCGTCCTCGATGGGCCGGACGGGCCGGAGGCGCTCCCGATCGTCGAGGCGATCCCACGCGAGGAGGACTTCTACGACTTCGAGTCGCGCTACGAGTACGGCCGCACCGAGTTCCGCTGCCCAGCCGAGCTGTCCGATGACGTGGCGGAGCGCGTACAGGCGATCGCGGTCGCGACCTACGAGCTGCTCGGCTGCGCCGGGTTCGCGCGCGTAGACCTGATGCTCGACCGCGAGACCGGCGAGCCGCTCGTGCTCGAGGCCAACGCGATCCCTGGCCTCACCGAGACGAGCCTGCTGCCCCAGGCGGCCGACGCCGCGGGCATCGGGCTCGACGCGCTGGTCGAGCGGATCGTGGACCTGGCGCTCGAGCGCGGGCCCGCACTGGCACCGCGCTAGCCGCCCGAGCGCCCGGCCGCGACGGGCCGGGCCCGCTCTCGCACCTCCGCGAGGAGGGCGGCGGCGAGCTCGCGCGGCACGTGGCCGTCGCGCTCCTGGCCGGCGCCAGGGCGGAAGAAGCTCACGCCGACTCGCGGGCGGCGCGGGAAGCGCACGTAGTCGGTCGTCCCGGTGACCGCGCACAGCACGATCGTGGCTTCGGGGCATTCCAGCGCGAGCCGCCCCACGCCGCTCCGCGCGGGGAGCGCGCGCCCGAGGGAGAGCTTCCCCTCAGGGAACACGCAGACGGCCTCGCCGCGCCGCAGCGTTTCGGTCGCGCTAGCGATCGCGTGCTCGTCCGCCGCGCCGCGCTCGATCGGGATCTGCCCCATGCCGGTGAGGATGCGCCCCAGGCCCGGGATGTTCCAGAGGTTCGCCCGCGCGAGGAATCGCAGTTTCCGTCGCCGCCGAAGCGCAACCGCGACCACAACCGGATCCCACTGGCTGTCGTGGTTCGGGACCACAAGGACCGGCCCCTCGGCGGGGACCTCCTCGACACCCGTCGCTCTCATCCGGCCCCACCACGTCGCGGGCAGGAACAGCCGGGCTATGACCGCGTAGAGCATCGGGCCTCCGGTCCTGAGCCGCGACCCTAAACCCGTGCGCCACAAGACGGCAAGTTCTCCCCGCGAACCACGCTTTCGGGGTAGGGTCGGCCGGAGGCCCAACGCGAGGAGGAGGCGGAATGTCCCAGCAAGACGTCGATACGGTGCGGGGCGCCTACGAGGCGTTCAACCGCGGAGACATCCCCGCGGTACTGGAGACCTTCGATCCAGACATCGAGTGGGTCGAGCCGGGTGGCGGGAACGCCCCGTCCGGCACCTTCCGAGGCCCCGACAGCGTTGCGCAGGACGTGTTCGGCGCAATCGGAGCGAACTTCGACGAGTTCTCAGCTGACGCCGACGAGTTCAAGGACGAGGGTGACCGGGTCGTCGTCACCGGGCGCGTGCACGGCAACGCCAAGGGCGGTGCGACGCTCGACGCCGCGTTCGAGCACGACTTCGGGATGCGAGATGGCAAGACGGCGCGCTTCGAGAACAACGTCGATCGGGAGGCCTGGGCGCAGGGCTGGAGCTGACCCAGCCGACGACCCTCGGCGTCGCCGCCCCCGCGGGCATCGCGGGAACGACCGGCTGGCCGTCCCCTAGCTGTTGCCGCCCGCGAAGTCCTCCGGCGAGACGTTGTCGAGGAAGTCCTTGAACTTCTCGACGACCTCCTCCTGGTCCTCGACCTCGTGCTCGAACTCGATCGCGGACTCGGAGATCACGTCCTCGGCGGCGAAGATCGGGGCGCTGGTCCTTACCGCCAGCGCGAGCGCGTCGGACGGCCGCGAGTCGATCTCGACGTCGCGACCGTCGAGCTGCAGCGTGATCGACGCGTAGAAGGTGTTCTCGCGCAGCTCGGTGACGGATACCTTGGAGCACGCCACCTCGAGCTCGCCGAGCATGTCGTTGATCAGGTCGTGGGTCATCGGCCGCGGCGTGTTGGCGCCCTGGAGCTTCATGAGGATCGCCGCCGCCTCGGGGTGGCCGATCCAGATCGGGAGGAACTTGTTGCCCTCGCGCGTCTTGAGCAGGACGATCGGCTGCTTGCCGACCATGTCGAAGCTGACGCCGTAGATGACCATTTCCTGCATCGCGCGGGACTCCTCGTGGCCGTCGAGTACCGAGCCGCCAAGTCTAGTGGCCGCAGGGCGGCCGGAGGACGGGCGCCGATCACGGTTCGCGGACCCTCACCTTGACGACGCGGGAGACCCCCGGCTCGTACGGATACGAGGCCTCCCGGCGGATCGCGGCCCTGAACGGATAGGTCACGGTGCCGCGGGTCCCGCCGAACCGGTACCGGGTGTCCCACCGGCCGCGGCGGTCGGTCCTGATGACCTTGAACACGCGCCACCGGTCGCGGTAATGGGCCTGGAGCTCGATCAGCTTCCCGGGCCGAGGCTTCGGGCGCCCGAGCAGGCGGCCCGCGAAGCGCACCCGACCCCCGTTGCGCGAGCGGTGCCGGCTCACGCTCATCGTCGTCAGCGCGCGGACGCCGAGTCGAAGGTCCTCGCCGTCGGCGGGCCTGACCTCGTCCGACCCGACGAAGCGGGCCCTGAGCGTGCGGCTCGGCCCGCGCTCCGCCCGCAGCTCGAAGCGACCCGCCGCATCGACCTGCGCCAACGCCTCGTCGTCGAACCCGCCGGTCGACCCCCTGGGTCGGCTCGCGAGGGCGACCTGCCCGCCGGCGGCCGACGCTCCGGGTGCGATGACGCGGCCGCGGATGCGCGGGCGGTCGCGGTGCTTGACGGTCCGCGCCTCGACGAGCGAGCCACCACCCTTGGCGAGGCCGGACTCGACGCTCGCCGGCGCGCGGTCGTCGAACCTCAGCCGGACGGTGTTCGAGACCGCCGCCGGATCGGCGTTTCCGGCCTCGTCCTCGAGCCAGACCGCGAGCGTGTAGTCGCCGCGGCGGGGCACGGCGAGGCCGGACAGACGACCGCCCGCGACCGCGCTGCTGGACGTGACGCACGCCGCGCGGTCACCCGCCTCGCAGAGTCGGTAGTGGGCCCGGGCGATCGGCGCCGCCTGGCCCGGCGGGGTGGTCCACGTCAGGTCGAAGGAGTTGTGGGCCCGAACCGCCTCTCCACCCTCCACCGCGAGGTCGTCGATCGCCCCCGGCGCGTGGTTGTCGATCCGGAGCGCCCGGCGCGAGTCACCGGCGTTGCCCGCGGCGTCGATCGCCGTGACGGAGACCTCGTGCACCCCGTCCGCGTGGCGCGTCGTGTCGAGGCGGGCGACCGCGGAGGGCAGATCCGAGCAGGGCACTCGCCGCGTGTAGTCGCACGAGCGATCGTCTTCATCGACCGAGGCGCCGTCGACCGCGACCCGCGTGGCGCGGATCCCGACGTTGTCGGCCGCGCTGAACGTCCCAGCGACCGCGCCGCGGTGCCAGCGGCCATCCCAGAGCGCGCCCTCGCGAGCGGCAACAGCGGGCGCGCTCGAGTCCTCCACCCGCACCGCCGTCGAGGTCAGGCGGAGGCGCGCCTGGGTGTTCCCGGTAGACGCGTCGTGAGTCGAGCGCGCGTCGCATCCGCCCGACCTGCCGCACACGGCCTCCAGCCTGACCGCATCCGCGCCGCGCAGGCTCAGGAGGCTGGGCTCGTCGCGGCGCGGGTCGCCGAGCCGGCAGGAGGCGCCGAGGCTCGGGGAGCCCGCCCTGCAGCCGGAGAGCCAGGCGCCGTCGCCGGTCGCGAAGCCGAGTGACCACTCGCCGTTCGCGCGATAGCCGTCCCAGTCGAAGGCGATCGCCGCGAGGCGTGCCCCGTCGGGTGCCTTGAAGCGCATCACGGCCCCGTCGCCATCGCGTACCGAGCCGGCGCCGACCTCGTTGCGCACGACCAGGCCGCGCCTAAGGTCGTGGCCCGCGGGACACGCCGTGTAGGCCAGCATGCCCCTGTCGGCCGACGGCTTCCAGGAGTTGTTCGCGTACCCGGCGGAGTCGTTGCACGCGTGCACGTCGTAGGTGCCGGCGCGGGCGCTGGAGGCGGCGACACCGAGCAGTAGCGCGACTCCCGCCACGCCGACGAGACGCGCCCAGCGTGAGGCGCTGGCGCCATCCGGCATCGGGTCGCGCGATCGAGGCATCGATCGCTAAAGGGCTCGGAGGAGCGAACTCGCCCCCCGGGCTCGGCGTGGCTGGGAATACGTGGGACCAGGACCCCCAACATGCTTCGGCGAACGCCACCGGGCCCTGACGCCGCCGATTCGCGAGTGGGCGATCCAGGACTCGAACCTGGGACCTCTTCCTTATCAGAGAAGCGCTCTAACCGACTGAGCTAATCGCCCTTCCGGCGGGCGATTCTAGCGCCGTGCTGGGCCTCGCCCGGGCGCCTCAGGCAGCCGGCCGGCGCAGGAGGCGCTCGGCCAGCTCAACGCCCTCGCGTGGGTCGTCGAGGTCCAGCTCGACGCGGAAGCGCCCCGCCCGCGGGCGAATCCGAACGTCGTGGCCGAGGGCGGCGGTGAGCGTGTCCTCGGCCGCGCCGATCGCGTCGGCGAGGTCCGGATGAAGCTCCCGCCGCGCGCGCTCCGGGCGGGCGCTCGGCGCCTGATCCTTGGCGCGGCGCTCGAGTCTCGCGCACCGACCACCCGGCCGCGACGGCCTCGCGCGCGAGCCTCCGGCGCTCGTCCTGGTCCTTCTCCATCAGGAGCGCGCGGCCGTGGCCCTCGGACAGCTCGCCCGACTCCACGATCGCCAGCGCCTCGTCGGGGAGCCCGAGAAGGCGAATCAGGTTCGAGACGGCGACCCGGCTCCGGCCGATCCGCCGGCCGAGCTCCTCCTTGGTCACGCCGAGGTCCTCGACGAGCGTCGCGCACGCACGCGCCTCCTCGACCGCGTTCAGGTTCTCGCGCGCCATGTTCTCGATCAGCGCGAGCTCGAGGCGCTCCCTGTCGTCCGCGCGCCTGACGATCGCCGGGATGCGCTCGAGCCCCGCGAGCTTGGCGGCGCGCAGGCGCCGCTCGCCCGCGATCAGCTCGTAGCTTCCGCCGGGCAAGGCGCGGACCACGACGGGCTGGAGGATCCCGCGCGCCTTGATCGACTCGGCGAGCGCCAGGAGCGACTCGCCGTCGAGCGCCGCCCGCGGCTGGCGCGGGTTCGGGCTGATCAGCTCGATCGCGAGCTCGCGCAGCCCCTCCATCCGGGCTGGGTGCGCGGGAGGATCGCGGCCAGGCCGCGGCCCATCCCGCGCGAGCCGGAGCCCGTCGGCCAGTCGCCGCTCGTGCCATCAGCCACGCGCGGCCACCTCCCTCGCCAGCTCGGCGTAGGCGAGCGACCCCGAGCAGGCCGGGTCGTGGCGCGTCACTGGAACGCCGAAGCTCGGTGCCTCGCCCACGCGGATGTTGCGCGGGATGACCGTGTCGAAGACCAGCTCCGGGAAGTGCTCGCGCACCTCGCGCTCGACGTCCTGGGCGAGCCTGGTCCGCCCGTCGTGCATCGTGAGGATCATCCCGGCGACGGTGAGCCGCGGGTTGAGCTCGCGCTGGATCAGGGCGAGCGTGTCGAGCAGGCCGGCCAGCCCCTCGAGCGCGAAGTACTCGGTCTGGACCGGCACGATCACGCGGTCGGCGGCCACGAGGGCGTTGACCGTGAGCGGTCCGAGCGCGGGCGGGCAGTCGAGCAGCGTGAGCCGGTACTCGGCGCGCACGCTCCCGAGCGCGTCCGACAGGCGCGTCTCGGAGCCAGGTAGGCGCGGCAGCTCGACGCTCGCGCCCGCGAGGTCGGGCGTCGACGGCGCGATCGAAAGCCCCTCGATCGACGTGGGGTGCGCGACGTCCGGCAGCGCCAGCCCGCCGGACAGGCAGTCGTAGACGTTTGGGGTCCGGTCCTGCGCTCGACCCCGAGCGCGGTCGTCGCGTTGCACTGCGGGTCGAGGTCCACGAGCAGCGTGCGCGACCCGGCCTCGGCGTTGCACGCGGCGACGTTCACGGCGGTGGTCGTCTTGCCGACCCCGCCCTTCTGATTCGCGACGGCGTAGATCGTCCCCATTCGCATCCCGACGGTAGCTTCGGTGGCGGTCGGAAACCCGCCCCCGGCCTAGTGGTTCGGCGGCGAACCTTTGAGTCCTCCCGATGGCCCACGCCGGCCGCTCGCTGCACGCCCGAGCTACGACCGACCCAGCGGCCGCTTCGCCGCGACCCCCGCTCGGCGCGGGAAGCGCGGCGGCGTCGGGCGCACCTTCACAAAGGGGTGCAGATGGCGGCTGTGCGCCCCGGCGAACGGCTCGACCGCCAGAACGCCGCTCGACCGCAGGCCGAGCTCCGCCGCCGCGTCAGCCGCGGTGCGCTCCTCACCCTGATCGCGCGCGCCGCGCCAGACGACGACCGTGCCGCCCTCCATCAGCAGTGGGGCCGCGTACTCGACGACGACCGGCAGCGGGGCGAGCGCCCGCGCCGTTACGGCGTCATACGACTCGGCGGCCTCGCCTCCCGCCCAGGTCTCGGCGCGCGCCTGGATCGCGCGCGCGTTCGCCAGACCGGCCGCGTCGATCAGGCGCCCGATCACCTCTACCTTCCGGCGGCCCGACTCGACCAAATCCATGCGGGTCTCCGGAAGTGCGCACGCGAGCGGGAGGCCGGGAAAGCCGGCGCCGGCGCCGATGTCCGCCACCCGGCGCGCCGCGCGAACGGCGTCGATCTCGAGAGCGACC
Organism: uncultured Thermoleophilaceae bacterium; assembly: GCA_963831365.1. GTDB lineage: Bacteria > Actinomycetota > Thermoleophilia > Solirubrobacterales > Thermoleophilaceae > CAWHPV01. The sequence goes on from CAWHPV010000022.1 coordinate 375,238, forward strand.
AGCGAGTCCGCCACGTGCGCGTCAACCGCCTCGGCCGCGTCGCGCATGGTCGTCGGCGGGTCCACCTCCGCCTCGAGCGTCCGGAGAACCCGCTCCAACCGATCCGCTGAGCCGCCAGGCAGCCCGTACCGCCCGCCCAGGTCGGACAGTCTCGCGCCGAGGTCCGCGGCGGACCGTTTCACATGGAACGCGGGGTCAGCCGCCGGTCGGCGTCACGACCAGCCGGCGCTCGGGCTCGTCGCCCTCGCTGTGCGTCTGGACCTCGGTCCGCTCGCTGAGGTACTGGTGCACGATCTTCCGCTCCTGGGAGCTCATCGGCTCGAGCTCGACCGCGCGCCCGAAGGAAAGTGCGTCCTCGACCGCGCCGTCCGCCGCACGCCGAAGCGCGCCCTCGCGCCGCTCGCGGTAGCCCGCCGCGTCCACCACGACGCGCTTGCGCTCGGCGTCGCCCCGGAACGCCGCGCGAGCCGCGATGTGCTGAACCGCGTCGATCGTGATCCCGTGCTTTCCGATCAGGAGCCCGAGCTCCTCGCCGTTCACCGTCGCGCGGATCTCCTCCTCGTCGCTCGCCACGTCGACACTCGCCCGGAGGTCGAGCGCCTGGGTGACTCGCGAGACGATCTCGCGCACCCGCTCGTCAGGCTCCTCCGGCAGCTCGGCCGCGGCCCCGCGCCAGTTGGCGAGCTCGGCCTCTGCCGCGACGCGCGCGGGCCCGTCGCCGCCCGTCTGGGCCGGGTCGTCGAGCACCTCGAAGGTCAGGTCATCCGCACTCAGCCCCGGGAAGCGCCGCTCGAGTGCCTTGGCGGCGGCCCACTTCGCCTCCCCGAGCGTCTCGCCCTCCGCCTCGGCACGGTTGCTCGCGGGCGCCTCCGACGCGCCGGTCGGGTCGACGGACATCAGCGCCGCCGGCCCGAGCGCTTCTTCTTCTTGCGCGGCGACGGGGGCGGCGGCTTCGCGGGTCCGCCGTTCCCGGCCGTGGCGGCCGCCTTCTTCCTCCCGGCCTTCTTGCCGTCCGCCGACGCCCCGTCGGCCTTCTGCTCTGCGACCGCGGCAGCGGCAGGCTCCGGCTTACCCCGCGCCGGCTTGGAGGTCGTGGGCTCCGACGCGTCGATCGGCTCGGGCTTCGGGAACAGCTTCTTCACGAGGAGCTGCTGGCCGACGGTCCACACGTTTGTCGTGATCCAGTAGACGATCAGCCCGGTGGGGAAGCTGATGATGAAGAAGACGAACAGGAACGGGAGCGCGAGGAAGATCCGCCGCTGCATCTTGTCGGCCGTCGCGAGCGACACGAGGCTCGCGCCGAGCTGCGTCGCGACGTAGAGGACGATCAGGACGACGAGGACCCCGCCCGTCGCCGGCTCGGCGAGGTTCGGGATGAAGAGGAAGCTCTCCTCGCCGACGATGTCCGCCCTGAACTTGGGCCCCCGCAGGAGGTCGAACAGCGCAATGAAGAACGGGATCTGGAGAAGCAGCGGCAGGCAGGATCCCAGCGGGTTGACCTGGTGCTCCTTGTAGAGGCGCATGGTCTCCTGCTGCATGCGCTGGCGGTCGTCCTTGTAGCGCTCCTGGAGCTTCTTGATCTCCGGCTGGAGCCGCTGCATCTCCTGCATGCCCACGACCCCCTTGAAGGTGAGCGGCAGGATCGCGAGCCGGATCACCACGGTCATCCCGATGATCGAAGCGCCCCAGCTGAACCCGACCTGATCGTGGAAGAACTGCAGGATCGCGTCGCACAGATCGATCAGGAACTGGGGTGCGAGCGCGAGAACGGTCATGGGCGGACGGGTCGCTGCGGAGCTGCGAAGAGGTGCTGGTCCTCGGGATGGTCGACGCCCCCGTGGCTCCACGGGTTGCACCGAAGGAGCCGCCACGCTGCGAGGACGGTCCCCCGAAGTATGCCGAAGCGGCGAATCGCCTGTACCGCGTACTCCGAGCAGCTCGGGTAGTAGCGGCAGCGGGCGGGGATCAGCGGTGAGATCACGCGCTGGTAGAGCGCGATCGGAGCGAGCACCAGGCTGCGCAGGGCGCGGGTCATCGCGCCGGCTCGTCCATGAGGCCGCCGGCGTCGACGAGCCCGCGAAGCGCCTCGGCGACGCCCGCCTCGCCACGCTCCTTCGCCAGCGGCCCGACGTCGGGCCGCGCCACGAGGACGTAGTCGTGCGACGCCGGCAGGCCATCGGCCGTCGCCCAGAACGCCTCGCGCAGGAGCCGCTTCACCCGGTTGCGCTCCACCGCGCCGCCGACCTTGCGGCCCACCGACACACCGAGCCGCGGGCGCGGTCCGGGCTCCGGCCGCGGGAACGCGTAGACGACGAGGTAGCGATTCGCGCGTGAGCGCCCCTCTCGGTAGACGCGGTCGAACTCCGCGCTCCGCGACAGGCGCCCACGCCCTGCCCGGCGGCGCCGTCCGCGGCGCGGCGCACCTCGAGCCTCCCGCTCGCCGGGCATGCCTACGGCGTCAGGCGGCTGCGGCCCTTGGCGCGCCGGGCCTTCAGGATCCTGCGCCCCGCCCGCGTGCGGGATCGCGCGCGGAAACCGTGCGTCCGTGCGCGCTTGCGCTTCTTGGGCTGGTAGGTCCGCTTCATCGAGAGGCTCCCGGGCGGGGCCGAAGTATAGGAGCCGCCCATCGGCCGGCCTTTGACAGGTTGTGCACAGGTCGCCGCGAGCGGCCTGCGAGCCTTTCTCCCGCGATTTGCGTGCAGTCCGTGCGGCTCGTCTCTCGGGCCCCGCAAACGCCCGCGCGGCATATGTAAACTCGGCCTCGCCGAGGACATCGGGCTCCGATTCCGACCGTTCCTCCCACCCCAGGCAGTCCCGCAAACCGACCCGTTGGAGGTTGGCCGAGTGCCCACGCCCGAAGAGCTCCGCGCGACCTGGACTCCGGTCCGGGAGGAGCTTCGCGGCGCGGTCAGCGAGCTGGCCTTCCACACCTGGCTCGAGCCGCTCGAGCTCGCCTGGGCCGACAACACGGGGCTCAGGATCCGCGCCCCGCGCCACGCCCGCACTCTCGTCGAGGAGCGCTACCTGCCGATCATCCGGCGCAGCGCCGTCGCGTCGCTCGGCCCCGCGGTGACCGTGGAGATCGTCGACGAGGCCTGGAGCGCTCCCGGCGGCGAGCCCAGCGCCGGCGGCGGTCACCCGGACCTCTTCAACCCCAAGTACACGTTCGATCAGTTCGTGATCGGCGACGGCAACCGCCTCGCGCACGCCGCCGCCCTCGCCGTGGCCGAGCTCCCCGGCCAGGCCTACAACCCGCTCTTCCTCCACGGCCCGCCAGGGCTCGGCAAGACGCACCTGCTCCACGCGATCGGCAACTACGTGCGGGACTACGGCGAGGGGCTCACGGTCCGCTACACGACGATCGAGGCGTTCACCAACGAGTTCATCTCCACCGTTCGTGGACCGAGCACGGACGCACACGCCTTCAAGGGGCGGTTCCGCGACGTCGACGTGCTGCTAATCGACGACGCACAGTTCCTCGCCAACAAGGTGAAGACCAACGAGGAGCTCTTCCACACCTTCAACGCCCTCTACGAGGCCGGCAGCCAGGTCGTGATCACGAGCGACCGTCCTCCGGTCGACATGGACGAGCTCGAGGCACGTCTCCGGGAGCGCTTCGCCTGCGGGCTGGTGGCGGAGGTCGAGCCTCCCAGCCTCGAGGTCCGTACGGCGATCCTGCGAAAGCGGGCCGCAGTCGACTCGCTCGTCGAGGTGGCGGACGAGACGCTCGACGAGGTCGCTCGCCATGTCACGAGCAGCGTGCGGGCCCTCGAGGGAGCCCTGATCCGCGTCGTCGCATACGCGTCGCTTCGAGGAACGCCGGCCACCCCCGAGGTCGCGCGGCGACTCCTCGAGCGGCTGCACCCCCACTGCGCCGGGGCGGAGTGCACGCTCGACGACGTGCACGAGGCGGCGGCCTCGGCGTTCAGCATCGATCCCGGCGCCTTGCTCGCCAAGGATCGCCGGCCGGCCATCGTGTTCGCGCGCCAGGTCGCTATGTACCTGGCGCGCGAGCTCACCGACGCCAGCCTTCCGGCAATCGGCTCGAAGTTCGGTGGGCGCAACCACTCGACCGTCCTCCACGCCCACGCGAAGATCGCGCGCTCGCTCGAGCACGACCCCGGCGCCCGGCGCGCGGTGGACGAAGTCCGCTCCCGCCTCGGGCGGGCCGGCTGACGACCGCCTTAACTGCAAGGATCAACAGGTTGTGCGCACCGCCTCCTCCCCCTCCAACCCGCTCCCAGACATGCTTTTGCGTCCGTTGCGCACGTGTCCACACCCCTTATTACGACTGATTTGAATCGATGAAGATCTCGGCCTCTAGAGACAGCTTCCTGGCGGACCTGGGCGTCGCGGCTCGCGCGGCGTCGGCGCGGAGCGCAGTGCAGACTCTCGCGGGCGTGATGCTTCACGCCGAGGGCGAATCGGTCGAGCTCCGGGCGACCGACATGGAGCTCGGCATCCGGGTGACGACCGAGGCCGCCGTCGAGCAGCCCGGCTCGGTGGTGCTCCCCGGCCGCTTGCTCGTGGACGTGGTGCGGTCGCTCCCGAAGGACGAGCTGACGCTCGAGTACCGCTCGGCCGAGGAGGACGTCGAGGTGGTCTCGGGCCCGGCTCAGTTTCGGCTCAGGGTCCTGCCGGCGGGTGAGTTCCCACGCCTTCCCGAGCCGGGTGAGAGCGCAGCGGTCCGCGTGCCCGCGGCGGCGTTCGTGGAGACGATCGAGCGGGTGGCGCGCTCGGCCTCCCGGGACGAGACGCGCCCTCACCTCACCGGCGTGCTGGTCTCGGCCTCGGCGCGCGAGCTGCGGATGGTCGCCACGGACTCCTACCGCCTGAGCGTCAAGGAGACCGCGCTCGAGCACCCGGTCGACGGCGAGCTCGAGGTCAACGTCCCGGCCCGCACGCTCCAGGAGCTTGGACGCGTCGCCGGCTCCGAGGCCGCCGCCGACATCGACATCTGGGCGCTCGAGAACCAGGTGATCTTCAAGGCGGGCTCGGCGGTGCTCTCCTCGCGCCTGGTCGAAGGTCGATTCCCGAACTATCGCCAGCTCCTCCCGGAGTCGTTCGAGCACGAGCTGCGCGTGAGCCGTGCGGAGCTGCTGGACGTGGTGCGCCGTGTTGGGCTGCTCGCCCAGAAGAACGCGCCGCTGCGACTCGCGTTCAGCGACGGCGCGCTCGAGGTGTCGGCGCAGACACCCGACGTGGGCCGAGCGAGCGAGTCCCTCCCGGTCCCGTTCAAGGGCGAGGCGCTCGAGATCGGCTTCAACCCCGACTTCCTGCGCGACGGCGTCGAGAGCGCGGAGTCCGATGAGCTCGTGCTCAGGCTGATCAGCCCGCTCAGGCCGGGGCTCATCCAGTCGGGCGAGGGGGAGAACTTCACGTATCTCGTCATGCCGATTCGCCTAAACGTGTAGCGAGCGTCCGCCGTGCGGGTCGAGCGCGTCCAGCTTCGGGACTTCCGCAATTACGAGCGCGCCGACCTCGAGCTCGGGGAGGGACTCACGGTCGTCGCGGGGGAGAACGGGGCCGGCAAGACCAATCTCCTCGAGGGGCTCTACTTCGGGCTGACGGGCCGGTCGTGCCGGACCTCGAACGAGCGCGAGATGGTTCGCCACGGCGCGCGGGTCACACGCGCCAGCGTGGTCACTGTCGACTACGACGCCCGGCATCTGCTCGAGGTCGGCTTCGAGCCGGGTCAGGCCAGGCGCCTGCGGCTCGACGGCGCCGAGCCCGATCAGCGCACCGCGCTCGGCGCGCGGCCGCTCGTGAGCGTCTTCCTCCCCGAACGGCTCGAGCTCGTGAAGGGCCCGCCGGCCCACCGCCGCGCTCACCTCGATCGCTTCGCGGGGGCGCTCTGGCCCTCACGGGCGGGCGCCCGCCACGCGTACGGACGCGCCCTGGCGCAGCGCAACGCGCTTCTGGCCCGCATCCGGTCGGGGGCCGCCGCCCGCGACCAACTTGGCCCCTGGGACGCCGAGCTCGCGCGCCACGGCGTGGCGCTGATGGCCGACCGCAGCGGGGCGGCCGACATGCTCGCGGGCCACTATCCGCGGCGCGCGCGTGAGCTCGGCCTGCCGGACGGAGCAACGCTGCGGTACCGCTCTCGCTCGCAGGCGGCGAGCGCCGGGGAGCTCGCCGCCGAGCTCGGGGAGCGGCACGAGCAGGACCTCGCCCGCGGCTTCACGGGCCACGGGCCGCACCGCGACGAGCTCGTGCTCGAGCACGGCGATCGCGCCCTCCGCGCCTATGGCTCGCAGGGGCAGCAACGCGTGGGCGTTCTCGCCCTCCTCTTCGCCGAGCGGGACGTCCTGATCGAGAACGACCGTCCGCCCCTGATGCTGCTCGATGACGTGATGTCCGAGCTCGACCCGGAGCGAAGGGCGCGCCTCACCGAGGTCCTTCGCTCGGGCGGCCAGTCGATCGTCACGACGACCGATCCGGAGCACGCGCCGGTCGCGACCCACCCGGACACCACGCTCGTCACGGTGGCCGCCGGCGCGATCGGGGACACGCCTCGCCCGGTGGCGGCGTGAGGCGGCGCGGGCCCCGCGCCCTCGGACCCGCGCTCGAGCGAGTCGTGGAGGAGGCGGCGCCCGCGACACTTCTGGGCCGCGTCCAGCGTCGCTGGCGCGACGTCGCCGGGGCTCGCGTGGCGGACGTGTCGGAGCCGCGGTCGGAGCGTGCGGGCGTCGTCACGGTGGCGTGCGAGTCGGCGGTCTGGGCCGAGGAGCTGACGCTGCTCGCGGCCGACCTGCTCGAGCGGCTGAACGCCTCGCTCGGGGTCGCGAGCGGCGCGCCCGCTGTGCGCTCGCTCAGGTTCGTCACGGGCGCGCGGGACGGCGGCGGCCGGCGAGCGGTTCCGAAGCGTCGGTAGCGCACGTCTTTTTGCGTGATTTGCGGGACTTTTGTTGTAGTTATGTAGCCTGCTGCATCGGGGGCGTCTGGTAGTCTTGAGAGCAGTCGATCCCGCTGCCCCGGCCCTCGCCGCGAGCGCGCGCAGCCGGGGTTTCTACATGTAGGGACTAGGGGAATCGCTTGGCCAAGAGAGCCTCGAAAGCAACTCACGCGAACGACTACGGCGCACAGCAGATAACCGTCCTCAAGGGCCTCGAGGCCGTGCGCAAGCGGCCCGGCATGTACGTCGGATCGACCGGGCCCCGCGGCCTCCACCACCTCATCTACGAGGTCATGGACAACTCGGTGGACGAGGCGCTCGCCGGCGAATGCGACCACGTCGAGATCACGATCCACCCGGACAACGAGGTCACGGTCACCGACAACGGTCGCGGCATCCCGGTCGACATGCACGAGAAGGAGGGCCGCCCGGCGGCCGAGGTCGTGCTCACCGTGCTCCACGCCGGCGGCAAGTTCGGCGAGGGCGGCGGCTACAAGGTGTCCGGCGGCCTCCACGGGGTCGGCGTGTCGGTGGTCAACGCGCTCGCCGAGGAGCTCACGCTCACGATCTGGCGCGACGGGCACGAGTGGACCCAGAGCTACGAGCGCGGCGCCCCGCGCGGCGACCTCAAGAAGGGCGCCAAGACCAAGCGCCGTGGCACTCGGATCAGCTTCCGCCCCGACCTCGAGATCTTCGAGTCGATCGACTACGACCGGACGGTGCTGGAGCAGCGGTTCCGGGAGATGGCGTTCCTCACCAAGGGGCTCAAGATCGACTTCTCGGACGAGCGCGGTGAGGGCTTCTCCGAGACGTTCAAGTACGACGGCGGGATCCGCGACTTCGTCAACTACCTGCATTCGCAGGGCTCGCGCGAGCCGCTCCACAAGAAGATCGTCTACTTCGAGGACTCGGGCGAGGTCGGCGAGGTCGAGCTCGCGATGCAGTGGAACAACTCCTACCAGGAGTCGCTCCTCTCGTTCGCGAACAACATCAACACGCACGAGGGCGGGTCGCACCTCTCGGGCTTCCGCTCGGCGCTGACCCGCACGCTCAACGCGTACGCGCGGCAGAAGGGCCTGCTCAAGGAGAAGGAGGACAACCTCCAGGGCGAGGACGTACGCGAGGGGCTCACCGCGATCATCTCGGTCAAGGTCTCCGACCCCCAGTTCGAGGGTCAGACGAAGACGAAGCTCGGAAACCCACCGGTGGAGGGCTTCGTGCAAGCGGCGGTCAATAAGGGGCTCGCGGAGTTCCTGGAGGAGAACCCGAGCGACGCGCGGCAGATCATCACGAAGGCCGTTCAGGCCTCCCGCGCCCGCGAGGCGGCGCGCAAGGCGCGCGACCTGACCCGTCGCAAGTCGGCGCTCGAGAACTCCACGCTCCCCGGCAAGCTCGCCGACTGCTCGGTGCGCGACCCGGCGCTCGCCGAGCTGTTCGTCGTCGAGGGCGACTCCGCCGGCGGCTCGGCCAAGCAGGGGCGCGACCGCAACACGCAGGCCGTGCTGCCGCTGCGGGGCAAGATCATCAACGCGGAGAAGAACCGGATCGACAAGGTCCTCTCGAACCAGGAGATCCAGGCGCTCATCACGGCGATCGGCACCGGCATCCGCGAGGAGTTCGACATCGAGAAGGCTCGCTACCACAAGGTGATCGTGATGTGCGACGCCGACGTGGACGGCGCGCACATCCGCACGCTCGTGCTCACCTTCCTCTTCCGCGAGATGCCCGAGCTGATCGAGGCCGGGTATGTGTACCTGGCAAAGGCGCCGCTCTACAAGGTCACCGCCGGCCGCAAGGACGTCTACATCGAGCGCGAACTGGAGCTCGAGGAGTTCCTGCTGCGCGACAAGCTGGAGAAGATGGCCGTGACCGACCGCGACGGTCACGAGTTCGGGCTAACCCACGCTCGCTGGCAGCGCTTCGTCCGGCTGCTCAAGCAGTACGAGGGATGGGCCTCGGCGCTGAGCGCCGACTACGGCCACGAGACGATCGCGTTCCTCGAGGAGTCGCAGATCCTCGACGAGGACGTGGCCGACGCCGAGGCGGCCGTCGAGCTGCTGTCGACCGCCGCGCCCGCCGGGGAGCCGCACGACGTCGAGGTCCTGTCGGACGATCCCGTCGAGGTCGTCGTGCGCGCGGTCGAGCGGCGCACCGGCTCGGCGAGCACCTACAAGCTGCGGCGGGCGATGTTCGACACCGAGGAGTTCCGCGGGTTCAGGCGTGTGCACAAGCAGCTCCGCGACCTCGCCGGCACGCCGCCCTTCCACGTCGCGCTCGGCAAGCGCGAGGACGACGCGCTGTCGTTCGAGGACCTTCGACGGGCCGTGCTCGAGGTGGCGAAGGAGGGTGTGGCGATCTCGCGCTTCAAGGGGCTGGGGGAGATGAACCCGGACCAGCTCTACGACACGACGATGGACGCGGAGCAGCGCACGCTTCAGCGAGTCACGGTCGACGACGCGAGCGCTGCGGACATGATCTTCTCGATGCTGATGGGGGACAAGGTCGAGCCCCGACGAGCGTTCATCGAGTCCAACGCGAGAGACGTGACGAACCTCGATGTGTAACGGAGAAGTGGCGTTGCGAGGCCGCGAAAATCAAGCTGATCAAGGACGCAGGGCCGAAGGCATGGTGGACCATGCCGAGGCCCGAGGACGCCGAGCAGCGCCGATTTGCAGGGGCCGCAGCTGATGGCCTCGATTGATCGTCTGACCGGGGGCTCGATCGAGGACCGCGGCCTCGAGGAGGAGATGCGGTCGTCGTACCTCGACTACGCGATGAGCGTGATCGTGGGACGGGCGCTGCCGGACGCGCGCGACGGCTTGAAGCCGGTGCACCGGCGGGTCCTCTACTCGATGCACGAGTCGGGGCTCCAGCCGAACCGCCCCTATCGCAAGTGCGCCAACGTCGTCGGCGGGGTGATGGGCAACTTCCACCCCCACGGCGACAGCGCGATCTACGACACGCTGGTCCGGCTCGCGCAGGACTTCGCGCAGCGCTACCCGCTGGTCGACGGCCAGGGCAACTTCGGCTCGATCGACAGCGACCCGGCGGCGGCCATGCGCTACACGGAGGCGCGCCTCGCGCGCCTGGCGACGGAGCTGCTGCGCGACATCGACGCCGACACCGTCGACTTCGGGCCGAACTACGACGAGTCGCGCCTCGAGCCGCTGATCCTCCCCGCCCGGTTCCCGAACCTGCTCGTGAACGGGTCCTCGGGGATCGCGGTCGGGATGGCCACGAACATTCCGCCCCACAACCTCCGCGAGGCGATCGACGCAGTGATCGCCTATATCGAGGATCCGTCGATCGACGCGAGCGGCCTGATGCGCCACGTCAAGGGGCCCGACTTCCCGACCGGCGGGATCATCGTCGGGCGCCAGGGGATCAAGGACGCCTACGAAACCGGAAGGGGACGCGTCGTCGTGCGTGCGCGGGCGCACATCGAGCCGCTGCGCCAAGGCAAGGAGGCGATCATCGTCACCGAGATGCCCTACCAGGTGACGAAGGGCGACGGGCGAAACGACGGCTCGGGACTGATAAAGAAGCTCGCCGAGGTCGTGAACGACAAGAAGGTTCCCGAGGTATCGGACCTCCGCGACGAGTCGGACAAGTCGGGGATCCGCCTGGTGATCGAGCTGAAGCGCGACGCCATCCCCAAGGTCGTGCTGAACAAGCTCTACAAGCACACGCCGATGCAGACGACGTTCGGCGTGAACATGGTCGCGCTCGTGGACGGGGTCCCGCGGACGCTCGGGCTCGTCCCGCTCGTCAAGAACTACGTGGACCACCAGCGCGAGGTGATCGTGCGTCGGACGAAGCACGAGCTGCGCCGCGCGGAGGCGCGCGCGCACATCCTCGAGGGGCTGCTCGTCGCGCTCGGCGACCTCGATGCCGTGATCGAGCTGATCCGCGGCTCGCGCGACCCGGACGCCGCTCGCGACGGGCTGATCGAGCGCTTCGAGCTCTCGCGCGAGCAGGCGCAGGCGATCCTCGACCTCCGCCTCCAGCGGCTCACCGCGCTCGAGGCCGGAAAGATCCGCCAGGAGCACGCCGACCTCACCGAGCGCATCAAGGAGCTGCGCGAGATCCTCGGCGACGAGGGGCGCGTCCTGGGCCTGATCACGGAGGAGCTCCGCGAGATCAAGGACACCTACGGCGACGAGCGCCGCACCGAGATCACGCACTCCGAGCAGGACATCGACATCGAGGACCTGATCGCCGACCAGCAGATGGTCATCTCGATCACCCGCTCCGGCTACATCAAGTCGCTCCCGCTCGCCACGTACCGTCAGCAGAAGCGCGGCGGGGTCGGCGTCCTCGGCATGGACATGAAGGACGAGGACTACATCGAGCACCTCTTCGTCTGCTCGACACACGATTACCTGCTCTTCTTCACGAACCGGGGGAAGGTGTACCGGCAGAAGGTCTACGAGCTGCCGGAGGCGTCGCGGACGGCTAAGGGCCGGGCGCTCGTCAACGTCCTGCCGCTGCGCGAGGGGGAGTTCGTGAGCGCAGTGCTCTCGACGCGCGACTTCACCGAGGGCAAGTACCTCGTCTTCGCGACCCGCCAGGGGATGGTCAAGAAGACCGAGTTCCTCGCGTACAACACGCCGATCAAGGCCGACGGGATCATCGCGATCAACATCCGCGACGGGGACGAGCTCGTGGCCGTGAGGCGCACGAGCGGCGAGGACGACGTGATCATGGTCTCGCACTCCGGCCACGCGTCGCGCTTCAACGAGTCGCAGGCGCGGCCGATGGGCCGCGACACGAGCGGGGTGCGGGGCATGAACGTCTCGCGTGGGGACAACTACGTCCTCGCGATGGACATCGCCCGCGACGAGACGGAGCTGCTCGTGGTCACCGACAACGGCTACGGCAAGCGAACGGCGATCGCCGAGTACCCGGTCAAGGGGCGCGGCACGATGGGCGTCCAGACGATCAAGCTCACCGAGCGCAAGGGCGGCCTCGCCGGCGCGCTCATCGTGCGCGAGCATCAGGAGCTCGTCTTCATCTCACAGCAGGGCATGGTGCAGCGGACGGGCGTCGAGGGGATCTCGCGCTACGGGCGCGCCTCACAGGGGGTGCGCGTGATGAACCTGCGCGAGGAGGACTGCGTGAGCGCCGTCGCGCTGGTGATGGAGTCGGCGGCCGAGGTGGCGGCCGACGCCCCCGAGCTCGCGGCCGCCGACGGCGCGGGCCCGGAAGCCGAATAGAGCCCTCGCTCGCTGCCCGAATCGCCGCCGCCCTACCCGACGGAAGAGTCTGCTTAGATGGGACTCACCAGGGAAAGGAGGTGGTCCGAACTTGAGTGACAGACGTTTCGGGACCCTGGAGGTGTCCGGCCGCTAGGTCGGCACTGGACCGTCTGGCGGAGTCCAAACCAGGGCACCGTCGGTGGGAGTGGTCGGAAGTGGTCCCTCCGACCCTGCGCTCCGGCGCCGAGAGAGCTCCGCCGATCCCGTCCAGCGAGTCGTGCCGAGGGCGCCCACGGGCGCCCTCGGTCGTTCCCGCGGAGCCCGGCCGCTCGCGTCAGTCCCCGTCGCGTATCGCGCGCCGCGTTGCGCCCAGCAGCGCGTCCTCGCCCTCGGTCGCGAAGACGTGCAGGCCGAGCCGGCCGGAGATCTCCTCGCACACGCGCACCCCGCGCACGCTGTTGCCGTAGTCGTCGAGCCCCGGGGAGTAGACGCCGATGCCGCCCTTTCCGGGGATGGCGGCCACGATCCCGCCGCTCACCCCGCTCTTGGCGGGCACCCCGACCTGGTACGCCCACTGGCCCGCGTAGTCGTACATGCCGCAGGTGTGCATCACGCTCAGCACGTCCCTGGCAACGTGCTTCGAGAACACGGGCTCCCCGGTGAGCGGGTTCTGACACCCGTTCGCCAGGGTCGCGCCCATTACGGCGAGGTCGCGGCACGTGACGTGGACCGAGCACTGGCGCAGGTAGAGGCCGAGCAGCCGCTCGACGTCACCTGTGAGCATCCCCTGGCTCCGCATCAGATACGCCGTGGCGCGGTTGCGGTCGGCGCCTTCGGTCTCCTGCTCGAGGACGGCCTCGTCGACGTCGAGCCGCTCATTCGCGGCACATCGGCGGAGCGTGGCGAGGATCCGCTCCCACTTCTCGGTGAGGTCCGCGCCGCGCACCAGGTCGGTCGTGACGAGCGCCCCGGCGTTGACCATCGGGTTGTACGGCCGGTTATGCCGCTCGTCGAACTCGATCGAGTTGAACGCGTCGCCGCTCGGCTCGACCCCCACACGCCGGAGCACGTCCTCACGCCCGTGGTCCTCGAGCGCCAGCCCGTACACGAAGACCTTCGACAGCGATTGCAACGCAAACGCCTGCGCGTGGTCGCCGGCCTGGAAGATCTCGCCGTCGGTCGTCGTGAAGGCGATGCCGAACGGGTCGCGCGAGTCCGGGCGCTCCTCCGGCGGGTAGTACCCGCGGTCCGACGCGTAGTACCTGGCGACGGCGTCGTCCTGCGCGTAGTCGCGGTAGAGCCGCTCGAGGCGGCGCTCGACCCGCCGTCTGATCTCTGCGTCAGGCAGCGGAGCTACCTACGCCGCGACGAGGTACTGCTCCCACACCGACGGGATCGTCGGCACCGCCACGTGGACGAAGATCGTCGGGCTCGGAGCCCGCGGCGCGTGGCGCGGGTGCATGTCGGCCTGCTTCGGCAGCCGGTCGCCCTTGCGCCGGTTGCAGGGCGCGCAGCAGGTCACGATGTTGTCCCAGGACGAGCGCCCGCCCTTGCAGCGGGGGATCACGTGGTCGACCGTGAGCGCCGAGCGCTCGCGGCCGCAGTACTGGCAGGTCCAGCGGTCGCGGGCGAAGATCGCCCGCCGGGTGATCTTGCGGCTGTGGGCGTCGCGTGGGACGCGCACGTAGGTGGTCAGGCGGATCACGACCGGGCGCGCGGATCGTGACGCGTCTCGGCGTGAAGGCTCCAGGTCGAGCGCTCGAGGATCTCCGCGCGCTCCTTGAGCAGGAGGACGGCGGCCCGCCGGACCGTGCAGACGTTGATCGGCTCGTAGGAGGCGTTGAGGACGAGGACGCGGCCCGCTGGTCCTGCCGACGCTGCTCGGCCGGGGCCGCCGGGCAGCGCGGTACTGGGGCCGGGTCGTCCCGGGCCTCCCCCGCCTCCAAGAGTGCGCCGCCTGCCACCGTCGCGCGAGTTTAGCGAGCGGAAGCGCGGGCCCGGCCCGGCACGCGGAGGCCGCTCAGGCCATGGGGTACGAGCCCAGGACGCGGAGCGTCTCCACGCGCGCGCTCGAGCGCGTCCAGCGCGTCCCTCAGCGGCGCCTCGCTCGATCCCGCCCTCGAGGTCGGCGAAGAACATGTAGTGGCCGAGCCGCACCCGCCGCGGGCGGCACTCGATCTTGGTCAGGTTGACCCCGCGGTCCGCGAACTCGCCAGCACGGCCACGAGCGCCCCCGGCGATGCGTCGTTGAAGCCCCAGAAGACGATCGACGTCTTGCGGACCCCGGCGTGGGCGGCGGCGTCGACGACGGGGTCGCGCTCATCCCCCGCGCGGGCGAGCCAGACGAAGCGGGTCAGGTTGTCGGCCCGGTCCTCGACGCCCTCGGCCAGCACGCGGCACCGTAGAGCTCGGCGGCCAGCCGGGTGCCGATCGCGACCCAGCGGCTCGTCGGACTCGGCGACCATGCGCACGGCCTCGGCGGTGGAGGCCGCCGACATGCGCTCGGCGTCGGGCAGCCGCTCGCGCAGGAAGCGCGAGCACTGGGCGGTGGCCTGCGGGTGCGAGACGACGCTGCTCGACCGCGCCCAGCTCGGTCCCCTCGCGCCCGATCACGCAGTGGCGGATCGGGTGGACGACCTCGGCGGCGATGCGGACCCCGAGCGCCTCGCTCCGCGAGCGGTCGAGCGTCGCGGTGACCGGCCCCTCGAGCGAGTTCTCGATCGGCACGACGGCCCGGTCGACGGCGCCCGGTCCGACGGCCATGACCGCCTCGTACGACGGTCGCGCACGGCGTCTCGTCGAGCGGCGTCGCCGGCGCGCGGACGCCCGCAGCGCCTCCTCGCGAGAACGTCCCCGCCGGGCCGAGGAAGGCGACGCTCACCGCGGAGCGCCGGGCGATCAGGCGCGCGTCGAGCCGAGCGCGGTCTCGACCGCCTCGAGCTCCTCGGGCGAGAGCTCGAACTCCGCCTCGCCCTCGCTGCACCTGCTTCACGTAGACGCGCGCCTGGTCGCGGTGCAGGATCGAGGAGATGACGACACCCGAGCGATGAGTGTCGAGCAGCGCGACGGAGCTCGACTGGCGGCCCGACAGCTCGCCGTAGGCGTCGTAGCGGACGAGCGCCCGGTAGGCCACGCAGCCGTCGATGCGTCCCTCCGCGGCGGCTACCCGTTCGTCGAGGCCGGCTCTGCGACTCCTCCACCCAGTCGCGCAGGTCGACGAACGCCGTCTCGAGCCGCGCCGCGTGCGCGACCAGGTCGCGCCGCCGTGCCCGCCGAGCACCGCCGACTGAGCCGACCTGACTCGCCGCAGCTTGAGCGCGAGCACGCCGGCGAGGATCAGCGCCAGGAGCGCGAGGGCGCCCGCCGCGAGCGCCACGACCCTGTCGTGGAGTTGAGGTCGTCGATCACGAGCGCGGAAGCCTACGGCGTGAAGGTGACGGGGAAGGTGCCCTCGTTGTTGTCGGCCATCTCCTCGCCGGGCACGGGCTCGACCGTCGACCTCGAGCTCGAGCGGCTGGCCGGCCGGCGGGCTGCTCGGACAGGGGAATCGTCGCGGTCCCCGCGTCGCCCTGCGGCGATCGACTCGACCTCGCCCTCGAGCTCGATCGGCCGGTCGCCGCCCTCGATCGCGACGTCACCGGGACGTCCGACTCGTCGTTCTCGCCCTGGTTGGTGACCTCGACCTCGAACGCAGGTCTCGTCGCCGAGCTGGACTTCGGTCGTGGCACCCTCGACCAGCGCCTCGCCCCCCGGCTGGACCGTGACCCCGCCGAGCCCGGTGCCGTGGAGGCCGGGCGCCGCCGCGCGTGTCGTCCGCCGTATCGCCGCGGAGGCCCGCGATCCGTGCCTCGACCAGATCCGGCTGGAGCCAGTCGATGTCGGGCAGGAAGCGGCTCTGCGGCACGTCGCCGACCTGGCCTCGGAGGCCCTCGCGCCGGAGCGGGCCCTCGAGGCTCGGGATCACCCGCTGCGAGTAGATGACGTCGCTCGTCAGGAAGTTCTGCATCTGGGCCGCGATCTGCCCCACCGCGTCGCCGCGCCCCTCTTCGCCGAGCGCGCTGGGCAGCCGGCTGGCGATGCCCGCCATCCCGTCGCTTCGGAACTGGAGCGCCTCGACGAGGTAGTCCTGCGCCTCGTCGAGGGCGTCGGGGTGCTCCGCGCCGCGCGCGCGCTCCACGAGCTGCTCGCTCTCGACCCGAAAGCCGTTGACGTTGTTCTGCACGTCGACCTGGGACTGTCCCTCCGTCCCCGCCAGGAGCTGGAACAGGCCGCTCGACTGCTGGTCGGACTCCGCGACCAGTGAGCTCACCTCCTGGACGTAGTCCTCGTACGCGCGCTCCTTCTGCGCGTTCAGGCAGCCGCGGACCAGGAGGACGAGCAGCACGACGACGATCACCCCGACCACGAGCGCGACCCCGCGACGGACGAGCAGCGTCTGGCGGTCGCTGCCCGGCCCTCGCGGCGGCCGCGCGCTGCGCGCTGGTCGGTCGTCGCGTTCGTCTAGGAAGGACACTGCTCTGGAGGTGAGACGCTATCCAAGCCGCCGGTCCGGATCGGGTCGGCACGGTGCGCGGGCAGGGAGCCCGCGCCGAGAGCAGAAACGAACCCTACCTTGCACGACTCCGCCACGACCCGCGAGCTGACCGCCGTCGGTGCGGCGACCCGCTCGGGCGCCCCCGAGCCGAGCGATCTCGTGCTCGGCCGCTACTCGCTCCAACGGCGGATCGGCGCGGGTGGGCACGGGACGGTGTGGTGTGCCCTCGACCTGCGGCTCGAGCGCGAGGTCGCGGTCAAGGTGATCGCCCGCGAGGGCGCGCCGTCGCGCCCGCGCGCCGAGCGCGAGGCGCGCGTCGCGGCGCGCCTCAACCATCCGGGGATCGTGTCCCTCTACGAGCTCGGCGAGGACGACGACGCGGTCTACCTCGTCTCGGAGCTGGTTCGGGGCCGAACCATGGCCGAGCTCGAGGCTGCCGGCGCGCTTTCGGACCGCGACGTGGCGAGGATCGGGGCCGCCCTCTGCGAGGCGCTCGTCCACGCCCACGGAAACGGCGTGGTGCACCGCGACGTGAAGCCGCAGAACGTGATCGTGGTGGCCGAGCCCGCCGCCGGCGCGGGATTCGCGAAGCTCACCGACTTCGGCATCGCCCACCTGGCGAGCGGCGACCCGCTCACGCGCACCGGCGACGTGGTCGGGACGCTCGCCTACATGGCGCCGGAGCAGGCCGCCGGGCGAGCGGGTCACCGAGGCCGCTGACGTCTACTCGCTCGCGCTGACTGCTCTACGAGGGGTGGACCGGCGTCAATCCGCTGCGCGAGTCGGCTCGCCGCCGGCACGGGCCACCCGCGGCGCATCTGCCCCGCTCGGCAGCCGGCGGCGCGACCTGCCGGCGCGCCGTGGCGCACGCCGATCGACGCGGGCGCTCGAGCCGCGGCCCGAGCACCGGCCGCCACTCGAGGAGCTGGCGCGCGCCGCTCGAGGCCGCCGCAGCCGAGCTGTCGGACGAGGGCGGCCTCGTCGAGCCCGGCGCCCTGGAGCGCGTCGGGATCGCTCGCCGCGGGCCGCCGCGGTCGGCCCTGGTCGAGTCGGGCCGCGCCGCGCTCGTCGGGCGCGTCGGCGGCGGGGCTCGCCGCCGGCGCCCTGCTGGCCGTCGCGCTGGCGACGCTCGGGCCCTCGCCGCCCGTCGCGCCTGTGGCCGCCGGGCGCCATGGCCGCCGTGGCGGTCGCGCTGCTCCCGCGCGCCGGCTGGCTCGCCTTCGCGGCCGCCACCTGCCTCTGGCTCGCTACGCCGGCGGCGGGTCGCGCCGGGACCGCCGCCGTGCTCGCGCTGCGCGCTCGCCGCGATCCCGCTGCTGCTGCCGCGCGCCGGGCGGCTGTGGTCGCTCCCCGCGCTCGCGCCGCTCCTCGGCGGCGATCGGCCTGGCGGCGGCCTTCCCGGCCCTGGCCGGGCTCGCGCGCACGGCGTGGCGGCGGGCCGCGCTGGCAGCGCTCGGCCTCGGCTGGATCGCGGCGGCCGAGGTCGTGCTCGGCGACAAGCTCCTCTTCGGGGCGCCGAGCGAGGTCGCGCCGCCAGGCGACTGGGAGGCGTCCGCGCTCGGGGCGCCGACCGACGCCTCTACCCGCTCCTGGCGAGCCCCGCCCTCGCCCCGAGCGTCGCCTGGGCCTGCCTCGCGGCGCTGCTCCCGGCCGCGTCCTGGCGCGGGCGCACCCTGCCGGTGTCGCTCCTCGCGCGCGGCGGCCTGGGCGGCCGCGCTCGCGGCGGCGCTCGGCGGATTGGGGCTTGTGGCTCGATCGTCGGCGACGCCGCGCGGAGCCGTGGCCGGCGCCGCCGTGGGCGCCGCGCTCGCGCTCGCGATCGTCGCGCGCGGGCCTCCGCCCAGGCGACCGTCGAACGTGATCCCGTTCCGTAGGATGGGCCGGATGCGCATCCGCCGCGAAGGAGGCGATTCCGATCAGCGTGCTGAGGAACCTCGAGGCGAAGATCGAGGGCCTCGTCGAGGGCGCCTTCAGCCGCGCGTTCAAGTCCCGGGTCCAGCCCGTCGAGCTCGCGCGCAAGCTCGCCAAGGAGATGGAGGACAACAAGACCGTCTCGATCGCGCGCACGTACGTGCCCGAACCAGTACGCGGTCTACCTCTCGCCGACGACCGCGAGCAGTTCGAGGGCTACGAGGGCGGCGCTCAAGAAGGAGCTCTCGGACTACCTGCTCGAGCACGCGCGCGGCGAGGGCCTCGCGCTCGTCACGCGGCCGGCGAGTCGACTTCGAGACCGACGAGCGGCTCGGCCTCGGCGAGTTCGGGATCCAGGCGTGGCTGTCCGGCGCCGCCGCGGAGGAGGCCGAGCGGCCTCGGAGCCGGGAGCGTGGCCGCCGCGGCGCAGCCGGCCGACTTCGGCCACACGATGGTCTACTCGCCCGACCGCGAGGCCCGCGCCGGCTCGAGACGCCGGCCGCCCGCGGCGCGCGCGCTGCTCGTGGGCGAGGACAAGCGCACGGTGCTGTCGGGCGACGCGGTCGTGATCGGCCGCAGCCGCGACTGCGACTCTGGTCCTCGACGACCCGAACGTCTCGCGCCGCCACGCCGAGCTGCGCCGCGAGGGCGAGCGGCTGGAGTGGTCGCCGACCTCGGCTCCACGAACGGCGTGAAGGTCAACGGGCGGCGCGTCGAGGACGCCCGGCTCGCACCCCGGCGACGAGATCGCGCTGGGGATCTCGAGCCTGACCTTCGAGGTGGAGTAGGCGCGTGACCGACCCGGTCGCGTCTGATGCTCAAGTTCGGCTTCCTCGCCGTGCTCTACCTGTTCCTCTTCTGGGTCGCGCGCAGCGCGCTGCGCGACCTCTCGCGCGGCGAGTCCGAGGAGCTCGAGGAGTCCGCCGGCCGGGCGGCCTCCCGGAGGACGGCGGCGCGACGGCGCGCCGGACCTGCAGTCGGGCGTCGACCCGCGGCTCGTGGTGGTGGCGGCGATGGGGCACGAGCCCGGCGCGGCGTTCGAGATCGGCGACAGCGCGACGCTCGGGCGCTCGCCAGACGCCGACGTCAAGGTGGACGACCCGTTCGCGTCGTCCGCCCACGCCCGGATCTTCCCGCGCGGCCAGTTCATGTACATCGAGGACATGGGATCGACCAACGGCACCTTCCTCAACGGCCGCCAGCTCCGCCGCGCCGAGCAGCTGAAGGTCGCCGACGTCGTCCGGATCGGCGACACCGAGTACCGCTACCAGGAGTAAGCCATGGGCCTCGTGATCGTCGAGCAGGCCGGCCTGACCGACGTCGGCCGCCAGCGGAGCAGGAACGAGGACTCGTTCCTCGAGGCGGCCGGCCTGTTCGCCGTCGCCGACGGGATGGGCGGCGCGCGCGCGGGCGAGGTGGCCTCCCGGATCGCCGTCGAGACGCTCGCCGGCGGCGGCGAATCGGACGGCAGCCCGGAGCGCCGCCTCGCGGAGGTCGCGGAGACCGCCAACCGGAAGATCTACGAGCTGGCGCAGTCCGACGAGTCCAGCGAGGGGATGGGCACGACGCTCACCGCCGTCGCGGTGACGGGCGGCGAGGTCGCGATCGGCCACGTCGGCGACAGCCGCCTGTACCGCTATCGCGACGGCGAGCTCGAGCGGCTGACGCGCGACCACTCGCTGGTCGAGGAGCTCGTCCGCCGGGGCGAGCTCGAGCCGGAGGAAGTCGAGAGTCACCCGCAGCGCTCGATCATCACCCGCGCGCTCGGCCCGGAGCCCGAGGTCGAGGTCGAGACCTTCACCTGTCCGGGGCGCGACGGCGACGTGTACATGCTCTGCTCGGACGGCCTGAGCGGCATGGTCCCCGACGATGACCTCGGGGCGATCCTGGCCGACGGGGGCTCGCTCGAGGGCGTCGCGCGCCGGCTCGTGGACGCCGCGAACGACAACGGCGGGCGCGACAACATCACCGTCGTGCTGTTCCGGCTCGGGGTCGATGACGAGGCCGGAGAGTCGGCGGACACGCTCACCGGGCAGGAGACGCGCACGTCGCTGAACGCGGAGGACGTCAAGGCCGAGTCCGAGCGAGCGCGCGGGGACTCTCCCGCGCCGACCGTCGTGCCCGATCGGCCGCGTGCCTCGCGCCGTCCCAGGGCGGGCTCGCGGCGGCGCGCCGTCGTCACAGGCGCGCTCATCGCGCTGGCCGTCGTCGTGCTGCTCGTGGGCTTCTACATCGGCAGCCGGCAGTTCTACTTCGTCGGGACGAGCCAGCAGGGGCTCGTCTCCCTCTATCGGGGCCTCCCGTACGACCTGCCCGCGGGCCTCGAGCTGTACGAGTTCGAGTACGCGACCGCGGTCCCGGCCGCCTCCATCGACGCCCGGCAGCGTGAGGCGATCCTCGGTCACGACCTCAGGAGCCGCGGCGACGCGATCGACCTCATCCGCCAGCTCGAGCAGGGAATGCTCCGCTCGTGATGTCGGCCAGGTCGCGGGAGCTCTTCGGGCTGGTGCCCGTGTCGCTGCTCGTCACCGCCGGCTTCACCGCCGTCCTGATCGCGCGCGCGGACGAGATCCAGACGGTCACGATCACCTACGGCGCGATCTTCCTCGGCTGCTGTCTGTTCGCCCACCTCTTCATCCGCGCCCGCCTTGGTGACGCGGACCCCTACCTGTTCCCGCTCGCGGCGCTGCTGGCGGCGTTCGGCCTGGTGATGATCTACCGGATCGACCCCGAGCAGGCGCGCGAGCAGGCGACCTGGTTCATCGTGGGGCTGCTGCTCTTCTGCGCCACGATCGTGTTCCTGCGCGACCACCGCACGCTCGAGCGCTACCGCTACGTGATCGCCGCCGCGTCGATCGTGCTGCTCCTCCTGCCGCGGGTCCCCGGGATCGGCGGCCAGGTCAACGGCGCGTTCCTGGCGATCGACTTCGGGCCGGTCAGCTTCCAGCCGGCCGAGTTCGCGAAGCTCGGGATCATCGTCTTCCTCGCGAGCTACCTCAACGACACGAGGTCGATGCTCATCAGGGGGAAGACGGATCCGGTGCCGCTCGGGAGCTGGGTGCCGATCGCCGCCGGCGCCGGGCTCCTGTTCCTGCTCCTCTGGGGCGTCCTCGGCACCGCTGTGTGGCCCAGCGCCCTCGCCGCGGCGATGCTCGCCGTCGTGGCCGTGCTGGTGCGTGAGCGCCCGTCGCTCAAGCACTTCGGGCCGCTGCTCCTGATCTGGGGGCTCGCAATGGTCATGCTCGTGTTCATCCAGGACCTCGGCTCGTCGCTGATGTTCTTCGGCGGGTTCCTGGCGCTCCTCTACGTGGCCACGTCGCGGCTTTCGTTCATCGCCTTCGGCGCCACGCTCTTCCTCGCGGGAGCCACCGTCTTCGCCCGCACCGTCGACCACGTGCGCGACCGGATCCAGATCTGGGAGGACCCCTTCGGGAAGAAGGTCGTCGACGACGAGGGCTACCAGATCGCGCAGTCGCTGTTCGCGCAGGCGGACGGGGGCCTCTTCGGCCAGGGCTTCGGCGACTCGCTGCTGTTCCCGCCCGGCGGCGGGCCGGCGATTCTGCCCGCCGCCGACACCGACCTGATCTACGCCCTGATCGTCAACGAGGTCGGGCTCTTCGGCGCCGCGGGTGTCGTCCTGATCGCGCTCCTCTTCGTGGCCCGCGGGTTCAAGACCGCGATGATCGCCCAGGACGACTTCTCGAAGCTCCTCGCCGCCGGCCTCACGGCGGTGTTCGCGCTGCAGGTGTTCGTGATCGTCGGCGGAGTCACCAAGGTGATCCCGCTAACCGGCGTCACCCTGCCGTTCGTCTCCTACGGGGGCAGCTCGATCATGGCGAACTTCATCCTGCTCGCGCTCCTCCTGATCATCTCCGACCACGCGCGCCGCGACGTCGAGCGCAGCCGCCTCGGGGGCCTCCTGTGAACCAGGGGATCGGCCGCCTGTTCGCGGTCGCGATCCTGCTCTTCACGGTGCTCGTCGTGAGCACGTCGTGGTGGTCCGTGTTCAGCGCGGAGGGGCTCGAGACCAACAGCGCGAACCGCCGGCCGCTGCTTCGCCAGGAGCAGATCCCGCGCGGCCTGATCGTCGCTGACGACGGCACCGAGCTGGCGGTCTCGAACAACGTCGCTACGCCGCAGGAGCCGCGCTACGTGCGTGACTACCCCGAGGGCTCGCTCTTCTCCCACGCCGTGGGATACGCCTTCGTGTCACGCGGCAGCGCGGGCCTCGAGCGCTTCTACAACGACGACCTCGGCGCCGAGGAGGAGGAGTTCGAGTCGATCATCGACGGCTTCACGACGAGCGAGGAGGAGGGCGAGGACCTTCGGACGACGCTCAATCCCGTGGCCCAGCGGACCGCGATCGAGGCGCTCGGCGGCCAGGCCGGCTCGGTCGTGGCGATCGAGCCCGACACCGGCGCCGTCAAGACGATGGTGAGCCTCCCCGACTTCGACCCGAACTCGATCCCGGACCAGTTCGAGCGGCTCAACCGCGACGCGTCGTCGCCGCTCCTAAACCGCGCCACGCAGGGGCGCTACCCGCCGGGCTCGACGTTCAAGGTCGTGACGGCGTCGGCGGCGCTCGACTCGCGTGACTTCACCCCCGAGACGACGGTGAACGGCGAGACCGGGATCGAGATCGGCGGGACGCCGCTCGAGAACTTCGGCGGGCAGAGCTTCGGCCCCGTGTCGCTGACCGACGCGCTCACCAACTCGGTCAACACCGTCTGGGCGCAGGTCGGCGAGCAGGTCGGCGCCGAGACGATGTTCGAGTACATGGAGCGCTTCGGCTTCGGCCGTAAGCCGCCGCTCGACTACCCGGCCGACGAGATGCAGGCGAGCGGCGTCTTCGACGGGCAGGAGGTGCTGAGGGGCGACGACCCGGTCGACATCGGCCGCGTGGCGATCGGCCAGGAGCGCCTCCAGGTGAGCCCGCTCCAGATGGCCATGGTCGCGTCGGCGGTGGCGAACGACGGGACGCTGATGCGACCGCACCTGGGCGACGAGCTCGTGGCGCCCGACGGCCGCGTGCAGTCGCGGATCAGGCCGGACGAGGTGGCGGACGTCATGGAGCCGGAGACCGCCGCCCAGGTGGGCGACATGATGAGCAGCGTGGTCGAGGAGGGGTCGGGCACGGCCGCCGCGCTGCAGGGCATCGACGTGGCCGGCAAGACGGGCACCGCGGAGGTCGAGGCCGGCGCCGCGAACCAGGCGTGGTTCATCGCCTTCGCGCCGGCCGACGACCCGCAGATGGCGATCGCCACGACGGTCGAGCGGACGCAGGGCACCGGCGGCGAGGTAGCCGCCCCGATCGCCAAACGCGTCCTGGAGGTGTTGCTCGAGGATGGCTGAGGTCACGACCGACGTCCTCGTGGACGGCCGCTACCGGGTCCTCGAGCGAATCGGGTCCGGCGGGATGGCGGACGTCTTCTGCGCCGAGGACACGCACCTGAACCGGCGCGTGGCGCTCAAGGTGCTCCACCGGCGGTTCGCCGAGGACCCCTCGTTCGTCGAGCGCTTCCGCCGCGAGGCCTCTTCCGCCGCGGGGCTCCAGCACCCGCACGTCGTGAGCGTCTTCGACCGCGGCGACCACGAGGGCACCTACTACATCGCGATGGAGCTCCTCGAGGGCCGAACGCTCAAGCAGGTCGTGAGCGCCGACGCCCCGATGTCGCAGGAGCGCGCGATCGACCTCGGCGTGCAGATCCTCGAGGCCGCCGGCTTCGCCCACCGGCACGGGGTAGTGCACCGTGACTTCAAGCCGCACAACGTGATCGTCGACGAGAACGATCGGGTCAAGGTCACGGACTTCGGGATCGCCCGCGCCGGGGCCTCCGAGATGACCGAGACCGGTTCGATCCTCGGTACGGCCCAGTACCTCTCTCCGGAGCAGGCGCAGGGCCACTCGGTGGACGAGCGCTCGGACATCTACTCGATCGGGGTGGTGATGTACGAGATGGTCACCGGGCGGCTCCCCTTCGAGGGCGACAGCGCGGTGGCGATCGCCGTCAAGCACCTGAACGAGGCGCCGGCACGGATCGCGACCCACCGGCCCGACGTCCATCCGGGGCTGGAGGCCGCGGTGATGCGCGCGCTCGTCAAGGACCCCGCGCAGCGCTGGGCCAGCGCCGACGAGTTCATGGCCGCGCTCCAGGCCGCCCGCGCCGCCATCGCGATGGGGGCCGACGGCCAGGGGACCGCGATCTGGGGCCCGCTCCCGCCCGAGGAGGCGCTCGCGGGGGAGGGGGAGCCCGAGGAGGGCCGCTCGCGCCGCCGCTGGCTCCTGCTCCTCCTCCCGCTGCTCCTGCTGGCGGCCGCGGCGGCCGCCTTCTTCCTGCTGCGCGGCCCCAGTCAGATCGCGGTCGCGGACGTCGTGGGCGACCCGCTCGCCGAGGCCCAACCCCAGCTCGAGGAGGCGGGCTTCCGGGTCGAGCTGGAGCGGGAGGCGGACCCGGCGCCCGTCAACCAGGTGCTGGCGCAGGACCCCCAGGCCGGTGTCGAGATCGACGAGGGCGCCCCCGTGACGCTCACGATCTCATCCGGCCCGCCGCTCGTGGAGGTGCCGGACGTGGTCGGGGACGTCGAGGAGGACGCGATCGAGAAGCTCGACAAGGCGGGCTTCAGAGTCGACGCGTCCGCCACCCAGCCGTCCGACGGCGTCGCGGCGGGGCTCGTGGCGAAGATGCTGCCGGCCGCGGGCACCGAGCGCCGGAAGGGGTCGACGATCCAGCTCTTCATCAGCTCCGGGCCGCGCCGGGCCGAGGTCCCGAGCGTCGTCGGCTCGACCCGATCGGCGGCGGCGTCGGAGATCCGCTCGGCCGGGTTCACGGTCTCGGTCACGGAGACGGAGTCGAGCGAGCCCGAGGACCAGGTGATCGCGCAGGACCCGTCGGCAGGCACCTCGGCCGACGAGGGTACGACCGTCACGCTCACCGTGTCGAGCGGCGCCGCGGGCGGCGGCCGCTCGCCCGCGCCGCGCGAGCCGAAGCAGGACGAGGATGCCCGCGTCCCCAACGTGACGGGGCTCGACCCGGGCGCCGCGGCGTCAGAGCTCCGCGCGGCCGGCTTCTCGGTGGGCCGGACCGTGGAGTCGACCGAGGACGAGGACGAGGACGGCATCGTGATCGGCCAGAGCCCCGGCGCCGGCTCGACGCTGCGCCAGGGCGGGAGCGTGTCGATCGTGATCGGCCGCTACGAGGAACCGCCCGACGAGGACCCGAGCGGCGGGTCGGACGACAAGCCCCGACCCGAGAAGAGGAAGTCGTCCAGCAAGGGCTGACGGTCGCGGTCCTCGCCGGCGGGCGCTCGAGCGAGCACGAGATCTCGCTCGCCTCCGGCGCGGCCGTGAGCGCCGGGCTCCGCGAGGCGGGGCACGAGCCAGTGACGGTCGAGATCAGTCGCGAGGGCCGGTGGTCGAGCGGCGGACGCGAGCTCGCGATCGAGCCCGGCCGCGGCCTCCTCGCGGCCGACGTCGTCTTCCCGGCGCTGCACGGCCCATTCGGCGAGGACGGGACGGTGCAGGGGCTCCTCGAGATCGCCGACGTCCCCTACGTCGGAGCCGGCGTGCTCGCCTCGGCGGTCTGCATGGACAAGGTCACCTTCAAGGAGCTGATGGGGAGCGCCGGGCTGCCGCAGGTGGCCTACAGGGCGCTTCGCGAGCCGGAACCCGCGAGCCTCGACTCGCTGGGCCTGCCCGTCTTCGTGAAGCCCGCGCGGCTTGGGTCGTCGGTGGGCATCTCGAAGGTGGTGTCACCTGAGGAGCTCGCCCCCGCGCTGGAGCTGGCCTTCCGCCACGACCCGCTCGTGATCGTCGAGGCCATGGTCCACGGGCTCGAGGTGGAGTGCTCTGTGATCGGCAATGCGGAGCCGCTCGCCTCGGAGCCGGGCGAGATCCGGCTGAGCTCCGACTGGTACGACTTCGAGGCCAAGTACGAGGCGGGGGGAATGGAGCTCGTGGTACCCGCGGGCGTCGATCCGGAGACGCGCGAGCGCATCCGCGAGCTCGCCGCGCAGGTCTTCGTCGCGGTGGGGTGCGCGGGGCTGGCCCGCGTCGACTTCTTCGTCGAAGAGGGCGGACGGGTGCTCGTGAACGAGCTCAATACGATCCCCGGCTTCACGACCACGAGCGTCTTCGCGAAGCTGTTCGAGGCCTCGGGCATCGGCTATCCGGAGCTGCTCGACCGGCTGCTCGACCTGGCGCTCGAGCGCCACGCGGCGGAGCGCGGTTACCGCTACTGAGCGGTCGGCGTCAGCGGAGAAGCGTGAGCTCCTGCACCGAGGCCTGGCCGCCCGGGGGGAGGCTCGTGATCCACAGCAGGTAGTGGGTGAGCTCGCGGCCCCCGGTGTCGATCGGGATCTTCTGCTCCTCCTCCACGTTCGTGACCTGGCCCACCGGGCGGCCCCAGTCCTCGATCGAGTCGGGGATCCCGTTTGCGGCGTACACCTCGGCGTTCCAGCCCGGGAGGCTCGTGATCACGTCGAGCCGGCGCGCCGCCACCGGACCGGTTTCGACCGTCAGGCCGACGCCGGTCTTCTGACCCGGCTCCCCAAAGGCGAACGTGTACTGCTCGGTGCTCCAAAGGGTCGTGGGCTGCCTGTCGACCACGTTCACCACGTCGTCGGGAGACTCCCCGTCGCCCCCCTCGGGGTCGTAGTCATCGACGGCCCCGCGGCTCAGTGTCACGCGCTCGAGCCCGTCGCGCGACTTGCTCGCGCCGCCGGTGGTGCCCACCTCGGTCCGGGCCACGATCACGATCACGGCCGCCGCGATCAGCGCCACGAGCAGCAGCGAGGCGAGTAGGAAGCGCCGCGGCCGCCGCAGACGCGTGGGGGCGACCTCGCCGGTCGCGTCGGGCAGCGCCTGGAGCACCGCGGTCGCCTCGCCCGTGGCCTCCCCCGACCGCGCCGCCTCGATCGCCAGCGCCTGCTCGAGGTCGTGAACCATCTCGTCGACCGTGGCGTAGCGGTTGGCCCGCTCCTTGGCGGTCGCGCGCTCGACGATCGCCGCGAGCGACGCCGACACCTCGGGCCGCCGGCCGCGCACGTCCGGCATCGGGTCGCGCACGTGCTTCGTCGCCACGGTGACCTGCGTCTCGCCCTGGAACGGCGGCGCCCCGGTCAGCATCTCGTAGAGGCAGATGCCGAGCGAGTAGATGTCGGACTGCTGGGTCACGCGCTCGCCGAGCGCCTGCTCTGGAGACACGTAGTCGGTCGTGCCGAGCACGCGCCCGGCGAGCGTCAGCCCCTCGGCCTCGAGCGACCGCGCGATCCCGAAGTCGGTGACCTTCGCCCTGCCGTCGGGGTCGATCAGGACGTTCTGCGGCTTCACGTCGCGGTGCACCAGGCGGGCGTCGTGCGCCGCCGTGAGGGCGCGGCCGATCTCGATCGCGTAAGCCACGGCCTCGCCGGTCGGCAGCGGCCCCACCCTGCGGATGCGGTCCTTGAGCGTCTCCCCGGCCACGTACTCGAGCACGATGTAGGGGTGGCCGTCGTCCTCGCCGGCGTCGATCACCGTGACGACGTGCGGGTGGGACAGGGTCGCGATCGCGCGCGCCTCGCGGCGAAAGCGCTCTAGCTGGTCGGCGTCGCTCGAGAGGTCGCGGTGCATCAGCTTGATCGCGACCCGGCGCTCGAGCGTCTCGTCGAACGCGCGGTAGACCGTGGACATGCCACCGGACCCGAGCTTCTCCTCGAGCCGGAACCGGCCGCTGAGCCGCTGGCCGATCATGGTTGGGCGGTACCCGTCGGTGGTTCGGTCGAAGCGGTCATGGGTTGGTCTATTTTGAGCCTCACGTGGCGGTGGGTGTGCGCTTCATCACGGACCCGGCCTGTCCGTGGTCGTGGGCCACGGAGCCGGCGGTGAGGAAGCTCATGGTCGAGTTCGGCGAAGAGCTGGCTTTGACCTGGGTAATGGGTGGCCTCGCCCGCGACTACGCGAGCGCTCGGGGTGGCCCGCCCGCCCTCGTCTCGCACTGGCTCGATGTGGCGGACCGGGGGCGGATGCCGCTCGACCCGCGCCTATGGACGGAGGGGCCGCTCGGGTCCACCTACCCGGCCTGCATGGCGGTGAAGGCGGCCCAGGAGCAGGCGGCCGACGGCGGCGACGCGTACCTGCGGGCGGTCAGGGAGGGCATCATGTGCTTCAGGCGGAAGCTCGACACCACCGAGGCGCTGGTCGAGGAGGCGCGGCGCGTCGGGCTCGACGTGGAGCGCTTCAGGATCGACCTCGCCTCGAACGCGATCGTCGAGGCGTTCGGCGCCGACCTGGAGGAAGCGCGCTCCGTGCCCGCCGAGGCGGCGGCGGAGGGCCAATCGAAGTCGACCGGATCCGCCGAGCGGCTGACCTTCCCGAGCGTGACGTTCGTCGGCGATGACGGCTCGGGCCACGGCGTCTTCGGGTACTCGCCTTACGAGGATTACCGCGCGGCGGCCGAGGCCGCGGGGGCGCGCCCGGCCTCCGGCGCGGCTCCGGGGGTGCTCGAGGCCGTGCGGCGCTTCGGCCGGCTGGCGACGGCGGAGGTCGAGGCGGTGTGCGACCTGGCGACGCCGCCCGCCGCCGCCGAGCTCTGGCGACTCGCCGCGGACTGGAAGGTCCGGCCGGTGCGCGTGCTCACGGGGTACCTGTGGGAGGCGGCCTAGCGGACCAGCGCTCCACGGGGGGCGAACTCGCGCCGCTGGAGCCTTTCTGCCCCTATGGGGGCCAAGATCGACCCGTCATCAAACCGCTCGGCGGCGATCTGGTCGCTCGCTCAGGCGCAGTACGGGGTGCTCACACGCGGGCAGCTGCTGGCGCTGGGGCTCAGCTCTAAGGCGATCAGGCATCGGATAGCCACGGGCCGCCTGTACCCAGTGCACCCGGGCGTCTACGCCGTCGGCAGGCCAGGAATCTCGCAGCATGGCCATTGGATGGCGGCGGTGCTTGCCTGCGGGTCCGAGGCGATCCTCAGTCATCTCAGCGCCGCGGCGCTGTGGGGTATCCGCGTGGTGAAGGGAAGGTTGATCGAGGTCTCAGTACCCGCCCACTGTCGCCGCCGGCGCGCCGGCATCGCCGTCCACCGTCGTGCGGTCATCCGGGCCGAGGACGTGACCCGACGTGACGGCGTTCCGGTGACGACCCCGATCTGCACGCTGGTCGACATCGCGGTGCAGCTCGACTCAGGATCGCTCGAGACTGCCGTCAACGAGGCTGATCGGCGGGGGCTGGCCGATCCCGAGACGCTGCGAAGGAGGCTCGACGAGATGGCCGGCCTTCCGGGGAGCAGGATCCTGCGCCGTGTGCTCGACCGCCGTACGTTCGCGCTCACGGACTCGGAACTCGAGCGCCGCTTCCTCCCGCTCGCCCGTGGCGCTGGGCTGCCGTCGCCCGCCACCCAGCAGGTCGTGAACGGCTTCAGGGTCGACTTCCACTGGCCGGAGCTCGGACTGGTGGTCGAGACCGACGGCCTTCGTTACCACCGCACCGCCGCGCAGCAGGCAAGGGACCGAGTGCGGGATCAGACGCACGCGGCAACCGGTCTGACGCCCCTGCGGTTCACACACGCGCAGGTCACCTTCGAGCCGGCCCTTGTGCAGGAGACCCTCAGGGCGGTCGCAGACCGCTTGAGCCGCTAGGCCGGAGCGAAGCCCGGCCCGGCCCGGCCCGTGAGCCCGGCGCGGGGCAGCTCGACCACCCCGGCGGCGTCCGTCACCCGCCCGACCACCGCCGCGCCCGGATGTCGCTCGGACAGCCGGCGCACCGCCGCGTCGGCCTGGTCGTTCGGCACGACGCAGCAGAAGCCGCAGCCCACGTTGAAGACCTCTTGGAGCTCCGCCTCGGTCGCGTCGGTGCGGTCAGCGATCAGGTCGAAGATCGCCGGTCGCGGGAGCGGCGCGTCGATCGCGTAGCCGACGGCGGCCTCGAGGCGGAGCAGGTTGAGGAGGCCGCCACTCGTGATGTGGGCGAGCCCGCGCACGTCGAGATCCGACTCGAGCAGGTCCACGACCGCGCGCACGTAGATCACGGTGGGCTCGAGCAGCGCGTCGCCGATCGTGGCCCCGCCGAGCTCGGGCGGCCGCTCGTCGAGGTCCGGGAGGGCCGCGCGGGCGAGCGTGAGCCCGTTCGAGTGGACGCCGCTCGAGGGGAGGCCGACCACCGCGTCGCCCGGCTCGATCCGGGCACCGGTCACCATCCGGTCGAGGGCGACCGTTCCGAAGCACGCGCCTACGAGATCGAGCCCGTGCGGCGAGGGATGGCCGCGGAGCAGCTCCGGCAGCTGCGCGAGCTCCCCGCCGGGGATCTCCACGCCGGCCTGCTCCGCGCCGGCCTTGAGCCCGCGGGCGACGTCCCTCAGGACGCCGGGGTCGGCCTGCTCCACCGCCACGTAGTCGACGACCGCGAGCGGGACGGCGCCGACGCACACGACGTCGTTGACGTTCATGGCGATGCAGTCGATGCCGATCGTGTCGTAGCGGCCGAGGTGCTGGGCAACGACCACCTTCGTCCCGACGCCGTCGGTCGAGAGCGCGATGCCGGTCCGCTCGTCGAGCGCGATCACGTTCGCGTAGTGGCCCGAGCCGAGCGCGGCGCGCGACGGCCGTCCGGTATCGATCGTCCGCAGCACGTCGACGAGGCTCGCCACGGCGTCCTCCGCACGAGCCGAGTCGACGCCGGCGCGAGCGTAGGCGCTGTCGCTCATCGGCGCATTGAATCGGACCCGGCGGAGCGGAGCCGCCGCAGCCGCACGAGCGCCAGCCCCCCGAGCGTGATTCGGTAGGCGCCGAAGCCCGCATACGACCCGACCGAGCCGAGCGCGTGCGCGAGCGGGGCGGCCGCGACCGCCGAGCCGAAGGCGCCCACCGCACCGGCAGCGAAGGCCGGCCGAAGCGGCCGCGGGATGCCCCGCCGCCGAAGCCGCTCCGCCTCGAGCGCCGCCGCCCCCGCGAGCACCGGAAGCGCCGCCTCGCGCGAGAGCCGCGCCGCCGCGCGCCGGTCGAGGCCGATCGCGCGCCCGGCCGTGAGCGTCGCTCCGGCGCGCGACACGCCCGGAACGAGCGCCACCGCCTGCGCCAGGCCGACGGCGAGCGCGTCCCAGTGGCACAGGCTCCGTTCGCCGCGCGACTCGGGTCGGCGATCGGCGGCCCACAGGGCCGCGCCCGCCGCGACCTGCGCGATCGCGACCGACCGCGGCGAGCCGAGCCTGCGCTCGATCGGGTCGCGAAGCAGTAACCCGGCGAGCACCGCGGGAGCGGGCGTCAGCGCTATGCGCGTCGCCCGCCGCACGGTGAGCAGCCGGAGCTCACGCTCGACGTCGCGCCGCAGCGCGAGCACCAGCCCGGCCGCGCCCCCCACGTGCAGCGCGACCTCGAACGCCTTGCGCAAGCTCGGGTCCAGCTCGGCGTACGGCCAGCCGAGCAGCGCCGGGATGAGCGCCACGTGTCCGGAGCTCGAGATCGGCAGGAGCTCGGCCGGGCCCTGCGTGGCGCCGAGCGCCAGCGCGTGCCCGATCGGCAGGTCGCCGGGGCCGGCTATGCCGTGTCGGCCGCCGGGCCGCCCTCGCCCGCCCGGCCGTGGTCGGCGCGCGACCCGCGCTCGGCGTCCTCGACGCCGGGAGGCCCGCCGCGGCGGCTGCGCACGACGAGGTACACGATGCCGGCGACGATCAGCGCGGCGACCGCGTAGTCGACGTAGTGGAGCGAGTCCTTCCACGAGTCCCACCGCTCGCCGGCCGCCTGGCCGATCGCGGTGAGCATCAGGACCCAGGGCACGCAGCCCGCGAGCGTCAGGACGCTGAAGCGCCAGAACGGCATCCGAGCGACGCCCGCGGGCAGCGAGATGAACGTCCGGATGATCGGGAGCATGCGGGTGAAGAAGACCGTCGCGTCGCCGTGGCGCTCGAACCAACGGTCCGCCCATTCGAGGTGACTCTTCTTGATGTGGAGCTTGCGCCCGTGCTTCTCGAGCACGTCGACGCGCCCGTACCAGCCGACGGCGTAGGCGATCCACGAGCCGACGAGATTGGCGACCGAGCCCGCGGCGACGGCCGCGAACAGGCTGTACTCGCCCTCGGCGACGTTGAAGCCCGCGAACAGCATGGTGGCCTCGCTCGGGACCGGGATGCAGGCACTCTCCAGAACCATCAGGACGAAGATGCCCAACAAGCCCAGCTCCGCGACGACGTCTACGGCCACCTCGACGATCGGGTCGGTGATCGAGGCGAAATGGAGCATCGAGCCCTGGGTAGGGTAGCCGGTCGTGCCGGTGCCCCTGTTCGCAACGTCGCTCGACGGATACCGGGAGGAAATTGCCCGGCGCCTCACCGAGGTGGCGGCCTCGGGGCGCTACATCCTCGGCCCGGAGGTCGCGGCCTTCGAGGAGGAGCTGGCGCGCTACCTCGGCGTGGCGCACTGCGTGGGCGTGGGCAACGGGACGGACGCGATCACGATCGCGCTGCGAGCGCTCGGCATCGAACCCGGGGACGAGGTCGTCCTCCCGTCGCTGACCTTCTACGCCACCGCCGAGGCGGCCGCGACCGCGGGCGCCAGGCCCGTCTTCTGCGACGTCGACCCGGAGACGATGTGCGTGACGGCCGAGACGGTCGAGGCGGTCGTCACCCCGCGGACGCGGGCGATCGTGCCCGTGCACCTGTTCGGCAACACGGCGCCGGCGCCCGAGCTGCGGCGGTTCGGCGTGCCGGTCCTCGAGGACGCAGCGCAGGCCATCGGCGCGCGCCTCGACGGCCGCCGGGCGGGCGCGCTCGGCGACGCCGCCACGTTCTCCTTCTTCCCGTCCAAGAACCTCGGCGCGCTTGGCGACGGCGGCGCGATCGCGACCGACGACGCCGACGTGGCCGCGCGGGCGCGGCGGCTTCGGTTCCACGGCTCGGAGGACAAGGCGACCTACGTGGACGTTGGCTACAACTCGCGCCTAGACGCGCTCCAGGCCGCGGTCCTGCGCCTGCTCCTGCCGGAGCTCGACGGGTGGAACGCGGCGCGCCGGAGCGCCGCGCAGGCGTACGACCGCGCCGGGCTCGGCGATCTCGCCGGCGTTCGGCTCCCGCGTGCGGCCGAGCGGGCCGAGCACGTCTACCACCTCTACGTCGTGACCCACGAGCGGGCCGACGAGCTGGCCGCGGCGCTCGAGCGCGGGGGCATCGGGGCGCGCGGCTACTACCGCCGGCCCGTGCACCGGCAGCCGGCGATGGCCGAGTTCGCGAACGGCAAGCTCCCCGTGACGGACGCGATCGCGCGCACGAACCTCGCGCTGCCGATGGGCACCGGATTGACGGACGCGGCCGTGAACGAGGTCGTGGCCGCCTGCCGCGCCGCGCTCGCCTGAGGACGTCAGCCGTCCCCGGGGGTCCCCAGCCAGCGATACGAGCCGTCGGCGAGCTTCGCCTCCACGACCGCGCGTAGGCGGGGGTGCATCCGGAAGTACTGGCGACCCTCGTCGAGCCGCTGCGGGGTCGCACGCGAGTCGCCCGCCGCGATTCGCTCGACCGTGTCGAGGAGGAGCCGGCCCGCGGCCTCCTGGTGGCGCTCGCGCAGGCGTGCGAGGTCGTCCCCCGGCGTCGCCGCGACCCGCTCGGTCGCGCGGACGCCGCCGGTGTCGATTCCCGGCTCCACGTCGTGAATCGAGACGCCGACGGGGTCGTCGTGGTAGATCGACCACTCGGTCACGTTCATGCCGCGGTACCTCGGGAGGAGCCCGTAGTGGGGGTTGATCGCCCCGCGCCGCGGGATCTCGAGCAGGGGCACGGGCACTATGTCCGCCCCGGTGAGGACGAGGAGGTCGGGCCCGAAGGTGCGGAGCGCGAGGTGGGCGTCGGCGTCGCCCAGCCTGCGCTGGAGCATCACCGCGAGGCCGCGCTCCCGCGCCCAGCCGGCGAGCGTCCCGGCCGCCTTGCCGTCGCGGGCCCCGCCCGGGCGCGGCAGCGCCGCGGTCGCGTAGCGGGGGAGCGCTCCCACCCCGAGCTCGCGCAGACCGGCGCGCGCCTGGTCGAGGAGCGAGGAGCGGCTGTACAGCACCCCGACCTCGTGGCCGGCCGCGACCAGGCGCTCGGCGAGCTCGCGCTTCCAGCGCGGAACGTCCACGCGCGGATAGCGGCTGACGAGCGCGATCCTCATCCGAGGCAGCGCTCGCGGAGCATCAGCGAGTCGGCGAGGAACTTCGTGGCCCAGTTCGGGTACTGGAGCGGCGCGTAGCGCCCCCAGACCGGGAACGAGCCGGGGAGCGGGCCGTCGAGCGGCTTGAACCGCCCGCGCGACTGCAGCGAGGCCGCCTGGTCCACGGCCTTGAGGCCGGCGTTCAGGAGGCGCGCGTCCCCGGTCAGCTCGTAGAGGCGGAGCCAGACGCCGCCGAGCTGCGCGACGCCGGTCACGCACACGTAGCCCGCCCCGGGACGCCAGTCGCGGTCGAAGGTCGCGGGAAGCCCGTCGTGCACCTCGAGCTTTCGCATCAGCCGCTCGGACGCCAGGAGCGCGGCGTCGAGGTACTCGCCCGCGCCGGTAAGGGCGTGGCTCTCGAGCAGGCCGCGCATCGTGTACGCGATGCCGTGCGTGCTCGGAAGCGTCCCCGGCTTGAACTCGCAGTGCTCGAACCACCCGTTGTCGTGCTGGACCGACAGGACCCAGTCGAGGTTGCGGCGGGCCGCCGCGGCGAAGGCGTCGTCCGACGTCGCGCCGGCGAGCCTCAGGAGCGCCCACGCCACGCGTGACTTGTAGGCGTGCGGGAGCCCGCGGTACGCGTGCCGTCCGCGCCAGGCGCCGTCGGCGTCCTGCGTCTCGACGAGGAACCGCCCCGCGCGCGCGGCCGCGGCCAGATGCCGGTCGTGCCCGAGCGCCTCGTGAAGGTCGAGCCAGCCGTGGACCACCATGCCCGTGTTGAAGGCGATCGACGGGCCGGGCGGATCCCGGACGACGCCGCCCATGATCCCGCCGTCGTCCGACTGCACCTCGATCTCCCAGTCGCCCATCCGGAGCGCGTGCTCCACGTGGCCTTCGCCCCCCTCGCGGCGCGCGAAGGCCAGGAGCGTGCCGATCACGTAGCCGGTCGTCTCCGGGTAGGCCGCCTCCCACCCGTAGACCAGCGAGTACGACTTCGACGAGCCGCGCCGTCCGGTGGCCTCGTGGGTCAGGCACAGCCAGTCGATCGCTGACGAGAGCGCGCCTCGTGGGACGCCGCCGCGCGCGGGGAGGAGCCGCCTGAGCGGGCGCCGCACGGCGTCGCGGGCGGCGACGAGGGGCAGGAGGACGGTGTGAGCGCCGGGCCGTGCGCTCATGCGGACCGTCGGACCGCGCGCGCGGCGAGCTCGCGCGCGAGAAGCGCGACGAACGTCACGCTCATCAGGTTGCGCCGCGCGAGCCGGCGCGGCTCCTGGGCCAGGCGGTAGAGCCATTCGAGTCCCAGGCGCTGCACCCGCCGCGGCGCGCGCCGCGCCTGGCCGGCGAGCACGTCGATCGAGCCGCCGACCCCCATCGCCACGCTCACGCCGAGCTCCGCGCCATGTGCTCCGAGCCAGCGCTCGGTGCGCGGCGACCCCATCGCCACCAACAGGAGGCGGGCGCCTGAGTTGCGGATCTCGGCCGCCACCTCGGGCTCCTCCGCAGCGTCGAAGTAGCCGTCCCGCCCCGCGACCCGGAGCCGCGGGTGGCGCTCACGGAGCCGCGCCAGCGCCGTCGTCAAAGCGTCCGGGCGGGCGCCGAGCACGAATACGCCGTCCCCTCGCCGCTCGGCCACGCCGATCAGGCGCTGCATTAGATCGATTCCCGTGACCCGCTCGGGGAGCGGCGCGCCGAGCAGCCGCGCGGCGAGGACGATCGAGACCCCGTCGGCGTTGACCAGGCCCGCCCGCGCCACGACGTCGGCGAGCTCGGCGTCGCCCCGCGCGGCCACGACCTTGGCGGCGTTGATCGACACCTGATGCAGATAGCCGCCGGAGTCGATCGCGCGCTCGCAGCGATCGACGCTCTCGGCGAGCGTGAGCCGGTCCACGGCGCAGCCGAGGATCGAGGCGCGGCCTTCGTCCGGCCGGCGCGCCCCGCCGGCCGCTTCCGCGCTCAGCGGTCGACCGCCTCGGCGCCCTCCGGCGCCGGCCGAAGCCCCGCCGCGAGGACGTCTGCGATGCGCTCGGAGGCATGGCCGTCCCAGAGCGGGATCGACCGGCTCCCGCCGGCATTCGACGCGACCTCGACGCGGGCGATCGCAGCGGGGTCCTCGCCGATCAGCTCGTTCGTCCCGAGCTCGATCGTGATCGGCCGCTCCGTGTTGGCCCGCAGCGTGTAGCACGGCACCCCGAGCGCCGACGCCTCCTCCTGGACGCCGCCGGAGTCGGTCAGCACGGCCCCGGCCGCGAGCTCGAGCGACAGGAAGTCGAGGTAGCTGAGCGGACGCCGCGGCGTCACGCCGGCGCGCGCCAGCCGGTCCAGCTCTCCGCTTCGCTCCAGGCGCTCGCGCGTGCGGGGGTGCATGGGGAAGACGACCGGGAAGCGCTCGGCCAGCCGAGCCAGCGCGTCCACGACGGCCGTGAGCCGCTCTGGGCGGTCGACGTTCGACGGGCGGTGCAGGGTCACGAGCACGTACTCGCGCTCACGGACGCCGGCGGCGACCCAGGCGGCGCGCTCGCGGGCCGCCGGCTCGAGCCTGCGTAGCGAGTCGATCATGGTGTTGCCCACGTAGTGCACGCGGTCCGCCGGTATGCCCTCCTCCTCAAGGTTCGGCGCCGCCTCCGGACTGTGCGTGAACAGGAACTCGGAGAGCCGATCGGTGAGCACTCTGTTCAGCTCCTCGGGCATCGTCCAGTCGCGCGAGCGGAGCCCGGCCTCCACGTGGGCGACCGGAACCTGGAGCTTCGCGGCGGCGAGCGCGCAGCCGA
The DNA here is from genome assembly GCA_963831365.1 of uncultured Thermoleophilaceae bacterium. Lineage (GTDB taxonomy): Bacteria > Actinomycetota > Thermoleophilia > Solirubrobacterales > Thermoleophilaceae > CAWHPV01. Next base: position 412,624 of record CAWHPV010000022.1, read on the forward strand.
GCGTCGCGTTCACGTCGCCGCCCACCACGACGAGCGCCGGCCGCTCCTCGAGCAGCACGCGCTCGAACTCGATCAGCGTGCGGCCAGTCTGCTCGGCGTGCGTCCCCGACCCAACTCCGAGGAAGCGGTCGGGCGCGGGGAAGTCGAGGTCGGCGAGCACCTCGTCCGAGAGCGCTCTGTCGTAGTGCTGGCCCGTGTGCACCACTACCTGACGCAACCCGGTTGAATGACCCAGTGCGTCTATCACCGGGGCCATCTTCACGAAGTTGGGCCGTGCTCCGACCGCGTGCACCACCTTCGGCATCGCCGGCCCTCCGGCTTCGGGATGTCCGTCCTGAGACGTCACGACGACCGCGCGATCGCCGGGCGAGTATAGGGATGGTCGGCGGCAGCCCCCGGCGACGGCTGCAGGCGCGGCTAGAGTTCCCCGTCGCTGTGGTGATCATCGAGCAGATCGGGTCCTACGCGGGCCTCGCGGCGATTCTCGGGCTGGCCGTGCTCGCGGCGCTCTTCTTCTCGCAGGCGCGCGATCTGCGGCGGCTCCGCGAGGAGGCGGAGGAGCGCCCGGCCGCTGCGCCCACCGGAAGCACGGTCCGTCCGGTCCCGCGCCAGGCGCCGGACAAGCCGGCGGCGGAAGAGCCGGCGGCGCCCGCGCCGAAGACGCCCGCGCCGAAGACGCCCGCGCCCCGGCCCGCGGGGGCGCAGGCCCCCGGACAGCCGAAGCCGGCGGGCGCGGGGGCCGCCCCGGCGGCTGCGGCCTCGACGGGGGCGGCTCCCGCAGCGGCTTCGGCGGCCGCGCCGTCCGCGCCCGCGCCGTCCGCGCCCGTCGGCGGCGGCCACAGCACCCCCGGGCAGGCCGCGCCGGACGCCGGGAAGCAGGGTGCAGTGGCGGCCAACGCGGGGCCCGCGCCGCCCGCCAAGCCGCCGCCCCCGAAGCCCACGGCCCAGCCGCGCCCGGGCCCGCCGCCGCCCACGCAGCAGCAGCCCGCCAAGGCCATGCCGCCACGCGCGGCCACGGTGGGAGGCACGCCGGCTCCGGGCCAGCCGCGGACGCTGCGCGCGTCGACCGGGACCGCCGGTCGGCCCTCTTGGTATCAGCGCCTCGCCCCGCGCTACCTCGCGCTCGCGATCGTGGGCGTCCTGATCCTCGGCCTCGGTGTCGCCTACGGGGTCGTCTCGCTCGTCGGGGACGACCCGCCCGCGCCGGTCGCGACCGAGGGTGATCGTGGTGGTCGCGGCGAGAACCGCGCCGATTCCGGCGGCGCCCCGGTCGACCCATCCGACGTCGTCGTCTCGATCCTCAACGGCACGAACGTGCCCGGCCTGGCCGCCGAGATCGGGGACACGATCGAGGCCGCGGGCTTCGAGCGGGGCAACGTCGCCAACGCGTCGAACCAGGAGTCGGCGGAGTCCGTCGTGCTCTACGTGGACGGCGAGGCGGACGCGGCGCGCGAGGTCGGGCGCGAGCTCGACATATCGCAGATCCAGCCGATCGACGCGGAGAACGAGTCGCTCGCCGGCGACGCCACGGTCGTCGTGATCGTGGGGGCGGACCAGGCGCAGTAGCCATGCCCCGCGGGCACAGCCTCGCGGCCATCGTGCTCACGCTCGCGCTGGTGGTCGGGGCGGTCGCGGCGTTCGCCCAGACGCAGGCGCTCAAGGCCGAGCGCCCCCCGGCCCGCGCGCTCGACTTCGACCAGCGGCTCGCCCCCGGGTGTGGCTGTGACGAGGCCTCGGCGACCCTGACGGTCAACCTGCGCGAGGGCCAGCGCATCGACGCCGCGATCGTCGACGAGGACGAGCGGCCGGTCCGCACGCTCGCCGCGAACGCGCTGCTGGGCGGCGGCCCGGTCCGGTTCGTCTGGACCGGTCGCGGCGACGACGGCGAGCCGGTGGCGCCCGGCGAGTACCGGCTCCGGCTCGCGCTCACCGAGCCCGAGCGCTCGATCACGCTGCCGAAGCCGATCACGGTCGAGCCGGCCGGAGCCGGCTCGGAACGCGATCGCTGAGCGGGCGATGAGCCGTGCCGCCCCGGCGTGGTGGGTCGGGTTCGTGGCGCTGGCCGTGCTCGTCCTGGCGCTCGAGTGGCTGTGGCAGGGCAAGACCTACTGGCTCTACTCGGAGGGCGTGTACCTCGTCACGGCGCGCGCCGTGACCGACGGCGCGACGCTCTACTCGGACGTGGCGGCCGCTCAGCCGCCGCCGCTCTTCTACCTGGGCGCGGCGCTCGTCGAGGTCTCGGACTCCGTGCTCTGGGTCAGGGGTGCGCTCGCCACGGTCTCCCTGGCCACGGCCGCGCTCGTGGCCGTGGCCGTGTCGCGGCTCACCGGCGACCGCGCCGCGGCCGGAGTTGCGGGGATCGCGTCGCTCCTCCTGCCGTGGACGCTGCGCGAGCATGCCACGCTCACGCCCGAGCCGCTTGCGGCGCCCCTGCTCCTCGGCGCGGCCCTGCTCGCCGCCCGCACGCGCCTCGCCCCGGTCGCCGCCGGCCTCGGGCTGGCGGCCGCCTCGCTCAAGCTCGCGTTCCTGCTGCCCGTCGCCGCGGTCGGCGCGTTCGCGGCGGCGCGCGTCCGGTACTTCGCGACCGCGGTCGTCCTCGGGCTCGCGGCGGCTGGCGCATCGCTCGCCGTCTGGGGCCGCCCGCTGATCGACAACCTGATCGTGGCCCAGCGGGAGACGGGCTTCCAGTTCGACATCCTGCCCGGCCACTACGCGCAGGCGATCTGGAACCTCGCCCCACTCGTCCTGCTCGCAGGGCTCGCGCTGACGGCCCGCGACCGCGCGCGCGACCCCGCGCTCCTCCGCACGCTCGCGGCACTCGCGGGCGGGTCGCTCCTGCTCGTCGTCACGTTCGTCAAGAAGGGCACCTACATCAACCTGATCGCGCTGATCGAGCCCGTCCTCGTCCCGCTCGCGGCGGCGGGCGTCGTGTGGGTCCTCGCCGGCGCGCGGCCGGTCCGCTGGCGGCGACTCGTGCCGGTGGCGACGTGGGCGTCCGTCGGGTTCGTCGCCCTCCAGTCGCTCGGCGTCCTGATCGCGCCCGGCAACCCGCTCGTGTTCGGCAACCCGTTCCTGGACGCGCCCGGGCGCGTCCTCTCGAGCGACGGCGTGGACCTGGCGATCGCGCGCGCACGCGCCTGCCCGCCCGGCGTGTTCCACTCCGGCGAGCCGTTCTTCGCCTTCGTGGCCGACCGTCCGCTCCCGGCCGGTCAGCCCGACCTCTTCATCGTGCGCGAGGCCCCCGTCCACGCCGAGCTCCGCGAGGAGGTCAGCCGGGCGCGGCCACGCTGTCCCGACGCCCCGAAGGGCGGCTGACGCCCGGCTCGGGTAAGCACGCGAGCGCCGCCGCGGCGGCGGCGAGGATCCCCCAGGTCGTGGGCTCCTCGAAGAAGCCGTCGTAGAACAGCGAGTGGACGAACAGGACGAGCAGGACCGCGGCCATGCCGAGCCCGAGCGCGGCGTCGCGCCGGTGCACGGCGGCGAGCAGGCGAGCGGCGCCGACCAGCAGCGCCACGTAGGCGATCAGCCCGAGCACGCCGAGCTCGGCCGCGATCGTGAGCGGCGTCGTGTGCGACGCGTTCCTGCCGAGCGTGGTCCCGGTGTCGGCCTCAGCGCGGCTCGCCACCGGCTGCCCGCCGACGCCGACGCCGATCACCGGGTGGTTGCGGAAGACGAGCGTGGTGTTTGTGACGAGGCTCGAGCGGTTGCGCGTGAAGCGGTCGGCGGAGCCGTCGAGCAGCGCCACGCCGAGCACCAGCGCCCCGACCGTCGCGACCAGGGCGGCGCCCACGACGATCGTGCGCCGAACCGGCGCGTCGCCCGCGGCCAGCGCGATCGCCGCCGCTACGACGACGAGCGCCACGTAGCTCGACTGCGAGTATGAGAAGTAGAGCCCCGCGGCGAGGAGCGCGAGCGCCGGAGCTGCGATCGCGACGCGGACGCGACCGAGCCAGAGGAGCACCAGGAGCACCGCGATCGCGACCACCACGTGGCGCCCGTAGATGCTCGGATCCTGGAAGAGGGAGGTCACGCGGAAGATCGAGCTAGTCGCGTTCACCTGCTCGAGGCCAGGCGTGTAGAAGAGGACGCTTCCGGCCAGCCATTCGACAACGCCGATCGCGGCGAAGGCGCATCCCTCGACCACGACGACGATCGCGAGCGCCCGCGGGAGCCAGGGCGGGAAGTCGGCACGCGCCACCACCGCGACCAGGGCGGCGAACGGCAGCCAGAAGAGCATCAGCTGGCTGATCCCCTCGGCCGTGTCGAGCGACCAGATGAGGGAGATCGCCGTGAGTCCGATCAGCGCCGCGGCGGGTATCACCAGGGGGAGCGGCAGCGCGCGGACCTCCCCGCCCCGGATCGCCCGCCACACCAGCGCGCACGTCGCAGCGGCGAGCACGGCGTAGAACGGCAGGTGGTAGCCGACCATCCCCGCGGGCTGGAGCGAGAAGAGCACCGCGCTCCCGGGGTCCGGGTCGAGCGGTGGTCGCAGCGGGGCGGTGGCGGCGAGCAGGAGGATCACCAGTCCGGGAAAGCGCACCAGGACCGCCGCGGCGGCCGCGAGCGCGAGCGCCGCCAGCACGATTCCGGCGAGCGCCGCGGGCGAGGTGGGAATCGACGACAGGCTCGCGTCGGGCCTGAACGCGAGGACGATGCCCGCAGCGCTCACGGCTAGCAGCACGAGCCCGGCGAGGAGCGGCACGCGGGAGCGGGCGAGCAGGACGAGCGCCGCCGCGAGGGCTCCGAGTATCGCCGCGGCCTCAGCCATCGACCCCCGTCGCTAGAGCAGCTCCTCGACGACCGACCACAGCGCCCTCCGGCGCGCCTCGACCGGGAACTCCGTGAGGATGCGCTCGCGCGAGCGCGCGCGTGCCGTGTCGTCCATCGCGACCGCGCGCCGCACGCCGTCGGCGATGTCCTCGGGGCTCGGCGTGGGGATCTTCACGGCGGCATCGCCCACCACCTCGGGCATCGCGGTCGTGTCGGTCACCACGGCGATGCAGCCCGCCAGCATTCCCTCCGCCACCGCGAGCCCGAATCCCTCGTGGCGGGACGCCTGGACGTAGACCGATGAGCGACGGTAGTAGGCGTCGAGCTCCTCCTGCGTGACCCAGCCGGTGAAGGTGACGTTCGCCGGAGCCCGTGCCCTCAGCGCGTCGATGGCGTCGTCGTGCCACCACTTGCCGACGAAGACGAACTGCACCTCGGGCAGTAGCGCGGCCGCGTCGACGAACGGGCGGTGGCCCTTGTGCTCGAGCGTCGTCCGCAGCAGGTGGCCCACGGTCAGCGCCATCGGCTCGCGCGGGCCGGCGGGCAGTGAGCCGAACGGGTCGGGCACGCCGTGGTGGACCACCGTCACTCGGTCGGCCGCGATCCCGGTGTTCCGCTTGATCTCCTCGCGGCTGTAGTAGGAGTTCGTCACGAGCCTCGAAGCGCGGCGCATGATCCACTGGCTCGCCCACTTCCTGAACCCGCCCTGCTGGTAGCCGTAGTCGATGTCGGGCATGTTCGCCGTGTCGAACCCGCCGACGATCAGGACCGATGGCTTGCGGAGGAGCCAGGCGAGGGTGATCGGGAAGAAGCTGTGCCAGGACGCGAACCAGGCGAAGACCATGTCGGCGCGCACCACCGCGGGAACCAGGCCGACGAGGTTGGGCACGCGACCGGGCTGGTACCACTCGCGCAGCCTCCAGCGCTCGCCCAGGAGGTCGCGGTCGATGCCGACGAAGCTCGTCTTCCGGCTGTAGACGTAGAGGATCTTCATGCCGGCTCCCGGGCCGCTCGGAGGCGGGTCCTGACCCGGAGCCGCTCGTCGAGCCCGAGGATGCGGAACCACGCGAGCGGGAGGAAGGCCAGCACCACGACGACGATGAAGGCAGCCTTCCACGGGACGCTCGTGAGCTGGAACGCCACGAGGAACGCCCCGGCCGCCGACGCTGCCGTCACGGGCAGCCAGCGCAGCGCGGCCGTGCTGGCCGGCGAGAGCCTGCGGACCATGAGCAGCAGTACCACGCCCTCGATTGCGGCACGCGCCGCCCACGCGGCGGCCGCGCCCTCGATTCCGTAGGTCTCGAGGAGCAGCAGGAAGCCGGCCAGGTACAGCGGGAGCTCGACCAGCGCGAGCTTTGCCGTGAGGTCGGGCCGGCCGCTCTGGACGAGGCCGATAGGGATCTGGTTGAGGCTCGAGATCAGCACGCCGACGGCGAGCCATTGCATCACGACCTCGCTGTTGGTCGCGAACTCCGGCCCGAGCCACAGGTCGAGCCCCTCGTGCGCGAACGTGACGATCGCGAGCGTGACCGGGAACAGCGCGATGAAGCCGAAGCGGACGGCGCCGCTGAAGATCGTGGCCGTCCGGGCGGGATCCCGGCTCAGGTTGAGGGCGAACGCGGGGAAGAAGACGCCTGCGACCGCGAACGAGACGAGCCACAGCTTCGTCACGACCTCGTACGGCGTGGCGAAGTAGGCCACGGCTGTGATCGACACGAGCGCGCCGACCAGGAAGCGGTCGGCGGCCATGATCAGGGCGGTCACGACGTTCGAGACCGTCACCCACGTGCCGAATCCGACGAGCCGGCGCAGGGCGGCGCCCCGCAGCGCCAGGTCGTCGCGGAGCTCGGGCGTGATCCGGAGCACGAGAAGGAAGTTCACGGTCCACGTGATGAGCCGGCTCGCGATGACCGCGGCGACTACCGCCACGAGGCTGTCCGAGATCTGGAGCGCGAGGACGGGGCCGAAGTAGGTGATGGCCGACGCGGGGATCACGACGGCGTTGACGAGGTCGAAGCGCTGCCAGGCCTCGAGATGGGCGCGCAGCGCCGCGCCGGAGATCGCGAGTGGCAGGCTCGCCGAGAGGAGCAGGAACGCGTCGAGCGTCTCGCCCTGGAGCGGCTCGGGGACGTTGAGCACGCTCTCCACGAGCCAGGGCGAGAGGAGCGCCACCAGTCCGCCCGCCACGCATCCGAGGGCGAACATGCCCGCGAGCGCCGTCCAGAAGAGCGACGGCATCTCCTGCTCGCGGCCTCCCCCGAGCCGCTCCGAGGTCAGCTTCGTGAGCGCCCGGCCGATCCCGAGGTCGAAGACCTGCGCGTAGCCGATCACGACCCAGGCCAGAGCGAGCACTCCGAAGCGCGCGACGCCGAGCCCGTCGACGAGGAGCGGTACCGCGAGGAAGGCGGCTAGGAGCGTCGCGGCCTGGCCACCGAGGCTGAAGGCGGTGTTGCGGGCGAGGAGGCGGCCGCTCGAGAGGCTGGCGCGCCGCTCGCCCGTAGGGTCGTCGGCGGTCATCTGCTGTGCCGGCCGGGCGGGTCGATCAGGACGAGCCGGTCATGGAGGCGAGCGGCGCCTCCACCGCGCCCTCGATGAACGTCCGGTGCCATTCGGAGAGCTCCATCAGGCAGAAGAGGATGGCCTTTCGGTCGGCTCGACCGCTCCGATGCTCGGCAGCGAGCGTCGCGACCGTGGCCGGATCCACGATCGTCGAGAGCTTCGAGCCGGGCTCGAAGCGGCGCGCGACCTCGTCGCCGAGCGACCGCTTGAACCAGTCGTCGTACGGTGTCGAGAAGCCGTGCTTCGGTCGCTCGAGCGTGGCCGCGGGCACCAGCGGGCGCACGGCGCGCCGGTGCGCTCGCTTGCCGCGGCGAACGCCGGCGCGCATCCCCACCGGGATGCGCTCCACGAAGCGCATCAGCTCGCGGTCGAGGAAGGGGACCCGCTGCTCGAGGCCGACGGCCATCGACATCTTGTCCCCGCACACGAGCAGGCGGTCGGGCAGCACCATGTGCGTGTCGAGGTAGAGCGCCTGCTCGAGCGGACCGCGGTCGCCGACGTCGGCGACGATACGGCCCGCGATCTCCCGCCGCTCGCCCTCAGCCTCCTCCTCCAGCGCGCGGCCGGTGAGCCGCTGCCGGAGCCCGGGGTCGGTGACCTCGGTCAGCCGGAGCAGGCGGTCCACGTCCGGCATCGGTCCAACGAGCCGCGCGAGCCGCGCAGCGCGCTCGTTGCGTGACAGGGCGCCGGACGCTCCCCGCAGCGGGGACGCGAGCGGCCCGGGGACGCGCCCGAGCGCGCCGATCGCGGCCGCCGCGCGATGGTGTCCGTAGCCGCCGTGTGGCTCGTCGGCGCCCTGGCCCGACAGCACGACCTTGACCGAGCCGGCGGCGAAGCGGCTGAGCGCGAGCAGCGCGGGGGTGGAGGTGATCCCGCACGGCTCCTCGAGCCGGTGGACGTAGCGCTCGAGCTCGGGGAGGAAGTCCGCCTCGACCATCTCGGTCGAGTGGTGGTGGGTGCCGACCGCGGCGGCGGTGGCCGCGGCCGCCTCGCGCTCGTCCAGGCTCGCGGCGTAGCCCGGGAATCCGATCGTGAACGTCTCCGGCGGCGCCGGCGCGCGGAGCTTCATGGCCGCCGCGACCGCGGCCGAGTCGATGCCGCCGCTGAGGAAGGCGCCGTACGGGACGTCCGACATCATCTGACGCTCCACCGCGTCGACGAACCGGTCGCGCAGCTCGCGCGCGAGCTCCTCCCGCGAGCCGGCGAGCGCGGCGCCGGGCGGCTCCCGGTAGCTCGTGACCGAGGTTCCCGATGCGTCCGCCACCAGCATTCCCGCCGGCGGGAGCTTGCTGACGCCGGCGAACAGGGTCCGCGGCGCCGGGACGAAGCGGTAGGCGAGGAAATGGTCGAGGGCCACCGGATCGAGCGCTGGACGGACGAGGCCGGCGGCGATCAGCGCCCCCACCTCCGAGGCGACCGCGACCTTCCGCCCGTCGGTCCACCAGTAGAGGGGCTTGACGCCGAAGTGGTCGCGCGCTACGACCAGGCGTCCGGCGCGCCCGTCCCAGAGCGCGAACGCGAACATCCCGTTCAGCCGGCGGACGCAGTCCGTGCCGTGCTGCTCGTACGCATGGACCACGACCTCGCAGTCGGACCGCGTGGCGAAGGTGTGTCCCTGCGCGCCGAGCTCCTCGCGCAACTCCATGTGGTTGTAGATCTCGCCGTTGACGATCGCCGAGCATGTGCCGTCCTCGGAGTCGAGCGGCTGGTCGCCGCCGGCCACGTCGATGATCGCGAGCCGTCTGAAGGCCAGCGTGGCGGGCCCGAGGCGCCGAACGGCCTCGCCGTCAGGACCCCGGTGCCGGAGCGCCGTGGCCATCCGCTGCGCAGCCTCGGGCGTCCCCGTTCCGGCGGGGTCGAAGATTGCGCCGATGCCGCACATCCGCGCCTATCATGGCACCGCGCCGGGCGGCGCCGGACGCGTCGCGGAGCGCGCTCGGCCCCGGTCCGTGCTCGCCGCCAGCGCCCCCGCCGCGGCCCCGAGCGCCCCGAACGTGAGCGGGTTCTCGAACAGCCCGCCGTAGAAGAGCGAGTGGACGAGCAGGGCCAGGAGGACGGCTGCGAGCCCGAGCGCGAGGGCGAGGTCGGTGCGCCCGAGCCGGGCCAGGACGAGCCCCGACCCGACCAGGAGCGCGGCGAACGCCGCGAGCCCGAGGAGCCCGAGCTCGGCCGCGACCGTGAGCGGGGTCGTGTGCGAGGCGTTCTGGATCGTGGGGGTCCGCGGCGCGGCCTCCTCGCGCGTGGCACGCGGCTGCGCTCCGACCCCCACCCCGGCGACGGGGTGCCGGACGAAGACGCCACCGGTGTCGGCCACGAGGGTCGAGCGGTCACTCGTCACCGACTCCACGTCGCCGCGTGAGATCGTCAGCGCGAGCCCGACCGCGCCCGCCACCACGAGCGCCGCGCCGGCGCCGGCGGCGATTCGCCGCGCGGGTCGATCGCCCGCCAGGAGGGCGATTCCGAGCGCGACCACGACGAGCGCGACCATGCTCGACTGCGAGTACGTGAAGTAGAGGGCCGCGCCGAGGAGCGCGCTCAGGGCGACCGCGGCCGGCGCGGCGATGGCGCGGGTCCAGGCGGCCACGAGCACCACCGCGATCGCGAGCACGAGGAAGCGGCCGAAGTGGTTCGGGTCCTGGAAGGCCGAGGTGACCCGGAACGGGCCGAGCTCGTTGGCCCGCTCCAGCGCGACCGTGAAGAACAGGAGGTCCTCGGTGGCCGCCTGCCAGAGGCCGAACGCGGCGAAGGCGGCCGCCACGCCGACCAGCGTCGTCGCCAGCGCTCGCCCCGAGATGGGCGAGCAGGCGACCACCGGCACGAGCACCGTGAACGGGAGCCAGAAGAAGATGAGCTGGTCGGCGCCCGCCGACGGATCGCGCGACCACAGCAGCGACAGGGCCACGAGCGCCACGAGCGCGGCGGCCGGGACGGAGAGCTCACGAGGCAGCCGGACGGGGCGCTCGCCGCGCAGGAGGCGCCACGTGAGCGCTAGCGCGGCGGCGGCCAGCACCGCGTAGAAGGGGTACAGGCGCCCGAGCCCGCCGGTTCCGGCGAAGCCGAGCAGCAGCGCGTTGCCCGCGCTCGCCTCGAGCGGCAGGCGGAGCGGGGCGGCCACGAGCAGGAGTGGCGCTACGGCACCCGGCCACCTCACGAGGAGGGCGGCGGCCGCGCCGAGCACGACCATCGCGCCGCCGATCACCGCGACGCCGGCGGCGCCGCCCGGCAGCGAGTCGAAGCGCCCGACCGGGCCCTCTCCGATCACGAGCGCGGCGAGGGCGGCGCCCGCGAGCGCGAGGCCGGCTAGGAGCCAGCGCCGGTCCGGGGCGAGCAGAAGCGCGGCGGCGGCGAGCGCCGCCAGGACCGCCCCGCCTTCGGTCACGCGCCGATTACGGCACGAACTCCGGGCCCTGGTCGCGATACTCCTCGCGGAAGGCCCGGATGGCGTCGTAGACCTGGTCGTTCATCTCCGGGCAGCCGAGCGTCCGGGTCCACGTCGTGGCCGCGACCTCGAAGGGCATGTCGGTCGGGTTCGGCGTGATGATCATGTGGTAGGGGTCCTCGTCGAACAGCGCCTTGAGGTTGCCCTTGACCTCGTCGGGGACGTCGGGCCCGTACTGGACCACGATCCGCCCGTGCTCGTGCGAGTGCACGAGGTTCTCGATCGGCGGGGCCTCGGTGTAGGCGCCATCCTCGGTCGGGATCGGGTTGTGATCGCCGGAGGTCGGAGGGTTGCCCTCGTACTCGACCGGGGTCTCGACGTGCGTGTTCCCTTCCTCGGGATCCTCGGTCACCTCGCAGTTCGCGGCCTTGGCCGCCTCGTCGAGATCGGCGATCTCGACCGGGGGGACCGACCCCGTGGGGAACTCCCCGCTGTCGGCGACCGGCTCGGTGCCGCCGCCCCCGCCACCGCCGCTCGAGGCGAGCACGACGACGATCGCCACCACCGCCGCCACCGCCAGGACGCCGGCCGCCGCGTAGCCCACGAGTCGCTTGCGGCGCTCGGCCGCTGCGGCTTCCTGCTCGCGCGCGATCCGCTCCGCCCGCAGTGCCTCCTTCTGCTCCTTGCGGCTGGACATCGGCGGCGATTCTAGATGCCTGATCTCAAGCGCTTCTCAACGTCACGCGGAGGCCCGGCGAGGCGAGCGGCGCCGGGCCGGACGCGAGCGTCCCGTCGCGGCCGGGCGCCAGCACTCGTCCACGAACTCCGCGATCTCCCCGGTCAGGCGCTCGGGTCGCACCCGCAGCTCGAGGATCGAGCTCGCTTCGAGGAGGCGCGCGCGCGGCAGCTCGCCGACCAGCATGCCGGAGTCCGAGAACGGGTGGATCGGGTCACGCGGGTGGCCGATGACGAGCGCCGGCGTCTCGATCCCCGAGCGCTCCGAGCGCGGCGGCGCGGTGCGGCCGAAGAAGAGGCCCTGGATCACCGCCGCGGATGGCGCCGGGTCCTGGCTGACGGCATCGAGGACGACGTCCCCGAGGTCGCTCACGCCGCGCGGCACGAGGCTCGCCACGCTGCCGAGCGCCCGCGACACCGGTGCGCCGAACGTGAGGCCTACGAGGAGCGGCGTGAACGCGAGCGCACACGCCAGGAGCGCGTTGTCGAGCACCGGCATCTCGACGATCGCCCCGCGGAGGCGCTCCGGATGGGCCACCGCGACCTCGAGCGCCACGTTCGCCCCGAGCGAGGTACCGCCCACTATCGCCTCCTCGAGGCCGAGCTCGTCGAGCACCGCCACGACCTGCTCGGCGAAGATCGGCATCGAGTAGCGCCACATGTCGGTGGGCCGGTCGGAGTCGCCGTGGCCGAGGAGGTCGAGGCAGATGACGCGGTTCCCGCGGGCGGCGAGCGCCTGGGCGAGCGGCCGGTGCATGCGCCGGTTGAGGAGCAGGCCGTGGAGCAGGAGGACAGTGCGTGCGCCGGCGCCGTACTCGTCGAGGACCAGCCGGTGACCGTCCACCGTGATCTCGCGGGTGGTAGCCGCCATCGCCGCGGAGGATATGGGTCACGCAAGTCGCCGCGCCCGCTCCGCGCGCTCATCCGGCCCTGCGAGCGCGTCCGCGAGCCAAGCGCGGAGGTCGGGGAGCCAGCCGGGATCGATCTGATGTCCGATCGGCGCCTCGCGGTAGTCGACCGCCATCCGGCGGTCTTCGAGCCGCTCCCGCCGCGTCCCGCCCGAACTCGACGCCGATGATCGGGTCGTACTCCCCGTGGGCGAGGAACGCCGGCAGCCCCGCTCGACCGTCGAGGTCGAGCTCGAAGCCGTCCACGGTCGGCAGGAAGCCACTCAGCCCGATCACGCCGGCGGGCGAGGGCCTGCCGCGCCCGAGCGCGAGCGCATACGCCATCACGGCGCCCTGCGAGAAGCCGCCGAGCACCGTTCGCTCGATCGGGGTCCCGGTGGCCTCGGGGAGCGAGTCGAGCCAGCCGGAGGTGCGCTCGAGGGCCGCGAGGAAGGTGTCGCGGTCCGGGTAGCCCACGCGGCGCACCGCGTACCAGTGCGCCCCGCCCGGGGTGAGCGCTAGCGGCCCGCGCGGCGTGAGCCCGATCGTCCGCGCGCTCGGGGTCGACGGCCTCGAGGAGCGGAACCAGGTCGCCCTCGTCCGTGCCCCGCCCGTGGAAGAGGACGAGCGCGCCCGCCGCCGGGGTCGCGCTCGCCGGGCGGATGCGGTGGACGAGCGCGCCGAGGCCGGCGCTCATCCGGCCGGGAGCGGCTGGCCTGGAGGCTGGTTCGAGCCGGCGCGTCACAGGGGACGGAGTCTAGGAAGTGGCCTCGATGTCCTCGCGAGTGGCGGCTCAGGCATGATGCCGGGCATCGACCCACGAGAACGGCTCATGCTCCAGCTGCGCGACGCGGGCCAGGGGAACGAGGACCTCGAGCGAGCCGATGCCGACGGTCGTCTCCCCACGCTCGCGGTGGAGCTCGCGCTCGGCGGCGCCCGTCAGCACACGCTGAGCCAGGTGGCCCGCAGCGCCGGGCTGGGACGCGAGTACCTCCGCGACCTGATGCGGGCGAGCGGGCGGCCCGAGCCGCGCCCGCGCGAGCGCATCTTCACCGACGAGGACATCGAGCTCGCGCGCCTCGTCTCCGAGTTCGTCGACGCCGGGATGCCTCGAAAGGAGATCCTCGAGGTGTCGCGCGTCGTGGGTCAGGCGATGGCGCAGACGGCAGAGGCGCTCCGCCGGATGGTCGGCGATGCGCTGCTCGAGCCGGGCGACTCCGAGTACGAGCTGGCGCTCCGGTACTGGGAGGCCGCCGAGCAGCTCGGCCCGCTGATGGGCGCGGTGCTCCAGTACCAGCTGCGCGCGCACCTGCGCGATGGCATCGGCGGGGAGCTCGTGAGCGAGGCCGAACGCGAGGCGGGGCGGCTCAGCGGCACCCGAGAGGTCACCGTGGCGTTCGCGGACCTCGTGGACTACACGCGAGTCGGCGAGCAGCTCCCGGCCGAGGACCTCGGCGGGATCGCCGGCCGGCTCACCGAGCTGGCGCTCGAGGCCTCGAGACGGCCGGTGCAGCTCGTAAAGACGATCGGCGACGCGGCGATGTTCGTCTCGCCCACGGCGCCGGAGCTGGTCGCGACCGTCGTGGACCTGGTCGAGGCCGTGCACTCCGAGGGCCCGGGCTTCCCGGCGGTCCGCGTGGGCATGGCCGTGGGCCCGGCCACGGCGCGCGGGGGCGACTGGTTCGGCACCACCGTGAACGTGGCGAGCCGGGTCACGAACCTCGCGAAGCCGGGGCGGATCCTCGCCACCGAGGCGGTCCAGGAGGAGACGCGCCAGTGGGGATGGGCTAGGAAGCGCCGCCGCGGCCTGAAGGGCATCGAGGGCCGGGTCAGGCTCTACGCGCTCGACCGCGCCTAGAGGCCCTCATGAGCATCGCGGGGCCGGTCGCTAGCGTGACTGGGATGGAATCGAGCGGCGCGATCGAGGTCGAGGGAATCCGCAAGTCGTACGGCGACGTCGAGGCGCTCGCCGGAATCGACCTGCGGGCGCCCGCCGGCACCGTGCTCGGCCTGCTCGGTCCGAACGGGGCCGGCAAGACCACCGCGGTCCGCATCCTCACGACGCTGCTGCCGCCCGGACGCGGGCACGGCGCGCGTCGCCGGCCTCGACGTCGTGGCCGACGCGGCCGCGCTCCGCGCGCGCATCGGCCTCGCCGGCCAGTACGCCGCGGTCGACGAGAACCTGACCGGCTGCGAGAACCTCGAGATGGTCGGGCGCCTCTACCACCTCGGCCGGCGCGGCCCGCGCGAGCGCGCCGGCGAGCCTGCTCGAGCGCTTCGAGCTGGCCGAGGCCGCCGACCGGCTCGTCAGCACGTACTCCGGCGGCATGCGCCGGCGCCTGGACCTGGCCGCCGCGCTCGTCGCCGGGCCGCCCGTGCTCTTCCTCGACGAGCCGACCACCGGGCTCGACCCGCGCAGCCGCTTCGAGCTCTGGGAGGCGATCGAGGCGCGCGTCGGCTGAGGGAACCACCGTCCTGCTCACCACCCAGTACCTCGACGAGGCCGACCGGCTGGCCGACCGCATCGCCGTGATCGACCACGGGCGCGTGATCGCCGAGGGCACCTCCGACGAGCTCAAGGACCGCGGTCGGCGGCGAGCGGCTCGAGGTGACGGCTCGAGGAGCCGAGCCGCCGCGAGGCCGCGATCGCGGCGCTGCGGGCGCCGGCGGCGACGAGCGGCCCGACTGCCGAGGACGGCGCGGTGCGCGTGGCGATGCGCGAGCGGCCAGGCGTGATCGCCGAAGCGGTGCGCCGGCTCGACGACGCCGGCGTGGGCATCGAGGACATCGCCGTGCGCCGCCCCACGCTCGACGACGTCTTCCTCGAGCTCACGGGCCACGCGGCCGAGGCCGAGGACGCCGAGCGCGAGCGGGATGCGCTGGAGGAGGCTCGGACGTGAGCGCGCTGCGCGCTACGCGGTCGTCGGACACGCTCGTCCTGGCGCGAGCGCAACCTGCTCCGCATTCCCCGCCAGCCCGGACCTGCTGCTCTCCTTCACGGTGCAGCCGATCATGTTCGTGCTGCTGTTCGTGTACGTCTTCGGCGGCGCGATCCAGACGCCCGGCTACGACTACGTCGACTTCCTGATGCCCGGGATCATCGTGCAGACGATGTCCTTCGGCGGCTTCGTCACCGCGCTTGGGCTCTCGGAGGACCTGAAGAAGGGGCTGATCGATCGCTTCCGGTCGCTGCCGATGGCGCGCTCGGCCGTACTGACGGGCCGGACGCTGGCCGACATCGCGACCAACGTCGTATCCACTGGCCGTGATGATCGCCGTGGGCTGATCGTGGGCTTCTCGTTCTCGGCCGGCTTCCTCCAGATCCTCGCCGGCATCGGGCTTCTGCTGCTGTTCGGCTACGCGTTCTCGTGGGTCTTCGCGTTCATCGGCCTCACCGCCTCCTCGGCGCGAGTCCGCCCAGGCGCTCGGGTTCCTGGCGATCTTCCCGCTCACGTTCGCGTCGTCCGCGTTCGTGCCAGTCGGAGTCGATGCCCGTAGTGGCTACAGGCCTTCGCCGAGGTCAACCCGTTCACCACGACGGTCGACGCGATGCGCGCGCTCTTCCTCGGCGCCCCGGCCGGCAACGACGTCTGGGGCGCGGTGGCCTGGTCGGTCGGCCTCACCGTGGTCTTCGCCTACCTGGCGGTGAACCGCTACCGCCGGGCCGTCACGCGCTAGACGAGTCCGCCGGCCGTCGCGCCGCGCGTCTACTCGGTCGCGACCTCGCGCGCGAGCTGGTGCCTGATCCGATCGCGCAGCTCCGCGAACCGCAGCGTCTCGTAGACGATCAGCGCCGCGAGCAGGGCCCCAACGATCGCGAGCGTGGCCAGGGCCGGCAGCTCGACCGCGGCCGGAAGCAGGGCCACGAGGACGATCGCGCAGAGCAGGCGCTGCCTGTTGAGCGTGTGGATGTTCCGCAGCCTGAAGGCGACGTGCGCGAGGAGGTAGAGGGCGGTGCCGCCGAGCATGGCGACGGCGGGGACGAGCTTGAGCGGCTCGTCCACGTCCGCGAGCGTCTTCTTGAGCCCGAGCGCGAGGAGCACGACCCCGGCGATCATCGGGAAGTGGAGGTACGAGTACGAGTCGCGCGCGATCTCGTTCCGCTCCCGGCCGGCCGCCGCCCTCGACAGGCGGCGCTCCGCCACGAGCGACACCACGTCGAAGTACAGCCACCAGAGCGCGGCCGCGGCGGCGACGCCGAGCACCGCGGCGGCGACCACGCCGGCGTCGACGCCCAGCTCGGCGCCGACCCCGATCGCCACGATCGACTCGCCCAGCGCGATGATGAAGATCAGGCCGTGGCGCTCGGCGAAGTGCGCCGGCATGAGCTTCCAGCCCTCGGCGCCCGCGACGTACGGACCGGCCATGTCGAGCGCGAGCGCCAGCGCCCAGAGGCCGCCCTGGAGCGCGCCGTCCGTGAACGACGCGGCCACGATCAGGCCCACGCCGACCGTGGTACCGATCGCGAGGCTGATCACCGAGCGGCGAAGGGCGGCGTCGTCGCGGCTCGCGACGAAGAACAGGACGATCTGTCCGTAGCGCACCACCGCGTAGGCGCCGGCGAACAGCAGCGCGGAGTCGTCGAACGCATCCGGGACGCAGAGCGCGGCCACGAGCAGCGCCGCCATCGCGGCGAACATCGCGAGCCGGACGATGCCCTCCTCTGGATCGACGACGCTCGTGAGCCACGCGTAGCCGGTCCACGACCACCAGAGGACGCCCAGCACGAGCACCCCCTTGGCGAGCCCTTCCCAGGTCGGTTCGTCCGCCATCAGCGCGGTGCACTGGGTGAGCGCCAGGACGAAGACCAGGTCGAAGAAGAGCTCGAGCGGAGTGACGCGCTCCTGGGTGCGCAGTACCGCCGTGACGCGCGGAGCCTGCGCTCGGACCGCCGTGCTCATCCGCTCATCTTCGCAAGCGGAACCCCCGGGGCCCACCTGTCGGCGAGCCCCGGGGTGATCGGCTCAGCGCCGGTTAGGCGGCGGTCACTCGCAGTCGACCAGTTCGACGCGGCCGTCGGGCGGGATCTCGACGATGTTCCCCACGCCGCTCGCGTAGAACTTGTGCTCGATCTCGTCGCCGGGCTGCTGGAACTCGCGTACGCGCAGCACGTCGTCGTACGTCGTGCCGCCCACCGTCTTCTGGTCGCGCTTGTTCACGAGCTTCGCCTTCTCCTCGGCGATCCCCGGCACCCGCTCCGGCCGCCAGGTGTCCCCGATCCTCGGGTTGTCGGGCATGATCAGGCCGAGCTTGTCGGTGTCCTTGCCGTAGCGCCACTCGCCGTCGTGGCCGACGACCTCGCCGTTCTCGTAGTCGTTCACGTCCTCGCCGAAGTAGTAGACGTTCCCGTTGTCGCCCTGTCCGAAGTAGTCGAGCGTCCGCTCCACGAGCTCGCCGTCCTCCCACTCCTTGTCTCGGATCACCGCGACGTCGACCTTGTCGCCGTCGACCTTGAACCTCTCGGTTCGGTCGAGCAGCGTCCTCACGACCCTGATCTCGGCGCCCTCGTCCTCGCCCTCGAGCTCGCACCTGTCGAACTTCGTGAGCGGCAGGTACCTGTTGTCGATGTCCGTCGGGTCGCTGAACTCCGGCTCGTGCCCGTCGCCGTCGCCCGCGAGCGCGGTCGTGCCGCCGGTCACCGCGATCGCGACCGCCAGCGTCGCGACTACTGAGGTGCGTTCCCACATGACTTCCTCCTCCGATCGACCTCCGTTGGAGGAGCGGTCTAACGTCGCAAGATGACTCTTCCGTGAAAGCCGCCCGCAAGTGAGGCCGCGTGTAGCCGGTGAGCGGCTACGAGACGGTGAGCTGGCCTAGCAGTCCTATCAATCCACAGGCGACGACGACGTAGAGCACCGTCAACTTCCCGTGCCAACGGTTGAGCGCGAGGAACGCCGCGACCGCCAGAATTGCGGTCGGTAGATCTACGACGCTGGTGTCGACGATGTCCACCGTCACGGCGGCGATCAACCCGATTACCCCGGCGGCGACCCCCAGCAGGAAGGGGCGGATGCGTGGGTTTTCGGCGATCCCGACAAGGACCCGGTGAAAGAAGATCGGGAAGATGAACGCGGGCAGGAAGATCCCCACCGTGATGACCAGCGCGCCGGTGAGCCCGCCCGCGATGTAGCCGACGAAGGTCGAGAAGATGATCAGGGGCGCCGGCAGCACCCCGCTCATTGCCAGCCCGTCGACAAACTGACCTTCGGTCAGCCAGCGCTGGCTTTCCACCGCCGCGTCATGCAGGTAGGGGATGACCGTGAACGCGCCGCCGAACGTGACCAGTCCTGCCTTCAGCCCCTCCCAGAAGATCTCCGCGGTCAGCGAGAGGGTGACGGTGCCCGCCAGCGCGACGAGGACGGCGGGGCCGAGGGAGAACGAGCTGACCCGACGCGTCCATCGCTTGGCGTTCGTCCACAGCTCGTAGGCGATCCCGGCGCCGATCAGGACGATCGCGAAATTGGCGGACGCGAACACCGTGAGCGCGAAGGCGGCGACGGCAATTAGCGCCAGAAGCACATCAGTGATGAACGTCTTGCTGAGCCGGACGAGGGCACGGGCGACGATTGCACCGACGGCTGCCGCGAGACCATAGAAAAGCTCGTCGAGGTGCTCGGCGAGGTCGGCCTCCACGTACAAAACCGACAGGGCGAGCATCAGAGCAAACCCCGGCAGCATGAAGCCGAGCCCTGCAACGAAGGCTCCAAGCTTGCCGCCGCGAATTCGCCCGAAGTAGACGCAGAGCTCGTGTGCCTCGGGGCCAGGGAGTACTTGGTAAACGGCGAGGGTCTTCTTGAATGTCTCCTCCGAGACCCAGCCTTCCTCGTCCACGCACTCCCGCTTGATCATCGCGATCTGTGCAGCTGGTCCACCCCAGGCGAGCGCACCGAACTTCAGGAAGCGAAGAAAGAGGGAACGCTGCGAGTCATGCCCCGGAGTTGCCTCATCGCGGGGAGCGCTGGTCGTGGCCATGGGTCGGCATCATGCCGCGGGGGCCCGACCCGCTGGCGCTTAGCTAGCCCAGCAAGTCCGCTGGCTGAGGTGCAGCCCCCCGGCGAGATTCACGGCCGCCCGATGCCGTCCGCCGCGCGCAGCTCGCCGAGGCCGTCCTGCCTCGATACGACTGGCGTGTACTCGAGGTCCCGGCGCGCCTTCGAGATGTCGATCGTGCACTCGTGCGCGGAGAGCCAGTACGCGAGCCGCGTGAGCGGCGGCTCTCCCTTCAGCGGCAGCGCCCGCCAGGCGAGCTCGGAGGCGGCCACGGCGGCGCGCGCGACGGGCGCGGGCACGGTGCGCGTGGGCGGTTCGACGCCCTGGCTCGCGACCAGCTCGGATACGAACTCGCGGAACACGACCGGCTCGCCGTCGGTGACGAAGTAGGCCTCGCCCGGGGCTCCGCGCTCGGCGCCGCGGAGCAGGCCCTCGACGACGTTGTCGACGTGGGTCGTGGAGGTCCGGTGACCGCCGCCGCCGATCCACGCGAAGCGACCTGCCTGGACGGCCTCGACGATCGACGGTAGGAGCGTCGTGTCGCCGGCTCCCCACACGAGGCGCGGCCGCACCACGACCGTGGTGAACCCGGGCCGCGCGGCTCGGACCACGGCCTGCTCGGCGAGCGCCTTGGTCGCCGGGTAGTGCGCCTTGGAGTCGGGTCGCAGCGGGGCGCTCTCGTCCACGTCCACGAGCGGCTCTCCCGCGAGGAGCGCGGCCTCGGTGCCGCAGTGGACGAATCGATCGACCCCGGCGCGCGCGCAGGCCGCGAGCGCGTTCTCGGTGCCGGTCACGTTCCCGCGCTCGAAGTCCTCCCGCCGGCCCCACTGCCCGAGGTGGGCGGCGAGGTGGAAGGCCACCGTGCATCCGGCGGCGCCGGCCGCCATCGCGTCGACGTCGCCCAGGTCCCCGCTGACCGGAGTTGCTCCCAGCTCCTCGACCACGGCGGCCGAGCGCTCCGAGCGGGCAAGGGCGCGCACGGCCCGGCCGTCCGCCACGAGGCGCCGGATGAGCCGACGGCCGATGAAGCCGGAGCCGCCGGTGACGAACGCGGCGCCTGACGTCGCCATGTCCGCATCGTAGGCGCCGGTGGGGCCCCGGGCGCTCAGCTCCGCGCCACTCCGCTCCTGCGCTCGATCGAGACGGAGTAGGCGTGCGAGCGGAACTGCAGGATCGGATCGGCCGTCAGCTCGATCCCGTCTACGACCCTGGTCGGGTCGAAGACGAGGACGTCGTCACCGGTCTCCCGGTCCGTTTCGAGCTCGGTCAGCCGGAGCGAGCCGCCGACGTGGGTCTCGCGATCGTCCCTCCACGGGATGGTCGGGTCGTCGACGGGGTCCTCCGGCGCGGCGAGCTGGAGCTCGAGGTCGAAGCGGACCGGCTCGCGCTCGAGACGCGAGCGGATCTCCTCCTGCAAGTAGTCGCGGCCCCTGCTCTTCGCCTGGTCTCCCGAGAGGTTCTCCTCCCCTGCGGTCGGGAGCCACCGGTAGCGCACGTGCCGCGTCCCGCCCCCGGCGTCGATCCACCTGAACGCGTGGATCGCGTAGTAACGGCGGGTCGCGTAGCTCGCGGGGGGCTTCAGCGCCGCCGCGTTGGCCCGCAGGCCCGGTACCGCCTCGCGGTTCCTCGCCAGGAAGAGCGGGAGGCGCCACAGCTGTGAGGGGCCGGGCTTCATCGCTCGAAGGAACCTGACGAAGCCATCCGGCGTCCGTGTGGGAAAGCGCGGAGCGGTCTGGGCGACGATGTCCGTGCGCGTCCCGTCGGGCAGGTAGAGCTTCGCCGCCATGCCGCGGACGTCGGGCGCGTAGTCGGGCGAGTCCGGGTTCCCGGACCCGTTCGAGAACCGAACCGTCGCGTCGAGCGGCGCGCCCTGCATGTGCGTGGCCCGGGTGAGCGCCGCGGCTTCCGGCGTCGCGGTGAAGACGCCGCGGCAGAGGATCCCCTTCGCGTGAAGCGCTCGGTACCCCTGGTGGCGGCCGAAGCGCTCGTTGATCGCGTCGACGGCCTGCTCCGGGGTGATCACCGGCAGAACATAACGCCGCCCGCTCGGTGAGCTCGGTCGCGGCCGTCTCTCAATCCACCCTGTAGCGAGCGAGCGCCTCCCGCCGCGCCTCGCCGTGGTCCACCATCGGCTCGGGGTAGTCCGCGCCGATCACGCAGCCGGCTTCCCGCTGCACCTCCGCCGGCATCATCCACGGCTCGCGAAGGTGCTCGTCGGGGACGCTCGCGAGCTCCGGCACGTAGCGACGGACGTAGGCGCCGCGGGGGTCGTGCGCCTCCATCTGGCGCGCCGGGTTGAAGATCCGGCGGAAGGCCGGCTGGGGATCGGTCCCGACGGACGCGATCCACTGCCAATTGCCGTTGTTGTTCGCCTCGTCGCCATCCACCAGCAGGCGCATGAAGTGGCGCTCCCCCCAGCGCCAGTCGATCCCCAGGTCCTTCGTCAGGAACGAGCCCACGACCAGCCGGGCGCGGTTGTGCATCCAGCCCTCGCGTCGCAGCTGGCGCATGCCCGCGTCGACCAAGGGGTAGCCGGTGCGCCCCTCGCACCATGCGGCGAAGCGCCCCTCGGCGTGGCTCCAGCGGATCCTGCCGCGGTAGCGCTCCTGGAACTCCGACCTCGCGTTGCGCGGAAAGTGGAGCAGGACGTGATGGTGGAAGTCGCGCCAGCAGAGCTGGCGGCGGAACGCCGCCGGGCCCTTCCCGCCCCGCGCGCGCTCTTCGACCTCGCGCGCGGAGACGCAGCCGAAGTGCAGGTAGGGTGAGAGCCGGGAGGTGCGGTCCGCGCCGAGCGCGTCGTGGTTCGACGCGTACTCGGACACGTCGCTCGCCAGGAACCGTTCGAGCCGCCTTCGCCCCTCGCGCTCCCCGCCGCGGGGCGGATCGTCGACCTCCTGGGAGAGGCCAAGCGTGGCGAGCGACGGTAGGCGACCCTTGGCTAGCCCGGAGGGCAGCGGCGGGAGCGCGCGCGGCGGCGGGGCGACCTCGCGCCGCTCCTCGCGCTCCCAGGAGCGGTGGAAGGGCGAGAAGACTGTGTACGGCTTCCCCCCCTGCGTCCGGGGCGCACCCACGTCGTCGATCGCGTTCAGCCCCGCGTATTCACGAGACTGGACGCCGGTGGCCTCGAGCGCCGTTCGCGTGCGGTCACCGCGGCGGCGGGCGAACGGCGACACGTCGGCGGTGAAGTGGAGCTCGTCGGCCCCGATCTCCTCGGCCAGATCGGGAAGCTCGCACTCGGGCGCTCCGTGGCGGATCAGTAGGCCGCCGCCGCGCTCCCTGAGCGATGCGTCGAGGTCCGCGAGGCAGTCGAGGAGGAACTGCGTTCGCGAGCCCGACTCGTGACGGCCGTGGAGCAGGCGGTCGTCGAGGCAGAACACCGGCACGACCCGGTCGTGGCCCGCGACCGCGGCTCGCAGCGCCGGGTGCTCGTGGACGCGCAGGTCGCGCCGGTACCAGACGATCGCCGTCACGCGCGAGCGGGTGTCCCGTCGAGCCGCGCGGCCACCGCCCGCTGCCGGTAGTCGAAGATCCGCTCGAGGTCGCGCCGCACGAGGAGGGAGTGGGCGAGCCGTCCGACCGGGCCGAGCGGCAGCGCGTAGCGGATCCGATCGCGGATCACGACGGCGCTCGCGCCCTCGGGCTCGAACGTGTGCGCGTGCTCCCAGAGCGTGTAGGGACCGCTCAGCTGCACGTCGACGAACCGCGCCGGCGGCTCCCAGGCCTCGATCCTCGTCCGCCAGCGAATCGGGATCCCGTGGAGCCTCAGCCGGTAGTCGATCAGCGCGCCCGGCCTCATCTCGATCGGTCGCGGGGTCACGACCCGGAAGCCGAGCCACGGAGGGGTGATCGCCTCGAGGTTGAAGGCGTCCGCGTACAGCTCGAACGCGCGCTCAGGGGGCAGCTCGAGGCGCTGCGCGCGTTCGAGCACGTAGACGCGGCTCACCCGACGGTCGCCGACCGCTCGCCGAGCGCGTCGCGAACGGTCTCGACGAACGGCTTCGGATCGATGTCGAATAGGGCGCCCCCGGAGCGGTCCCTGACGACGGTCTCCGTGCCGAGCCCCTCGATGAGCGGCCGGGCGACTCCGGCGTCGACGGGCGTGACGAGCCCGATCCAGAGCGAGGAGAGCATCGGCGTGAGCAGCGGCACCGGCAGCATCCTGGGCTCGCCCTTGCCGAGCTCCCGCGCGACCGCGCGCAGCATCTCGTCGTATGACAGAACGTCCGGGCCGCCGATCTCGACCTCGCGCCCCCTGCTCGCGGGGGTCCGCGCGGCGGATGCCAGGTAGGCCAGCACGTCGTCGATCCCGATCGGCTGCGTCCGTGTGCGGAGCCAGGCCGGCGCGAGCATCACCGGCAGCCGCTTCACCAGGTGGTGGAGCACCCGGAACGACTCGCTACCGGAGCCGACCACCATGGCCGCGCGGAAGTAGGTCAGCGGCGGCCCCTCGCTAGCCAGTGTGAGCGCGGTCTCGTGGCGCGAGCGCAGGTGCTTGGAGCCGGGCTCACCCAGGCCGCCGAGGTAGACGACCTGCTCCACGCCCTCGCCCTTCGCCATCCGCGCGAAGTTGCGCGCCGCCGTGCGCTCGCGCTCGCCGAAGCCGGCGTCGCCGCCGCGGCCCATCGAGTGAATCAGGTAGTAGGCCACGTTCACGCCCTCGCCCGCGCCGGCCAGGCTGTCCGCCTCGAGGGCGTCGCCCTCGTGCAGCTCGTGGCCGCGGCGCTCGAGCGAGCTCGCGGCCGAGCGGCTTCGAACGAGGCAGCGGACCTCGACGCCATCTTCGCCGAGGGCGTCGGCGAGGCGTCCGCCGACGAACCCCGTGGCGCCAGTGACCAGGACCTTCACAACGGTGATTACGATGCCCAACGCGTCGCGGTCCAAACGCGCTCGCGGCCGTAGCATCCCGGCATGCCCGGAGACGAGCCCGAGCCGAGCGCCGCCGATCGGCGGCGCGACGACCTCGCCGAGGTGCTCGCACGCCGGCGCGCGACCCAGGACGAGGGACGCCCGGAGGCCGTGGCCCGCCGGCACGCCGCGGGCGCGCGCACGGCGCGCGAGAACCTCGACGATCTCGTGGACCCCGGCAGCTTCGTCGAGTACGGCGGCCTGGCGCTCGCCGCTCAGCGGGCGCGGAGGGATCTCGGCGAGCTGATCGAGCGCACGCCCGCCGACGGCCTGGTGGCCGGCACCGCGCGCGTGAACGGCGAGGTGTTCGGCGAGCGGAGCGCCTGCGCGGTCCTCTCCTATGACTACACGGTGCTCGCGGGGACCCAGGGGGCGCTCGGGCACCGCAAGAAGGACCGACTCTTCGAGCTGATCGAGCGGATGCGGCTGCCGACGGTGTTCTTCGCCGAGGGCGGCGGCGGTCGGCCCGGCGACACCGACTACCCGGTCGTGTCGGCCCTCGACACGCGCGCGTTCGCGCTGTGGGCGCGGCTCTCCGGCGTCGTGCCGCGGATCGCGGTGGTGGCCGGGCGCTGCTTCGCCGGCAACGCGATGATCGCCGGCTGCTCTGACCTGATCGTCGCCACGCAGAACGCGTCGCTCGGGATGGGCGGGCCGGCGATGATCGAGGGTGGCGGGCTCGGCCGGGTCGAGCCCGACGAGGTGGGGCCGATCGACGTCCAGACCGCGAACGGGGTCGTGGACGTGGCGGTGGCGGACGAGGCGGCGGCGACCGCCGTCACCAAGCAGCTCCTCGCGTACTTCCAGGGTGCGACGCCGCCCGGTCCCGAGCCGGACCAGTCGCGACTCCGGGAGCTCGTGCCCGAGCGCCGCCGCCGCGCGTACGCCGTCGGCCCGGTCGTCGAGACGCTCGCCGACGAGGGCTCGGTCGTCTTCCTCCGTGAGGCGTATGCGCCCGAGATGGTCACGGCGCTGGCCCGGATCGAGGGGCGCCCGCTAGGGGTGATCGCAAACGACTCGATGCACATGGCCGGCGCGATCACGAGCGCGGGCGCCGGCAAGGCGGCGAGGTTCGTTCAGCTCTGCGACGCGTTCGGGCTGCCGATCGTGTCGCTCGTCGACACCCCGGGGATCATGGTGGGGACCGACGCGGAGGCCACGGCCATCGTCCGCCACTCCTCGCGCCTGCTGGTGGCCGGCGCGGCGCTGCGGGTGCCGCTCGTGGCGGTGGTGCTCCGGCGCGGGTACGGGCTCGGCGGCCAGGCGATGGTCGCGGGCAGCCTGCACGAGCCGCACCTGACGGTCGCCTGGCCGACCGCGGAGCTCGGGCCGATGGGCCTCGAGGGCGCGGTCAAGCTGAGCTTCCGCCGTCAGCTCGAGGCGATCGCCGACGAGGACGAGCGCCGGCAGCGGGTCCGCGAGCTCACCGCGGCCGCGGAGGAGAACGCGAAGGCACTCAACGCGGCGACGCTCTTTGAGCTGGACGACGTGATCGATCCCGCGGACACGCGCCGCCTGATCGCCTCGACGCTCGCGGCGGCGGCGTCCGCCGGCCCCGTGGCCAAGGGAAGCCGCTTCGTGGACACGTGGTAGCGGGCCCGTCTTGACCGGAATCGGAAAGCAAACCATCGTCCCGCTCGCCGACGGCGCACAGATCTGTGCCGAGTCGATCGGTCGCCGAGACGATCCAGCGATCCTGTTGGTCGGCGGTGCGACCTGGTCGATGGACTGGTGGCAGGACGATCTCTGCCGCCGGCTGGCCGACCGCGGCCGCCTCGTGGTCCGCTACGACCACCGCGATACCGGTCGCTCGACGAGCTATCCGCCCGGAGCCCCTGGCTACACGGCGGCGGACATGGTCACCGACGCCGTCGCGGTGCTCGACGAGCTCGGGATCGAGCGCGCGCACGTGGTGGGCCTGTCGATGGGCGGGGTCATCGCCCAGCGCCTGGCGCTCGAGCATCGCGACCGGCTTATCACGCTGACGCTGATCGCCACGAGCCCGATCGACCCCCGGATCGAGGGCCTGCCCGGCCTGGCGCCAGAGCTCGTGGCGGCGCTCGCCGACGCGCGAGCGGACCCGGACTGGGACGAGCGCGACGCCGTCATCGACCGCCTCGTCGAGGGTGGGCGGCCATACGCCGGACCGGGCGACTTCGACGAGTCGCGTTCGCGCGCTCTCGCGGCGAGGGTCGTCGACCGCACGAACGACATCGCGGCGAGCCTGACGAATCACTTCCTCCTCGATCGCTCTGAGGGCTCGGACGCCCGGTTGACCCGGCTCCGCGGTCTCCCGACGCTCGTCCTGCATGGCACCGCCGATCCGCTGTTCCCGCTCGCCCACGGCCAGGCGCTCGCGGACGCGATTCCCGGCGCTCGGCTGGTCGAGCTCGATGGCGTCGGCCACGAGCTTCCGCCGCCGCGTTGCTGGGACCTTCTTGTCGACGCGCTTGTCGAGCACAGCCGGCGGGGGTAGCCGTCACGGACGCCGGGCCGAGCGCAGAGCGTCCGGGTGGCCAGACGCCGTGATTTCTGTTCTGATCGAGGCCAATGCGACGACCCCAGACTCGCTACGCGCGTAGCGGCGACGTCTACGTCGCGTACCAGGTGGTGGGGAACGGCCC
Organism: uncultured Thermoleophilaceae bacterium; assembly: GCA_963831365.1. Taxonomy (GTDB): domain Bacteria; phylum Actinomycetota; class Thermoleophilia; order Solirubrobacterales; family Thermoleophilaceae; genus CAWHPV01. Next base: position 439,473 of record CAWHPV010000022.1, read on the forward strand.
TCGGGACGTCCTCATCCTGCAGCCGATCTACTACGCCAATCTCGAGCACATGTGGACCCACCGGGTCCACGCAAGCGCCCTGGAGCGGATCGCGAGCTTCTCCAGGCTGATCCTGATCGACCGGCGCGGCTCTGGACTGTCGGATCCGGTGTGCGGGCCGACGACGATGGACGACCACATGGACGACGTCCGGGCCGTCCTCGACGCGGCGGGCTCGGACCAGGCGACGGTCGTCGGCGTCAACGAAGGCACGATCATCAGCAGCCTGCTCGCCGCGAGCTTCCCCGACCGGTTTCCCTCACTCGTGCTGTTCAGCTCGTTCGTGACGCGCGGGGCCGATCCCGAGCGAGGGCAGCGGCGCTACGAGGCGATGCTGAACGGGTGGGGCACCGCGCCCGCGCTCGACATCATCGCCCCGAGCCTGGCCGACGACGAGGACTTCCGCGACTGGTGGGCGCGCTGGGAGCGGATGTCGGCGAGCCCCACCACGATCCGGCACCTGCTTCGCAGCGTCTGGCAGTTGGACCTTCGCCCGGTGCTGGAGGCGATCCAGGCATCCACGCTCGTGCTGCATAGGACCGGCGATCGAACCTCGCACGTGCGCAACGGTCGCGCCGTCGCGGAAGCCATCCCATCGGCGCGCCTCGTGGAGCTGGCCGGGTCCGACGGCTACCCGTGGGCTGGCGACGCCGCCGCCGTGCTGGACGAGATCGAGGAGTTCGTCACCGGCCACAGGCGCCCGCCGTCCATCGACCGCGCGCTGGCGACGGTCCTCTTCACGGACATCGTGCGGTCCACGGAGCGTGCCGCCGAACTGGGCGATCGACGCTGGCGCGCGATTCTCGAGGCGCACGACCGGACGGGGCGCTCGGTCGTCGAGGATCACCACGGAAGAGTGGTCAAGGGCTTGGGCGACGGGCTACTCGCGGTCTTCGATGCGCCCACGCGCGCCGTCCGCGCCGCGTCCGCCCTCCGCACCGCGGTTCAGCCGCTCGGCATCGAGGTCCGAGCCGGTCTCCACACCGGGGAGTGCGAGCTGCTGCCCGACGACGACGTGGGAGGCATCGCCGTCCACATCGGGGCGCGCATCGCCGGACTCGCCTCGGACGGCGAGGTGCTCGTCTCGAGCACGGTCAGGGACCTCGTGGTGGGCTCGGGCATCGAGTTCGTGGACCGCGGGGTGCACGAGCTGCGGGGTCTACCGGACGCGTGGCGCCTGCTCGCGGTCGAGGCGTCCGGACGGGCTGAGTGACGCCAACGATGAGTGGCGCGGCGCAGGCCGGTCTAGATCCGAAAAGCGGCGACAGGAGACCAGATGCGCAAGCTCGTCGTGACCGAGAACATCACGCTGGACGGCGTGATCGACATGGCGGACGGGTGGTTCGACCCGCTAGCCGAGGATGTCGATCAATCGGACATCACGGCGGCGAATACCGAGCACCGCGAGGCCGCCGACGCCGTGCTCCTCGGCCGCAATACGTTCGAGGCGTTTCGCGGATTCTGGCCCAAGCAGGCGGACGACCCGACCGGCGTATCCGCGTACCTGAACGCGGTCGACAAGTACGTCGTCTCAACCACGCTCGACGCCCCGGGGTGGGAGAACTCCACGGTGCTCCGAGGTCCTCTCCGCGACGAGGTGGGGGCGTTGAAGGCCGCGCCGGGTCGCGACATCGTCGCCACAGGCAGCATCCAGCTCGTCCGCGAGCTCATCGCCGCAGGCCTGGTCGACGAGTACCGCCTGTTCGTGTTTCCGGTGGTGGTCGGCCGCGGCGCGCGCCTGTTCGAGTCGCCCATGGAGCTCGAGCTCCTCGAGACGCGGCAGTTCGTCTCGAGCGCCGTCCTGCTGCGTTACGCGGCAGCGACGGCAGCTGAAAGCCGATAGCAGCAGGTACTTCCGAGATGGAGCTAGCCGGGCTCGAACCGGCGACCTCCTGGGTGCGATCCAGGCGCTCTCCCAACTGAGCTATAGCCCCGAGCGACGCGCCTCGTGGCGGCGCCGTCGCCGACCGATGGTACCGGCACCGGCCCGATGCGCCGCCGCGCTACGCTTCGACTCGATGGGGGTCTTGGACGACGCCATCCGCGAACACCTCGAGCTGAGGCGCAGGCACGGTGCTGCCGAGGACGAGCTCGAGCGCAAGGAGGCCGAGGCGCTCGGCCCGGCGCGTCGGGAGGTGGAGGCGGCCGACGGGGTCGCCGAGCAGGAGGATGACCAGCCCACGGCTGAGCCCGGCACCCCGCCGGAGGAACGCGACCTCGCCGAGGTGGAGCCGGCCGCCGACCTCGACGACGCCGAGCTGGACGAGCGCTTCGACCCGGAGCGGCTCCGGCAGGCGGCGACGCCAGACGAGGACGATCGCGCGGCCACGGTGCACGAGCTCCCCGCGACCGACTTCCCGCCTCCGGCGGCGCTCGAGGACGATCCCGAGTCGAGCGATGTCGAGTCGAGCGACAGCGCGCCGCCACTCGCAGAGCCGGACGCGATGTCCCCGGAGGAGGCAGAGGCCGAGTACGGCGAGGACGGCGCGCCGCCAAGCCGCTTCGCGCCCGCCTTCGGGGGGGAGGAGGACGAGCCCGCGACGATCGAGAACGACGCGCTCGAGGACGAGTACGGATCGCTCGAGGAGCCGGCCGCCGCGCCGCCCCATGACGAGGACGAGTTCGGTCCGGCCGAGGAGGGCGAGGACGTGCTCGAGGAGACGCCCGACTTCCTCCAGGAGACCCCGGAGCACGACCGGCTCTGGTTCGAGCAGAAGCCGCCGCGCGACTTCGACCTCGACGACAAGTAGGCGTCCGGCGGGCGGCGCCCGCTAAGAGATGTAGCCGCGCATCTCGGCCGCCTCGCGCACGCGCTCGATCCCGACCTCGTACGCGGCGAGCCGGAGCGGGACGCCGTCCTCCTGCGCGCGCGCCGACACGTCACGGTAGGCCCGTCGCATGATCCGGCCGAGCTTGTCGTTGACCTCGCGCTCCTCCCAGCGGAAGTGCTGAAGGTTCTGGGCCCACTCGAAGTAGGAGACGACTACGCCGCCAGCGTTCGCCATCACGTCGGGTATCACGAAGATGCCCTTGTCGGCCAGGATCTCGTCGGCGGCCGGGGTCGTCGGGCTGTTTGCGCCCTCGACGATCATCCGGCAGCCGAGCTTGTCTGCGTTCGACTTGTGGATCATTCCGCCAAGGGCCGCCGGGATCAACAGCTCGCAGTCGAGCTCGAGGAGCTCGTTGGGTCCGATCCGGTCCACGCCCTCGAAGTCGGGCAGTTGACCGCCCTCCTCGACGTGCTCGGCGAGCGCCTGGGCGTCGATCCCGTCCTCGGCGTGGATGGCGCCGTGCGCGTCCGAGGCGCCGATCAGCGTGGCGCCGAGGTCCTGTAGCAGCCGCGCCGCCCACGAGCCGACGTTGCCGTAGCCCTGGACGACGAACCTCGTCTTGGAGACCTTCAGGCCGGCCGATCCGGCGGCCTCGCGATAGAGGTAGACGAGCCCGCGGCCGGTCGCCGCCTCGCGCCCGTACGAGCCCTCGAGCGGGATCGGCTTGCCCGTGACGATCGCCGGCGTGTGCCCGTGGTGCCTGCCGTATTCGTCCATCAGCCAGGCCATGGTCTGGGCGTTCGTGTTCACGTCCGGCGCCGGGATGTCGCGCGTCGGGCCGAGCACCTTCTCGATCTTGCTCATGAACGAGCGCGACACGCGCTCGAGCGCCACGCTGTCGAGCTCGCTGCCGGGGCAGTTGACGCCCCCCTTCGCGCCGCCGAACGGGATGCCGGCGATCGCGGTCTTCCAGGTCATGAGCGATGCGAGCGCGCGGACCTCGTCGAGATCGACGTCGGGGTGGAAGCGGATGCCGCCCTTGTAGGGACCGCGCGCGCCGTTGTGCTGCACCCGGTAGCCGGTGAAGACGTGGATCCGGCCGTCGACCTCGACCGGGATCTGCACCTGGACTTCGCGGTAGGCCGAGCGCAGCACCGCCGCGATGTCATCGCGGAGGTCGAGCCGCTCGGCGGCGCGGTTGAAGTAGTGGTTGACGATCTCGAAGTTCGAGACTTCGGCCCGCTGCGGGCGACCGTCCTGGTCGGCCTGGACCTGCTCGTCATGCGTGCCGCCCTCGTGGAGCTCCTGCTTCTCGGTGACCGTCGAGTCGTCCGCCATCGGCACCTCCTCGGGTCGCGGCCCCGTTATACCCGTTCGGTCGTGCGCGCCGCGCCTCTACGGCCGCCGGCACAGGCGCGGTTAGAGTGGCCTCGCCGATGACGAGCGGTATCAGGTACGCCCACAACGGCGACGTCGACCTGGCTTACCAGGTCGTCGGCGACGGGCCGCTCGATCTGGCGTTCGTACCCGGCTTCGTCTTCCACCAGGAGCTGGTCTGGGAGTACCCGCCGGTGCGCCGCTTCTTCGAGCGACTCGCCTCGTTCAGTCGCCTGATCCTGTGGGACAAGCGCGAGCAGGGTCTCTCGGATCGGCTCGGCCAGCCGCCCACGCTCGAGCAGAGCATGGACGACCTCCGGGCCGTGCTGGACGCCGCGGGCTCCGAGCGACCCGCCCTGTTCGGGGTGTCGGAGGGCGGGCCGATGACCTCCCTGTTCGCCGCGACGCATCCGGAGCGGGTGCGGTCGCTCGTCCTCTATGGCAGCTGGGCGCGCATCCTCGAGTCCGACGACTATCCGGAGGGCCAACCGCGCGAGGAGCTCGACCGGTTCATGGCCATCGCCTCGGACAACTGGGGCGGGCCCGCCGTAGCCGAGTTCTTCGCCCCGAGCATGGCCGGCGACGACCGCTTCCTGGCGTTCTGGGCACGCATCCTCAGGGCGGGCAGCTCACCGCGCGGAGCGCGCGAGCTGATCAGGATGTACTACGACGTCGACGTCCGGGAAGTGCTCCCCACGCTCAGCGCGCCCGCGCTGGTGGTCCAGCGCTCGGACGACCGCGTCGCGACTCCGCGCCAAGGGCGCGTCCTCAGCCAGCTCATCCCGGACTCGCGCTTCGTCGAGATCCCGGGCGGCGACCACCTTTTCTTCGAGGGCGACACCGAGGCGCTCCTCGACGAGGTGGAGAGCTTCCTCACCGGGACCCAGGCCGAGCGCGAGCCCGAGCGCTCCCTGCTGACCGTCCTCTTTACCGACATCGTGGGGTCGACGAAGCGCGCCGCGGAGCTCGGCGACCGTCGCTGGCGCGACCTGCTCGCCGAGCACGACGCGGTGGCGGCGCGAACGCTCGAGGAGTACCGCGGGCGCCTCGTCAAGACGATGGGGGACGGCATCCTTGCCACCTTCGACGGTCCCGCCCGCGCGATCCGCTGTGCCCGCGCGTTCCTCACGCGCGCCCGCGAGCTCGGCGTCCGGCTCCGCGCCGGGCTCCACACCGGCGAGGCGGAGCTGCTCGGTGACGACGTCGGCGGGCTCGCCGTGCACATCGGCGCCCGCGCGAGCGCGGCGGCGGGCGCCGACGAGGTCATCGTGACGCGCACCGTCGTGGACCTCGTGGCCGGCTCCGGGCTCGAGTTCGAGGACCGCGGCGAGCACGAGCTGAAGGGCGTGCCGGGGCTGTGGCGGCTGCTAGCGGTCAAGGGCTGAGCGCCAGCAGCGAGCGGACGCGGCCCACGATGGCCTCTGGCTCCCGCTCGAGCATCCGGTGGGTCACGCGCAGGATGCGGTAGCCGGCCAGCTGGAGCCGACCGTCGCGCGCCCTGTCGCGCTCGAAGGCTGCGCGCGTGCGGTGGAACTCGTAGCCGTCGAGCTCGACGATCAGCCGTTGAGCTGGCCACAGCGCGTCGACCTCGAGGCCGTCGATCATCGCGTTGACGGTCGGCGGCGGCAGGCCATTGTCTCGACATAGCTGCAAGAACCGGCGCTCCAGCTCAGATCGGGTCTCCTGGACGGGAGCGGCAACGGCAGCAACGGCGGCCCGAAGCGGTTTCAACCCGTGCCGGCCAGGGCTTCGGTCGCACAGGCGCTCGACCGCCCGAAGATCGAACAGGCGCAGCCGCTCGGCTTCTTCAACGGCCCTCGCGAGTCGCCGCTGGTCGACGACCTCCGCCATGTCGAGGAGCGTCCGAGCCACGCTCGTCACGGGGATCGCGTCGATCTCCGAGCGATCCTCGGGATGGAGGGCGCGCACGCGGTGGCGCCTGATACCGGGCCGGTCACGGCCACTGCGACCGACCGTCGTCACGTCGATGAGCTGTTGGGCACTCGGGGCGATTCGCGTCAGCGATCCGGCGCATCGATGACTTACGAGGGCGCCGGGCCCACACGCCAGAACCGCAGCCATAAGGCGGCCTCGTCCGGAAAGGCGGCCGTGCCCAACGGCGTACACACCAAGCTGAACTCGATGCAGCCTCGCGTCCGAGATCCGACGCTCGATCTCTCCGCGTCCGACGCCCAGCGCTACGAGCTGACGCCGAGCGACAACTCCGTGTTGCCGGGCCGCGAGCTCCGCGACCGCGACGGCTCGAGCACGTGGTCCACCGTTATGCCCGCATGTGATGCGCATCGGTAGGCCACGTCGATGCTTCCGGACCGCGACGCACGCCTCAACACGCTTGTGTGACGAATGGAGCCAGCCGGGATCGAACCGGCGACCTCGTGCTTGCAAAGCACGCGCTCTCCCAACTGAGCTATGGCCCCTAGGGGCCAGATTCTAAAGCGGGGCGCCCGAGGTTCCGCGCCGTGTTGATCAGGCCCACATGCGTGAACGCCTGGGGGAAGTTGCCCACGAGCCGCCGCGCGCCCGCGTCGTATTCCTCGGCCAAGAGGCCGACGTCGTTTCGCAGGTCCAGCAGCCGCTCGAACAGTTCCCGGGCCTCGTCGCGGCGGCCCAGCAGCGCGAGGTTGTCCGCCAGCCAGAACGTGCACGGGAGGAACGCGCCCTCGCCGGGCGGCAGCCCGTCCACCGGCGCCGCGTCGCCCGACGTCCGGTAGCGCTGCACGAAGCCGTCCTGGAGCAGCTCGCGCTCGATCGCCTCGACCGTGCCCCGCACGCGCGGATCGCTCGGCGGGAGGAATCCGACGAGCGGGATCATCAGGAGGCTCGCGTCGAGCTCGGCTGACTCGTAGCACTGGACGAACGCGTTCTTGTCGGCGTCGTAGCCCTCGCGGCAGACCTCGTCGTGGATCTGCGCGCGGAGCGCCTCCCAGCGCTCAACCGGGCCCTCGGCGCCGAAGTCCCGCACCGCGCGGATCGAGCGGTCGAGCGCCACCCAGGCCATCACCTTCGAGTGGGTGAAGTGGCGGCGCGGCCCGCGGATCTCCCAGATGCCCTCGTCGGGCTCCTGCCAGCGACCTTCGAGATGGTCGATCAGCGCGCGCTGGAGCGACCACGCGAACTCGTCGCGCCTCGATGCCGGCGCAGCGCGACTCGTGGAGCGTGTCCATCACCTCGCCGAAGATGTCGAGCTGGTACTGCTCGACCGCGGCGTTGCCGATCCGGACCGGCCGGGAGCCCTCGTAGCCGGGGAGCCAGTCGAGCTCGAGCTCCGTGAGCCGGCGCTCGCCGGCCGCCCCGTACATGATCTGCAGCTCGGACGGGCTGCCGGCCACCGCGCGGAGGAGCCAGTCGCGCCACGCGCGCGCCTCGTCCGTGTAGCCGGCCTCGAGCAGCGACGTGAGCGTGAGCGTGGCGTCGCGCAGCCAGCAGAAGCGGTAGTCCCAGTTGCGCACGCCACCGAGCTGCTCGGGGAGCGAGGTGGTCGCGGCGGCGACGATGCCGCCCGTCGGCGCGTACGTCAGTGCCTTGAGCGTCACGAGCGACGTGACGACCGCGTCCTGCCACTCGCCGTGGTCGGCGGCCCGGCTCGACCACTCGGTCCACCAGGCCTCCGTGTCGGCGATTGCCGGCGCGGCGCTCGAGACCGACGACGGGGGCTCGTGCGAGGGGTGCCACGTCAGCACGAACGGGATCGACTCGCCGGCCGCCACCTCGAACTCCGCGACGGTCGTCAGGTCCTCGCCGCGAGTGTGCACCGGGGTCTGGAGGTTCATCGCGTCGGGGCCGGCGACGGCCATCAGGCCATCGTCTTTGCGCTGCACCCACGGCACGATGCGGCCGTAGTCGAAGCGGATCACGAGGTGCATCCGCATCGCCACGCGCCCGCTGATCCCCTCGACCACGCGCACGACGTCCGGGGACACCTCGCGCGGCGGCATGCAGTCGACGATCCGCACGGTGCCGTCCGCCGTCTCGAAGGTCGTCTCCAAGACGAGCGTGCCCGGCCGGTAGCGCCTCGACACCGAGCGGACCTCCCCCGCCGGCGCGAGGAGCCAGCGGCCGTGGCGCTCGTCGCCTAGCAGCGCCGCGAAGCAGGCGCCCGAGTCGAAGCGCGGCATGCAAAGCCAGTCGATCGAGCCGTCGCGGCCGACGAGGCCCGCCGTCTGCGTGTCGCCTATGAGCGCGTAACCCTCGATCGGGAGCGGCATCGCCGCATCCTCCCGGACGCCGCCGACGCGTCCGCTAGCCGGAGCGGAAGGCTCGGTCGAACAGGGCGCGCGCGTCGCGGTTCGGGTCGGCCGAGTCGATCAGCACCACGCCGAGCGTCCGGTCCCCGCGCCGCACGACACCAACGAGACACGGCCCGGCGCGCTCGGTGAAGCCGGTCTTGAGCCCGATCGTGCCGGCGTAGTCGGTCTTGAGGAGCGGGTTGGTCGTCGCGAGGTGCTGGCGCCCGCCCTCGATCGGGAACGGGACGGCGGCCTCCTCCTGCCGGGCGATGCGCCTGATCCGCGGCTCGTCCATCGCGAGCCGGCCGAGGGCCGCGAGGTCGGCGGCGCAGGACCGGTTGCCGGGCTCGAGCCCGTCCGGGGAAACGAACTTCGTGCAGTCGAGGCCGAGCTTCCGAGCCCGCTCGTTCATGAGCCGGACGAAGCGCTTCTCGGACCCGGCCACGCCGATCGCGAGCGCCGTGGCCGCGTCGTTCCCCGACTGGATCAGCATCGCGGCGAGGAGCGACTCCGTCTCCACGCGCTTTCCCCTCGGAAGGCCGACGGCCGACCCCGAGAAGTCGATCGCCTGCCGCGTAACGCGGTACTCGCGCTTCGGCTTCGCGCGCTCGGCGACGATCAGGGCGGTCATCAGCTTGGTCAGGCTCGCCACCGGCAGTTCCTGGCTCGGGTCGTCGCGCCAGAGGACCTCGCCCGAGTCGAGGTCGAAGAGAAGCCCGGCGCCGGGCGGCTTCTCGAGCTCGACGTCCAGCGACTGCTCCCGGTCGAGGCTCACCGCCGCCGACGCGCCCTCCTCGGCCTTCGACGGGACTCCCGGCGCGTGCGGCACGGGCGCGATCAGCGCGGCCGAGGCGTCGCGCTCGGTGGTCTCGGCGGCCCCGAGTGCGAGCCAGCCGACAGTGGCCATCAGCGCGGCGGCCAGGACGAGCCCTGCGCGCGCGAGGGTCGACCGCCTCCGCGACGGGGCAAAGGAGGAGTCGATCGCGCCGAACGCGCGGCGCCGACCGCCGCCCTGTAGCGGGCTACTCATCGGGCGGCGAGCTCATCGCGCCGAGGACACCGAAGCCAAGCACGGCGAGGACGACGAACGAGATCACGACGAGGACGTCCACTCCGTCCTGGATCGCGACGCTCACGGTCAGGAAGGCGAGCAGCAGCACGAGCATGAGGGCCGCGAACTGGATGAGGCCGCGGGCCATCAGTAGACGGGCGCGCGCCGCTCGATCTCATAGTCCTCGTGAATCCGATTTGCGAACAGCTTGATCAACCCCAACCCGAAGATGAACCCGCCGATGTGCGCGAAGTAGGCGACCCCACCCGATCCCGCGACGGGTTGAGCCAGCTCGGCCGTACCGTAGAAGACCTGGATGGCAAACCACAGCCCGAGCATGACGAGTGCCGGGATCTCGATCACCGTGATGAAGAAGATGATGAGGATCAGCGTGACGACGCGCGCCTTGGGATAGAGCAGCGCGTACCCGCCGAGCACGGCGGCGACCGCGCCGCTCGCCCCGATGGTCGGCACCGTCGAATCGGGCTCGAGCGCGGTCTGCGCGAGTAGCGCCACCAGGCCTCCGAGGAGGTAGAAGACGATGAAGCGGGCGCGACCCATCGAGTCCTCGATGTTGTTGCCGAAGATCCACAGGAACAGCATGTTGAAGGCGAGGTGCAGGAAGCCGCCGTGCATGAACATCGAGGTGAGGAGCGTGAGGAGCGTCGGCGCGGTCTCGGGCGCCTCGCCGCGCTCGGCGACGTCGCTTCCGCAGATCGCCTCCGACCCGCCGCCGAACTCGCACCGCTCACCCGGGTGCGAGATCTCGTACGGGATCGCCCCGTACTCGACGATGCGCTGCTCGTTCAGCTCCGAGCCGCCGAAGCTGAGCGTCGCGTCCTGGAAGAGGAAGAACATCAGGACGTTCGCCGCGATCAGCGCGACCGTGAGGACCGGGAAGCGCCGCGACGCGATGTTGTCCTTCAGCGGGAACACCGGCGGCGAAGGCTGACACAGCGCCCCTCGCACGGAGCGGGGCGTTTCCGCTAGTTGCGAGCTTCGCTCAGGACGTCGCGGCCCGCTCGAGCGTCTGCTCGGCGTGGTAGCTCGAGCGCACGAGCGGACCGGCGGCCACGGACTCGAAGCCCATCGCGTACGCCGCGCGCTCGAGCTCGGCGAACTCGTCGGGGTGCCAGTAGCGCACGACCGGCAGGTGGTCCTGCGTCGGCCGCAGGTACTGGCCCACCGTGAGCACCTGCACGTCGTGCTCGCGGAGCGTTCCGAAGGCGTCGATCAGCTCGTCGGCCGTCTCCCCGAGGCCGGTCATGAGGCCCGACTTCGTCACGACGTCGTCGCCGCCCATCTGCTTGGCGTTCGCGAGCACGCGGCACGACCGGAGGAACCGCGACCCGCGACGCGCGAGCGGATACAGCCGGGGCACGGTCTCGACGTTGTGGTTGAACACGTCCGGGCGCTCGGCGACGACGCGCGCGAGCGGCATCTCCTCGCCCCGGAAGTCGGGCGTCAGGACCTCGACCTTGCAACCGGGGGCGAAGCGGCGGATCGAGCGGATCACCCCGACGAAGGCGCCGCTGCCCAGGTCCGGCAGGTCGTCGCGGTCCACGCTCGTCACGACCGCGTGGCGCAGCCCCATCCGCTTGACGGACTGAGCCACGCGCAGCGGCTCGAGCGGGTCGTCGTGGGTCGGCTTGCCGGTCTTGACGTTGCAGAACCCGCACCGGCGCGTGCAGGTGTCGCCGAGGATCATGAAGGTGGCGGTGCCGCGCTCCCAGCACTCGCCGATGTTGGGGCAGGCGGCCTCCTCGCAGACGGTGTTGAGCGACTCGCCGTCGATCATCTCCTTGAGCTCGCGGTACCGCTCCGAGCCCGGCGCCGGCACCTTGAACCACGGCGGCTTGCGTTCGCGGAAGGGGCGCACTTCCCCCATGTCGAGCACACGCGCGCCGCCGGGGCTCGAGCGCGAGCGGGTAGCGCTCACGCGCCCACCCCTACCGCCGGCTCGGGCCGGGTCGGCTCGGCGCGCATGGCGGCCTCGATCCGCGCGGCGCTGACGAGACGCTGCCGGCGCCCGCTGCCCTCGGCGAAGCGCCACGCGAGGCGCTTCCGGAAGCAGTCCATCGCGCCCGTCCGCCTCGTCTCGACGTAGACCGAGGTCATCCGGACGCCCTCGATCCCGCAGGGCACGATCCACTCGAACGGCTGGAGGTCGTTATCCACGTTGATGGCGAAGCCGTGCGTCGTGACGCCGCGTGACACGTGGACGCCGATCGAGCCGATCTTGCGCTCGCCGACCCAGACGCCCGTCAGCCCCTCGCGGACCTCCGCCTCGATCCCCTCGTCCGCGAGCGCGGCGATCAGCGCCCGCTCCATCGCGCGGACGTAGGCGATCACGTCGGTGATCGCCATCACCGGGTAGCCCACGAGCTGCCCGGGGCCGTGGTAGGTCACCCGGCCACCGCGGTCGGTCGCCGCCACGTCGATGCCCTGCGCGAGGTACCAGTCCTCGCCCATCGGAAGATCGGAGCGCTCGCTTCGCCGCCCCTTCGTGTACACCGGCGGGTGCTCGACGAAGAGCAGCGTGTCCGGCAGGGCGCCGGCCTGGCGTGCCGCGCGAGCGCGGGTCTGCAGCTCCACCGCCTCGCGGTACTCGATCCGCCCGAGACTCGCCACCCAGAGCTCGTCGCGGTCGGTCGTGGCCATCGACTCAGATGGTAGCCCGGCGGGGTCCCGGGACTACGCTGGTCGGGTGAGTTCCGAGGCGCGCTTCTGGACCCGTCGGATGCGCTGGCGGCTCAGGGGCGCGTGGCAGTGGCCGGCGTTCGGGGTGCTCACGATCCTCGACGGCCTGATCCTCCACCTGCTCCCTCCGGTGCGTACCGGGGTCGACCTGATCCCGGGGATCATCATCGCGTCGTTCGGGAACCTCGTGCTCGTCGGCCTGGTGGCGCCCTGGCTCGCGCGCCGGCTCGTGGCGCGTTCGCAACAGCCCGATCCGGCGCTGGCCCCGCCGCCCGAGGTGGTGCACGACCGCACCGCCACCGCGCTCCTCGCGGTCGGGGCGGTGGCGCTCGTCGTGGCGGGGCTCGCCACGCGCCCGCTCGTGGTGTCCGAGACCGAGGCGACCGAGCGCCTGGCGGCGACGGTGCGCGAATACGTGGCGGCGCACGGGAGCGAGGAGGTCCGGCGGAACCTCGACACGGCCAACACGCGGCAGACCGACGAGGCCGGCTACTTCAGGACCTGCATCGCGCTCGACGATCGCACGCGCGCATTCTGCATGTTCGTCGACACGAAGACCGACCCGCCGACGATCGTGGCGGACGGGGACCAGCGCCCCAACCAGCTCTACTTCCGCGACCCGTAGCGCGGGCCGCCGGCCTCACCCGCCGGCCAGGAGTCGCGCCCCCAGCCGGCGCGCGAGGCCCTCACCGCCCTGGCGCATCACGACATCGTGGTTCCACTTGAAGGCGGGCCGCAGGAGCGGCGCGAGCGCGTTCATCCAGCGCCCGGTCGTCTCGACCCTCCACTCGTACAGCACCGCCGTCGCCCCGCCCTGCTCGAAGAGCCGCCAGCGCCCCGTGCCGCGGAGCTCGCCCTCGGCCACGCCCTCCATGAGCCACGGGCGCTCCACGCGCGTCGTGCGCATCTCGAACGCGAGCTCGTAGGGGAGCCGGCTGCGCCACACGTACCGCGCGAGGCTGCCGACCCCGTCCTCGTCGCCGGGCTCGAGCTCGACCGCGCTCTCCACTCCGCGCCACCACTCGGGCCAGCGCTCCGAGTCGTGGATCGTGGCGAAGACCGGCTCGACCGGGGCCTCGACGCACCACGTGGTGAGGAAGCTGTACGCCGCCAATCAGCCGAGCGAGACCATCACGTGCTTGACCTGCGTGTAGTCCTCGAGCGAGTACATCGACAGGTCCTTGCCGTAGCCCGACTCCTTGTAGCCGCCGTGCGGCATCTCGGACGCCAGCGGGATGTGGTCGTTCACCCACACGCAGCCGAACTTGAGCGCGTTCGCGACGCGCATCGCGCGGCCCACGTCGCGCGTCCAGACCGACGAGGCGAGCCCGTAGCGGGTTCCGTTCGCCCACTCGATCGCCTTGGCCTCGTCGTCGAAGCGCTGCACCGTGATCACCGGCCCGAAGATCTCGTCCTGGATCATCTCGTCGTCCTGCTCGAGCCCGGCCACGACCGTCGGCTCCAGGTAGAAGCCCGGCAGATCGGGCTCCGATCCGCCGGTCACTACCTCGGCCCGTCCGGGCTTCCGCTCGAGGAAGCCCTCGACCCGCTCGCGCTGGCGCTGGGAGTTGAGCGGCCCGAGCGTCGTGTCGGCCGACGTCGTGTCGCCGACGACCTGCCCCTTGGCCTGCTCCGCCAGGCCGGACACCACGTCGTCGTAGACGCCCGCGCCCGCGAGCACGCGCGTGGCCGCCGTGCAGTCCTGGCCGGCGTTGTAGTAGCCCGTCCCGGCGATCGTCTCGAGCGCGGTCTCGATCTCCACGTCGTCGAACACCACGACCGGCGCCTTCCCCCCGAGCTCGAGGTGGACGCGCTTGAGCCGGTCGGAGGCGGCCTTGGCGATCCACTTGCCGGTGGGCGGCGAGCCGGTGAGGCACACCATGTCCACGTCCGGGTGGGTCACGAGCGCCGAGCCGGCGGGCTCGCCGTGGCCGGTCACCACGTTGAGGACTCCCTTCGGGAGGATCTCACCTGCCAGCTCGGCCATCCGGAGCGTCGACATCGGCGTCGTCTCCGCCGGCTTGAGGACCACGGTGTTGCCGGTCGCGAGCGCCGGGCCGATCTTCCAGACCGCCATCATCAGCGGGTAGTTCCAGGGCGTGATCTGGCCCACGACGCCGACCGGCTCACGCCGGATCATCGACGTGTAGCCCTCGAGGTACTCGCCGGCCGCCCGGCCCTCCATGCAGCGCGCCGCGCCGCCGAAGAAGCGCAGGTTGTCGACCATGAAGGGGATCTCGTCGTCGCGGAAGGCGGCCCGCGGCTTGCCGGCGTCGGCGGACTCGAGGTCGGCGATCTCGTCGGCGTGCTCCTCGATCGCGTCCGCCAGCCTGAGGAGGCAGAGCGCGCGCTCGCCGGGCGTCGTGCCGGCCCAGCCGTCGGCCGCGCGCTTCGCCGCCGCGACCGCCCGGTCGACGTCCTCCTCGGTGGACAGCGGCGCCTCCGCGATCTCCTCAGCGGTGGCCGGATTCAGGACCGGCTCGGTCGCTCCGTCGGCCGGATCGGCGAGCTCGCCGTCGATGAAGTTCCGGAGCTTCGTCCTCGTCATGGTCGCCATGTCGCCTCTCCTCGTCTCGATGCCAACTTCACGCGGCGCTCGGAGCTCCCGCCAGCGCGTCCTCGACCGGCGTGAACGGCTCGCCCACCGCCTCGGCCACCGCGGCGTGCGTCACGTGCCCGGTGGCCACGTTCACGCCGGAGCGGAGCCCGGGATCGCGCGCCGCCGCCTCGCGCACGCCGAGGTCAGCAAGCGCCAGCACGTATGGGAGCGTGGCGTTCGTGAGCGCGTACGTCGAGGTGATCGGCACCGCTCCCGGCATGTTCGTCACGCAGTAGTGGGTGATCCCCTCCTCCACGAACGTCGGGTCCGAGTGGGTCGTCGGCCGTGACGTCTCGAAGCAGCCGCCCTGGTCGATCGAGACGTCCACCAGGACCGCCCGACGCTTCATCAGGGCGAGCTGCTCGCGGCGGACCACGAAGGGCGCTCGCGCGCCGTGTACCAGCACGGCGCCGATCACGAGGTCCACGTGCGGCAGCATCTCCTCGATCGCGAGCGTCGAGGAGTACACGGTCGAGGCCCTGCCCGAGAACGCCACGTCGAGCTCGCGGAGCCGATCCACCGAGCGGTCGTAGACGAAGACGTCGGCCTCCATCCCGATCGCGATCGAGGCCGCGTTGAAGCCGACCGCGCCGCCGCCGATCACCATGACGGTGGCCGCGGCCACGCCCGGCACGCCGCCGAGGAGGATTCCGCGGCCGCCGAGCGGCCGCTCGAGCATGAAGGCGCCCGCCTGCGTGGCGATCTTACCCGCGACCTCGCTCATCGGCGCGAGCAGCGGCAGCCGGCCGCTCGCGTCCTCGACCGTCTCGTAGGCCACGCAGACGCCGCCGGCCTCGCACAGGCCGCGGGTCAGCTCGGGCGCGGGGGCGAGGTGCAGGTAGGTGAAGAGCGTGTGCTCTGGTCGCAGCAGCGCCACCTCCGGCGGCTGTGGCTCCTTGACCTTCAGGACGAGGTCGGCCTCGTCGAAGAGCGCCTCGGCGCCGCGGACGACGCGAGCCCCCTGCGCCTCGTAGTCGGCGTCCGCGATCGCGCTTCCGTCACCGGCGCCGGCCTGGATCAGCACCTCGTGGCCGTGGTCGTGCAGCTCGCGCGCGCCGGCGGGCGTCAGCGCGACCCGGTACTCGTCGGGCTTGGTCTCGGTGGGAACCCCGACTCTCATGTCTTCATCACCGCCGGAGCAAGGGCCGTTGCCATCTGCCATCTGCCATCTGCCATCTGGTCACCGGACGAGCTCCCGCCCCCGCAGCGCGAGCCAAAACTCGATCCGATCTCGCGCGCGCCCGAGGTCGCGGCCGGTCAGCTCCTCTATGCGCCGGATCCTGTA
The DNA here is from genome assembly GCA_963831365.1 of uncultured Thermoleophilaceae bacterium. GTDB lineage: Bacteria > Actinomycetota > Thermoleophilia > Solirubrobacterales > Thermoleophilaceae > CAWHPV01. The sequence continues at coordinate 455,542 of CAWHPV010000022.1, forward strand.
CCTGAGCGTGTGGCGGTGGCAGTAGAGCTGGCGCGCCGCACGCTCCCACTGGCCGTTCTGCTCGATGAAGGCCTCGAGCGAGCGCATGAGCTCCTCCCCGTAGTCGCCGCCGCCGTTCTCGAGCGGCGACAGGAGGCTGTCGCAGTACAGCCGGAGCGCCTCGTCGTCCTGGAGCGAAAGGAGAAGCTGGAACGCGCCGAGGTCGCGGTAGGAGGCCACCTCCGGGCCCTCGCCGTCGGCGATCGCCGACGCCTCGAGCGCGCAGCGGGCCTCGTGGAAGCTCCGCCTCAGGCTCGCCACCGGCGCGGGTCGGCTCGCGGCGGCGCGCACGTGGCCGAAGCGCTCGGCGAGCTCGGAGCGCACGCGGTCCGCGCACTCGAAGGGGTCCACTTCGGCGGCGGCGACGACGGCGCACAGGAGGCTCTCCCGCGCCGCCACCAGGGCGCCCACGTCGAGGTCGCTCAGGATGCGATCGACGGCGCCCTCGGCCGCCGCCGGGTCGCCGAGGCTGAACACGAGCACGGCCGCTCGGCCGGAGACCCCGAACGGGCGCAGTCGGCTCTCGACCTCCTCGGGCTCGAGCCGGCCGGTGAGGGCCTCGGCGAGCACGTCGCCCGCGAGCCGCCGCTCGGTGTCGCGGACGACCCGCTGGCGCATCAGCTCGAGCGCCACGACGGTCACGGCCTGCTGGAGGATAAGCCGCTCGAAATCGCCCGGCGGTTGCCCGTCGCAGGCCGCGACGAGCCACGCCTGCGGGGCGCCGCCGCCCCTTGTGGCCACCGGTAGCGCGATCGCGCGGTCGCCCACGTCGGGGTGCTCGGGAGTGAACGCCAGGCCGGAGCCGTCCCCATCCCGCAGCGCGGCGGCGCTTCGCGCCGCCACCTCGCCGCGGACGGACTTGAGCGCGCGCGCGGGGAACTCCCTCCACGGGGCGGACGAGCCCATCGGCTCGCCGCGCGAGTCGAGCACGAGGACGGCGCCGCCGATCGCCATGGCCAGCGCGCGCACCACCTCGTCGAGGCCGCGCTCCTCGAGCACGAGCCGCTCGATGCGGCGCTGGATCTCCGCCCCGCGCCGGAGCACGTCGTACCCCTCGTTGACGAGCCGCGTGAACGCCTTCTCGGTGATCGCGATGAACGGCATGTCGGTACGGGACCTCGAACACCGGGAAGTCGACCTTCGCGCGCCTCGCGGACGAGCGCCGCCGGCAGCCGCTCGTGGTCGAAGCCGGTGCCGAAGCCGAGCCCCGCCACGCCGTGCTCCTTGAGGCGGCGGACGAACTGCCGCTGGGCGGCCGCGTCGCCCAGCTGGATGCCGGTCGTGAGGAGCAGCTCGCCCCCCGACAGCCATGGCGTCGGATCGGGCAGCTCGGTGATGTGCACCCAGCGGACGGGCGCGTCGCTCGCGGCCGCGCCGGCGGCCAGCTCCAGCTCCAGCTCCCCGACCAGGCTGTCGATCGTCAGTGCGGGCCGCTTGGCGTCCGCGCGGGCCATCAGCGGCGGACGATGCGGTCCCACGCTTCGCTCAGAACGGAGCGGAGCACGCGCTCGATCTCCTCGAACTGCTCGCTGTCGGCGATCAGGGGCGGCGCGAGCTGGATGACCGGGTCGCCGCGGTCGTCGGCGCGGCAGATCAGCCCGGCGCGGTAGAGGGCGCCCGAGAGGAAGCCGCGCAGCAGCTCCTCCGACTCGTCGTCGTCGAACGACTCCTTGGTCTCGCTGGTCCTTCACGAGCTCGATCGCCTGGAAGAAGCCGGCGCCGCGCACGTCGCCGACGATCGGCAGCTCGCGGAGCGACTCGAGCATGCCGCGGAACTCCTCCTCCTTGGCGCGCACGTGGCCGCACAGGTCCTCGCGCTCGAAGATGTCGAGGTTGGCGAGCGCGACGGCCGCGGCCACCGGGTGCCCGCCGAACGTGAACCCGTGGGTGAACATCTCCTTGCCGTGCATGAACGGCTCGGCGATCCGGTCGGACACGATCAGCGCGCCCATCGGCACGTAGGCCGAGGTGAGCCCCTTGGCGGTCGTGATCAGGTCGGGCACGTAGCCGTAGCGCTCGGAGCCGAAGTAGTGCCCGAGCCGACCCCAGGAGCAGATCACCTCGTCCGAGATCAGGAGCACGCCGTAGCGGTCGCAGATCTCCCGCACGCGCTGGAAGTAGCCCTCCTGCGGCGGCAGGCAACCGCCGGCGTTCTGCACCGGCTCGAGGATCACCGCGCCGACCGTCTCGGGGCCCTCGAACAGGATCCGCTCCTCGATCGCGTCGGCCGCCCACATCGGGTCGCGGTCCGCCGGCCAGCGGTAGCTGTCGGTGTTCGGCACGTGGCAGCCGCCGGGCGTGAGCGGCTCGAACGGGCTGCGCAGCGCCGTGATGCCGGTCGCCGAGAGCGCTCCGAGCGACGTCCCGTGATAGGCGATCTCGCGAGCGATCAGCTTGGTCCGCTTCGCCTCACCCCTCATCGAGGTGGTAGTTGCGGACCAGCTTCCACGCGGACTCGACCGCCTCCGAGCCCCCGGAGGTGAAGAAGACGCGGTTCAGGTCGCCGGGCGCGAGCGACGCGACGCGCGCCGCCAGCTCGATCGCGCGCGGGTGGGCGTAGCTCCAGTTCGTGTAGAAGCCGAGCTCACCGGCCTGGCGCGCGGCGGCCTCGCCGAGCTCCGCGCGGCCGTGGCCCGCGTTGACGCAGAAGAGCGCCGACAGGCCGTCGAGGTAGCGGTTGCCGTGCTCGTCGTAGACGTAGCAGCCCTCGCCGCGGACGAGGATCGGCACCTCGGCGTCCTGCGTACGCGCCCATGCGCGAGAAGTGCATCCACAGGTGGCGCTTGGCCTGGTCCTGAAGCGCGTCGGGGCCCGGCTGCGCCGGCTGGGTGGCTGTCTGCGGGCTTGGCGACGCCAATCTGCTCACTCCTCCGCGGGGATAGACGCTTCGGACAACCGTAACGGGCCAAGGATCCTTCGGCAAGCGGCGGCCAGTGAAATCCGAACTCCGAAACGTTGTACAACTAGGCGAAAGCGAACCGTGAGCTTTAGGGATTCCGCCACTTGAAACGACGCCTCGGGGGACATAGCGTGAGATCATCAGTAGCCGGTCCGGCGTCCGCTCGATCGCGGCGCCCCCGAGGGGGAAGGAGACAGGAGCAGAGGTGAGCGAGACCGCGAAGCCCGCCGGGGAGCGGCCGGACATCTACCTCGACCGGGTGTCGAAGCGCTTCGGCCAGACGACGGCGGTCGACGACCTGACGCTCGAGATCGAGCGCGGGCGCTTCTTCGCCCTCCTCGGCCCCTCCGGCTGCGGCAAGACGACGACGCTCCGCGTGATCGGCGGCTTCGAGGACCCCTCCGGCGGCACCGTGTACCTCGGCGGCGAGGACGTGACCGATCGACCGCCCTTCCGCCGCGACGTGAACACCGTGTTCCAGAGCTACGCGCTGTTCCCCCACCTGGACGTGGGCCGCAACGTGTCGTTCGGCCTCGAGCGCAAGAAGCTGGCGCGCGACGAGGTCCGCGATCGCGTGGGCGAGGCGCTCGAGCTCACCCAGCTCGAGGGATTCGAGCGACGCAAGCCGGCGGAGCTTTCGGGCGGGCAGCAGCAGCGCGTGGCGCTGGCGCGAGCGCTCGTCAACAGGCCGCGCGCGCTCCTGCTCGACGAGCCGCTCGGTGCGCTCGACCTCCGCCTCCGCAAGCAGCTCCAGATCCAGCTCAAGCGCATCCAGGAGGAGGTCGGCATCACCTTCGTGCACGTGACGCACGATCAGGAGGAGGCCATGACGATGGCCGACGAGATCGCCGTCATGAACGAGGGTCGCGTCGAGCAGCGCGGCACCGCGAGCGAGCTGTACGAGCACCCGGCCACGGAGTTCTGCGCCAACTTCCTCGGAATGTCGAACCTGATCGACGGGGAGATCAGGGAGCACGGGGGCTCGCTCGCCGAGTTCGTGACCCACGACGGCGCGCACCTCCGCGTCCCCGCGGACTCCGCGAGCAACGGCGGCGGGGCGGTGCGCGCCGGCGTCCGGCCCGAGAAGATCGTCCTGCTCGAGCCGGACTCGGGCGACACGGGCGGGGCGAACGTAATCCGTGGGCGGGTGGCCGTCGCCAGCTTCCTCGGGGTCGCGATCCAGTACGTCATCGAGACGCCGGGCGGCGAGGAGCTGACGGCGATCTCACAGAACCGAAAGCCGTGGGAGGAGAAGGACACCATCGGGCCGGGGAGCGACGTGCTCCTGACCTGGGACCCGCGTCACACCTTCATCGTCACCAAGGAGGAGAGCAATGTCTGAGCAGTCGATCGATCAGGTGATCCAACAGCTCGTCAGCGAGGGGCGCCTGTCGCGCCGCCGCTTCATCGGACGCGTGGGCGCGGCTGGGTTCGCCCTGTCGAGCGCCAGCGCGATCCTCGCCGCCTGCGGCGGAACCGAGGGCACTCAGCAGGGCGCGCCGACGAACGTGGATGTGACCCACACCGAGGTCCCGATCGACGAGCTGGACTTCGCGAACTGGCCGCTCTACATCGACAAGGACACGATTCCCGACTTCGAGCGCGAGTTCGGCGGCAAGGTCAACTACACGGAGGAGATCAACGACAACTTCGAGTTTTTCGGGAAGGTCAGGGAGCCGCTCCAGCGCGACCAGCCGATCGACCGCGACATCGTCGTCCTGACAGACCCGATGGCCGCCCGGTGGGTCGACTCGGGCTTCGTGGAGCCGATCGACAAGCGCAACATCCCGAACGTCGCCAAGAACCTGCGCCCCGACCTTCGCAGCCCGAGCTTCGACCCCGAGCGCAACTTCACGGTCCCGTGGCAGGGCGGGATGGACGGGCTCGGTTACAACCGGAAGGAGACGGGAAGGGAGATCACGAGCATGGCGGACCTCTTCGACCCCGAGTTCAAGGGTCGGGTGGCGATGCTCACGGACTTCAACGACTCCGCCGGCCTGGTGGTCCAGTACCTGGGCAACAACACCGAGGACGCGGGGCTCGACGAGATCCTGGCGGCGATTGAGGAGATCGATCGGCAGAGTCAGGCCGGCCAGATCCGCCGCTTCACCGGTAACGACTACACGACCGACCTGACCAACGGGAACCTGGCGATCGCGGTCGCCTACTCGGGCGACATGATCCAGCTCAAGGCCGACAACCCGGACCTCGACTTCGTCGTACCGGAAGAGGGCGGCCTCCTCTGGAACGACAACATGATGATTCCGCAGAAGGCCGAGCATCCCTACGCGGCCGAGGTCATGATGAACTACGTCTACGAACCGCAGATCGCGGCCCAGATCGCCACCTACGTGGGCTACGTGTCCCCGGTCGCCAAGACGCAGGAGATCGTGGCGGAGGCCGATCCCGAGATCGCGAACGACCCGCTCATCTTCCCGGACGAGCAGGCCGTGGCCAGCCTCCATCCCTATGTCGCGCTCACCGTCGAGGAGCAACGGGAGGCGGAAGAGGCGATGGCGGCGGTCACCGGTGCGTAGCGGGTAGATGGAGGCGGCCCGGTCGAGCCTGCCGCGGCGGCCTCGCCTGTCGCTTCGAAGCCGCAGGCGACTCTTGCCGTACCTACTGCTGGCCCCCGGCCTCGCCTGGCTGCTCGTCTTCTTCGCGATCCCGGCGCTGATCCAGTGGAACGTGTCGCTGTGGTCCGGGACGCTCGAGACCGGCTACGCCTTCGACTGGAACTGGTCCTCCTACGGCGACGCGATCGCGACCTACAAGCCTCAGTTCTTCCGCTCCTTCGGCTACGCGGCGGCCGCGACGGTAGTGGCCTTCCTGATCTCCTTCCCGCTGGCGTACTTCATCGCCTTCAAGGCGGGGCGGTTCAAGAACCTGATGTTGCTCCTGATCGTGCTGCCGTTCTTCACGAGCTACCTCGTCCGAACCGTCGCCTGGCAGACGATCCTCTCGGACAACGGGTTCACGGTGAACACGCTCCAGTCGCTCGGCCTGCTATCGGGGGACGGGCGGCTCCTGGCCACGACGCTCTCGGTGGTCGCGGGCATCACGTACAACTTCCTGCCGTTCATGGCGCTACCGCTGTACGTCTCGCTCGAGAAGATCGACAAGAGCCTGATCGAGGCGGCGACCGACCTCTACGCAAGCCGCTGGGCGGCCTTCCGGAAGGTGACGCTGCCGCTCGCGCTGCCGGGGATCTTCGCCGGCTCGCTGCTCACCTTCATCCCCGCCGCCGGCGACTTCATCAACGCGGAGCTCCTTGGCGGGCCGCGCCAGACGATGATCGGCAACGTGATCCAATCGAAGTTCCTCGAGATCCAGGACTATCCCGAGGCTGCGGCGATGTCCTTCATCTTGATGGGCGTGATCCTCGGGGCCGTGCTGCTCTACGCACGCGCGCTCGGCACGCGCACGCTCACGGAGTCGGCCGTATGAGCGCGGTAGCCGAGCCGGCCGCCCCGCCGCGCCGCCCCCGACCGAGCCTCGCGACGCGGGCGATCGGCCTCGTGCGCGGGCGCTTCCTCGGCCTCTGGGCGGGGCTCGCGCTCCTCTACCTCTTCCTGCCGATCTTCATCGTGATCCTGTTCTCGTTCAACGACAACCAGGGCCGCTTCAACCTGACCTGGGAGGGCTTCACGCTGCGCCACTGGGAGAGCCCGTTCGCGGTGCCCGGCCTCGGCGAGGCGTTCCTGAACTCGCTCGTAATCGCGGGGATCTCGACGCTGGTTGCTGTGTCGCTCGGCACGTTCATGGCGCTGGCGCTGGTGCGCTACCGCTTTCGCGGCCGGGCGTTCACCGACCTGTTCGTGTTCCTGCCGCTCGCGACGCCCGAGGTAGTGCTGGGTGCGGCGCTGCTGTCCCTGTTCCTCACGCTCAACGTGGCGACCGGCTACATCACGATCGTCATCGCCCACGTGATGTTCAACGTCGCCTACGTGGTACTGACCATCAAGGCCCGGCTCGAGGGCATGGACCTGCACATCGAGGAGGCGGCGATGGACCTCGGGGCGGATCAGCGGACGACGTTCCGCAAGATCACGCTTCCCCTGATCGCCCCGGGCCTGGCCGCCGCGAGCCTGCTCGCGTTCGCGATCTCGATCGACGACTTCGTCGTGACGTACTTCAACGCGGGGCAGACGTCCACGTTCCCGCTCTTCATCTGGGGCGCGGCGCGGCAGGGCGTTCCGGCCGAGGTCAACGTGCTCGCCACGCTGCTCCTGATTGTCGCCCTCGCGCTGATGTTCGTGAACCTGGCAGTGCAGCGCCGACGCGCGCGTCAGGACCGCGCGGCGCCCCGTGACGCGGTGCCGGTGGGCGCGAAGGCGCCGGCCTGAGGCGCTAGGCGCCCGCTCCTTGCGGCGGGCCGCCGCCCCCGTACGGGTACCACCACTCCTTCGGGGCGATGCGCGTCTCCAGGTGGACGTGCTTCGTCTCCTGGAACGCCTCGAGCCCCTCCTGGCCGAGCTCGCGGCCGAAGCCCGACTGCTTGAAGCCGCCGAACGGCCCCGCGTCGTTGTCGGTGAGCGGATCGTTGAACCAGACCGTGCCGGCCTTGATCTCGCGCATGCAGCGGAAGATGTTGTCCAGGTCGCGCGTGTAGACGTTGGCGCCGAGCCCGAACCGCGTCGAGTTGGCGAGCTCGATCGCCTCGTCGAGCGACGCGACCGGCACGATCGGCGCCACCGGGCCGAAGGTCTCCTCGCGCAGGAGGTCGGTCTCCGCCGCGGCGCCCGTCACGACGGCCGGGGCGAAGAAGTGCCCGGCGGACTGCCCGCCGTCGCCGCCGCCGGTCACGAGCTCGGCGCCGGCCGCGGTCGCGGCGTCCACCTGCGCGGCCACCTTCGCGCGCTGGCCGGCGGAGACCATCGGGCCCACGTCGGTGTCGGGGTCGAGCGGGTCCCCGACCCGAACCGCCTTCGCCTCATCGACGAACGCGGCGACGTAGTCGTCGTAGAGCGGCTCCATGACGTAGAAGCGCTCGGCCGAGGTGCACACCTGGCCCGCGTTGAGGAACGCCGCCCACGCCCCGCCCTTCGCCGCCACGTCGATCTGCCCGGCCACGTCCTCGCAGACGATGAACGGGTCCTTGCCCCCGAGCTCCAGGTTGACGCGTGCGACCCGCTCGGCGCACGTCGCGGCGATCCGCTTGCCGGTGTCGACCGATCCGGTGAACGCCACGCAGTCCACCCGCTCGTCCTCGACGAGCGCGGCGCCCACGTCGCCCGCGCCCGCCAGCAGGCTCACCGCGCCGTCCGCGAGGTGGTCGAAGCACGGCGCGAGCATCAGCGTGGACAGCGGGGTGAGCTCGGACGGCTTGCACACGATCGGGTTGCCGGCGGCGAGCGCCGGCGCCGCCTTCCACGCGAGCAGGAGGAGCGGGTAGTTCCAGGGGACGATGCACGCGACGACCCCGACCGGCTCCTTCAGCACGAGCGCGAGCTGCGTTGCCTCGATCGAGGGGATCACGCGGCCCGCGAAGTTCCGCCCCATCTCCGCGTAGTAGTCGAAGGCGGCCGCGGTCCAGCCGACCTCGTCCGCGTTCTCGATCAGCGGCTTGCCGCCCTCGCGGGTCATCACCTGCGCGATCTCGTCGGAGCGGGCACGGAGCCGAGTGGCGACCTCGTGGAGCATCTCGGCCCGCTCGAGCGCGGGGGTGCCGCCCCACGTGGCCGTCGCCTCGCGCGCCGCGCTCACCGCGGCGGCGACCTGCTCCGGCGACGCGGCAGCGACCTCGACGAGCGTCTCCTCGGTGTACGGGTTCTCCACCGGGAGTGCCTCGCCTTGGCCGGCGACCTGCTCGCCGCGAATCAGGAGCCGCGTCTCCATGGGCGCGAATATAGTCGCCGCCAAGTGAGCACCTACGCCCGCGTGTCCGGCCTTCCGGTCGAGATCGAGTCCTACGAACTCGAGCCGCTCGAGCGGCAGGTCTCGAGCGACTTCACCCGCCTCTCCACGGTCGTGCGGCTACGGGGCGGCGGCGAGGAGGGGGTGGGCGAGGACGTGACCTACGAGGGGCTCGACCAGATCGCGCTCCAGGACGCGGGGCCCGCGCAACCCCTCGCGGGATCGCACACGATCGACTCGTTCTCCACGCTGGCCGGCGATCTCGACCTGTTCCCGTCGCGCCCCGAGCGCGAGGTATCGCGCATCTACCGGCGCTGGGCGTTCGAGAGCGCAGCGCTCGACCTCGGGCTTCGCCAGGCCGGAACGACGCTTGCGGATGCGCTCGGCCGCGAGCCGCGCCCGCTCACGTTCGTCGTCTCGCTGCGGCTCGGGGAGCCGGCGACGATCGAGCCCGTGCGCCGCCGCCTCGAGGCCTACCCGAGCCTCCGCTTCAAGCTCGACCCCACGAGCGATTGGGACGACGCGCTGATCGCCGAGCTCGTGGCCACCGGCGCGGTCGACTCGGTCGACCTCAAGGGCTTCTACCGCGGCACGGTCGTCGAGGTCGAGACGGACCCGGCGCTGTACGAACGCGTCGTCACGGCCTTCCCCGACGCGTGGATCGAGGACCCCGACCTGACCCCGGAGACGGAGGCCGTGCTCGCGCCGCACCGCGATCGGATCACCTGGGACGCGCCGATCCATTCCGTCGCCGACATCGCGGACCGCACCTTCGGCGGCGAGCCGTTCCCGCCGCGCATGGTGAACATCAAGCCGTCGCGCGTCGGCAGCATCCAGGAGCTCTTCGCCGCGTACGACTACTGCGACGAGAACGGCATCGGCGCGTACGGCGGCGGCCAGTTCGAGCTCGGCCCCGGCCGCGGCCAGATCCAGTACCTGGCGTCGATCTTCCATCCGGACACGCCGAACGACGTGGCGCCGGTCGGCTACAACCAGGCCGATCCGCCGCCCGGCCTCCCGGCGAGCCCGCTCGCGCCGGCGATCTCGGCGACGGGCTTTCGCTGGGGCGAGTAGCCCGCGCTACAGCGCCAGCGCGAGCGGCTGCTCGAGCAGCTCGCGCACGCGCGCGAGGAACTCGGCGCCGTCGGCGCCGTAGAGGATGCGGTGGTCCGAGACCAGGGTGAGCGTCATCGTCTCGCGCGCGACCACGCGGCCGGAGTCGTCCACGGCCGGCCGGCGGGCGAGGGCGCCGACGGTGAGGAGCGCCGCCTGGGGCGGGTTGATGACGGCGGTGAAGCTGTCGATCCCGAACATGCCGAGGTTCGAGACGGTGAATGTCCCGCCCGAGAGCTCGGGCGGCGTGATGCTGCCGTCGCGGACCTTCCCGATCAGCTCGCGGGCCTTGCGCGCGATCTCGCCGAGCGAGTGCTGGTCGGAGTCGAACAGGGTGGGCACCACGAGCGTGTCCTGGGCGGCGACCGCCACCCCGACGTTCACGCGTGAGTAGCGCTCGAACTTCCCGTCGCGGTACGCGCCGTTCACGCGCGGGTGCTCCCGAAGGGCGTTCGCGGAGGCCTTGACGACCATGTCGTTGAAGGAGGGTGGACTGTCCGTGACCTCCTTCAGGCGCGCGCGCAGCTCGACGCAGCGGCTCATGTCCACGTCGACACTCAGCGCGTAGTCGGGTGCGGTCGCCTTCGACTCCGCCATGCGGCGCGACACGGTCTGCTGGAGGCGGGTCAGCTCCTGGACGGTCGCCTCGCCCTTGGCGCCGGCCTCTCCCGCGGGCTGCGGCTCCGGCGTCTTCGGGGCGCCCCGGTCGGCGTCGACCGGCGCGGCCTCGCGCCGTCCGTCGCCCCCGGCTGCCGCCTCCACGTCGGCCTTCACGATCCGCCCCCCCGGCCCGGAGCCCTCGAGCGACTCGAGCTCGACTCCCATGTCGCTCGCCATCCGCCGCGCGACCGGCGACGCCTTCACCCGCTCGCCCGCGCCGTTGGAGCGATCCGGGGGCGGCGCGCGGCGCTCCGAGGCCTCCTCGGCTGTCGCGGGTGAAGCCTCCCCCTCGTCGTCATCGGCGTCCGCCTCCTCCCGCTCATCGTCGGCCTCCTCGCCGCTCTCTTCCTCGTCCTGGTCCGCCGCGGGCGCCTCGCCCGCCTCGCCGATCCGCGCGATCGGCTCGCCGATCGGGAGTGTGTCGCCCTCGCCCGCGACGATCTCGACGAGCGTCCCGTCGGCGTCGGACTCGTAGGTCATGTTGGCCTTGTCGGTCTCGATCTCGACGATCTCCTGGCCGCGCTTCACCTCGTCGCCCACGGCCACGAGCCACCTCAGGATCGTGCCCTCCTCCATCGAGTCCGACAGCCGCGGCATCGTGACCTCGCCCGCCATCAGAGGTCCCTGAAGGTCGCGACGGCCGCCTGGACGACGTGCTCCTCGTGCGGGAACGAGGCCTGCTCGAGCGGCTTCGAGTAGGGCATCGGGATGTCGGCGCCGCTCACGCGCGCGACCGGCGCGTCGAGGTGGTCGAACGCCTGCTCTTGGATGAGCGCGGCCAGGTTCGCGCCCACGCCACCGTGCGGCCAGCCCTCCTCCACGACGACCGCGCGATTCGTCTTGCGGACCGACTCGATGATCGTGTCGAGGTCGAGCGGACGGAGCGTGCGCGGGTCGATGACCTCGGCCTCGATCTCGTGGTCGCCCGCGAGCGCGTCCGCCGCGCGCTCCGCCGTCAGCGCCATACGCGAGATGCCCACGATCGTCACATCGTCCCCCTCGCGCCGGACCGCTGCCTTTCCGAAGCTGTCGGGCTCCACGTCGTCCGGCACCTCCCCGCGCTGCCCGTAGAGGCTCTCGTGCTCGATGAAGATCACCGGGTTGTCGTCACGGATGGCGGCCCTGAGCAGGCCCCGGGCGTCCGCGGCGGTGGTCGGCACGGCCACGAGCAGGCCGGGCACGTGGAGGTACATCGCCTCGAACGAGTGGGAGTGTGTCGGTCCCAGCTGGTGCCCCGCGCCCTGTGGCATCCGGATCACGAGCGGCACCTTGACCTGACCGCCGAACATGTAGCGGATCGACGCCGCGCAGTTCACGATCTGGTCGAGTGCCAGGAGCGAGAAGTTGATCGTCATGAGCTCGACGACCGGGCGCAGGCCGGCCATCGCCGCTCCCACCCCGGCGCCGACGATCGTGTTCTCGGAGATCGGCGTGTCGCGCACTCGCTTCTCGCCGAACTCCTCGAGCAGCCCCTCGGTGACCTTGAACGCGCCTTGGAAGACGCCGATGTCCTCGCCCATCAGGAAGACGCTCTCGTCGGCCTCCATCTCCTCGCGGAGGGCCTGGTTCAGCGCCTCGCGGTAGCGCATCGTCGCCATTCGGGTCTACCCGTCCTCGTCGTCGGGCTGACCGGACGCGGGCTCGGGGTCACCGGCCTCGTCGTCCTCCCGCCGCCGGTTGCGCGCGCGCGACTCGCCCGCGCCCGCGTAGGCGGCGCCCGCCTCGGCCAGGTCGTGCGCGACCTGGCCCGACTCGCGCTCCGCCTCGCCGCGGTGCGCGTCGGGCGAGCGCTCGTCGACGGTCCACCAGCCCTGGAGCTGGTCGCCGTAGACGTAGAGGTCGTCGTACAGCGAGTCGAGGTCCGGCAGCGGGCTAGCGTCGGCGAACTTCACCGCCTCGTCGACGGTCTCGGTCGCCTCCGAGTCGAGCCGCTCCTGCTCCTCCCCGGACACGACGCCCTCGTCCGCCAGCCGGCCGCCGAAGCTCACGATCGGGTCGCGGCGGCGCCACTCCTCCACGTCGGCCTTGTCGCGGTAGACCTCGGGGTCCGCCATCGAGTGCCCGCGGAAGCGGTAGGTCACGGCCTCGACCAGCTGCGGCGCGCGGTCGCCGCGCGCCTTCTCGAGCGCCTCGGACACGGCGGCGTGGACGTCGAGCACGTCCATGCCGTCACAGCGCGAGCCCGGCACGCCGAAGCCCTCCGACTTCCTCGACAGGTCGGTGACCGCCGAGTGGCGCTCGATGTGCGTCCCCATCCCGAACTGGTTGTTGATGATCAGGAAGACGACCGGGAGGTTCCAGAGCGCGGCCAGGTTCATCGCCTCCCCGAACGTGCCCTGGTTGGTCGCGCCGTCGCCGGACATGCACAGCGTCACGTCCTCCGTCCCGCTGTAGTCGGAGGCCAGCGCCACCCCGACCGCGAGCGGCAGGTTGCCCCCCACGATTCCGTAGCCGCCGAGGAAGCGGCGCTCCCAGTCGAAGAGGTGCATGGAGCCGCCGCGCCCGCGCGAGCACCCGTCCTCGCGGCCGAACAGCTCGGCCATCACCGCGCCGGGCGGCGTGCCGCGCGCCAGCGCCTGACCGTGCTCGCGGTACGTCGACATGAGGTAGTCGTCGTCGCGCAGCGCCTGGGTGGCGCCGACGATCGTCGCCTCCTCGCCGATGCAGAGGTGCAGGAAGCCGCCGACCTTCGCCTTCGCGTACATCTCGCCGGCGCGCTCCTCGAAGCGCCGGATGAGCATCATCTTGGCGAGGATCCGCTCGCAGGTCTCCCGGTCCGGGAGCGAGTGCTCGGCGGCCTTGGCTGGAGGGTCGTCGTCGCCGCGCGAAGCTCGCCCGGCGCCTTTCTCCCTCGTCGCCATTCCGGGCTCGACATTACTCGATGGACCCGTCCCTCAAGACGCGCCGGAGGGCACGCGGAAGCCGCTCGTGCCCTTGACCAAGCGCGGAACGTCCGCGGACTACGACGCGGCCGCCGCCGCGGCCTCGTCAAGGCGGTCGTCGCCCCAGAAGAGGCGATCGCCGACCCGCACGGTGGGTACTCCGATCACGCCGGCGTCGACTGCGTCGGCCGTCTGCTCGCGAAGCCGGTCCTTCACCGATGCGCTCTCGATCCCCTTGAGCACCGCGCGCGGGTGCAGTTCGCAGGCGGCAGCGGCGAGCAGCACGTTGTCGAAGTCGCCAAGGTCCCGGCCGCCGGCGAACGCCTGGCGGAACGCGGCGAGCGAGAACGCCACCGCGCGCCCCGCCTGCTGCGCGAACACGGCCGCCCGCATCGCCGCGAGCATGTTGCCGGGCCACGGATCGGGCCACCTCACCGGCGGGAGCGAGCGTGCGGCGGCGCGCCGCTCGACCTCCGCGATACCAGCGTCGCGCTCGGCCGTGAGCGACCACGATTCACGGCCCGTCGCCTTGAAGATCGCGCCCAGGAGGACCGGTTGCCAGACCGGCACGACGGGGAGCTCGGCGTTGATCCGCTCGGCGGCGAGGTACGAGTACGGGGACCCGAGGTCGTAGTAGAAGATCGGCCGCCCCGCGGCGTTCGTCGGCATCCCGGCCGGCCGCTCGTCAACCGTGGATCAGCCAGCCATCCGTGGCGCGGGCGGCCTCCATCACGGCCTCGGAGAAGGTCGGGTGCGGGTGCACGGTGCGCGCGATCTCCGCGAAGCCGCCCTCGAGCTGGTGGCCCACGACGAGCTCGGCGATCAGCTCCGCGGCCCGCGCGGACACGATGTGCCCGCCGAGCAGCTCCCCGTACTTGCCGTCGCCGACGAGCTTGACCATGCCGCCCCGGTCGCCGTAGACGGTCGGGGCGCCCACGGACGCGAGCGGGATCTTTCCCACGACCACGTCGTGCCCGGCATCCCGCGCCTCCTTCTCCGTCAGACCGAAGCTGGCCACCTGCGGGTGGCAGAACGTCGCGGCGGGGATGAACTCGTGCTCGAGCGGGTGGGTGTCCATCCCCGCTGCGTCCTCGACGGCGATCACGCCCTCGTCGGACGCCTTGTGCGCGAGCGCCGGGCCGGGGACCAGGTCGCCGATCGCGTAGACGCCCTCGCGCGACGTCCGCATCCGCCCGTCGACCTTGACCGCCCCGCTCTCCTCGGTCTCGATGCCGGCCGCGTCGAGCCCTAGGCCGTCCACGTCGGCGCTGCGGCCGGCGCAGATGCAGAGGAAGTCGAAGCGCTCGCGCTCGTCGCCCCAGGCGATGGTCACGCCGTCGTCGGCCGGCTCCACCGACTCGACGTTCGCCCCGGTCACGATCTTCACGTTCTGCTTGGCGATCTCGCGCGCGGCCGCCCTCGCGATCTCCTCGTCCTCGAGCGGCAGGATCTGCGGGAGCGCCTCGAGCAGGACTACCTCGGAGCCGAGCCGCCCGTAGGCGGAGGCCACCTCGGTGCCCGAAGCGCCGGCGCCGATCACGGCGAGCCGGCCGGGAAGCTCGTCGAGTAGCCACGCCGCGGCGGTGTCGAGCACGCGACCGCCGAACTCCAGGCCGAGCACCGGCTTCGCCACCGAGCCGGTGGCGAGCACGATCGTGCCGGCCTCGATCTCGCCGTCCTGGCCTTCCACGGCGAGGTTGCCCTCGGCTGTGACCGAACCCCTCCCCTCGATCACGTCGACGTCGTTCTTCTTCATCAGGCCACCGACGCCGCCGGTCAGCGTCTTCACCACCTTCTCGCGGTGCTTGGCGAGCCCCTTGAAGTCGACGGTCGCGCCTTCCACCTGGATGCCGAACTGCCCCGCCTCCTCCACCTCGCCGAGCACGTCGGCTGCGCGCAGAACCGCCTTCGCCGGGATGCAGGCGTAGTTGAGGCAGCGCCCGCCCATCCGGTCCTTCTCCACGACCGCCGTGCTCATGCCGAGCTGCGCGGCGCGGATCGCGGCCACGTAGCCGCCGGGTCCGGAGCCGATGACGATGCAGTCGTACTTCGATTCGGGCACCCGGCCCACCCTATCGGCCGATCAGCCGGTGAGGCCGGCGACCCGCTCGCGCAGCGAGTCGGGCAGCGGGCGCGCGCTGCCGGCCTCGTAGTCGTAGCCCACGAGCACGCCGTAGCCGTCGGCCACCAGGCGGTCGTCGGCCTCCACGCGCATCTCGAAGTCGAGCCGGAGGCTCGAGCGCTTGACCTCCGCGGGGCTGATCGTGGTGCGGATCTCGTCGTCGAAGAAGGCCGGCGCGCGATAGGCGATGTGGCACTCGGCGAAGATGAAGCCGAAGTCCTCGCGGCGCGTCGGCACGTGGTCTGGCACCAGCGATCCGATGTACGCGATGCGCGCCGTCTCGAAGAAGCGGAGGAACTCGACGTTGTTCATGTGCTGCATCGCGTCGAGGTCGCCGAAGCGGACGCGCTGGACGATCGAGAAGGGGCTGCCGTCCACGTGCGTCCGTCATCGCCGCTCCGGCATCTGGATGCGAGCCATCGCCTTGACGAGGAACCAGAACAGCGCGCCCGCGGGCGCGATGACGCCGACCACGACCAGGACCGCGAGAAGGTTCTCGGCGAACAGGCCGCTGATCGCGAAGATGACGATCACGATCCCGAGCAGCGCCTGCATGCCGAGCACCGCCCAGTAGCGCGCCCGCCACATGCCCCACGCCATGACCAGCATGAGGACCGTCGGGGGCCCGAGCGTGATCAGCGGCGCCCGGTCGTCGCTGATCTCGAAGCCGGCCGCGAAGGCCACGAGGTTCGCGACCGCGAGCACGAGGGCGACGATCGCTCCGATCGTCACGGCCGGCGGCCGCTCACCCTCGCGCAGCGGCACGAGCGCCTCGCGGGCGGCCCGGTTCTTGGCTTCGGACCGAGAGGGGGGCGGCGCCTGCGCCTCCGGGGCGGCTTTCGCTGCCTCCGGCGCGGCCTTCGCCGGTTGCTGCGAGCCCGCGGGACGTGGCCGCTTTCGCGACTTCCGCTTGCGGCTACCGCGCCGCGCCAAGCCGGTCCCCGGCGTCGACGGCGGCCCGAAGCGCCGCGGCGGCCGCCTGCGGGTCGGGCGCGTCGCGGATCGCGCGCACCACGGCGATCCGGCGGGCGCCGGCGGCCACGACCTCGCTCAAGTTGGCCTCGTCGATCCCGCCGATCGCGAAGAAGGGCGTGTCTCCCGCCCGCTCCGCGGCCAGCCGCACGAGGTCGGTGCCGACCGGCGCGCGCCCGGGCTTGGTCGGCGTCGCGTGCACGGGCCCGACGCCGAGGTAATCGGCCGACGACCGAAGCGCGGCATCGAGCTCGCCGGGCGCGTGCGTCGACACGCCGATCAGCGGATCGGGCCCCATGATCGCCCGAGCCCGCTCCACTGCGACGTCGTCCTGCCCCACGTGGACGCCATCCGCGCCGCACTCGAGCGCGAGTTCCGGGTCGTCGTTCAGGACGAAGAGCGCCGAGTGCTCGTCGCAGATCGCGCGGAACCGGTGCGCGGCGCGAACGATCGCGTCGGCGCCGGCCGACTTGTCGCGAAGCTGGACCGCGTCCACTCCGCCGGCGAGTGCCGCACGCAGGAGCGCGCCCGCCGGGCGCCCGTGGGGCTCGGCCTCGACGATCAGGTACAGCCGCGCCGCCGCGAGCCGCGCTCGCAGCTGCTCTCCGCGCGCGTCGTGGTCGCCGGCGGGCACGGCCTGATCGTGACAGAGCCGCCGCCGCTGCGACTATTCTCACGGTCCCGACTAGGAGGCACGTCCCAGTGGCACTTGGAACATCGATCTTCCTGATCGCGGCAGGCGCTGTGCTGGCCTACGCGGTCACCGCCGACGTCGACTTCATCGACATCCAGACCGTTGGCACGATCCTCCTCGTGATCGGCATCCTCGGGCTCGTCCTGTCGCTGGTGCTCATCTTCACCAGCCGGAATGGCGCCGCGGGCGGCGTGCCGGACCGCGATCGCTACCGCGACCGCTACTAGGCCTTCCGGCCGCGGCCGGCGGCTACCATCTGTTTTCACGGGAGCTCGGCGAGACCGGGCTGAGAGGGCGGCTGGGTCGCCGCCGACCGTTGACCTGGACCGGGTAATGCCGGCGTAGGGAGTTGCGGCGCGACCCGCCGGTCAGGAGACACGGTATGGAAGCGCCCAGGAAGACGAGCTATGACGTCGTCGTCGTCGGAGCCGGCGTGATCGGCCTCGCCGCCGCGTGGCGGGCCGCCGAGGCCGGGCTGTCGGTGGCGGTCGTCGAGCGCGAGTCCCCTGGGGCCGGAGCCTCGGGGGTGGCGGCCGGCATGCTCGCCCCGGTCACCGAGGCCGAGTTCCGCGAGGAGGACCTGCTGCGGCTCAACCTGGCCGCGGCGGACGAATGGCCACGCTTCGTCAAGACGCTGCGCGAGCGCACGGGAGTCGACACCGGCTACCGGCGCACCGGCGCGCTCGTGGTTGCGGCGGACGCGCGACGACGCGAGCGAGCTCCGCCGGCTCCACGCCTTTCAGCGCTCGCTCGGCCTCGAGTCCGAGTGGCTCACGCGCACCGAGTGCCGCCGGCTCGAGCCCGGGCTGGCTCCGCGCGTCGCGGGCGCGATCGCGGCGCCCCAGGACCATCACGTCGACCCCCGCGCGCTCCTCGGGGCGCTCCGGAGCGCGCTCTCGGCCGCTGGCGGCGAGCTCCTGACCGGCGCGGACGGGGTCGCGATCGAGGTCGCCGGCGATCGCGTGACCGGCGTCCGTGCAGGGGGAGCGCATCTTCGTGCCGACCGGGTCGTGGTGGCCGCCGGATCGCTCAGCGGCCGGCTCGCCGGCCTCCCGGCGGAGGTGCTCCCGCCCGTTCGCCCGGTCAAGGGCCAGATCCTGAGGCTGCGCACCTCCTCGGAGGGAGCGGTCGCCACGCGGATCGTCCGCACGCCGCGCTGCTACGTCGTTGCGCGCGGCGGCGGCGAGGTGGTGATCGGCGCCACGGTCGAGGAGCGCGGGTACGACACCGCGGTGACGGCCGACGGGGTCTTCCGGCTGCTCGAGGCCGCGATCGAGGTCCTGCCCGATGTCGGCGAGCTCGAGCTGATCGAGACGGCGGCCCGCCTGCGCCCGGGCACGCCCGACAACCTGCCGATCGTCGGGGCCGCGCCGCTGCCCGGGCTGGTCTGGGCGACCGGGCACAACCGAAACGGCGTGCTCCTCGCGCCGGTCACGGCCGCGGCCGTGGTCAGATCGTTGCTCGACGACGACCCGGCGCCGCTCGGTGACCAAGTCGCGCCGGCGCGCTTCGGGCGCGCGCTCGAGGCGGCGCTGTGAGGATCGTCCTGAACGGCGATCCGCATGAGCTTCCGGCGGGAGCTTCGGTCGAGCGCGCGGTGGAGGCGAGCGGCGCGCCGGCCTCGCGTCGCGGGCTGGCCGTGGCCGTGGACGGCGAGGTGGTGCCGCGCGGTGAGTGGGGCGCCACGGCGCTCGCCGACGGTCAGCGCGTCGAGGTGCTCCAAGCCGTGCAGGGCGGCTGATGACCATGCTCGAGATCGCCGGCCGGGCGTTCGGCTCGCGCCTCATCATCGGCACCGGCGGGTTCCGCAACCTCGAGGTCGCGGCCGAGGCCATCGCGGCGTCAGGCGCCGAGATGGCGACGCTCGCCCTTCGTCGCGTCGATCCCGCGGCGCGCGGCTCGATCGTCGACGTGCTCACCGGCGCCGGCTGCTTCCTGCTCCCCAACACCGCTGGCTGCTTCACGGCGCGCGACGCCGTGGCCACCGCGGAGCTCGGTCGCGAGGCGTTCGAGACGGACTGGGTGAAGCTCGAGGTGATCGGCGACGACAAGACGCTCCTCCCCGACCCGTCGGAGACGCTCGAGGCCGCCGAGCGGCTCGTGGCGGAGGGGTTCGTGGTCCTCCCTTACACGAACGACGACCCGATCCTCGCGGCCCGGCTCGAGCAGGTCGGGTGCGCTGCCGTCATGCCGCTCGGCTCCCCGATCGGGAGCGGCATGGGGATCCGGAACCCGTACAACCTTCGCATCGTCGTCGAGCGCGCGAGCGTCCCGGTGATCCTCGACGCGGGCATCGGCACGGCCTCGGATGCCGCCCTGGCGATGGAGATCGGCTGCGACGCGGTGCTCCTCGCGAGCGCCGTCTCACGGGCCGAGGACCCGGCGCGGATGGCACGCTCGATGCGGCTCGCCGTGGAGTCGGGCAGACTCGCACACGAGGCAGGCCGCATCCCGCGCCGGCTCTACGCCGAGGCCTCGACCCAGGTCGAGGGCGTGGCCGAGCTGACGTGACCGGCCACGAGCTCGAGCGCGCGGCGATCGATCCGCTGGCGGACCGGTGGGAGGCGGCGTGGCTCGGAAGCCGCGGCGGGAGCTTCACCGACTGCTGCACGCGCGACGTCCAGTACGAGGATCCGGTCGCCGTCGAGCTCCTCGAGGGAGTGGAGGCGCTGGCCGAGCACTCGGAGCGACTTTGGCGGGCGTTCCCGGACATCCGCGTCGAGCGGACCGGCCGGCGCATCGCGGGCGGGAGCTTCGCCTGCCTCCCGTGGCGGGTGCTCGGCACGCACCGAGGCGACCTCGCCGGCCTCCCGGCGACCGGCCGCTTCGTGGCGATCCACGGCGTCCACTACGTCGAGATCGTCGACGACCGGATCAGGCGCGCGCGCGGCTTCTTCGACCTCTACGACGCGGGCATCCAGCTCGGCCTGCTCCCGGCCCGCGGCGGGCTGGGCGAGACGGCGCTGATGCTCCTGCGCGGCTTCGGGCTCAGGCCGAGGGCCTGAGCCCACGCGCTACTCCGCGCCCTTCCCGTCTGAGGGCATCGAGAACCGCACGCCCTCGTCCTGCTGTTCCGGGCCCGAGCCACTCGGTCCCGTCTCGGGGGCAGCGCCCCCGTGGCCGTTCGAGGCATGCTCGGCGACGTCGGTGCCTCGGTAGGGCCCCGGCTTCGGCCGGGGCTTTCCACCCGGGAAGGCGAGCCGCGCGATGGTGCGGTGGACCATGAACAGCTGCTGGTGAAACGGTCCGGTGTTGTAGGGCAGCCCGTACCGCTTGCAGATCTCCTTGACTCGCGGGGCGATCTCCGCGTAGCGCGTGCTCGGCATGTCGGGGTACAGGTGGTGCTCCACCTGATAGCCGAGGTTTCCGCTCGCCACGTGGAACATGGGCCCGCCCTCTATGTTGGCCGCGCCGACGAGCTGCCGGACGTACCAGGCGCCCCGTGACTCGTCGGCGGTCTCCTTCTGGCTGAAGGTGTAGGTCTGGTCGGGGAAGTGGCCGCAGAAGATGATCGAGTGCGACCACAGGTTGCGGACGATGTTCGCGGTCACGTTCGCCCAAAGCGTCGCTCGATAGCCCTCGAGTGCGCTGCCGGCAGCGAGAGTGACGGCGTCGTCGAGGACGCGGCGACGTCGACCCGTGCGCAGGTGGGACAGCCTGCTGCGCACCCGCCCGACCTTACCGCCGGGCTCGGCCTTGCCGAGCTTATTCGCGTTCAGAGCGATGTCGAGGGCGGCCGTGGCGAGTCCGCTGAGCAGCGGCCAGGCGATGTAGTCCTTCTGGATCTGCATCCGGGCCTTGCCCGCCATGCCCTTCAGCTCCTTCCTGACCTGCGACATCGGCTTCTCGCCCGCGCGGATGGCGTCGAAGTCGAGGTCGTGCAGCGCGACGCCCCACTCGAAGAACGCCATCAGCAGCGCGTTGTAGACCGGCTGGAAGAGGTAGACCGGATTCCACTTCTGGTGCGGATCGATCCGCATGATCTCGTAGCCGAGGTCCTTATCCTTGCCGCGGATGTTCGTGTAGGTGTGGTGGATGTAGTTGTGGGAGTGCTTCCACGCCTCCTTGGTGGAGGCCGTGTCCCAGTCCCACGTGGAGGAGTGGATCTTCGGGTCGTTCATCCAGTCCCACTGGCCGTGCATGACGTTGTGGCCGATCTCCATGTTCTCCAGGATCTTCGCCGCCGAGTTTGAGGCGGTGCCGATCACCCAGGCAGGCTTGTACCGCGAGGCGAGGAGCACCACGCGTGCGAGCACGGCCAGCCGCCGGTGCATCCCGATCATGCTCGTTATGTACCTGCGGTCGCGCTCTCCCAGGTCCGAGAAGACCTCGTCGTGGATCGCGTCGAACTCCTTGCCGAGCTGCTCGATCTGCTCGTCGTTGAGCCGCGCTAGGGGACTCTCGATTGTCGTCGTGCTCACCTGTGTGGCTCCTTCTCTATAGATCGACTTCGACGGGACCCTCAGGCGCGCTGATGCACACCCGGATCGTCTCGCCATCGCTTCCGTAGACCTTCCCGTTTCGCAGGTCGCGCACCCTGCCCGAGCATAGGGTGCCCGTGCACGTGTGGCAGATGCCCTCGCGGCATCCATAGGCCAGCTCCAGGCCCGCCTCCTCGCCCGCGACGAGGATCGGCGTTCCGCCGCTGGCCTCGGTCCTCGTGTCGCTTGCGCGGAAGAAGATCTCGCCGCCCTCGCCCTCCTCGCTCAACCCCGCCTTGGGCTGGAAGCGCTCCATGCGGAGACGCTTGCGATCTCCCTCGCGCTCCCAGTAGTCCTCCATCGCGTCGAGCATGTCGCCGGGGCCCGAGAGGAAGGTCTCGCGCTCGCGCCAGTCTGGGCAGATCCGCTCGAGGTCCTCGGGCGACATGCGGCCCTGCTCGCCCGTGAGCTGCAGGTGCATCCGAAAGCCGTTCGAGCGTCCGTCCAGCTCCTCGAGCCAGTCGCGGAAGACGACGTCGTCGCCGGAATGCGCCGAGTGCACGAGCACCACGTCGTTCATGCCCTCCTCCTGTGCGAGTGCGCGGAGCATGCTCATGATCGGGGTGATGCCACTGCCCGCGCTGATGAAGAGCGCCTTGTCGGGCCGCGGATCGGGCAGGGTGAAGTCGCCCTCCACCCCACCGAGGCGGACGATCGTGCCCGGCTGGAGCTCGGTGGTGAGGTGCGGGGAGACCTTGCCCTCGGGAACCAGCTTGGGCGTGATCGAGATGAAGTCGTCCGAGGGCTCGGAGGTCAGGGAGTACGCGCGCCAGTGGTGAACGCCGTCGACGATCACCCCGACGCGCAGGTACTGCCCCGGCCGGTGCCGGTCCCAGTCCGCGCCGGGCTTGATGACGATCGTGACCGTGTCCTCGGTTCGGCGTTCGATGCGCTCGACGCGGCCGCGCAGCTCCTCCGTAGACCACAGGGGATTGATCATCTCCAGGTAGTCGTCGGGCATCAGCGGCGTGAAGAACGTGCGCATCGCGCGCATCGCCTTCCGCCGCACGCTCGACACCTTGGGGCGCGCCCCGACCTCGGCCATGGCCTGAGCCTAGCGAATGAGAACGGGTGTCAACTTCTCGCCGCGCCCACTGCGCGAGGCCTTAGCATCCGCGCATGGTGGAGGGCACGCAGGAGCCGGTGACGTGCTCGGACTGCGGTCACCGCAACGGGGCGAGCGCGAAGTTCTGCGCCGGCTGCGGTCACCGACTCGAGACCACGGTGACGTGCGCGTCCTGCGGCGCGGAGCACCCGCGAGACGAGCGCTTCTGCGACGAATGCGGAGCACCGCTCCCGGCCGACGCGGGTGCGGCGGATCCGACGCCGCGGCCCACGGTGGAGGTTCCCGTGCACCTCTCGCAGAGGATGAGGCGGGAGGCCGGGCACGCGAAGGGTGAGCGCAAGCAGGTGACGGTCCTCTTCGCCGACGTGATGGGCTCGATGGACCTCGCCGAGCGGGTCGATCCCGAGCGCTGGCGCCAGATCATGGACTGCTTCTTCCAGATCCTCGCCGATCAGGTCCACCGCTTCGAGGGGACCGTGGACAAGTTCACGGGCGACGGGATCATGGCGCTCTTCGGGGCCCCGATCGCCCACGAGGACCACGCCCAGCGAGCGTGCTACGCGGCGCTCGAGATGCAGCGCTCGGTGGGCGAGTACGCCGGGGAGCTACGTCGCGCGGACGGCCTCAGCCTGACCACCCGGATCGGCGTCAACTCCGGTGAGGTCGTGGTCGGCTCGATCGGCGACGACCTCAGCCTGTCCTACACCGCCTTGGGGCACACGGTTGGGCTGGCGCAGCGAATGGAGGCCCTCGCGGAGCCGGGCAAGGCCTACCTGACACGCCACGCGGCACGGCTGGTCGAGGGCTTTGTCGAGCTTCGCGACATGGGCGAGTTCACCGTCAAGGGATCGAGCTCCCCGCTCAGGGTCTTCGAGCTTCAGGGCGTGGGCCGGGCGCGGGGGCGCATCGACGTCTCCGAGGCGCGCGGGTTCTCGCGGTTCGTGGGGAGGGTCGGGGAGATGGAGCAGCTCGAGGCCACGCTTGACCGCGTCGTCGCCGGCGACGGGGCGGTGGTCGGCATCGTCGGCGAGCCTGGGATCGGAAAGAGCCGGCTATGCCACGAGTTCGCCGAGCTCTGCCGCCGTCGCGACATCGCCGTCTACGAGGCCCAGTGCCAGGCACACGGGAAGGCGATCCCCCTGCTGCCCGTAATGCAGAGCCTGCGCGCCTACTTCGGGATCGAGGAGGAGGACTCCGAGCGCGCGCGCGGGAGAAGATCGCTGGGCGCCTGCTGCTCCTCGAGGAGAAGTTCGCCGAGGACCTGCCGCTCCTGTTCGAGTTCCTGGGCGTGCCGGACCCCGAGCGACCGGCGCCTCAGATGAACCCGGAGGCCCGCCAGCGGCGCCTTCTCGACGTTCTGCGCGAGATCGTCCAGGCGCCGAGCCGCCAGGAGCCGGCGGTCAACCTGATCGAGGACCTCCACTGGATCGACCCCGCGAGCGAGGCGTTCCTCGCCTCCTTCGTCGAGTCGCTCCCGGGGGCGCCGACGCTCATGGTGCTCAACTTCCGCCCCGAGTACCGCGCCGACTGGATGCGCCGCTCCTACTACCGCCAGCTGCCGCTCGCCCCGCTCGGAGCGGCGGCCATCGAGGAGCTGCTCGTCGAGCTGGTCGGGCTCCGACCCGTCGCTCGACGGCCTCGGCGGAGCTGATCCGCGAGCGCACCGGGGGGAACCCGTTCTTCGTCGAGGAGGTCGTGCGCGAGCTCGTCGAGTCGGGTGCGCTGCATAGGCGAGCGCGGTGCGCTGCCGGCTCGGCGCGGGCGATCGAGGAGATCGCGGTCCCGGCGACGGTGGAGTCGATCCTCGCGGCTCGGATCGACCGGATCGACGAGCGGGCGAAGGGGGTGCTCGGGGCGGCCGCCGTGATCGGCAAGGAGTTCGAGCGCCGGGTGCTCGCCCGCGCCGCCGAGCTTCCGGACGAGGAGCTCGACGCGGGGCTCCGGGAGCTGATCGAGGGCGAGTTCGTGTACGAGACCGCGCTCTATCCGGAGCCCGAGTATGCGTTCCGGCACCCGCTGACCCGCGAGGTCGCCCTCGGCTCGCAGCTCGGAGAGCGCAGGGCGGCGATCCATCGACACGTCGCGCAGGCGATTCAGGACGTCGCGGGCGAGCGAATCGAGGAGCGGGCGGCGCTGGTAGCGCAGCACTACGAGGAGGCCGGCGACGCGATGGACGCCGGCCGGTGGCACGCGCGGGCGGCCGGCTGGGCCGGGTTCAAGGACCCGGCCTCGGTCCGAACGCACTGGGAGCGGGTGCGTGAGCTCGATCCGGAGCTCCCCGAGGGACCCGAGGCAGACGGCCTGCGAGTCGGGTCCAGGCTGATGTTGCTCGTCGACGGGGTGGCGCCTGGGCGTCGACATCGATGAGCTACGGGAGGTGTTCGCCGAGGGCGAGGAGATCGCGGAGCGGACCGGGGACCTCGCGACCCTCGCGCTCCTTCAGGGCGGGCTTGGCCTCGCGGTGGCCACCTGCGCCGGTGACGTCCCCGAGTACGTGGAGCGCGCGACCGAGGCGGCCCGCCTGGGTGACCGCATCGACGACCCGGGCTCCAAGGTCGCTGCCGCCGTCATGCCCATGTACGCGCTGTACCTCGCGGGCCGTCACGAGGAGGCACTCGCCTCGCTCGCCCGGGTCATCGAGCTGACGGAGGACGACCCCCATCTCGGCGCCGGGACCGTGATCGGCCACCCCCGCGCGTGGGCCACCTCGTTCCGAGCGCCGCCGCTGATCGCGCTCGGCCGCTTTCCGGAGGCGCGGCGGGCGATAGCCGAGGGAACCGATCTCTGCCAGCGCTTCGACCGCGAATCGCTGGGATGGACGCATACCTTCCACTGCGCCCTCGCCACGTTCGGCGGCGAGCCGGCGGGGCCGGACGCGGTCGCGCATGGTCGCCAGGCGGTGGAGATAGCGGAGGCGATCGGCGACTCCTTCTCACGCGTTGTGGCATCGGCGTGGCTCGGGTTCGCCCACGTTGCGGCCGGCGACGCGTCCGAGGGAGAGGCGATTTTCACGGACTGCCTCGAGGCGATCAAGCAGCGCGGGGCGGGACGCGAGCTCGAGCCTTCGGTCCGCGGCGGCCTGGGCGGCGCACTCGCCGCAATCGGCGAGCGTGACCGCGCGGTCGAGGAATGCGAGCTCGCGATTCGTCTGGCTTCGGAGCGCGGCGTGGCAAGCGTCGCGCCGCAGCTGCGACGCACCTTGGGCGAGGTGCTCCTAGTCCGTGGTGAGCCCGCGGACATCGAGGTCATTGACAGGCGTCTGCGCGAGGCTGAGACGCTCGCCCGGGAGCTACGAGCTCTTCCCCAGGTCGCCCTGTCGCTCGCCGCCAGAGCGCGCCTCTTCGACCGTGTCGGGAATGTGGAGGCGAGAGACCGCGCCCGCGCCGACGCCACCTCGCTCGCTCGAAGCATGGACGCGCGGGGGCTACTCGCCGATCTCGAGGCTGAGGCGGCCTCCGCACCGGCCTGGCGATGAGCACACCGCATCCCGCGCCCCTCCGCGAGGTCCGCGAGCGCGAGCTCGTGTCAGCCACGCGGGCGCTGTTCGACGAGCGCGGCATGCAGGAGGCGCCGATCGAGGAAATCGCCCGGGCCGTCGGCATCGCCCGCGGGCTCGTCTACCGCGCCTTCTCGTCGAAGGAGGAGCTCTTCGTGGCCACGGTCACCGACTACCTGGGCGAGCTCGCCGAGCTGCTCGAGGAGGCCGTCCGTGCGGAGGCCGATCCGACGCGTCAGCTCGAGCGCCTCACCGAGGCGTACGCGCTCTACTGCCGCCGCTATCCCGCGTTCCTCGACTCCTCGCTCTCCCTCATGCGCCGGCCGGCGCGGGAGCTGCGCGAGACGGTCTCCGAGTCGATCTGGCTGGGGCTCGGTGCGGGCATGGGGCGCTGCCTCGGCTGCGTCGGCGGTGTGCTCCGAGCCGGCGGGGACGCCGGCGCCTTCGCCGTCGCCGACCCCGACTTCACGGCCAACGCCCTGTGGACCCAGGGGCTCGGGATCATGCACCTGGCGCGGATCGGGGTCGGGCTCCGTGAGGAAACCCCGGGCGAGCCCGAGCTCTTCAAGGTGGATTCCGACCGAGTCGTTCGGGCCTGCGTCGAGAGCGCGCTGCTCCTGGCCGGCGCGCGCCGCTAGAGCAGCAGCTCGAGCAGCGCCTTCTGCGCGTGCAGGCGGTTCTCGGCCTGGTCCCACACGGCCGACCGCTCCCCATAGAGGAGCGACTCCGCGATCTCCTCGCCCGGATGGGCCGGGAGGCAGTGGAGCACGATCGCGTCGGGGCGCGCGCGCCCGAGCAGCCCTTCGTCGAGCGCGTAGGGGCGAAGCAGCTCGCGCCGGGCGTCCGCTCCGTCCTCGTCGCCCATGCTCACCCAGACGTCCGTGTAGAGGGCGTGCGCCCCGTCGGCCGCCTCCGCCGGGTCGTCCGTCAGCGTCGCGGGCCCAGCGCTCGCCGGCGCGAGCTCGGGCGGGGTCGCCACGGCGACCTCCAGCCCGACCTTTGCCCCGAGCAGGGCGAGCGACGTCGAGACGTTGTTCGCATCCCCCACGTAGGCGAGCTTCAGCCCCTCGAGCGACCCGAAGCGCTCGTGAAGCGTGAGCAGGTCGGCGAGCGCCTGGCACGGGTGGTGGTCGCGGGTGAGCATGTTCACGACGGGCACCGTCGCGCTGGCGGCGAGCTCCTCCACGACCTCCTGCGAGCTGGTCCGGATGCCGATCGCGTCCACGTAGCGGGAGAGCACGAGCGCCGTGTCGCGCGGCGATTCCCCGCGGGCCAGCTGGAGCTCCCCCGCGCGGAGGACGATCGGCTGCCCGCCGAGCTGCGCCACGCCGACCTCGAACGAGATGCGCGTGCGCGTCGAGGGGCGGTCGAAGACGAGCGCGACGCTCCGCCCCGCGAGGGCGCTCGAGGCCGCGCGGTCGCGCTTCATCAGCGCCGCTCGATCGAGCAGCGCGAGCAGCTCCGCGCCGTCGAGCTCACGTCCGGTGAGAAAGTGGCGCGTCACCTTGAGATCGTAGCCCGACGATGCGAGCCATTTCCTGGAACATGTTCCACGGGCGCGACCATCCGCCGGACCCGGCGCTGCGCACGTGCCGCTCGCGGATTCTCGGCGTCAGCGAGCGGAACGCGACCCACGTGCAGGTGAACCGGCCGCTGCTCGACGAGTTCGCGGCCGTCCTCGCACGCGATCCGTGGGACGTGCTGATGACCCAGGAAGCGCCGCCGCGATGGCTCTACCCGCTCTGCCGACGACTCGGCGCGAGCGGCGCGAGCGCACTCACCTCTCGCAACCTCGGAGCGGCGGCCCGTTCGTTCGTCGCCGAGCGCAATCCGGATCTGATCGCGTCGAACGAGGGCGGCTCGAACCAGATCCTGGTTCGTCCGCCGTGGCGCATCGCCCGTGCGAGGCGGCTCACGCTGACCTGCTTGCCGGAGCGGCGCAGGATGCTCTGGGTGCTTCTCGAGCGCCCCGACGGCGCCCGGCTCGCCGCGGCGACGCTCCACGCCACGGCACGCGTCGAGGCCGCGGCCGCGCGTGACGTCGAGCTCGCCGCCGAGCGCGCCGTCGAATGGGCCGGCGGCGTGCCGCTTCTCTTCGGCGGCGACCTCAACCTGCGCCCGCGAACCGCCGCCGGCGCGTTCGAGCATCTCCGCGAGCGCTTCGGGCTCTGGCCGCCGACCTCGGCGCGGGCGATCGACCACGTCTTCGTCCGCTGCCTCGAGCCGTTCGCGCCGCCGGCCCTCACTCCGCCGGAGTGGCGCGAGCTTCGCGGCTGGGACGACCGCGCGCTGCGCCTCTCGGACCATGACGCGGTAGCGCTCGATTTCGCGCCGCCCTCCGCCACTCCGGAAGCGCGATAGGCTGCGCCCGCCAGCGTCCAAGGGGGAGAGAAAGATGGCCGAGGGAAGAGGAAGTTCGCCGCAACGACGCGGCGGCAGTACACGGAAGTCGTCATCCGCGCGCAAGTCCACCGGCTCGCGCTCCAAGTCGGCCGGCGCCGGCTCGAGCAGCTCGTCAAGCCGGTCCTCTCGCTCGTCTTCGCGTAAGTCCTCCACCGCCCGATCCGCGGCCTCGTCGCGCGGCGGCGCCGGCTCGGCCAAGCGTCGCGCCGCGGCCAAGCGCGGCGGCCAGGCCCGCGGTCGTCAGCAGACTGCCCGGAAGCGCGCGGGGCAGACCGCTTCCCGCGCGACCCAGCCGGCGGCCTCCGCGGCGTCCGCCTCGGGTTCGGATGTCGCCGGCAAGGCGGTCCGCGACTTCCGCGAGGCGCTCGCACGCGGGATCGTGGCGCCCATGAACCTCGTGATCCTTTCGCGCGACCGGATCGAGGAAGTGATGAACGAGGCGGTCGACCGCGGCCGCGTCACGGCGGACGACGCGCGATCGCTGGCGCAGACGCTCGTCCGCCGCGGGCGCAAGGAGACGAACGACGTGATCAGCGACCTCGAGCAGCTCGTCGGTCGCGGTCAAGCGCGTGGCGACTCCGCGCGCAAGCGCGGCGAGGGCGCCGCCGATCGAGCGCGGAAGCAGGTCGAGGACGCGGGCGCGCGCGTGCGCTCACGCGCCACCAAGACGGCCGACCCTGCGATCGCGCAGGTCGACCGGGCGCGACGCGCGGCTGGCGTCGGACCGAGCTTCCCGATCCTGGGCTACGACGATCTCACCGCGGCGCAGATCCAGAGCCGGCTCACCGACCTCACGCCGGCGGAGCTGCGCAAGGTGCGCGACTACGAGAAGCGCAACGCGAACCGGAAGTCGGTGCTGGGCACGATCGGGTCGAAGCTGGGCTGAGCCGGGCGCCGGGTCACAGCCCGGCGACGAGCGCGTCGAAGCGCGGACCGCCCGCGTCGTCGGGCGACTCGTCGAGCTCGACCAGGAGCTCGGGCACCGACATCCCCTGACCGCTCGCCCAGAGCCGCTCTAGGAGCGCGCCGGCCTCGCGCTCGTCGAACCAGGCCCCGCCGAAGCGGCGCTCGAGTGTCCGTGCGACGAGCGCCTCGAGCGCCCATGCCCGCAGGTATCGCGCCGCGTAGAAGAACGGGTCGACGTCGTCGAGCCAGGTGGCGGACGGCCATTCCAGGTGAAGCGCCTCCGACAGGCCGCGCGCGTAGCGCTCGGGCATCGCGTCGAGCGACGCGGGGGAATCGTGGAGATCCAGCTCGTAGAGGAGCTTCGCCGCGTAACGGCGCAGGAAGACGAGCTTGGAGGCGCGTGCGTGGGCCGCGATCGGCTCCGGACCGCGCACGCCCAGCCTCCGCGCCAGCCACTCCGGATCGGCCGCGAGCCGCTGTAGTAGGAACGCGAACCCCTCCGTGATCGAGTTGTCGCCCAGGTAGCGGTCCTCGAACGGCCGCGTCGGATCGACGTGCGAGTAGTGGTACGCGTGCCCGGCCTCGTGCAGGAGCGCCTCATAGTCGTCGCGACCCCCGTGCGGGGCGATCACCAGGTAGACCTCGTCGGGGACGCGGACCGGGGCGCAGAAGGCACGCGGTGACTTCGTCGGGCGGTCCTCTCTGTCGACGGTCACCGCGGCGGTGCGAATGCCGAGGGCGTCCACGGTTCCGTCGAGCGCGCCCGCCAGGCGATCGGCCGGGAAGCTGCCGTCGAGCGACCGCGCCCGGAAGAACGCGGGCAGATCTGAGCGGCGAACGCGGTCGAACCCGAGGCCCAGCTCCACGTGGAGCTCCGGCCCGACCGCGGGCTCGAACCGCGCCTCGGTCGCCTTGAGGAGCGCGGTTGCGGCCCCGCCGAGAGCGTCGAGGTCGATGCCGGACAGGTCCGCGCACATCGCCTTGACGCTCGGCCAGCCGAGGTCGAGCGTCAGCTCGCGCGAGCGCTCCAGCACCTCCAGGAGGAGCGGGTCGAGCCGATCGACGACCAGCGCCTGACGCGCCGCGGCCAGCTCGGCGCGCCGATCCGGGTCCGCCTCGTTCGCCTGAGCGACCAGCGCCGCACGGTATGGAACCGCCTGGCCGTCGAAGTCGAGCTCGAGGGCGGCCTCGAGCGCGGCGAGCTGCTCGGCCTCGCGCCTTGTCGCCCTGCCGATCAGCCCCTCGACCGCGAACTCGGCGAGTGCGGGCTCGCCCGAGTCGCGCAGCCGCTCGACCGCCTCGCGCGTGAAGAGGTCGGCCCCCGCCGTGTAGATCGGCTCGAGCTCGAGGTCGGGCTTCAGCCCGGCGTAGTGGCGGTAGTGCTCGCGGGCCAGCGCCGAGGTGAACCGCTCGGCCCGGTCGCGATAGCCGGCGAGGTCCACCGCCTGCGAGCATAGCCCGGGTGCCCCCAGAGACCCCGCCCGCCGCGCTATCGCGATCCGGTACCCCTAGCCGGGGCGACGAGCTCGAGCTGACCGTCGACTCCCTCGCCTATGGGGGGAACGGGGTCGCCCGCCTGAACGGATACGTCGTCTTCGTGCAGGGCGCCGTGCCGGGCGATCGCGTCCGCGCGGAGGTGGTTAAGCGGAAGCGCGCCTACGCGGAGGCCCGCACCGTCGAGCTCCTCGCGCCGAGCCCCGATCGCATCGAGCCGCGAGCGCAGCATCCCGGCGCCCCGTGGCAGGTCCTGCCCTACGAGCGCCAGCTGATCGAGAAGGAGGCGCAGGTCAGGGAGGCGCTCGAGCGCATCGGCCGCTTCGAGGACCCGCCGGTCGAGCCGATCGCCCCCGCGGTCGAGACCTGGCGCTACAGGAACAAGCTGGAGTACTCGTTCGGGCTCGGCCCGGTGCTCGGCTTCCACCGAGCGGGCCGCTGGGACGTGGTCGACGGCGTCGCGGACGACGTGCTCGCCTCGGGGCGCGTGAACGAGGTGCGCGAGGCGGCCAGGCGCTGGTGCGCGGACGCCGGCCTCGAGCCCTACGACCGCGCCGCCGACGCGGGCTTCCTCCGCAACCTGGTCGTGCGGGAGGCCCGTCGTACCGGAGAGCTCCAGGCCCGGCTCGTCACGAGCCCCGGGGACCTCGACGCGGACGCGCTCGCCGAGGCGCTGCCTGCCGACAGCGTCCTCTGGACCCGGGCGTCCGGAGGCGCCGAGACAACGGCCGGCGACACGCGGCTCCTACGCGGGCGGGAGGCGCTCGTCGAGGAGATGGAGGTCGCCGGCGAGCGGCTCCGCTTCCGTGTCTCGCCGGAGGCCTTCTTCCAGACCAACACCGAGATGGCGGAGCGGCTCTACGCGACCGCGATCGAGCTTGCGGATCTCGATGGCTCGGAGCGGGTGTTCGACCTCTACTGCGGGATCGGCACGATCTCCCTGGCGCTGGCGGGCGCCGCCCGCGAGGTGTGGGGGCTCGAGGTGACCGAGCGCGCCGCGGCCGACGCGATCGAGAACGCACGGCTCAACCGGTTCGAGAACGCCAGCTTCTTCGCCGGCGACGTGCGGACGGCCCTGCGGCCGCTCGTCGAGGAGGCGGGCCGGCCGGACGTGGTCGTGGTGGACCCGCCGCGGGCGGGCCTGTCGCAGAAGGTGGTGCGCCGGGTCCTCGAGACCGAGGCGAGGCGGATCGTCTACGTCTCGTGCAACCCCACCACGCTCGCGCCGAACGCCCGTCAGATGGTTGACGCGGGCTACGCGCTGAGCGCCGTGCGGCCGGTGGACATGTTCCCCCAGACGCCGCACATCGAGTGCGTGGCGCTCCTGGAGCGCTAGAAGCGCGGGCCCGACCGGCGCGCGAACCCGGTCGACCCCTCGCCGCGGCAGTTCGTCCTGCTTCGCTCCGTCTGGACGACGCCGTCGCGATAGGTGAACTCCGCCGTGAGCTTCCAATGACCCGCGGGCGGGCACTTCGACGGCGTCGTGATGTAGGCGTCGCCCCTGCGTTCGACCGCCTCGATGCGGTTCCGGACGTCGTCGATGGCCGCGAACGGGTCGGGCGGAGGAGCGCCGGGCAGCGGCGGCACCCGCGAGAGGAAGCTGCGCCTTCCGACCTCGAAGCGGCTCGCCGTGCGGATCGGCGGCTGCCCGGTGTTCGTCGACTCGGCGAACAGCATCAGCTCGTCCTCGTTGTTGAAGAAGCGGACGTCGTTCTCGACGACGCGGGGAAGGGGGCCCAGCGCCGCCCCGAAGTCGACGCTGAGGAATCCGGCGCCGACCTGGGTCCTGCGCGGGCACGCGTCGGCACCCACCAGCTGGAACTCGGCCTCGGTGGCGCCGCATCGGGGCGGCGCGGACGTGTCGATCCGCGAGCCGCGCGGTAGGCGGAGGAGGATCTCCTCGACGGCGTGGGGCTTCGCGTCCGGATCGCCGGGGTTGACGTATCGAATCGCCTGGCGAAACCCCGTGGAGCGGTCGGGGCGGGCGGCGGTGAGCTCGGCATCGTAGGTCTGACGTGGCGCCGCGCCCGCGGGAGCGGCGATGCCCGCCGCGACGAGTAGGGTCGCTGCGAGTGCACCGAGTTGGCTGGTCACCGAGGGCCCGGGCATGCTGTCGTACAGCGTACCGTATCTCGTACTGAACGCAAACCTGATGGTTCCAAACTCACAGCCGGAGGGACGGTCCCTTTCGGCGGAGCGCATCGCCCGCGTCGCGCTCGACCTGGCCGACCGCGAGGGCCTCGAAGCCGTGAGCATGCGCCGCCTGGCGGCCGAGCTCGGAGTCGGCACGATGACGCTCTATGGGTACTTCCGCACCAAGGAGGAGCTGCTCGACGCGGTGGTCGACGCGGCCGTGGCCGAGGCGATGCCCGTCGGGGTAGGGACGGGGACGTGGAAGGAGGAGCTCGGGCGGCTCATGCGGGGAATCCACGAGGAGCTCGCCCGGCATCCGAGCGGCGTTCGAATTCGGCTCGTCCGCCCGATGCTCAGCCCGCAGGCGCTCCGGATCACCGAGGCGGCGCTGGCGGTCCTCGAGGGCGCCGGGTTCGGGCGCGCGGAAGCCACGCGCGCGTACCGCGCGCTCTTCACGTACACGTTCGGCTTCACGAGCTTCAACTCGCCTGAGCGCCCCGAGGAGGCGAGGCGCCAGACCAGGGCCGCGCTGACGGCGCTCTCCCCCGACGACTATCCGACGCTCACCGCGGCCGCCTCGGAGGCCGCCGACACGGTCGCGGGCGAGGCTCAGTTCGAGTTCGGCCTGGAGCGTCTGCTCGACGGGCTCGAGTCCCTCCTCGAGCGCTCCTCCTAGTAGGGCGGCAGCTCCTCGTACCAGTCGCCGAGCGCGCGGAAGGCGCCCCAGAAGGCGCGCTTCGCGCCCTCCTCGTCGAGCGCCGAGTCGATGTCGGGGACGAACAGCGCCTCGCAGGAGGGAGTGAGCGACTGGATCTCTCCCGGCGTCGCCTCGACTGCGCGGCCGAGCGGCACGCCGAGCTCGTTCAGCTCCGCGAGCGCCTCGTCGCCCATGACGACGACGATTCGCGGCGACACCACCATGAGCTCCTCGAGGACGCGCGCGCGGCACTCGGGCGCCGAGTCGTCGGTGTCGGTCACCGGGCACTTGACGAAGACCGTCCCGTAGACCACGAGCGGATCGATCCCGAGCCGCTTGAAGCTCTTCATCAGCGCGCTGCCCGCGCGTCCGTAGAAGGCGACGCCCTCCTCGATCTCGGAGGGCCGCGGCGAGTGCTTCAGAAGGAAGATGTCCGCCTGCGGGTGGCCCGAGCCGAGCACGGGCATCATGCTTCCGCGCGGGCAGAGCTCGCACCCCTGGATCTCGCGCGTCAGGGAGTTGAGCTCCCGGATCGCCCGCTCGAGGTACTTCTCACGGATCTCGTCATCGGTAGCGGGCATCCGGCCTGAGGGCTTTGACGGTGCGCGCGCCGGTCCTCTCGCCTGCATCACTTGTTGCTCCCCGCGCGCGCCCGCCGGCGGCCTCGAGGCGGTCGCCGAGCGCGGGACGCGCGCCGCGGCGTGGCCTTCGTCTGCATGAACTTGAGCGCCTGGACGTAGAGGAGGCGTCTGGCGGTTGCGCACGATGTCGGCGTCGCGCAGCGACTCCAGGAACTCCTCCGGCCCGTCGAAGTCGCGCATCCGGATCTTCACCGAGCCGAGGCCCTGCGGCACGTGGCTGTCGGACCCGGCGCCGGCGACGATCCGGTACTTGCTCGGCGAACCGCGCCGCCTCCTCGTTGAAGGCCGGGATGGCCACCCGCGGCGTTGAAGACCTCGATCGCGTCGATCGTCGCTCGACGACCTTCGAGCAGGTGCTCGTAGTCGGGCACCGAGTGCATCCGGTCGAACGGATGCGGGACGTAGACGAGCCCGCCCTGGCGCTTGATCTCGGCGATCGTCTCCTCGAGCGTCATGCCGCGCTGGATCTTCTCCTCGATGAAGAGGCCGATCACCTCGCCCTGGTCGGCGGTCTTCACCTCCTCGGCGACGATGACCTTCACGCCTCGGCGCGCTCGTGCGCCTCGAGCGCCCCCGAGATCTCGTTGTGGTCGGTCACCGCGATCGCGCCGAGGCCCACGGCCTCGGCGGTCTCGAGCAGCGTCTCGACCGGCGTCGCGCAGTCGTGCGAGTGGTCGGTGTGCATGTGCAGGTCGACGTCGATCAGCGTCGCGCGAGGCGAGCCGCGTCGCGCACGGCGGGCTTGCCGTCGGGTCGGTGGCGGCGCGCGGCGATCTCGTCGTAGAGCCGCTCGAAGCCGTCCGCGGTCACGCCGACCCAGTCGAGCTCGGCGCGCGTGCCGCGTACACGCGGTCGCGCAGGCGCGCCGCTGAGGTCGCCGTCCTCGACCAGGCGGGCGAGCTGGGCCGCGAGCGTCTCGGCGTCGCGCGGCTCGAACAGCAGCCCGAGCTCGCCCTCGCGCAGCAGCCTCCTCGTACTGCGGGCAGCCGCGACGCCACGGGCACGGCGCCGCCGGCCAGCGCCCGCAGGAGGAGCTGCGGCGCGGGCGCCGCGCCGGTCGAGGCGGCCACGAGCGACGTCTGCGCGCGCGAGGTGCTGCGCCTCGGAGCCGTCCGCCGGGCCGGCGAAGCGGACGCGGTCGCGAGATCGCGCGCAGCGAGCGGGACGGTCGGCTGCGCCGCGGCCGCCGCGACCAGACCGTGGCCCGCCACGGCAGCGTCGGCGGGCAGCTTGCGCAGCGCGCGCAGGAACAGCCGCAGCGCAGCGCGCTCCTCCTCGGCGGAGAAGACGATCTCGCACCACGTCGTCGTCCGCTCGCGCGCGGTCGCTCGCGCGAGGTCGGCGCCCGGCGGGACGATCCGGTAGTCGCCGGGGAAGAAGCGGCTCCACGAGCTCGCGCGGTCGACCGGAAGCTGGCGGTGCGCCCGTCGAGCCGGCCGAAGAAGAGCTCGACGAAGCGGCGGGCGACCTGGGTCGAGAGCACGCGCTCGGTGGCCGAGTGGAACGTGCCGACGTTGAGCGCGCGCGAGTGGCGCAGCGCGGCCGAGGACGCGCTCGGCGCGAACGGCTCGTGCACGTGCACGAAGTCGAAGTCGGCGCGGTCGAGCAGCTCCTCGATCGTCCGCGAGACGTCGACCGGGAGCGACACCGCGCTCCCGCCCCGCGACCGCGGCGGGAACGGGATGCTCTGGCCCACGCCCAGGACCTGCGCGCAGCCGTCGCCCGCGAACACGCGCTCGGGGTCGTCGGCGAGCGCCGCCGATCAGCGCGCGCGACTCGCGGATCAGCTGGCGCGAGTCCGACGGCGCGACGACCACGACGCGGTGCCCGCGCGCGGCACAGCTCGTCCGAGAGCCGCTCGACGAATCGGTTGACCTCGTGGTGCTGCTCCCAGGCGTAGGGAGTGACCTGGGCGATCGTGAAGCGCTCCGCGCCACGCGGCGAGGATACGCCAGACGCCCGGCCGGGCCTAGCGTCGGCGGGGCGTAGCGGAGCCTGGCGCTCAGGCGCTCGCCGGCGTGCGGATCCTGCCCTTGCCGGGCAGCTTCGGCGCGCCGCCGTACTCGGCGATGAATCGCTCCGTGTCGTCGCGCGCGACGAGTCGGGCACCTGTACCGGGGGCGACTTCATGAGGTACGAGCTGGGCGCCTCGAGCGGGCCGCCGATCGCCGTGGTTGAGCGCGAGCTTGCAGCAGCGACGGCGTCGATGACGATGCCGGCCGAGTTCGGCGAGTCCCAGACCTCGAGCTTCATCTCGACGTTGAGCGGCACGTCGCCGAACGCCTGGCCCTCGACGCGGATGTGCGCCCACTTGCGGTCGGTCAGCCACGGCACGTAGTCCGACGGGCCGATGTAGACGTCGTCGGCCGGCAGCTCGTGGTCCATGATCGACGTGACCGCGTTGGTCTTGGAGATCTTCTTCGACTCGAGCCGCTCGCGCTCGAGCATGTTGTAGAAGTCCATGTTGCCGCCGACGTTGAGCTGCGACGTGCGCATCATCTTCACGCCGCGGTCGGCGAACAGGCGGGCGAGCTGGCGGTGGACGATCGTCGCGCCGACCTGCGACTTGATGTCGTCGCCGACGATCGGCAGGCCGGCCTTCGCGAAGCGCTTCGCCCAGTAGTCCTCGCGGGCGATGAAGACCGGGATGCAGTTGACGAAGCCGCAGCCGGCCTCGAGCACCTGCTCGACGTACCACTTGGTGGCCTGCTCGGACCCGACCGGGAGGTAGGAGACGACCACGTCGGTCTTCGTCTCCTTGAGGATCTCGACGATGTCGGCGGTCTCGCCGGGCGCCTTGGTGATCTTCTCCTTGAGGTACTTGCCGAGGCCGTCGTGGGTCATCCCGCGGTGGACCGGCACGCCGAGCTTCGGCACGTCGGCGAACTTGATCGTGTTGTTCTGGCCCGACCAGATCGCCTCGGAGAGGTCCTTGCCGACCTTGTCGGCGTCGATGTCGAACGCGGCCGTGAACTCGATGTCGCGGACGTGGTAGCCGCCGAGGTCGACGTGCATCAGGCCCGGGCACGTCCTGCCGGCGTCGGCGTCCCGGTAGTACTGGACGCCCTGGACGAACGACGAGGCGCAGTTGCCGACGCCGACGATCGCGACGCGCACCTTGTCGGTCTGGTAGCGCGAGCCGCCGTTGGTGGTGCATCGCCGTTCCGTCAAGCTTCGGCCTCCTGGATTGCGCCGCCGCGCGACGGGTCGCGGCTTGATCAAACCCCGAGCCGCCGCTTCGGTTACGCGCCGAGCGCCGCTTACGCCTCGGCCAGGCGCACGAGCTGTCGCCGCACATGGAGCACGCGCTGCAGCACCGTGACTGTCGTCAGCGCCGCGAGCACGTAGATCGCGGGTTCGAGCAGCGAGAAGTTGCCCAGGCTAGCGCCCTTCGCGAACACGAGACCGGCCGAGATGATCACGACGCGCACCGGCCGGGTCGCGAGCCCGACCTTGCACTCCACGCCGAGCGCCTCGGCGCGGGCGCGCGTGTAGCTCACCATCAGCGACGCGAGCGACGGCCACCACGACGGCCGCCACGGCGAGCTCGTCGCCCCGGCTCGGCGAAGTAGGCGGCCACCGCGGCGAGCACCACGCCCTCCTCGACCCGGTCGAGCGTGGAGTCGAGGAAAGCGCCGAACGGCGGTGCCCTTGCCGGACATGCGCGAGTAGCGCCCGTCGAGCGTGTCCATGACCGACCCGACGATGAACGCGACGCCGGCCAGGAAGAAGTAGCGCTGCGTCACGAGGACCGCGGCGACGATGTTCAGCGCGAACCCGGTCAGCGAGATCGCGTTCGGCGTCAGGCGCGACTCGATCAGGCGGTCGCGCGCGAGCTGCCGCCGCTCGCCGGGCGTCCGCGTCGCGCCGCCGCCCTCGAAGCCGTCGGCACCGCCGCGCCGGCGCCGCGCGCCGCCCGCGCCGGAGCGCCGCGGGCCCTCGACGCTCAAGCCGGTGCCTCGACGCCGAGGCGCCGCCATGCCCAGGCGTCGGGGCGGACGCGTGCCAGACCGGCGTGCGCGAGGTAGGCGGAGAGCGCCGCGACGAGCGCGCCGAGCGCGGCGTCGAGCCAGAAGTGGTTGGCGGTGACGACCACGACGAAGGTCACGACCAGCGGGTAGAGCGCCCAGAGCGACCTTGCGACGCGGCGCTTGACGAGCATCAACGCCGGCACGCCGATCATCAGCGCGAACGCCACGTGCATGCTCGGCACCGCCGCGAACGGGTTGTAGAGCAACGTCGGCGCGTCCGCGGGCGGTCTGCTCGCCGACGAGCGCGACAACCGTGTCCGTGAAGCCCCACTCCGGGAGGAAGCGCGGCGGCGCAGTCGGGAACAGGACGTAGCCAACGAGCGCAAGGCCCATCGCGACCATGAACATGTTGCGCACGTAGTAGAAGGCGCCGTTGTGGGCCAGGTAGAGCCAGACGAGGAAGCCGAGTGTCACCACCACGTGCGAGTTGCACGTAGACCCAGCTCGCGGAGTCCACGACCCAGGACTGGCCGAGCGCCCACTCTTGGAGGCCCGGCTCGAAGAACAGGCCGAGCGCCCGCTCCGCGTCCACGACGAGGCGCGCGTTCTCGAACGCGGCGCTCACGTCGCCGTCGACGAAGCCGCGCACGAGCCGGTAGAGGTAGTAGACGGCGGCGAAGAGGGCGACCTGTCGGAGCGCGTCGAGCCACCCGTGCGGGAGCCAGCGCCC
The DNA here is from genome assembly GCA_963831365.1 of uncultured Thermoleophilaceae bacterium. Lineage (GTDB taxonomy): Bacteria > Actinomycetota > Thermoleophilia > Solirubrobacterales > Thermoleophilaceae > CAWHPV01. The sequence continues at coordinate 494,797 of CAWHPV010000022.1, forward strand.
GCTCCACCTGAGGGCTTGGGCCACGGCGTGAGCTTAGTGCTTCACGCGGAGTCGACGGGCGTCAGCCGCAGCGCCGACCGCGGTCGACCACGCGGCCCGGTGCGAAGTCGATCTCCACGCTCACCGGCCCGGGTTCGTCCCGGATCACGCGGGTCCAACGGCCGGCCGGCTCGACGCAGGCACCCTCCGCTCGCCAGTAGGGGCTGAACCGGACGCGGACGAGCGCCGTCCCCGCTCGGTCGAAGTCGAGCCGGAAGCCGGTGCGCGTGAAGGAAGCGCCGGCGATTGCCGCGCCGCCCTCGGCCTCGGCCAACGGGCGCGTGTCCACGACCTCGAAGACCCGCCAGTGGGCGCCGGTCCAGACAGGGCGGAGGTACGCCGGGCGCTCGTCGACGAGCCGCCGCTCGGCGACGGCGCTGTAGTCGAGCGCGGCGTCGGGCACCGCCACGTAGCTCACGGCGTTCTCCCTCAGCCAGCGTGAGTACGCACCATGTGTCAGCTCGCCCTCGTAGAAGAGCTCGTTGCGCTCGACGTCGAGCTGACGTTGCCAACCGCGCGCGAGCGGCCACTCGATGCCGATCTCCGCCGCCTCGAAGTGGCTGCGGGTGAACGGGACCTCGACCCGCCCGGCCGGCGGCTCCCGGCGGAGGAAGTCGAGCAGCGGCGCGTAGTACGCCCGCTCGGTGGCGGGGTCGGCGCGGGCGTCCGCGTAGGCGCGGACCGCGGGCGCCCACTGCCAGTACGCGAGCGCGACGAGCGCGACCGCCAGGATCGCGGAGGCCGCGCGCGGCCGCGGGCGCCCGAGCAGCGCGGCGGCCAGCACCGGCCCCCCGAACAGAGCCCCGAGGCGTGCCGCGTTTCCCCCCATCGGCGTGTCCACGAGGAATGCGGCCGTGCCCGCAAGCGCGTATAGCGCCGCCCCGATCCGAAGCGTCCGCTCGCGGGCCGGCAGGAGCGCGATGAAGGCCGCCGCCACGAGCGGCACCCCGATGTAGGACGAGAAGACGAACGGATGCGTGCCCCCCTCCGGGAACGCGGCGGCGAGGATCAGCGGCGGCACGAGCCCCCCGAGGAACAGGGCAGCGCCCTCCCGCCACCCTCCCGCGAGCAGCCGGGCGAGCCCCGCGAGCGCGGCGAACGCCCCGGCCACCGGGCTCGCGAGCGCGCACCCCACCGCGAGCGCCGCCGCGAGAACCGGCCGCTCGCGCTGTGCGGCGAGAAGCGCGCCGAGGCCGATCGCAACACCGAGCGAGAACGTGAGCCGGTCGGTGAAGAGCTGGCTCCCCACCGCCACGGCGAACCAGAGGGCGCCGTACCGGGCCTGCGCGCCGAAGCGCGCGGTCGCGAGCCGCTCGAAGAGCGCGGCCGAGGCGACCGCCGAGACGGCCCCCACCACCATGGGGCCGACGAGCCACGCGAGCGGCGGGAACAGGACGCTGTAGGCGGGCGTGTGATGGCCGCCGTACCACTGGTTGCTCCAGAGCGTGAAGCCTTCGCGCGCGAACAGCTCGGTGCGGAAGACGTGCGTCGGCAGGTCGCTCGTACGCGGGTCGACGATCAGGTAGAGGGTCGCGACCGCGGTCGCGACCAGGACCGGAGCGAGCCACGAGCGGCCGGAGACCACGAGCGCCGGCCGCGCCCGAAGCGCGGCGAGGCGCGGGACCCCAGGCGCGGACATCAGCGCTCGAGCAGGAAGTCCGCGACCGTGCCCACGACGTCGACGCGATCGATCCACGGCCAGTGGTTCGCTCCCTCCACGAGCTCAACCCGCGCCGGGCCGCCGAGCGCGTCGGCGTACGCCTGCGCGAACGACTCGGGGATGTAGGGGTCGAGCCTGCCCCATACGACCAGCGCCGGGCACGCGATCGCGCCGAGCCTCGCCCCGGCGCGCCCGAGCGCCTCGGGCGGCCCCGACCGGTAGAGCTTGAGGATCGCCCGCTGCGTGCCGTGGTCGAAGTGGTCCCACACGCGGTCGATCAGGTAGTCGGGCGCGGGCGCGTCGCCCGCCACCGCCTCGCGCGAGAGCCGCTTGAAGCCCCAGCGAGTCGAGAACCCCATCGTCAGCTCGCCCACGACCGGGGTGCGCCAGAGCCGCGCCATGCGGTGCCAGCGGTAGCTCGAGAAGAGCGGGACCGCGTTGATCACCACCAGACGCTCCATGCGGTCCAGGTGCTCGTCGTCAAGTGCCAGGGCGACGCCGCCCCAGTCGTGGACGACGAGCGAGAAGCGCTCCCGTCCGAGCGTCTCGTCGATGAAGCGACCCAGGAAGCGCGCGTACCCGCCGATCGAGTAATCGAAGTCGCCCGGCTTGCCCGACCGGCCGAACCCCGGGAGGTCGGGGGCGAGGCCCCCGGTGCGCTCGAGGAACGGCACGAAGTCGTCGGAGTTGGTCGGCGACCCGTGGACGTACAGGGTCGGCGGCGCCCCGGTCGCGGGGGCCTCGCGCCAGAAGACCGGGACGCCGGCGATCTCTCCGCGGCGGTCCACCGCGGGTGCTTCGGTGCGGTCCATGGCCCGGTTCTTAGCAGGACGCGGGGGGCGGCCGGCGTCGGTCGCGACGTAACGTTCGGCCGGTGCCACCGTCGCGCGCGAGCGCCTGGCGCCGCCCCGACCGGCGGCGCGTCCGGGCGATCCGAGACCGCCTCCGGGCGACGTACGGGCGACCCACCCTGCGCCCGCACCGCGCGCCGATCGACGAGCTGGTTCTCACTGTGCTCTCCCAGAACACGAACGACCGCAATCGCGACGTGGCGTACGGGCGCCTGCGCGAGCGGTTCCCGAGCTGGGACTCGGTGCGCGACGCCGACGCGGACGAGGTCGAGGCGGCGATCCGCCCCGGGGGCATCTCGCGGGTCAAGGCGGAGCGGATCCAGACGATCCTGCGGGCGCTCGGGGACGACGACCTGAGCTGGCTGGAGGTGGCACTGGTCGAGGAGGGCCGCGACTTCCTCTGCTCGCTGCCTGGGGTCGGCCGCAAGACGGCGGCTTGCGTCCTGCTCTTCTCCTACGGCCTGCCGGACTTCCCCGTGGACACGCACGTCTACCGCGTCGGCACCCGGCTCGGGCTGATCCGGCCGGGGGCGTCGTTCGACGAGGCGCACGACGAGGTCCGCCGGCTCGCGCCGCCCGAGGACGCCTACGAGCTGCACGTCAACCTGATCCGCCACGGCCGCACGACGTGCTCTGCGCGCGCGCCGCGCTGCGGCGAGTGCGCGCTCCGGCGCATGTGCCCGTTCGGCCGCGAGCGCCTCGGTGCGGCGCGAAGAGCCTGAGCACCTGGCGGTAGAGTCGCGGCCATGAGCGACGAGTGGCGAGTCGAGGTCGAGCTCGACGAGGACCACGATGGGCTGACCCTCACCGAGCGCCTCCGTGCGCGCGAGCTCGACGACGAGGCGCGCGAGCGGCTCGGCGAGCGCGTCATCGTGACGCGCTCCGGCTCCGAGGTCTTCCTGTACGCCGGCGCGGAGCCCGAGGCGCGCGAGGCGGAGCGCGTGGTGCGCGAGCTGCTCGCCGAGCACGAGCTGGGGGCCGCGGTGGCGATGACCCGCTGGCACCCGGTCGAGGAGGCGTGGCGGGACGCGGCCGAGCCGCTCCCGTCGACCGACGCGGAGCGCGCGGCCGAGGAGGAGCGCAAGATCGAGGCGGAAACTCGTGAGGTCGCGGTCGAGGGCGAGTTCGACTGGGAGGTCCGCGTCGAGCTGCCGAGCCACCGAGCGATGACAGGGGTCGCAGAGCGCCTCGAGGGCGAGGGGCTCCCGGTGGTTCGCCGCTGGCGCTACCTGCTCGTCGGCGCCCTCACCGAGGAGGGCGCGCGGGAGATGGCCGAGCGCATCGAGCGCGAGGGGCCCGAGGGGACCCGCGCCCGCGTCGACGCGACGATGTCGGCGCCCACGCACCCGCTCTTCGTCTTCCTCGAGAGCCGGTAGACCGCCGGATCCGGGCGGAAGGCCGCGCGCCGCGCGGCCTCACCGCGCACGGTCGGCGTTTGCTCGAGCGGTTGCCGCTCGCCTTCCGATCTGCCATACTCTGACTTAGATTTTCAGGCAGGAACCCTAGAAACCTAGCTCTTTCCAGGAGGAACAGATGGCGAAGACGATCGGAATCGACCTCGGTACCACCAACTCGTGCATGGCCGTGCTCGAGGGCGGTGAGCCGACGGTCGTCGAGAACGCGGAGGGCGCCCGGACGACGCCTTCGGTCGTCGCCTTCACGCCAGGCGGCGAGCGCCTCGTCGGCGCGGTCGCGCGGCGGCAGGCGGTGACGAACCCGGAGAACACGATTAGCTCGATCAAGCGGTTCATGGGACGCAAGGAAGCGGAGGTGAAGGAGGAGGAGAAGATCGTCCCGTTCGAGGTCGTTCGAGGCCCGAACGGCGACGCGCGCGTGAAGGCGGGCGGCAACGAGTACTCGCCGCCCGAGATCAGCGCGATGATCCTCCAGAAGCTGCGGGCTGACGCCGAGGCTTACCTTGGCGAGACGGTCGACAGCGCCGTGATCACGGTGCCCGCCTACTTCAACGACGACCAGCGCCAGGCGACCAAGGACGCCGGCAAGGTCGCCGGGCTCGACGTCAAGCGGATCATCAACGAGCCGACGGCCGCGTCGCTCGCGTACGGACTCGACAAGGAGGCCGACCAGACGATCCTCGTCTTCGACCTCGGCGGCGGCACGTTCGACGTGTCGGTGCTCGAGATCGGCGACGGCGTGTTCGAGGTCAAGGCCACTGCCGGCGACAACCACCTCGGCGGCGACAACTTCGACAAGGCGATCGTCGACTGGCTGGTGAAGCGAGTTCAAGGCATCGCAGGGCATCGACCTGTCCCAGGACAAGATGGCCCTCCAGCGGCTCTACGAGGCCGGCGAGAAGGCCAAGATCGAGCTCTCGACGACACAGGAGACGCAGATCAACCTGCCGTTCATCACGGCCGACCAGTCGGGGCCGAAGCACCTCGACACGCGCCTCAGCCGCGCGAAGCTCGTCGAGCTCGTGTCCGACCTGCTCGATCGCGTGGTCGGCCCGACGAAGCAGGCGATGCAGGACGCGGGGGTAACCGGCGATGAGATCAACCACATCGTCCTCGTCGGCGGCATGACGCGCATGCCGGCGGTTCAGGAGAAGGTCAAGGACCTCACCGGCAAGGACCCGCACCGGGGCGTGAACCCCGACGAGGTCGTCGCGGTGGGTGCCGCGATCCAGGCGGGCGTCCTGGCCGGCGACGTGAAGGACGTCCTGCTGCTCGACGTGACTCCGCTGACGCTCGGCATCGAGACCAAGGGCGGCGTGATGACGAAGCTGATCGAGCGCAACACGACGATCCCGACGCGGAAGTCGGAGGTGTTCTCGACTGCGGAGGACAACCAGCCGAGCGTCGAGGTCCACGTGCTCCAGGGCGAGCGCGAGATGGCCTCGTACAACAAGTCGCTCGGCAAGTTCCAGCTCACCGGGATCCCGCCCGCGCCGCGCGGGATGCCGCAGATCGAGGTCACGTTCGACATCGACGCGAACGGCATCCTCAACGTGTCGGCCAAGGACCTCGGCACGGGCAAGGAGCAGAAGATCGAGATCAAGTCCGGGTCCGGGCTCTCCGACGACGAGGTCCAGCGGATGGTCTCGGACGCCGAGACCCACGCGGACGAGGACCGGCGCCAGCGCGAGCTCGTGGAGGCCCGTAACAACGCCGAGAACGCCGCGTACCAGGCCGAGCGCCAGCTTGGCGAGATGGACACTGTGGACGAGTCCTCGAGATCGGAGATCGAGGCCCGGATCAAGGACGTGCGTGACTCGCTCACGTCCGACGACCCCGCCGAGATCGGCGCCAAGGCGAATGCTCTCCAGGAGGCCTTCCACAAGGTCTCGGAGCAGATCTACGCGCAGGCCGCTCAGGCGCAGGCGAACCAGTCCGACGGCGACGGGGCGCCCGCCCCCGACGGCGACGGCGCGTCCTCGACGTCCGATGACGAGGAGGTCGTGGACGCCGAGGTCGTGGACGGCGAGGAGCGCCGCTGATGGCGAGCGGCACGCCGGCCAAGCCGCCGAGCGACACGGAGGAACGGGCGCGCCCGCGGGCCGATGAGCCCGCGGGGGCCGCTCCCGCTCCTGACGAAGACGCGGTGACCGAGGCTCCGGGCACGGAGCAGCTCGAGGCCGACGCCGAGCCCGTCGACGCCGAGCTCGGAGCCGACGAGGACGACGAGCTCGCGGCCGCTCGACGCGAGCGCGACGAGTACCTGTCGCTCGCCCAGCGTGCCCAGGCGGACTTCGAGAACTACCGCAAGCGCGCCGCCAAGGACGTCGCGGCGGCCGGCTCGCGGGCGAAGGCCGGCCTGGCGCGCGAGCTCCTCCCGGTGGTCGACAACCTGGAGCGCGCGCTCGCCTCGGCGTCGGAGGAGGGCGCCGCGCTCGAGGAGGGCGTGCGGCTGGTCCATTCCGAGCTGGTGGCCGCGCTCGAGCGCACTGGTGTCGAGAGCTTCGCCCCGGCCGGCGAGCCGTTCGATCCGACGCTGCACGACGCGCTATCGACGCGGCCGGACCCGGATGCCGACGCCGGCGTCGTCGTCGACGTGGTCGAGAAGGGCTACCGCCTCGACGGCACCGTCCTGCGGCCGGCGCGCGTGATCGTCTCGGCCTGAGGGGGGACCAGCGATGCCCGCCGTCAAGGACCCGTACGAGACGCTCGGAGTCGCCAAGAAGGCGACCGACGACGAGATCAAGAAGGCCTACCGCAAGCTGGCCCGCCGGTACCACCCGGACAAGAACCCGGATGACGCGGCCGCCGAGGAGCGGTTTAAGCAGATCCAGGAGGCGTACTCGATCCTGTCCGATCCCGAGCAGCGGCGCCGCTACGACTCGGGCGGCGGCGTCTTCGGTGGCGGCGGCCCCGGTGGCTTCCGCGGCGGCGGCGCCGGCTTCGGCGGGATCGGCGACATCCTGTCCGATCTCTTCGGCGGCGCGGCGGGGCAGGGCGGCGCCGCGGGCACGTCGCGCCCGACGCGCGGCCGCGACCTCGAGACCGACGTGACGATCTCGTTCGACCAGGCGATGGAAGGCGCCCAGGTGCCGGTGAGCATCGCGGTCGCGGCGCCGTGCCCTACCTGTGGCGGCACTGGCGCGAAGCCCGGCACGAACCCGTCCGTCTGTCCACGCTGCCAGGGTCGGGGCATCGAGTCCGAGGGCCAGGGCCTCTTCTCCATCTCCCAGCCCTGCCGGCAGTGCGGCGGCACGGGAACCGAGATCACCGACCCGTGCCCGACCTGCGCCGGCCAAGGTCACACGCGGCAGGTCAAGCGCTACCGAGCGAACATCCCCGCCGGCGTCCGCGACGGCAGCCGGGTCAGGCTCGCCGGCAAGGGCGAGCCTGGGCGCAGAGGCGGCCCGGCCGGGGATCTCTACGTGGTCACCCACGTCGGGGACTCGCAAGTCTTCCGCCGCAAGGGGGACAACCTCGAGGCGGACGTGCCGATCACGATCGTCGAGGCCATCCGGGGCGGCACCGTGGAGGTCCCCACGCTCGGTGGCACGAAGCGCATCCGGGTTCCGGCCGGGACCCAGCACGGCAGCGTCCAGCGGCTGCGCGGCGAGGGTCCCGCCCGGCTCGGGGGCAAGGGCCGCGGCGACATCCACTACCGGCTCACGATCGACGTGCCGCGCTCGCTCACCGGCGAGCAGCAGGAGGCGGTCGACGAGCTCGCGCAGGTCATGGACGGCAACCCGCGCGAGCGCCTGTTCGGCGGGAGCGGCTGATGGCGCGCGACGGACGCACCCCCGAGCCGGGCCGCGGCGTCTACATGATCTCGGTGGCGGCCGAGCTCGCCGGCATGCATCCGCAGACCCTCCGCATCTACGAGGCGCGCGGGCTGATCACGCCGAAGCGCTCGCCGAAGAACACCCGCCTCTACTCGCCGAGCGACGTGGAGCGGCTGCGCCGGATCCAGGAGCTCACATCGAAGTTCGGGATGAACCTCGCAGGGGTGGAGCGCGTTCTCGAGCTCGAGCTCGAACTCGACCGCATGCGCTCGCGGATGGTCCGCCTCGAACGGCGGGCGGAGCGCATTCAGCGCGAGCTGGAGGAGGAGGTCGAGCGCATCCATCGCTCGTTCAGGCGCGAGCTCGTGCCCTACGAGCCACCCGCTCAGGCCCTCGCACCCTCACCCGGCGACTCCGGCGTGAGCGTGCCGATCGGCCGCCGCCGGTCGTGATCCATGCAAGCTGACCGCTTCACAGTCAAGTCCCAGGAGGCCCTCGCCGCCGCGCAGCGGCTCGCCGGCGCACGGCGCAACCCCGAGGTCGCGCCCTATCACGTGCTCGCGGCGCTGCTCGAGCAGGACGGCGGCATCGTCGTGCCGGTGCTCCGCCGGGTCGGCGCCGACCCAGCGACCGTACGCCGGCAGGCGAACGCCGCGCTCGACGCGCTCCCGACGGTCGGCGGCGACGCGCCGGCCGCGCCCGCGCTCTCGCGCGAGACGATCGAGCTCCTGAGCCGCGCCGACGAGGAGGCGCGCGGCTTCGGCGACGAGTACGTGTCCACCGAGCACCTGCTGCTGGCGCTGGCGGCGGACCCGCAGGTGGACGTCGGCGCGACACGCGAGCAGCTTGCGGAGGCCGTCGGCGAGGTGCGCGGTCCGCATCGCGTGACCGACCAGAACCCCGAGGACAAGTACCAGGCGCTCGAGAAGTTCGGCCGCGACCTCACCGCCGCGGCGGAGGAGGGCAAGCTCGATCCCGTGATCGGCCGCGACGACGAGATCCGGCGCGTGGTTCAGGTGCTCTCGCGGCGGACGAAGAACAACCCGGTCCTGATCGGCGAGCCCGGAGTCGGCAAGACCGCGATCGCGGAGGGGCTCGCTCAGCGGATCGTGTCGGGCGACGTGCCCTCCTCGCTGCGCGACCGTCGCGTGATCGCGCTCGACATCGGCGCACTGATCGCGGGCGCGAAGTACCGCGGCGAGTTCGAGGACCGGCTCAAGGCGGTGCTCAAGGAGATCGCGGAGGCCGAGGGCCAGGTCATCCTGTTCATGGACGAGCTGCACACGATCGTGGGCGCCGGCGCCGCCGAGGGCGCCGTGGACGCCGCGAACCTGCTCAAGCCGATGCTCGCGCGCGGAGAGCTCCGCGCCGTCGGCGCGACCACCCTCGACGAGTACCGGAAGCACATCGAGAAGGACGCGGCGCTCGAACGGCGCTTCCAGCCGGTGATGGTCGGCGAGCCCTCGGTAGAGGACGCCATCGCGATCCTCCGCGGGCTGAAGGAGCGCTACGAGGTCCATCACGGCGTGCGGATCCAGGACTCGGCGATCGTCGCCGCGGCGATGCTCTCGCAGCGCTACATCGCCGACCGCTTCCTGCCCGACAAGGCGATCGACCTGATCGACGAGGCGGCCTCGCGGCTCCGGATCGAGATCGACTCGCTCCCGACCGAGATCGACGAGGTGGAGCGCCGCGTTCAGCAGCTCGAGATCGAGCAGCAGGCGTTGAAGGACGAGAGCGACGAGTCGAGCGCCTCCCGACGCGACGCGATCGCCGCGGAGCTCGCGGAGCTGCGCGAGCGCGCCAGCGAGATGAAGGCGCACTGGCAGGGCGAGAAGGAGGCGATCGACGCGATCCGCGACGCCAAGGAGCGCCTCGAGCAGGCGAAGGGCGAGACGGAGCGCGCCGAGCGCGACGCCGACCTCCAGCGCGCGGCCGAGCTCCGCTACGGCGAGATCCCCGAGCTCGAGCGCCTCGTCGACGAGCAGGAGGCGCTGCTTCACGAGCTGCAGTCCGAGCAGACCATGCTCAAGGAGGAGGTCGACGACGACGACGTGGCGGAGGTGGTGGCCAAGTGGACGGGCATCCCGGTGTCTCGGCTGCTGGAGGGCGAGGTCGAGAAGCTCGTGCACATGGAGAGCCGGCTGCACGAGCGCGTCGTCGGCCAGGCGGAGGCCGTCGAGGCGGTCTCGAACGCGCTCCGTCGCTCCCGCGCCGGGCTCCAGGACCCGGACCGCCCGATCGGCACGTTCCTGTTCGTCGGGCCCACCGGCGTCGGCAAGACCGAGCTCGCGCGGGCGCTCGCCGAGTTCATGTTCGACTCGGAGCAGGCGATGGTCCGGATCGACATGTCCGAGTACATGGAGAAGCACTCCGTGTCGCGGCTCGTGGGCGCGCCGCCCGGCTACGTCGGTTACGACGAGGGCGGCCAGCTGACCGAGGCGGTGCGCCGGCGCCCGTACTCGGTCGTGTTGCTCGACGAGATCGAGAAGGCTCACGCCGACGTCTTCAACGTGCTCCTCCAGGTCATGGACGACGGGCGCCTGACCGACGGGCAGGGCCGCACCGTCGACTTCAAGAACGTCGTGCTGATCATGACGTCGAACATCCCGGGCGGTGTGGCCGGGGTCGAGGCGACCTTCAAGCCGGAGTTCGTCAACCGCCTCGACGACATCGTCGAGTTCCGGCAGCTCACGCGCGAGGAGATCGGCCGGATCGTCGACATGCAGGTCGAGCTTCTCGTGGCCCGCGTACGCGAGCGGGGGGTCGAGGTCCAGCTCTCAGACGACGCGCGGACCCTGCTCGGCAACCTCGGCTACGACCCGACCTACGGCGCGCGCCCGCTCAAGCGCGTGATCCAGAAGCAGCTCGTGGACAAGCTGGCCTTGGCCCTCCTGGAGGGCCGGTTCGGCGCAGGCGACACCGTGCGCGTCGAGGCAGGTGACGGCGAGCTCGCGTTCGAGCGGGTCGACGCGGGCGCCGTGGCCGTCGCCTAAGCGGTGACCGGCTCCCGCTCGAAGACCGTCGAGCGGCGCGGCCTCACGAACACGATCTGGCCCTCCTCGAGCTCCAGCTCCTCGGCCTGCGATCGCGAGAGGTGCATCCAGAGCGGCGCCTCGTCCGGGAGCTTGAACTCGACCCGGACCTCGAACCCCAGGTAGACGACCCGGTCGATCATCGCCTCGACCGTCTCGTCGTCGGGCTCGAGCACGATGTCGAGGTCGTGCGGGCGGATGTAGGCGTCGCCGAGCCTGTTGACCGGGCCGACGAAGCTCATCACGAACTCGTTCTCGGGCGTCTCGTAGAGGTCACGGGGCCGGCCCGCCTGCTCGATCTTGCCGTCGTTGAAGACCACGATCTGCTCGGCGACCTCCATCGCCTCCTCCTGGTCGTGCGTGACGAAGATGGTCGTCACGTGCACGTCCTCGTGTAGCCGTCTGAGCCACGCGCGGAGCTCCTTGCGAACCTTCGCGTCGAGCGCTCCGAACGGCTCGTCGAGCAGCAGGACCTTGGGCTCGACCGCGAGGGCGCGCGCCAGCGCCATCCGCTGGCGCTGGCCGCCGGAGAGGTTGGCCGGGTAGCGCTTGCCGAACCCGTTCAGGTGGACGAGCGCGAGCAGCTCATCCACGCGACGCTTGATCTCGGCCTTCTCGCGCTTGCGGATCTTGAGGCCGAAGGCGATGTTGTCCTCCACGGTCATGTGCTTGAAGGCGGCGTAGTGCTGGAAGCAGAACCCGACCCCGCGGCGCTGGGCGGGGATGCTGGTCACGTCCTCGCCCGAGATCACGACGGTGCCCGCGTCGGGCTGCTCGAGCCCCGCGATCACCCGCAGGAGGGTGGACTTGCCCGAGCCGCTCGGCCCGAGGAGCGCCGTGAGGGAGCCCTCGGGTACGTCGAGCGATACGTCGTCCAGCGCGCGGAAGTCGCCGAACCGCTTCGTGACGTTCTCGACCTTGATTCCCATCAGGCAGTCTCCTTCGGTTTGAAGAGGTTCATCGCGAGCAGCGTCGCCAGCGCGAGCACGGCTAGGACGAACGACGCCGCATAGGCGCCGGCGAGATCGAAGTTCTCGAAGCTCTGCTCGACGTGAAGCGTCAGCGTCTCGGTCTTGCCCACGAGCTTTCCGGAGACCACAGCCACGGCGCCGAACTCCCCGAGCGCGCGCGCCGTCGTGAGCACCACTCCATACGCGACCCCCCAGCGAATCGCCGGCAGGGTGACGCGCCAGAAGGTCTGAAGCGGCGAGGCGCCGAGGGTGGAAGCCGCCTGCTCCTGCTCTGTTCCGATCTCGCGGAGAACCGGCATCACCTCGCGCACGACGAAGGGGAGCGAGACGAAGATCGTCGCGAGCGCCATGCCGACCGGGGAGAAGATCACCTGGATCCCGTGCTCCATCAGCCAGCCACCGAACCACCCCGTCTTGCCGTAGGCGAGGATCAGCGCGAGGCCGACGACGACCGGCGAGATCGCGAACGGAAGGTCGATGACGGAGTTGAGTAGGCCGCGTCCCCTGAACCGCTGGCGCACGAGGACGAGCGCGCACGCGACGCCGAAGATCGTGTTGGCCGGCACCGCGATCAGCACCATCATCACGGTGAGGTAGAAGGCGTGTTGGGCCTCGGGGGTCGTAATCGACTCCCACACGGGGCCGATGCCGTCGCCGAAGGTCCGGTAGAAGACGAGGCCGACCGGGAGCAGCAGGAGCAGCGCGAGGTAGCCGAGCGCCGCGAAGCGGAGGCCGTACCTGGGCGCGTTAGCGGTCATGCTTCGTCCCCCAGCGGAGGAGCAGGTTCAGCGCCAGGAGCAGGACGAGGGAGAGGAGCAGCAGCACCACCGCGACGGCTGCCGCCCCGGTGATGTTGTCGAGCTCGATCTGGCCGAAGATGAAGACCGATGCCACCTCGGTCTTGAGCGGCAGGTTGCCCGAGATGAGGACCACCGAGCCGAACTCGCCGACCGCCCGCGCGAAGGCGAGCGCCACGCCGGCAAGGATCGCCGGCAGCAGGTTCGGGAAGATGATCCTGCGAAACACCGTGAGCCCGCGCGCGCCGAGTGAAGCGGCGGCCTGCTCCATCTCGCGGTCGAGCTCGAGCAACACGGGCTGAACCGCCCGGACCACGAAGGGCAGCGTGACGAAGAGCAGCGCGAGCATCACCGCCATCTGGGTGAACGCCACGTTGACTCCGAACGGCGAGCCCGGCCCGTAGAGGGCGAGCAGGGTGAGCCCGGCGACGATCGTCGGCAGCGCGAACGGCAGGTCGATCACCGAGTTGACGATCCCCTTCCCGCGGAACTCGTCGCGCACCAGCACCCAAGCGATCAGCGTCCCGGCGACCGCGTTGATCGCCGCGACGCCGAGGGAGGCGAGCAGCGTCAGCTTGAGTGCGGCGACCGCCTGTGGGTCGGACACCGCGTCCCAGAACGACGCGAGGCCGTTCTCGAACGAGCTGTCGACCACCGCGGCGAGCGGGATCAGCACCATCAGGCTCAGATAGAGCACCACGAGCCCGCGCATGAGGGGAGCTCCCCCGACGGCGGCGATGCGCCGCCGGGGGAGCCGTACCGCGATCGATCCGGCGGCCGCCCTCACTCGGTGGGCACTCCGGCGTCGCGCTGGATCTCGGTCACGATCCCCGACTCCTCGTCGAAGAACTTCGAGGACGCCTCCGACCAGCCGCCCACGTCATCAATCGTGAACAGGCCTGCGGGCTCGGGGAACTCCTGCTCGTCCAGGACCTTCTCGTCGACCGGCCGGTAGCCGTTTTCCTGGAAGACCTCCTGCTGCTCCGGCTCGCGGACGAAGTCGATGAACGCCTGGGCCTGCTCCGGGTTGGCGCTCTCGTTGACGACCGCCGCCGGGTTCTCGATCAGGATCGTCTCGTCCGGCGTGACGTACTCGACTTCCTCGCCGGCGTTCTGAGCCGTGATCGCCTCGTTCTCGTAGCCGATCAGGACGTCGCCCTGGCCGCTCGTGAACGTCTGGAGCGAGTCACGCGCGCTGGTGTCCTGCACCGTGATGTTCGCGAACAGGTCGCGCAGGAACTGGACGCCCTCCTCCTCGCTCCCGCCCTGCTCGACCACCTGGCCGTACGCCGCCATCGTGTTCCAGCGCGCGCCGCCGGAGGTGATCGGGTTCGGCGCGATGACCTCGATGCCCTCTTGGGTCAGGTCGTCCCAGCTGTCGATGTTCTCCGGGTTGCCCGGACGCACCATGAAGGACACGACCGAGTTCGTGACCATCCCGTCGTACTCGTCCTTGTTCCAGTCCTCGTCCACGAGGCCGGCCTCGACGAGGCGCGTCACGTCCGGCTCGAGCGACAGCGCGACGACGTCCGCCGCGAGGCCCGACTCCACGGCGCGGCTCTGCTCGCCCGAGCTCCCGTAGGACTGCTCGAAGCTGAGGCCTTCGCCGTCAGGCGTGCTCGTGAAGCTGGGGATGATCTCCTCGTAGGCCTGCTGGGGCGTGGAGTAGGAGACGAGCGAGAACTCCTCGCCGCCAGATGCGCCTTCGCTCTCCTCCGATGTGCCACCGCAGGCGGAGACCACGCCCGCGAGCGCTAGCGTCGCCAGGAGCGACAGGGGAAACCGGAACCGCTTGTTCATTCAACACCGTCTTTCTCTATTGGCTTGGTGAAGATCAGGACCGTAGCAGGTTCGATGGGCGGAACCTCGATCCTGCTTCGGTGCGGGATGAGGGCAGCTTGCATCGCGCGACGAAAGCTGCGAGAAGTCCACTACTCGACCCCGAAAGAAGGGACGGCCGGTGGCGACCTACGTCCTTCTGAGCACGCTCACGCCCGAGGGCGTTCAGACGATCAAGAACAACCCCTCCCGGATCCGCGAGGTCAACAAGGAGATCGAGCAGCTCGGGGCGACCGTGACGGCGCAGTGGGCGGTGCTCGGTCGCTTCGACTTCATCAACGTCGTCGAGGCGCCCGACGAGCAGACGATGGCCCGGATCTCGCTCGAGCTCGGCTCGCGCGGCACGGCGAAGTACGAGTCGCTAACCGCGATCCCGATCGACGAGTTCATCGAGGGTCTGTGAGCGGGCCGCGCCGCGCCTGAGGCCCGTGGGACGGATCCTCGTCATCGGCGGCGGCGGCCGCGAGCACGCGCTCGTCCGCGGCCTGCTGCGCAGCCCCGAGCACCCGGAGGTCCTGTGCGCGCCCGGCAACGCCGGCATCGCTCGTGACCGCGTCCCGTGCGTGCCGGTGGCGGCCGACGACGTGCACGGCATCGTCCGGGTGGCGCGCGACGAGGGATGCGACCTGGTGGTCGTGGGGCCCGAGGCGCCGCTCGTGGCCGGGGTCGTCGACGCGCTCGAGGTGGCGGGGATCGCAGCCTTCGGCCCGAGCGCCGCGGCGGCGCGCATCGAGGGGTCGAAGGCGTTCGCCAAGGACCTGATGCGCTCGGTCGGCGTGCCGACCGCT
The DNA here is from genome assembly GCA_963831365.1 of uncultured Thermoleophilaceae bacterium. Taxonomy (GTDB): domain Bacteria; phylum Actinomycetota; class Thermoleophilia; order Solirubrobacterales; family Thermoleophilaceae; genus CAWHPV01. Next base: position 509,971 of record CAWHPV010000022.1, read on the forward strand.
GACCACGTCGTCCTCCGCGACCGGGAGGCCGCGGACGCCGAGCTCGCACGGGCGCGGTATCCGCTGGTCCTCAAGGCGGACGTCCTGGCCGCCGGCAAGGGGGTCGTGATCTGCGCCGACGAGGGCGAGGCGCGCGCGGCCGTGGAGGAGTTCTTCGTCGATCGCCGCTTCGGCGAGACGGAGGTGCTCCTGGAGGAGTTCCTCGAGGGCGACGAGCTGTCGCTCCTCGCCCTGTGCGACGGGGAGCGCGCCATCCCGATGGCTCCGGCGCAGGACTACAAGCGGATCTACGACCACGATCGCGGGCCGAACACCGGCGGCATGGGCAGCTACTCGCCGGTTCCCGGGATCGAGCCGGGGCACGCCGAGGTGCTGGTCCGCGCTGTCCACCAGCCGATCATTGACGAGCTGCGCCGGCGCGGCATGCCGTACCACGGTGTGCTGTACGCGGGTCTCATGATGACCGCCGACGGGCCTCGCGTGCTGGAGTACAACTGCCGCTTCGGCGACCCTGAGACGCAGGCCGTGCTGCCGCGGCTGCGCTCCGACCTCGTGGACCTCCTTCGGCGGGCGACCCGCCCGGGCGGGCTCGCCGGCGCCTCGCTCGAGTGGTCGTCGGCGTGGGCGGTCACCGTGGTCCTCTCCTCGCGCGGCTATCCGGCCACCTCGTCGAGCGGGGACGAGATATCAGGGCTCGAGTCGTCCGACTCGCTCGACGTCGAGGTGCTCCACGCGGGCACGGCCGAGTCCGGTGGGCGGATCGTGACCGCGGGCGGCCGCGTCCTCAACGTGACCGGGATCGGCGATACTCCCAGCGAGGCCCGCGACCGCGCGTACGCGGCCGCCGAGGGCATCGAGTTCGACGGCAAGCAGCTGCGGCACGACATCGCGGCGCGGGCGGCGGAGCGGGTAGAGGCGTGAGCCGCGCTGAGGAGGGGCCCGGGGTCGCTGGGACGGCGACCGAGGCCGACGGGCCTGATCCCGAGACCGAGGTGGAGGAGGCGTTCGAGGACTTGGACGTAGACGCGCCACGAGTCGGGATCGTGATGGGCTCGAAGAGCGACATGCCGGTGATGGAGAAGGCGGGCCAGGAGCTCGACGGGCGCGGGATCTCCTACGAGATCCGGGTCATGAGCGCGCATCGCGAGCCGGACGTCGTCGCGGACTACGCGCGGAACGCCAAGATGCGCGGACTGCGCGTGATCATCGCCGGCGCCGGCCTCGCCGCGGCCCTCCCGGGCGTGGTCGCCGCCCACACCGACCTCCCGGTGATCGGCGTGCCGCTGACCAGCGCCAACTCGGTGGCCGGCGGCATCGACGCCATGCTCGCGATCGCGCAGATGCCCCCCGGGGTGCCGGTCGCATGCGTGGCGGTGAACGGCGCCCGCAACGCGGCGATCCTCGCCGCGCAGATCATCGAGGCGTAGGCCCTTAGGCGAACCGCGCGGCCGGGGTCCTTCGAATGCAGCTTGAATCTGGCCTACCGTCCTGCCTAGAGGTCGCATAGCGACACTTAGGCAGGACAGTCCTCGGACTGTGGTTAGTCTCGACCAGTGATACCTCGCTACACGCGCGAAGAGATGGGCCGCGTCTGGAGCGACCAAGCCCGCATGGACGCCTGGCGGCGGGTAGAGGTCGCGGCGTGCGAGGAGATGGAGGGACCGACCGAGGCCGACCTCGACGCGATCAGGTCGGCGTCGTTCACGGTCGGCGCGGTCGCCGAGCGGGAGCGGGTCACGGACCACGACGTGGCCGCGTTCGTCGACGTCCTGGCCGAGTCGGCGGGGCCGGCGGGCCGCTGGATCCACCATGGTCTCACCAGCTCCGACGTGCTCGACACGGCCCTGGCCCTCCAGCTGCGCGCGGCCGGGGACGTCGTGCTCGACGGGTCGCGACGCCTCGTCGGCGCGCTCGCGGAACGGGCGCGCGAGCATCGCTCGACGCTGTGCGTGGGCCGCACGCACGGCGTCCAGGCGGAGCCCACGACCTTCGGCGTGAAGCTCGCCGGCTTCGCGTTCGAGGCCGCACGGAACGCCGAGCGGCTGGAGCGGGCCTTCGCGCAGGCGGCGGTCGGGGCGGTCTCGGGAGCGGTCGGCAGCTACTCGGCCACGAGCCCTGACTTCGAGCGCCGCGTCCTCGCCCGGCTCGGGCTCGGGGCCGAGCCAGTCTCGACCCAGGTGGTGGCGCGCGATCGGCACGCTGAGCTGCTCTCAGCCGTCGCGCTCGCCGGCGGCGGGATCGAGCGGCTCGCCACCGAGGTCCGCCACCTCCAGCGCACCGAGGTGCGGGAGGTCGAGGAGCCCTTCCGAGCGGGCCAGAAGGGGTCGTCGGCGATGCCGCACAAGCGCAACCCGATCGTTTCCGAGCGCATCACCGGCATCGCCCGCCTCCTGCGCGGCTACGCGCAGGCCGGCCTCGAGGACGTGGCGCTCTGGCACGAGCGCGACATCTCGCACTCCTCGGTGGAGCGCGTCGCGCTTCCCGACGCCACGACGCTGCTCGACTACGCGCAGAGCCTCGCGATCCGCGTGGTCGAGGGCATGACCGTGCACACCGACCGCATGCTCGAAAACCTCGAGGCGACGCACGGCGCCCTCTACTCGCAGCGGGCGCTGCTCGCGCTGGTCGACGACGGGCGCTCGCGCGACGAGGCGTACCGGCTCGTCCAGGAAGGTGCTCAGCGCGCCTGGGACACCGGGACCCCGTTCCGTGACCTCCTCGCGGACGCCGCCCCGGAGCTCGATCTCGACGCCGTCTTCGACCCCGCGGCGTTCGTCCGGCACGCCGACGAGATCGTCGGACGGCTCGACGAGCTGGGCGTCTGAGGCTCGCGATCGGCCGAGCGCCGTTGCGACTCCGGCGATTGTTAGCCTGAGCTACGTGAGCGCCGCCGCCACGCTCGAGGGCCATCGCCTCCTGACCCAGGGCAAGGTCCGCGACATCTACGAGGTCGACGACCGGCTCCTGCTCGTGGCGTCGGACCGCATCTCGACCTACGACGTCGTGCACCCCACGCCGATCCCCGACAAGGGCAAGGTGCTCACCGGCCTGTCGATGTTCTGGTTCGAGCGGACCGGCGACATCTGCCCCAACCACGTGGTCTCGACGGCCGACGTTCCGCGCGAGACGCGGGGACGTGCGCTGCTCGTTGAGCGGCTCGAGATGTTCCCGGTCGAGTGCGTGGTCCGCGGGTACGTGACCGGCTCGGGATGGAAGGACTACCAGGCCGACGGGGCGATCTGCGGGATCGAGCTGCCCGCCGGCCTGCGCGAGTCCGATCGGCTGCCCGAGCCGATCTTCACGCCCGCGACGAAGGCCGACGTCGGTGACCACGACGAGAACGTGGACTTCGACCGGGCCGCCGAGATCGTCGGCGACCGGTCGCTGCTCGAGGAGCTGCGCCGGCTGTCGATCGCGATCTACTCCCACGCCGCCGACCACGCGCGCGAGCGCGGGATCATCCTGGCCGACACGAAGCTCGAGTTCGGGCGCGACGGCTCGGGGCGGATCGTGCTCGGGGACGAAGTGTTGACGCCCGACTCCTCACGTTTCTGGCCCGCCGACGAGTACGAGCCCGGCCGGGGCCAGGCGTCGTTCGACAAGCAGTACGTGCGCGACTGGGCGTCCTCGTCCGGGTGGGACAAGTCGCCCCCGGCGCCGGCGCTCCCCGACGACGTGGTCGAGGGCACGCGCGCGCGCTACGTCGACGCCTACGAGCGGATCACCGGCGAGCCGTTCCGGGCGTGGCTCGAGCGAAGCGGCGCCGCGACGTGACTCGGGCTCGCGTCCTGATTAGACCGCGCGCCGAGATCCTTGACCCACAGGGCCAGACGGTCGAGCGCGCCCTCCCGGCGCTCGGCTTCGAGGGCGTGAGCGACGTGCGCGTGGGGCGGATGGTCGAGCTGGAGGTCACCGACGTCTCGCGCATGGAGGAGATGTGCGAGAAGCTGCTTGCCAACCCGCTGGTCGAGGACTACGAGATCGTCGTGCTCGACGGGGCGGCCTGACATGCGCTTCGGCGTGGTCCGCTTTCCGGGCTCGTGCGACGAGGTCGACGCGCTGCTCGCGTGCCGGCGCTTCGGCGAGGCCGAGCTGCTCTGGCACGGGGACCGCGAGCTTGCGGGCGTGGACGCCGTCGTGATCCCCGGCGGGTTCTCGTACGGTGACTACCTGCGCGCCGGGGCGATCGCTCGCTTCTCGCCGATCATGGCCGCCGTCTCGCGCTTCGCGCGCGAGGGAGGGCCGGTGCTCGGCATCTGCAACGGGTTCCAGGTCCTGTGCGAGGCGGGCCTCCTGCCCGGCGCCCTACTCACCAACACGAGCCTGCGCTTCCTCTGCCGTCAGGTCGAGGTGACGGTTGAGCGCGGCGGAACGGCGTTCACCGAGGCGTGCGCGCTCGGCGAGCGGCTCTCGCTGCCCGTGAAGCACGGGAGCGGCCGGTTCTTCGCTCCGCGGCGGCAGCTCGAGGAGATCGAGGAGCACGGGCAGGTGGCGCTCCGCTACGCGGCTGGGCAGAACCCGAACGGCTCGGTGCGGGACATCGCGGGCGTCGTGAGCCGCTCCGGGAACGTGTTCGGCCTCATGCCACACCCCGAGCACGCCGTGGACCCGGTCACCGGCTCCACCGACGGCGGATGCCTCCTCGCGTCGGTCGCCGGCGCACGGCAGCTCGCCGCCGCGTGACCGCCGAGGCGCCGTCGCGTCACCGCGAGCTCGGGCTCACCGACGCCGAGCACGAGACGATCGTCGAGCGGCTCGGGCGCGAGCCGAACCCGCTCGAGCTGGCGGTGTTCTCGCTCATGTGGTCCGAGCACTGCGCCTACAAGCACTCGCGCAAGCTCCTGCGCCGGCTGCCGACCGAAGGGCCACACGTGATCATGGGGCCGGGCGAGAACGCCGGCGCGGTCGACGTGGGCGGCGGGCTCGCCGTGGCGTTCAAGGTCGAGTCCCACAACCATCCGAGCGCTGTCGAGCCGTTCCAGGGAGCGGCCACCGGTGTGGGCGGCATCCTCCGCGACGTCTTCGCGGTGGGGGCGCGGCCGATAGCGGTGCTCGACTCGCTGCGGTTCGGCGAGCTCGACTCCCCGCGCTCGCGCTACCTGTTCGAGCACGCGGTCGCCGGCATCGGCCACTACGGGAACTCGATCGGGGTCGCGACGGTCGGGGGCGAGATCTACTTCGACCAGGCGTACGAGCAGAACTGCCTGATCAACGCGATGTGCCTCGGACTCGCCCCCCGTGAGCGGCTGATCCGGAGCGCCGCCGCCGGCGAGGGCAACGTGCTCGTGCTGCTCGGCGCCCTGACCGGTCGCGACGGGATCGGCGGCGCGTCCGTGCTCGCGAGCGCCGAGCTCGACACGGGCGACGCGGACAAGCGGCCGACCGTTCAGATCGGCGATCCGTTTGAGGAGAAGAAGCTGCTGGAGTGCTGCCTCGAGCTCCTGGACCGCGGGCTCCTGCGCTCGCTTCAGGACCTCGGCGCGGCCGGGCTCAGCTCCAGCGCCTCCGAGATGGCGTCGAAGGGCGGGGTCGGGCTGGATCTGGACGTGGGGCGGGTTCCGCTCCGTGAGGACGGCATGGAGCCGTTCGAGATCATGATCTCGGAGTCCCAGGAGCGGATGCTCTGCGTCGTCGAGCCGGACCGCCTAGCCGACGTCGCCGGCGTTTGCGACCGCTGGGAGGTGCGCGCCACCGAGATCGGGTCGGTCACCTCCCTCGGGCGCCTGAGGGTTTTCACGGGCGATGAGCTCGTCGGGGACATGCCCGTGGAGGCGCTGGTCGACGACTGCCCGCTCTACGACCTCGAGCCGGCCGCGCCCGAGGCGCCGATCTATCCGCCACCGCGGCGGCGGCTCGCCCCGCAGGACGATGCGCGCGCGAAGCTCCTGGCGCTGCTCGGCTCGCCGACCGTCGCGAGCAAGCGGTGGGCCTTCGAGCAGTACGACTCGCTGGTCGGCTCGCGGACGTCGCGCCGTCCGGAGGCGGCCGACGCGGCGGTGCTGGCGCTTCACCGCGACGGCGCTCCGGGCGCGCTCGCGGTGTCGATCGATGGCAATGGCCGCCGCGTCGGGTGCGACCCGTACGTGGGGGCGGTGGAGGCCGTGCTGGAGTGCGCGTCCAACCTGGCTTGCGTCGGCGCCGAGCCGCTCGGGCTCACCAACTGCCTCAACTTCGGCAACCCCGAGAAGCCCCATGTTGCCTGGCAGCTCACGCGCGCGGTCGACGGTCTCGCCGACGCGTGCCGCGCGCTCGGGGTGCCGGTCGTCGGGGGTAACGTGTCGCTCTACAACGAGGCGTCGGCGGGGCCGATCCTCCCGACGCCGATCGTCGGGATGGTGGGACTGCTCGCGGACCCGGCTCGGGCCGCCGGCGTGGCCTTCGTCGAGGAGGGCGACGAGATCGCGCTGGTCGGCCCGTTCGAGCCCGACCTAAGCGGGTCGGAGCTCGAGCAGCTGCGTGGCGAGACGGCGGACGGGCTGGCCCCGGTCGACCTCGCGGCGCACACGGATGCGCTCGCCCTCGTCCGCTCCGCGGTCGCCGGCGGCGGGCTCGCCTCGGCACACGACGTGTCCGAAGGGGGCCTCGGCTGCGCGCTGTCCGAGTGCTGCGTCGCCGGCGGCACGGGTGCGCGGATCGATCTCACCGGAGCGGCCATGGACGCCGCGCTCTTCGGCGAGGGGCCGGGCGGCGTGGTCGTCTCCGGGCGGCCCGAAGCCGTCGCCTCGCTCGCCGAGCGATCGGGCGCCGTGGCCGTTCGGCGACTCGGCGTCGTCGGCGGCGGGGCGCTCGAGATCGCGACCGCCGCTGGTAGCCTCTCGGTACCGGTCGAAGAGCTGCGAGCCGCCCACGAGCGCGGCATTCCCGACCTCATGTCATGACTCCGCAGGAGCCCATGTCCCTTCGCGACGGGCCGCGCGACGAATGCGGCGTGTTCGGCGCCTACGCGCCTGAGCACGACGTCTCGCGGCTCGCCTACTTCGCGCTCTACGCGCTCCAGCACCGGGGCCAGGAGTCGGCCGGGATCGCGACCTGCGAGAGCGGCCACATCATGACCCTGCGCGACCTCGGGCTCGTGTCGCAGGTGTTCGACGAGCCGAAGCTGCGGGCGTTGACGGGCACGATGGTGCTGGGGCACGTCCGGTACTCGACGACCGGCTCCTCCGCATGGGAGAACGCCCAGCCGATCTACCGCTCCGACCGCCACGAGGTGGCGCTCGCGCACAACGGGAACCTGATCAACGCGGTCGAGCTTCACTCGGAGCTTCGCGAGCGCGGCGTGTCGTTCCGCTCGACCTCGGACTCGGAGATCATCGCCGCCCTACTGTCGACGCACGAGGCCGACACGATCGAGGAGGCGCTCGTCGACGTCATGCCGCGCCTGGAGGGCGCGTTCTCGACGGTCGTCATGACCCGCGACGCCGTGGTCGCCTTTCGCGACGGGGCCGGGCTCAGGCCGCTCGCGCTCGGGCGGCTCGATGACCGCTACTGCGTCGCCTCCGAGAGCTGCGCGTTCGACATCATCGGCGCGGAGTTCATGCGCGACGTGGAGCCGGGGGAGATGGTGTCGCTCGGCGAGCGCGGCCTGGAGACGCGCCGCGTGGTGGAGGGCAAGCGACGCGCCTTCTGCGTCTTCGAGCACATCTACTTCGCCCGCCCTGACTCGCGGCTCGAAGGCACGCGCGCGCAGGTCGTGCGCGGCCGGATGGGCGAGATCCTGTGGCGCGAGTCACCGGTGAACGCCGACCTCGTGATTGCCGTTCCCGACTCGGGCAACCCCGCCGCGAACGGCTACGCGAGCGCCTCGGGCATTCCCAAGGACGACGGGCTGATCAAGAACCGCTACGTGGCGCGCACCTTCATCCAGCCCGGCCAGGAGCTGCGAAAGCACGGCCTCCGGATGAAGTTCAACCCGCTCCCCGAGGTCGTCTCGGGCAAGCGGATCGTGGTCGTGGACGACTCGATCGTGCGTGGCAACACGACGCGCCAGATCGTGAGCATGCTGCGCGACGCGGGCGCGGCGGAGGTGCACATGCGGATCTCCGCCCCCCCGATCCGGCACACCTGCCACTACGGGATCGACATGTCCACCACCGAGGAGATGGTCGCCTACGGCCGCTCGGTGGAGGAGGTCGCGCGCGAGCTCGGGTGCGACTCGCTCGCGTACCTCTCGCTCGAGGGCGTGTACGAGGCCGTCGGCGCGGGCCGCGAGACGCACTGCGATGCCTGCTTCACGGGCGAGTACCCGCTCGAGCGGAGCTCGGACGCGAACGGGAAGTTCGCGCTCGAGGAGCTCGCGGTCGTCAGGGCCTAGCGCCCACCGGTCGGCGCCCCGCCGCCGGCCGATCGTGACGTTCACGCGAGTTGCGTAAAGCTTCGGTCACGGCACGTCTGACGGCGCCCGGCGCCCGCCGCGCACGCCGCTAGGGTGGCCCCGATGGACCTCGAGGCCGCCCTGAGGGAGCGCTTCGGCTTCGCGAGCTTTCGCTCCGGCCAGCGCGAGGCATGCGCCGCCGCGCTCGCGGACCGCGACTCGCTGGTCGTCATGCCCACGGGGTCCGGCAAGTCGCTCTGCTACCAGCTACCGGCGCTCATGCGCGACGACCTCACGGTGGTCGTCTCGCCGCTCGTCGCGCTCATGCAGGATCAGGTCGACGCGCTGCGCGCGCGCGGCCTCGGGGACCGCGTCGCGCTCGTCAACGCGCAGCAGGACGCGGGCGCCAACGAGGCGGCGCTCGCGCGTGCGGCGGCGGGCGGGACGCGGCTCCTGTACGTGGCGCCCGAGCGCTTCTCGGCGCCCGGCTTCCTCGATCGGCTGCGCAGCCGCTCGGGTCGGGCTCTTCGTCGTCGACGAGGCCCACTGCGTCTCTCAGTGGGGCCACGACTTTCGGCCCGACTACTTCCGCCTGGCCGACGTCGCCGCCGCGCTCGGCGCGCGCGCGATCATGGCATCCACGGCCACCGCCACGCCGCGCGTCGCGGTGGACGTGGCCCGCCGGCTCGGCCTGCGCGACCCGGTTCGCGTGGCTACCGGCTTCGACCGGCCGAACCTGTCGTTCGTCGTGGCCCGTCCGGCGCCACACGAGAAGCGCGCGCTCCTCACGAGCGCGCTGCGCGAGGAGGGCGCCCTCCCGGCGATCGTCTACACGGGCACGCGCGCGGGCGCCGAGGATCTGGCCGCGCATCTCGAGCGCGACCTCGGCGAGGAGGCGCTCGCCTACCACGCCGGCCTCCCGCGCGAGCGGCGCGCGGAGGTCCAGCGCCGCTTCCTCGCCGGCGATGCGGGCGTGGTCGTGGCCACGAACGCGTTCGGCATGGGGGTCGACAAGGCGGACGTGCGGACGGTGCTCCACGCGACCGTGCCCGCCTCACTCGAGGCGTACTACCAGGAGGCCGGTCGTGGCGGCCGCGATGGCGCCCCGGCCCGCGCCCTGCTCCTCGCGGAGAACCGCGACAAGGCGCTCCACGTCCACTTCATCAAGCGGGACGAGCTGGACGACCGGCTCGTGCCGGGACTCGCAGCGGAGCTCGAGCGGTCGGCCGAGGGTGGTGACCGCTACGGGGTGGACGCCCGCCCCACCGCTGCGGCGATCGGCTGCGGGATCGACCAGCTCCGCCCGCTCATGGGGCACCTCGCGCGCGCCGGGGTGGCCGAGCCCTCGCCGTCGAGCCCCGACCGGCTGATCGGCAGGCTCGTCGCGCCGTTCGACCGTCGCGCGGCGGGCCTCTGCCGCGCGTCCGCGGCCGAGGGGGTCCGCGTCAGGTGGCGGCAGTACCGCGAGGTCTGGGCGTACGTCGAGGGCGGCGGATGCCGCCGCCGGGCGCATCCTGCAGCCACTTCGGCGACCGCGCGGAGCCGGCGCCCGCGGCGCGCTGCTGCGACGCCTGCGACCGCGCGCTCGCTCCTCGGGTCCCGCCGCCCGACCCGCGGCGGGTCGAGGACCTCGACGAGGCGATCCTGGCGGTCGCCGACGCGGCCCGCCCGCGCGTCGGTCGGACGACTTGCGCGGCGATCCTCCACGGCGCGCGGACGAAGAAGATCGAGCGCAACTCCTACGACGGGCTGCCCGGCTACGGGACCTCGGCGAGCATGCGGCGCGCCGACATCCTCGCCCGGATCGACGAGCTGATCGCCGAGCGGCGGCTCAGCCACGACCGGAGGGCCCTACCCGGTCCTGGCGGTGCCGCCCGCGAGCCGCGCGGCGTGAGTGGGCTGCGCGCTGGGCGTCCTCGTCTCGGGCGAGGGCACGAACCTGCAGGCGATCCTCGACTCGCGTGCACGGCGACGATGGCATCGAGGTGGTGTGCGTCGCCGCGAGTCGCGAGGGCGTGCCCGCGCTCGAGCGCGCGCCGAGGCGGCCGGCGTCGAGACGGCGGTGTTCGCCGCGCCGGACTTCGCGGGGCGGGAGGCGCGCGACGCGCGCGCTCGCCGACTGGCTCGAGGCGCGGGCCGTCGGGCTCGTCGTGCTCGCCGGGTTCATGGAGCTGCTGGGCGCCGAGTTCGTCCGCCGCTTCGCGGGCCGGATCGATCAACGTCCACCCGTCGCTCCTGCCCGGCCTTCCCGGGCTGCGCGCGATCGAGCAGGCGATCGAGTACGGCGTGCGGGTCACGGGCGTCACGGTCCACTTCGTCGACGAGGGCGTCGACAGCGGGCCGATCATCCTGCAGGAGCCGTTCGACGCTTCCGTATGCTCCCGACATCGCGGAGGTGGAGGCGACGCGTCCACGAGATCGAGCACGGGCTGCTGCCGCGCGCGATCCGCCTGATCGCCGCGCGGCGCCGTGCGACTCGACCCCGACGAACCCGCGCCGCGTGCTGATCGAGGCGACGGCCGATGCCGAGCCACTGAGCGCGCGGCGTCGCGGCCGAGGTCAGGCCGCAGCCGGGCGAGGTGCGCGTGCGCCGCGCGCTGCTGACCGTGTCCGACAAGCGCGGGCTGGTCGGACTTCGCGCGCGGCCTGGCCGAGCTCGGCGTCGAGATCGTCTCGACCGGCGGCACCGCGCGCGAGCTCGCCGGCGACGGGCATCGCCGACGCGCTCGGTCGAGGACTACACCGGCTTCCCGGAGATCCTCGACGGCCGCGTCAAGACGCTCAACCCGCGGATCTACGCCGGCCTGCTCGCGGTGCGCTCGAACCCGGAGCACGTCGGCGACGCTCGCGCGAGCAGGGGATCGAGCCGATCGACCTGGTGTGCGTGAACCTCTACCCGTTCGAGCGCACGGCCGGCGCGCCGCGGGGTCGAGCGACGAGGAGGTGATCGAGAACATCGACATCGGCGGGCCCGACGCTGATCCGCGCGGCGGCGAAGAACCACGCCTTCGCGGCCGTGGTCGTGACGCCGGAGAGCTACGACGCCGTGCTCGAGGAGCTGCGCGTGGCCGAGGGCCGGCTGTCCGACGCAGACGCGCGAGGCGCTCGCGACCGAGGCGTTCGCCTACACCGCGCGCTACGACGCCGCGATCGCGCGCTGGTTCGCCGAGCGCGAGGACGACTTCCCGGCCGCTGTACCCGCGCGTTCGAGAAGGTGCTCGACCTGCCCTACGGCGAGAACCCGCACCAGCGCGCCGCCTACTACGCGCAGGCCGGCGCGCGCACGCACCTGCTCTCGATGGTGTCGAAGCTGCACGGCAAGGAGCTGTCGTTCAACAACCTGCTCGACCTCGACTCCGGCGCGCCGCCTGCTCGAGGAGTTCGAGGTGCCCGCGGCGGTGATCGTCAAGCACAACAACCCGTGCGGCGTGCGCCGTCGGCGGACACCGTGGCGAGGCGTTCGAGCGCGCGCTCGCCACCGACCCGATGAGCGCCTTCGGCGGCGTGTTCTGCTTCAACCGGCCAGGTCGACCGCGCGCTCGCCGAGCAGCTCGACGCGATGTTCGTCGAGTGGTGTTCGCGCCCGGCTACGACGACGACGCGCTCGAGGTCCTGCAGCGAGAAGGAGAACGTGCGCATCCTCGAGGACGACGGAGCGCCGCGCGCGAGCCGGTCGACCGAGCAGCGACATGAAGCGCGTGCGCGGCGGCCTGCTGGTGCAGGACCGCGACGCGGACATCGAGCATGCGCGACGAGATGCAGGTCGTCACCGAGCGCAAGCCCGAGCGAGCAGGAGTGGGGCGAGCTGCTGTTCGCCTGGAAGGTCTGCAAGCACGTGCGCTCGAACGCGATCGTGCTCGCCAAGGACCTGGCGACCGTCGGGCATCGGCGCCGGCCAGATGAGCCGCGTCGACTCGGTGCGGCTCGCCGATCGAGAAGGCCCGGCGGCGCGACTCGACTCGAGGGCGCGGCGCTGGCCTCCGACGCCTTCTTCCCGTTCGCCGACGGCCCGCAGGTGGCGATCGACGCCGGCGTGACGGCGATCATCCAGCCCGGCGGCTCGAAGCGCGACCACGAGGTGATCGAGGCCTGCGACGAGGCCGGCATCGCGATGGTCTTCACCGCGCCGCCGCCACTTCCGGCACTGAGGCTGCGGGCGCGCTTACCATCCGGCCAGGGCCGTTAGCTCAACTGGTAGAGCGAGGGGCTTTTAACCCCGTGGTTCTGGGTTCGAGTCCCAGGCGGCCCATCCCGCCCGGCTTCGGGTGGCCGCTCGCCGTCATCGTCGCCGTCGCATTCGCCCTGAGGCTCGCCGTGGCCCTGCTGGCGACGGGCGAGCCGCGGCCCTTCACCGACCCCGAGTACTACCGGCTGCTCGCGGATGTCATCGCGCACGGGGACGGGTTCGTACGGCCGTACGACCTCGTGCTCCGGGGGGCCAGCGTCCCAACTGCAGAGCATCCGCCGCTCCACCCGCTGGTCCTGGGCGCGGCATCGTGGATCGGCCTCGGAAGCCTGACCGCCCACAAGGTGCTCCTGTGCCTTATCGGGACCGGCACCGTGGCGACAATAGGGTTCCTCGGCCGGCGCGTGGGCGGGGATCGCGTGGGGCTCGCTGCAGCGGCGATCGGCGCCGGCTACCCGATCCTCATCCTCGCGGACGGCTCGCTCATGGCGGAGTCCCTCTACGGCCTTCTGATCGCCGCGTCGTTGGTGGCTGCCTACGCGCTCGCCGAGCGCCCGTCCGGGCGGCGGGCGGTCGCGCTGGGCGCTCTGCTCGGTCTGGCCGCACTCACCCGAACCGAGGCCCTTCTGCTCGTCCCGCTGCTAGGCGTGCCGTACGCTTGGCGGGGTGGCGCGGGGCGCTTGCGACGTGTCGCGGCGCTGCTGGGTGCCTTGGTCCTGGTCCTGCTCCCGTGGAGCGTCCGCAACGCCGTGACGTTTGAGCGGCCGGTGCCGCTTTCAACCAATGAGAGCCTCACGCTCGCAGGTGCCAACTGCCCCGACACCTACCGGGCCGGGGAGTTGCTCGGCTCCTGGAGCCCGAACAAGTGTGTTTCGCCCGCTCGGTTCCCCGACGAGGAGTCCGTGCAGGCTGCTGTATGGCGGCGCGAGGCGGTCGATCACGCGGCCGGGGAGCTGGGCCGGCTTCCGGTCGTCCTTGGCGCACGGGTCCTCGGGACGTGGGACCTGTATCGGCCGGATCGGAGCGTCGGACGCCAGGCGAGTGTCGAGCTGCGAGACCTGACGCTGCAGAAGGTCGGCACGGGTGTCTACTACATCCTCCTGCCGCTCGCCGCCTTCGGCCTGGTCGTGCTGCGCCGACGGGGCACGCCGATACTTCCGCTCGTTGCGCCGGCGATAGCCGTCACGCTCTCAAGCATGGCCGGCTACGGTCTCGAGCGCTTCCGCTTCGCGGCCGAGGTTCCGCTAGTGATCGCCGCCGCGGTCGCGGGCATCGCCCTCGCCGAGCGGGCGGCCGCCCGCCGGGGGTCGCCAGCTCCCGCGGGCGCGTCAGGCGCTCAGTAGCCGCCTCCCGAGCCGCCACCGCCGCCGCTCTCCGTCTCTGTGGTGTCGGTCGTCTCCGTCGTGTCGGTCGTCTCCGTGGTCTCGGTCTCGGGCTTGACGGTCTGAGGCGCCGCTCCGCCTCCGCCGCCCTCCTCCTGCTCCACCGTCTCCGTCACGGTCTCCTCGTCGTCGCCGCACGCGACGACCCCGAACGCCGCCCCGACCCCGAGCGCGCCGGCCGCGACTCCCGCAAGCACTTGTCTCTTCAAGGTGCTTCCCTCCTTTTGCATCTCGACGCGCGCGAGCCTAACAGCGGTCGGAGCGCCGGTGGCGTTGGTATAAGCGCCGCATGGATGCGGCCATCTAGTGGGCGATGAACGCGCCGAGGTCGTCCTTGTCCGGCACGGCGAGACCCCGTGGACGATCAGCGGGCAGCACACCGGGCGCACGGAGGTGCCGCTAACCGACGCCGGGCGCGAGCAGGCCCGATCGCTGGCGCCGCGCCTCGCCGAACGGCGGTTCGCGCGCGTCCTCACGAGCCCGCTCGGCCGGGCGGTCGAGACGTGCCGGCTCGCCGGCTTCGGCGAGCATGCCGAGTGGCGCGACGAGCTGCTCGAGTGGGATTACGGCGACTATGACGGCCGGACGACCGCCGACATCCGGACGGAGCGGCCCGACTGGCTCCTGTGGCGCGACGGCTGCCCGGGCGGCGAGGCGGCGGCCGACGTGGGCGCCCGGGTGGACCGCCTCATTGCGGAGCTTCGCGGGGACGTGGGCGACGCGGTCCTGTTCGCCCATGGCCATGTCCTACGCGTCCTCGCGGCGCGCTGGGCCGAGCTCGAGCCCGAGGCCGGCGGCCGCCTGACGCTGTCGCCTGCCGCGCTCAGCGTGCTCGGCTGGGAGCGCGAGCGGTCGGTGATCCGACTCTGGAACGAGGTGGTGAGCCGATGACCCCTTTCGCGTCGATCTTCGGCGACATCGCCGACGTCTACCAGGAGGGCATCGTGGACGCCGGCAAGGAGGCCGAGCTCTTCGTGCTGCTCGCCTTCCTGCTCTCGTTCGGCTTCATCAGGACGAGCGCGCACCTCATCCGCGCGCAGGTGAGCTGGTGGCCCGGCAACGTGGAGGTTGGGGGCACGCACATCCACCACCTCGTTTGGGGCATTCTGCTCCTCCTCTCCGTGGGCTACGTCGGGGTCGCGCTCGACCCGGAGTCGCCCTGGCGCGAGATCGTGCGCGATCCTCTTCGGGATCGGGGCCGGGCTGACGCTCGACGAGTTCGCCCTGTGGCTCAACCTCAAGGACGTGTACTGGTCCGAGCAGGGCCGGCGCTCGATCGACGCGGTGATCGTCGCCGCCACGCTCGGCGCGCTCGTCGCTGCTCGGGTTTCGGGTCTGGATCGACGTGGCCGAGGAGGTCGAGACGGTGGCCCGGCTCGCGGTCGCGGGCGCCGGCGCCGTGGGCATCGTGCTCGCGTTGATCAACGGGCTCAAGGGCAAGGTCTTCACCGCGATCGCGACGCTCATCATCCCGGTCGTCGGGCTCGTGGGTGCGCTCCGGCTCGCGCGTCCAGGCTCGCTCTGGGCGCGCATATACGGCGAAGAGCGGCTGGAGCGCTCGCAGGGGCGCTTCGCGCGATGACGGCGCGCGAGGAGGCCCGGCCGGGGCCGCGTGAGCTGGTAGCCGACTCGCGCACGATCGCGCGTGTCGTCCTCACGATCGTCGGCGTCCTGGCCGTGCTCTACCTCCTCTACCTGGTCCGCGACATCCTCGAGCTGCTGTTCGTCGCGGGCTTCCTCGCGATCGCCCTTGCGCCGGGGGTCGCCTTCTTCGAGCGGCTAAGACTGCCGCGTGCGCTCGCGATCCTCACGGTCTACGTCGTCGGCTTCCTGGTCCTTTTCGGGATCGGGCTGCTCCTGGTACCGCCGCTCGTCGATCAGGTCAAGGGGTTCGTGGCCGACGTCCCGGGATACGTCGATCAGCTCGAGAACTCGTCGACCTTCCAGCGCTACGACGAGGAGTACGGGATCAGCGACAGCCTCCGGCAGCAGGCCGAGGGGCTCCCGGGGCGGATCGGCTCGTTCGTCGGGGTGCTCGAGAGCGTGACCGTTGGCGCGTTCGGCCGGATCGCCGAGCTGATCATCGTGCTCACGATCACGTTCTTCCTCCTCCTCGACTCGCCTCGGATCATGGGCTTCCTGTTCACCCAGCTCGATCCCGGACGCGAGCGCCAGGCGCGCGAGTTCGCAGCGGGCGCCTCGAGCGCCGTCGGCGGGTACGTGGCCGGAGCGCTCGCGATCTCCCTGCTCGCGGCGCTGGCGACCTTCGGGATGCTGGAGGTCCTCGGGGTGCCGTTCTCGATCCCGCTCGCGGTGCTGATGGCGTTCTTCGCGCTGATCCCCCTCGTCGGGACGACGATCGGCGGCGCGATCATCGCGGTCGTCGCCGCGTTCCACGACTTCCCCACGGCGCTGATCGTCTGGACGGTCTTCTTCGTCCTGTACCAACAGCTTCAGGACCGTCTGCTCGTGCCGTTCGTATACCGACGCACGGTCGCGCTGCACCCGCTGCTCACGATCGTGGCCGTGCTCGTCGGCGCGAGCCAGCTCGGCATACTCGGCGCCCTGATCGCGATCCCCGTCGCGGCGACGGCGCAGATCGTGGTCCGGGACGCCTGGCGGGTGCGGCAGGAGCGGATCGACGTCGCCGCTGAGCCCGCGGCGTCGGGCGCCGCACCGGGCTGAGTCAGCGCACGGGCGTGCCGCGGCCGCCCCGCCCGTGCACGAACACGATCGCGAGCCACATGAGCACGGCCGCCGTCGGGCTCAGGAGCGCCACCGGGATCGAGGCGAAGAAGATGCCGGGGATCAGGAGCGCGAGCCGCTCGCCGAAGCGCGCGGCGGTGTCCAGCTCGCCCGGCTTGATCAGGTCGTTCTCGACCGCGTGGTGGATCATCGTCCAGTTGACGAGCGCCGCGGCGCCGAGGGTCGCCGCGTAGATGATCACCGCCGCCGACGTGTTCCCGTAGTCGCCAAGCAGCTCGCTCGTGAACGGCACGAGGACGATCAGCGCGAGATAGAGCAGGTTGCGCGTCATCAGCCAGTTGTCGAATCGCGCGAGGCTGCCGAAGAAGCGGTGATGGATCACCCAGTAGCGGCCGATCACCGCGAAGCTGAGCGCGTACGCGCCGACGTGGGGCAGCAAATCGTCGAGTGCGGACACGAGCTCGCCCTCGGCCACGGTCGGCACGTCGATGTTCAGGACCAGAAGGGTTATCGCGATCGCGAGGACCCCGTCGCTGAACGCGACGATCCGGTCGAACTCCGCCTCGTACTCGTGACGCTCGCGGACGTCTCGGGTGCTCGATGCTGGCTTGGCGGACTCCATTGAAGGCGCTCGGCGCGGTCGCACGCCCGGCGCTCCCGAGCTTCGCTCCGCGGCGCCCGAGTCCTGCGGCCGCCGCCCGCGGCGCGAGTACTCTGGCGACCCGCCTGAGCCTCGGCCGGCGCGCTATGACCGACCTGTCCTTCACCGGCCTCCTGATCGTCGCGGCGGCGGCCTTCGCCGCGCCGCTCGTCGTGGACCTCGCTCCCGGTCCCGCGATCCCGGCGGTCGTGGCCGAGATCGTCGCGGGGATCCTGATCGGCCCGTCAGTCCTCGGGATCGTCGAGGTGGACGAGCCGATCCGCGTCCTCTCGCAGATCGGCGTCGTCTTCCTCTTCTTCCTCGCCGGGCTCGAGATCGCCTTCGACCGCGCCCGCAGCAGCACCGTGAGGCTCGCCTTCTACGGCTTCGCCGTGTCGTTCGCCGCGGCGCTGATCGTGGCCCACGCGCTCGAGGCCGGTGGCCTCGTGGACACGCCGCTGTTCGTGGCGATCGTGCTCGCGGCCACCGCCTTCGGGATCGTCGTCGCGGTGCTTAAGGACGCCGGTCAGACGGACAGCGACCTCGGCCAGCTCATCATCGTGTGCACCTCGATCGCCGACTTCGGCGCGGTGATCCTCCTTTCGCTCTTCTTCTCGCATCAGGGGAGCGGTATCGAGACGACGGCGGTGCTGCTCGGCCTGTTCGGGCTGGTCGTGGCGGCGGTCACGATCGCGATCGGGCGCGCCCGGATGTCCGGGCGGCTCGGCGCGGCCGTGGCGCGGCTCGAGCGGACCACCGCGCAGATCGGCGTGCGCGGCGCGTTCGTCCTGCTGGTCGCGTTCGTCGCCCTCGCCGAGGACTTCGGGCTCGAGATCGTGCTCGGCGCGTTCCTCGCCGGAGCCGTGCTCAGCCTCGTCGGCCGTCAGGACCTGCTGACGACCACGCGGCTGGGGGAGCGGCTCGAGGCCGTCGGCTTCGGCGTCTTCATCCCGATCTTCTTCGTGACGAGCGGGATCCAGTTCGATGGGGCGGCGCTCTTCGGGAGCGCCTCGGCGCTCGTGCCTCGTGCCGATCCTCCTCCTCGCGCTGCTGCTCGTGAGGGGCGCGCCGGCGCTGCTCTACCGATCGCAGCTCGACGCCCGCTCGGCCGCTGCGCTGGGGCTCCTCCAGGCCACGTCGCTTCCCTTCATCGTCGCGGCGGCCCAGATCGGGGTCGAGCTGGACAAGATCACCCCGGCGATGGCGGCGGGCCTCGTCGCGGCCGGCCTGATGTCGGTCCTGATCTTCCCCGCGGTCGCGCTGGGGCTGATCTCGCCGAGGGCGCTCGCCGGCGCCTCAGACGCGCGAGGAGGAGGGGCTCTGATGCCGGCGTTCGAGCGCCTCACCCATGAGGACGCCAGGATCCTCGGGCTCGAGGAGGGATCGGTCCGCGGGCACACGTGCAAGGTGCTGGTCGTCGGCGAGCGCGCCGGCGCGGAGCGGATCGGGGTCGACGCCCTGCGCCGCCACGTGGAGCGGCGGCTCGGCCGGGTGCCCCGCCTGCGCCAGCGGCTGGCGAGGACCCCGCTCGGGATCGCGGAGCCGATATGGGTGGACGACGACGAGTTCGACGTCGCCCGCCACGTGCGCCGGGTGGCCACGCGCGGCGCGGTCGGGCCCGAGCGGTTGCGGTCGATCGTCGGCGACCTGATGAGCAGGCGGCTCGATCCCGCGCGGCCGCTGTGGCACCTGGACCTGGTCGAGCCACTCGAGGAAGGCGGGGCGGCGCTCGTCGTACGGCTCCACCACTGCATGGCGGACGGCGCGGCGTCGGTCCGGATCCTGTCCGGGATCCTGCTCGACGCCGAGCCCGAGCCCGATGTCCCGCGGCCCGAGCCCTGGTCGCCCACCGACGCCCCCGGCGCGGGGCAACTCGCGGCGCTCGCCGTGCGCGACCGTCTCGGCGAGGCCGCCGGCGCCGCAGCCGGCGCGGCGCGGGCGCTGGCCTCGCCCACCGCCTGGGCGGCCTCGGCCCGCACCGCCGCGCGGCTGCCCGCGACGATCCGCCGCGAGCTCGCGGGCCGCGGCGGCGAGTCGGCGCTCGCCGCGCCGATCGGGCCGCGCCGTGTCGTGGCGTTCGAGTCCGCTCCGCTCGCCGACGTCAAGCGCATCGGCAAGGCGATCGGCGACGGCATGACGGTGAACGACGTGGTCCTGGCGGCCGTCGGTGGCGGGCTCCGGCGGCTCCTGGCCGCGGACCTCGGCAGCGGGGCGGCGGGGCTCCGCGTCAAGGTCCCGGTGAGCCTGCACGGTCGCGACGACGCGGCCGGGACGCTCGCCAACCGAGACTCGTTCATGTTCGTGGACCTGCCGCTGGCGGAGGAGGACCCGGTCGAGCGCCTGCTGGCGATCAACCGCGAGACGAGCGACCGCAAGCGCCATCACGACGCTGAGACGCTCGACGCCCTGTTCCACGACCTGTCGCGCGTCTCCCACTCGCTCGAGCGATTGGCGAACAGGTGGGCGATGAGCCCGCGCGTCTTCACGCTCAACGTCTCGAACGTGCCGGGGCCGCGCGGGGCCACGTTCGTGATGGGCGCGCCGCTCAACGAGGCCTACTCGCTCGCAGAGGTCGCGAGCCGCCACGCGCTCCGCGCCTCGGTGTTCTCGGCCTCCGGCAATCTCGCCTTCGGCTTCTGTGCGGACGCCGACGCGGTGCCCGACCTCGACCCGATGGCGGCGGGAGTCGTGGACGAGTTGGAGGCGCTCCGGGCGCGGATATAGTGCCCGCGTCCTCGTCGAGCGAAGGGAGACCTGTGGGTGGCGATTTGATGTTCAGGTTGCGCGCATCGAAGGCCGTCGCGCTGCTGGCGGCCGTCGCCACGGCGCTCGCCCTGGCGGCCTGCGGGGGCGACGACGGTTCCGACACCGAGGACGCCGCCGCGGCCGAGCAGGAGATCGAGGACGCGGCGCTCGGGTACGGCGAGGCCGAGGGCTCGGACGCCTGCGACTTCCTCAGCCAGAGCGCGATCGAGACGCTCGGCGGGCCCGAGGGCTGCTCGAGCGAGTTCGAGAGCGTGCCCGCGGCCGAGTTCGAGATCGAGGAGGTCGAGGTGAGCGGAGACACCGCGACGGCCAACGTTCGCAACGTGCAGAGCGACCAGGTGATCGACCTCGAGCTGGTGAACGAGGAGGGCAGCTGGAAGATCTCGATGTTCCCGGGCCTCGGCGACGCCAACGCCGAGTAGGCGTCCGTTAGTACCTAGGCGCCCTCCTCGTCGAGGAGGCTGCGCTGGTGCAGGCGAAGCAGCAGTAGCAGGGCCGGCACTACGACGACGGCCGCGGCCCCGAACACGATCAGGAGCGCGACGAGCGTCGCGCTCGGCGCGGCCGCCTGGTCGAGCGTCAAGGTCTCGGGCAGCAGATAGGGCCACTGGGCCACACCCCACCCCCACACGACCGCCGTGACCGCGCCCGCCGCGAGCGCGCGGACGGCGCGGCGGCTGCCGCGGCGGAGCAGGCCGAGCGCGGCGAGCCCGCAGACGGCGGAGAGCGCCACGAGCGGCACCCCCTCGCCCGTGAGCCCGTCGTACAGGAGCGCCGCCTCCTCCCTCAGCACGAGGATCCCGGCGAGCGCGAGCGCGCCAGCCGCGATCCCGGCGGCCACCGCCCGCCGGCCGAAGTAGCCAACGAGCGCCGCGTCGCCTGCGCGGCGCGCGTCCGCGACGAGGAAAGTGGCCGAAAGGTACGCGCAGGTCGCCACGAACAGCGCGCCGATGACGAACGAGATCGGCGTGACCCAGCTCGCGAAGAGATCGCCGCGGTCGCCGGCGACGACGCGGCCGGAGGCGATCGCGCCCACCACGGCGCCCATGAAGAAGGGCGTCACGACGGACGAGATCGCGAACGCCGCCCCGAGGGCGCGCCGCTCGCGCTCGCCGGTGGCGACCCGCCGGAAGGCGAAGCTCGCGCCGCGCAGCACGATCCCGAGCGCCGCGAGTGTGAGCGGAACGAACAGCGTCGTCATGATCGAGGAGAAGGCGAGCGGAAACGCCGTCCAGAGGACCACGAGGTCGAAGATCAACCAGGTGTGGTTCGCCTCCCACACCGGCCCGATCGCCCGATCGATCAGTGCGCGCGGGCCGGTGCCGCGCTCGGCGCCGCCGGCGACGAGGTCCCAGAAGCCCACCCCGAAGTCGGCACCGCCGAAGACCGCGTAGAGCGTGACCCCGACCCAGAGCACCACGGCAACGACCTCGACCACGCTCATCGCGCCGAGCCCTCTCCGCCCCCGGGCTCCGTGGGCCCGTACGGGATCCCGACCTCCTCGGCGGCGCCCGCGCGCCAGCGCCGCGCCATTCCGCGAAGCACCAGCACGGTCGCCGTGCCCAAGAGCGCGTAGAGGACGACGACTACCGCGAGCGTGATGGCCACGCCGTCCGCGCCGGTGACGGCGTCCTCGGTGCGGAGGACCTCGTAGACGACCCACGGCTGACGGCCGACCTCGGTCACGATCCAGCCGCACTCGAGGGCGACCACGGCGGCGACGCCCGCCCCCGCGGCCGCGCGCAGGAACCACGGCGAGCGGGGCAGGTCGCGCCGCCGCCACCAGACGACCGCGAACCAGGTGGCGAGCGCGAGCAGCGCGAACGCGATCCCGACCATGGCGTCAAAGGCGAGGTGGAGCAGCGTGTTGGCGGGCGGCCGGTCGGCGGGCGGCACCGTCTCGAGCCCGATCACCTCGGTGTCGGTGGAGAAGCCGACCAGCCAGGAGTTGAAGCCGGGGAGCTCGATCGCTCCCTTCACCTCGCCGTCGACGAGGATGCCGCCGACGTACTCGGGCACGTGCGTCGAGGTCTCCTGCACGTACTCCATCGCCGCGAACTTGATCGGCTGGTCCTCGGCGATGGCGCGGGCGGCGAAGTCCCCGACCACGATCTGCACCGGCGTAGCCACCGCGGCGACGGCGAACGGGATCATGAAGCCGAGCCGGTGGTGGCGATCACGCCGGCCGCGCAGCATCGCGACCGCGTAGACCGAGGCCACGAGGAACCCCGCGACCATGTACGCCGCGAGGATCATGTGCGGGACCTCGTAGGCCGTCGCGTCGTTGAAGATCACCGCGAGCGGATCGACCGAGGTCACCTCGCCGTCGGGACCCATGGTGAAGCCCTGGGGATGGTTCATCCAGGAGTTCGCCGCCACGACGGCGAAGGCGCCCCCGATGCCGGCGAGCACGATCGGCACGCCCGACCAGAAGTGGGCCCAGGGTCCGAGCCGCTTCCATCCGTAGATGTAGATCGCGATGAAGATGGCCTCGGTGAAGAAGAAGATCCCCTCGATCGCGAACGGGACGCCGAACACGTCGCCGAAGCGCTCCATCAGGCCCGGCCAGAGGAGGCCCATCTCGAACGAGAGCACCGTTCCGGTCACCGCGCCGACCGCGAAGAGCACCGCCATCACCTTCGACCATCGCTGGGCCAGCCGCAGCGCGTCCGGGTCGCCGCTTGCGGATCCCGCGGTAGTTGGCGATCAGCGTGACCGCGGGAAAGGCGACTCCGAGCGAGGCCAGGATGATGTGAAACCCGAGCGTGAACGCCATCTGCGTGCGCGCGGGAAGGAGCTCGGACGAGGTGGCGGCGAGCTCGAGCAGTGTCATCGCCGTGCTCCCACGTCCTGTCTACGAACGCTAGCCGCGCGAGCGGTCACTGGATAGGGGCGGGGGGATTCGAACCCCCGATCTCCGGCGTGAAAGGCCGGCGTCCTAACCCCTAGACCACGCCCCCGGGCCTCGACCCGATTCTACGCTCGGCCTCGCGGTCGGGAGGGCCGCGCACAAGAGCCCGAACACGACGATCGCCACGACCAGCCCGGCGGTGTGCCCGACCAGCAGCCCGAGGATCGCGGCGACCGCGCCGCTGCCAAGGGCGCAGACGAGCACGAGCCGAGTGGGAAGCGAGAGCACGCGCGCCGTTATCAGGGCGCAAACGATCCAGGCGACCGGGCCGGTCACGGGCCCGTAGTCGCGGAAGAAGCCCTCGGGCAGCGGCAGCGCGAGGAGAATGGCGAAGAGCGCGGCCACCGCCGCGAGCTGCACGGCCATCGCCCGCCACAGGAACCCCGCGTCCACGACTCGAGCGTAGCCGGGCGCCCGCGGGGCGGCACTAGAATCGAGCGCCCGTCGGGCGGTTAGCTCAGTTGGGAGAGCGCCTGCCTTACAAGCAGGAGGTCACTGGTTCGAGCCCAGTACCGCCCATCACCGCAAAGCCGCTTCCGAACCGAAGTTTCGAGCGCCAACAGCGCCGAAAGCAGGCGGCGGATCTAGCTCGTGGAAGCGTTTTGGAAGCGCTCGTGAGGCTCCCGATCGCCCGTCGCGGGTGTTCGTAGCGGGGCCCGATATGTCCCTCCGAGCGACACTCGGATTGTGGAGCGGGTGCGGCTAGCGGCCTAGCCCCCTCTAGGCAAGCACGAGGGTCAGGATGCCGACGATGACGAAGACACTCTGAGCCGAGTGCACGATGATCCCCATCCACGCGCTCTGGAACCGCCGCGAGGGATAGGAGAGAGCGATGATGTCGACCAGGGCGGTGGGGATCACCCATGGCGTGTGCAGGTGGTAGGCGGCGAACAGCACACCGTTGGCGACAAAGTCTCCCCTTCCGAAGACACCGCGCATTCGCGGCAGCAGAAGTCCACGGAAGAGCAGCTCCTCGCCGAGCACGGTGTTGAAGACTGCGAGCACGACGACCACCGCGAACCAGCCCCACGCTCCGCGGAAGAACTCCTCACCATTGTCGTCGCTCACGAACTCGCCGAAGTCCCTCACCGATGGGCCCGGGATTCCCGGCAGGGCCTGCTCGAGGGCGAAGACCACCACGAAGAGGAGGACCCACCACCACACCCTCCCACCCACGCGGCCGGTCCTCGGATCGCGGGGGGCCCGCAGCCACAGCGCCTCGCGCACGCGTGACCACTGGAGTCCCCCCAGCTCTCGCCTAGTGAGAATCAGGACCAGCACGAATTGCCAGACGAGCCCGGCAGTGAGGCAGATCAGCAATGCCTGCGCGAGTGGCTCATCGCCTCCGAGCTGATCCCTGAGCAAAGGAGCGACCACCCAAGCGAGAACGCCCATCGGGACGGCGGCTGCCGCCCACACCGCGAGAATCTGAGCGAGTGAGAATTGCCTGACGGCTGCATACCGTTCGCCTCCGCGCTCGGGCAAGGGCTCCATCAGCGCCGCACCTTAATCCTTGGCCGCCTTCCCCGATTCAGCAGTAGAAGAAGCTCCAGGATTGCGCTCTTCGACTGGGTCGCCCAGAGATTTGCATCGGCTCCGCGCGACGCTCGGATCGTCGAGCGGATTCGTCTGGTCGGCTAGGCGCCGAGCATTGGCAACCGCTGAGGGCTAACCGAACGAAGGCGAAGACGGGCCCCTGTTCCGGTCAGCGCAAGTGCGCTCATCCTGTGCGGTCCGGTGCTTGCTTACGTTGGGACGCCCGGCCCAGCGCCCGCATCACGCCGGGGGCGCGGCGCACTCCGGCGAGCATCACCCGATCACGGGGGCGCATCGTCTCGCGGGGGCTCGGGGTGAGGGCTGCCGTCTCGGCGTCGACCTCGCTCACTGGGCGGGCATCGGTATGGCCATCTCCGGTCACCGCGTAGAGACGCCACTCCCCGGGCACGCCCTTCAGCACGTGGGGCCCGCGCTCCGTGAACTCGATACCCGAGCCGAGCACGAGTTCACGCACGGTGCTCGATGCCAGCACCTCGCACGGGCTCGCGAGGGCCGCGATCCGCGCTCCGATGTTGACCGCGAGCCCGGCGAGATCCTCCCCGCGCAGTTCGCACTCCCCGGTGTGTACGCCCGCCCGCAGCTCGATCCCCAGCGGCCCGACCTCGGTGCAGATCGCCCGGGCGCAGCGGATCGCCCTCGCGGGCCCCTCGAAGGCGGCGAGGAAACCATCACCGAGCGTCTTGATTGCCCGCCCCCCGTAGCGGTCGAGCTCCCCCGGACGATTTCGTCGTGGCGCTCTACGAGCGCCCGCCAGCGCTCGTCCCCCAGGTCGGCGGCGCGCTCGGTCGACGAGACGATGTCCGTGAACAGGATCGTGGCGAGCGCGCGGTCGGGCTCGGCCCGGTGACGGCCGCCGGTCAGGAACGTCTCGATCTCATCCACGATCGGCTCCCAGGCCCCGACCCAAGGGAGGTGGTCCTGACCGGGGAAGATCGCGAGCTTCGCCCCGTCGATCGCCTCCGCGAGGTGTCGGCCCAACTCGACCGGAATGATCTCGTCCTCGCGATGCACGACCAGGGTTGGCGCCGAGATCCGCGGGAGCGCCTCGCGGGCGTCCGCCAACCTCGCCGCGCCCATCACCGCCCTCGCCATCCCGGGGCTGGCACAGATCCGCTCAGCACTTCCCGCCGCTTGCCAGAAACCGGGATTGGACGTCGCGCTCGGAGCCCACGACGCCATCACTCGCCCATCCCCCCAATGCTCGGCGCCGTCCAGATGGATTTCCCACACCCGATCGAGGGCCGCCTGCAGTTCGGGAAAGTAATCGGGCGCCCAGTCGAACCTCGCTCCCGTTTCGAGCAAGACCAGCGCCTCGCACCGCTTCGGGTACGTGGCCGCGAACATCGCCGCGACTGGGCCGCCCTCCGAGAAGCCCATTAACGAGGCGCTGTCGATGCCAATCGCGTCCATTACGACGCGCACATCCTCGACCCGCTGCTCGATTGACGGCGGCCCGGCGACCGGGTCGGAGTCGCCCGTTCCGGGCTTGTCGAACAGGATCAGTCGCGAGAACGACGCGAGGCGCCGGTGCATCGCGCCCGCCGCCGGATCGCTCCACAAGAGACCCATGTGTGAGACGAGCCCCCCCACCAGGATGAGATCGATCGGCCCCTCGCCCACGACCTGATACGCGATGCTGGTGTCCCCCTTCCTCGCGTAACGCGTCTCGGGCGGCATTCAGCCAAGCTAGTCGAAATCAAGGTGCCGCCGTCAGCTGAAGCCCTGCTTGCTTTTCGGAGCTGCTGGCGATCTTGTTGCTGGTCCTGCAGCTGGCGGGTGGCGTCGGCGGTCGCCGCGGGCCACGCGTTTAAGAGCTGCCGCAATAGAGGCACGCTTCAAGTCTTACGGGATCAGGCGTGAGAGCGGCGTCTGCCGCACCCACTCAGAGTCCGTAAGCTTGCGAATCATGCCGCTCCATCGGAGGCGGAGATTTCGGCGCGCATCCGAGAATGAAGAGGCTGGCCGTGTGTCGACCATTTCGGAGGCACCCGACGAGGGCGCTGAACAGCACGACCTGCGTCCGTCGATCCGAAGCGGCCTCTTGCGTAATCGGATCGAGCGAATCGAAGCCCTACCGCTCGACCCCTACCTGCAGGCAGTCGCGGCGTTTGCCCTCGCAGCCGGAGCCGAAGCGCTCAGGGTCTTCCGCACGCAGCCAAAAAACCTTGACGGCCCTGAGCATGCTGACTGGCGTCAGTTCACGCGGGCACCGCAACAGCACGGTGACGCGGACCGTCTACATCCAGGAGATCAAGAGCGCCGAGCGAACGAGTCGCCGCCGGGCAAGGATGGACGCGGAGTACTCAGACCTGCTGGAGGCGGCTACGGTGAAGGCTCTCCCGTAGCGAGATAGCGGCGGCCCGATATGTCCCTCGGAGTGACGTGCGGATAGTCGAGGGGATGCGGCTCGCCGCCCGGAGGAGCGTTGCCGACGGTCGC
This sequence comes from uncultured Thermoleophilaceae bacterium, assembly GCA_963831365.1. Lineage (GTDB taxonomy): Bacteria > Actinomycetota > Thermoleophilia > Solirubrobacterales > Thermoleophilaceae > CAWHPV01. Next base: position 536,869 of record CAWHPV010000022.1, read on the forward strand.
GAGGGCGCAGTGGTCCACCTCAACCACCGCGACGTAACCCTGGCCTGCTTCTCCCGGGCGCCCATCGACCGCCTCACCCCGTACAAGGGGCATGGGCTGCAAGTTCCCCTACGTGTCGACCTATGGGAGTGACTTCGCCTCCCCGGTCTCGCGATGACGGAGGAGCAGGCCGCGGAGGTCCCCGAGGTGAAGTAGACGATCCACCAGCCCGACCCCGGCGGCGCGCTCACGCGAAGCCGTTGTCCTAGGCAATCCGGCTCAGCGGCTCAGCCACTTCTGCCCCGTGACAGCTCGGGCGCGGGTGAGCGGCGGCGCCAGCCGGGCTTCGCGAAGACGAGCTGCAGGTCGCGATGCGGGCCTCGGGGAAGCCGGCCTCCGAGAGCGCGAACCACATCTCCCAGAGGCGGCGGAAGCGCTCGTCGTAGCCGAGCTCGCCCAGCTGCTGCGTCGGCGGCGACGAAGCGCTCGCGCCAGTGGCGCAGCGTCAGCGCGTAGCTGGGGCTGATGTCCTCGAGCCAGACGGTGCGCATGTCGGTCTGGCGCGGCGATGCGAGCGCTGGATCGCCTCCAGCGAGGGCAGGCAGCCGCCGGGGAAGATCAGCTCGTTGGCGAAGCTCCGCGCGCGCTTCTCGGCCTCGTAGGCGCGGTCGTCGATCGCGATCGCCTGCAGGAAGAAGAGCCCGTGCGGGCGCGAGCAGCTCGGAGCAGCGGCGGAAGAAGGTGTCGAAGTACTCCCAGCCGACCGCCTCGATCATCTCGATCGAGACGAGCTTGTCGTAGCGTCCCGGTGAGGTCGCGGTAGTCGGCGCCAAGCACCGTGACCCGGTCCTCGAGCCCGGCGGCCCGCGACGCGCGCCTCGGCGTACTCGCGCTGCTCGCGCGAGATCGTCGTCGTCGTCACGCGGCAGCCGTAGCGCGACGCGGCGTGGATCGCCAGGCCGCCCCAGCCGGTGCCGATCTCGAGCAGGTGGTCGTCCGGCCGCCAGCTCGAGCCGCTCGCAGATCCGCTCGAGCTTCGCCTCCTGTGCCTCCTCGAGCGTGGCGTCCGGGCGCTCGAAGCAGCGCGCAGGAGTACATCATCGACTCGCGATCCAGGAAGAGCTCGAACATGGTCGTTGCCGAGGTCGTAGTGGGCGGCGATGTTGCGCCGCGCGCCCCGGCTTGTATTGAGCACCCGCAGCTTGCCGAACCGCTGGAGCGGCCGGCTCAGCCGAGCCAATCGGCTGCCGGAGGCGATCGTGGCGCCGCAGCTCGCGCGCGCCGATCCGGAACACGGCGGTCAGGTCGTCGCTCTCCCACCGGCCGCCCGCGTATGCCTCGCCCAGCCCGATGCTGCCCCGCAGGAGCATTGGGTACAAGACGGGGGAGCGGACCGTGACGCTCGCGGCGAGTTCCGAGTCGCCGCGGCCGAAGTGCAGGCGCTCGCCGCTCCAGTCCTCGGCCACAACCAGGCGCCCGGCGCGGATGCGTCCCAGAACGCCGTGGACCAGGCCGCGTGCCGCACGGTCGATCATCGAGTTGAGATCCCCGGCTGCGAGGAGCCCGGCCCGGCGTCGCCTCCTGCCCTCTTCGGGGTCCACCGGAGCGCATCGGAGTAGATGCGGAAGGGCACCGCCCGCGACATGGGCGGGCAGGTGAACAGGACGCGACTCATCAGCGCCGTGGAGAGTCCGCGCCGGCGCAGGGCGAGAGTCGCGTCAGCCGCTTGGAGACTTTGGTGACCTCTGCGATCAGGACCTCGACCTTCTCCGCCCCGCGATCGTAGAGATAGTGGATCCGACCGAGGCGCCGAGGTGCGAGAACTCATCGGTCGCCGGCCAGCCGCCGCGCCGCGCCGATCGGGTCGCCGGGCAGCATTTCGGCGCCCGCGCGCCGAGCCGACGCATCGTCGGCGCCCGGGCCGGCCAGCAACACCCTGCGCCGCTCGCCGAGGCGGGCGATCTCGCCGGCAGCCGAGCGAAACGGCGCCTCCGCCATGGCCGCGAGCACGATTGCGCTTGGATCGATGCGCGCCGCGGCGTCCCCGACGGTCTCGATCGGGCTGTTCGCCCCCAGGTAGGCAATCCGCCAGCCGCGAGCCCGGAGCACGAGGCCGAACACGAACAGACCGATGTCGTGCAGCTCTCCGGGCGGGCAGGCCAGAAGGGCGAGCTGCCCCGAGCCCGCCCCCCAGTTCCGCGCGAGGCCGGCGAGGCGCCCGCGGACGACGTTGCTGGCGAAGTGCTCCTGACCCACCGATGCCTCACCCCGCTCCCACCGCTCGCCGACCTGCTTCAGTGCCGGCAGCACGACTCGGCCCGCCAAGGCCTCCACGGAGAGGACGGCGACCGCCTCGTCGAGGACGGCGTTCGCCTCGTCCTCGTCGAAACGCTCCAGCGCCTCGCGCAGCCGACGGTCCGCCCCGGCGGTGGAGGGAGCGTCCGGCGGCGGTGACGGCTGCGCCCGCGTACGGGCAAGGCGCGCCGCCTCGGCAGCCGACAGCCCCGAGTCGAGGAGACCCCGCATGGCATGCACGCGTTCCTCGTCCTGGCTGCCGTAGAGGCGGAAGCCGCCTTCGCTGCGCCCGGGGTTGAGCAGTCCGTAGCGGCGCTCCCAGGCGCGCAGGGTGTCGGCATGCACCCCGGTGCGGCGGCTGAGCTCACCAATCCGCAGCAGCGGCTGGTCGTCTCCCCTCGACTTCTCTACAGACATTGGACAGTAGCTTGACAGCTTTCGCTCGGACCTGCTACAACCTTGGGCATGACCTGGACAAGATCGCGACAGATTCTGGACAAGGGGCTCGACACAGCGCTGGACTGGACCGTGCTGCCCGGCTACACGTCGGTTGGCTACCGGCTGCGGAGCCGGGGCTGGAACGGCGACCTGCCCGGCGGCGCGCTGGCGGGCCGCACCGTGCTGGTCACGGGCGCGAATTCGGGGATCGGCGAGGCGGCCTCGGAGCGCCTGGCCCGACTCGGGGCCCGCGTTCACATGGTGGCGCGCGACCCGGAGCGCGGCGCCGCGGCGCTCGAGCGCGTCGCGGAGCGGCTCGGCGCCTCGGGAGCGGAGGCGCGCGAGCGGCTCGAGCTCGAGCTCTGCGACCTCTCCGACCTCGACGCAGTGCGGAGCTTCGCCGCCGATCTCGCGGCCCGCGCGACCCGGCTGCACGGCCTGCTGCATAACGCGAGCGTCCTGCCGCAACGCCGCGAGCGGAGCGCCCAGGGCCATGAGCTCGCCTTCGCAACCAACGTCCTCGGTCCGTTCCTGCTGACCAACCTGCTGCTGGGCGCATTGCGGCGCGGCGCCCCATCGCGGGTAGTTCTCGTCTCCTCCGGAGGGATGTACACCTCGGGGCTCGACCTCGACGATCTCGAGCTCGAGCGGCACGACTTCGACGGCGCCCGCTTCTACGCCCACACGAAGCGGATCCAGGTGAGCCTCGCCGAGCTGTGGGCGGAGCGCGAGGGCGAGAGGGGCGTCTCCTTCTCCTCCATGCATCCCGGCTGGGTCGACACGCCCGGCCTCGGGACGTCGCTCCCCCGCTTCCAGCGCGTCCTGCGCCCCGTGCTTCGCGACCCCCCACAGGGCGCAGACACGGCCGTGTGGTTGCTGGCGACGGCGGCCGCCGAGGGGCACCCTGGCGCCTTCTGGCACGACCGGCGGCCCCGCCCGGAGCACCGCGTCCCCTGGACCCGCGAGTCGTTGCCGGAGCGCCGCGACCTGTGGACGAAGCTCACCCGGCTCAGCGAAGACGGCAACGACGGGAAAGAGGACTGAAATGGCTCGCTACACAGGCACCGTCACCACTTCGAGGGCTCCCGAGGAGGTGTTCGACTACCTGGCGAACTTCTCCAGCGTCGCCGAGTGGGACCCCGGCGTGAAGGAGGCGTGTCCCATCAACGCGGGGGGCGCGCGGCGCGGCGCGCGCTTCAAGGTGGTCGCGCGGTTCCTGGGCCGTGACGTGCCGCTCGTCTACCACACTGCTGAGTTGGACCGGCCGCGGCGCGTCGTCCTCCTGGCCGACGACGAGACCCTCGTCTCGAGAGACACGATCAGCTTCCAGCCCATGACGCAGGGCGGCACCCTCGTCACCTATGACGCCGACCTGCGGCTGAAGGGGGCGCGCCGGCTGGCCGAGATACCGATGCGGCTGCTGTTCCGCCGGGTCGGAGACCGGGCCCGCGCGGGGCTCGAGGAGGCGCTGGCGATGAGCGGGCGGCGAATCGCCGTCGTCGGCGCCGGCGTGTCCGGCCTGGTCGCGGCTCGCGAGCTGCACCAGGCCGGGCACTCAGGTCAGCGTCTTCGAGGCGGGGAACTATGCGGGCGGCCACACCAACACGGTCGAGGTCGAAGGCGAGACCGGCGCCTGGGACGTCGACACCGGCTTCATCGTCCTCAACGACCGCAACTACCCCAACTTCGAGCGCCTGCTCGCCGAGCTCGGCGTCGCCGACCCAGCCGGCGCCGATGAGCTTCTCCGTCTCCGACGGGCGCGGCGGCTTCGAGTGGGCGACGCCGGCCACGCGGCGTCTTCGCACAGGGCGGCAACCTGCTCGACCCGCGCTTTCACCGCATGCTGGTCGACCTGCGTCCGCTTCTTCCGCGAGGCGCGCGAGCTGGTCGGGACCGCCGCCGGCGGCCTCACGCTGGGCGCTTTCCTCGAGCGGCAGGGCTACTCGAGCTACTTCGTCGAGCGGCTGATCGTCCCCCAGGTATCGGCGATCTGGTCGGCCGACCCCGAGCAGCTGTGGTCGTTTCCGGCCGGCTTCATGGCCGAGTTCCTCGACAACCACGGCGCGCTGCAGCTGCTCGGGCGCCCGCGCTGGCGGTCGATCACGGGCGGCGCGCACCGCTACGTCGAGGCGCTGACCGCGCCCTTCCGCGGACCGCATCCACCTGAGCACGCCGGTGCGCGCGATCCGGCGCGACGGCCGACGGGGTCGAGATCGGCGCTGGCCGCCGGCGCCGAGCGCTTCGACGAGGTGGTGATCGCCGACCCACTCCGACCAGGCGCTGGCGCTGCTCGCCGACCCGAGCCGGCGCGGAGCGCGAGGTGCTCGGCGCGATCGCCTACCAGCCGAACGAGGCGGTGCTGCACACCGACGAGCGGCTGCTGCCGCGTCGGCGCGGCGCCTGGGCGAGCTGGAACTACCACCTCACCCGGGAGCCGGCCGGGCGCACGACCGTCACCTACCACATGAACCGCCTGCAGTCGCTCGACGCCGACCGCGAGTTCCTCGTCACGCTGAACCGCGACCGAGGCGATCGACCCGAGCGAAGGTGATCCGCCGGATCGCCTACTCCCACCCGGTCTACACGCGCCGCCGGGCGTCGCCGCCCAGCGGCGCTGGGACGAGATCAGCGGCCGCGGCCGCACCCACTACTGCGGCGCCTACTGGCGCTGGGGCTTTCACGAGGACGGCGTCTGGAGCGCGCTGCGCGCCTGCGAGCGGCTGGGCGCCCTGGAGCGCGGCCGGCGAGTCGCCGCGTCCGCGCCGAGCCGGCGCTGGCGGCTGATGAGCGCGTTCGGCGCATCTACCAGGGTTGGGTGCAGCCACCGGCGCCTGCGCCCGGTGGAGCACAGCTTCCGCTACCGGGTCTGGATGCTGCTGCTCGACCTCGACGAGCTGCCGGAGCCGCTCGACCGCCACCCGCTGTGGTCGGCGCGCCGGCCGGCGCCGGTGCGCTTCCGCCGCTCCGACCACCTCGGCGACCCCGCGCTGCCGCTGGCCGACGCGGCGCGGGACCTGGTCGCGCGAGCGCACCGGGGCGCGCCCGGCCGGGCCGGTGCGCCTGCTGACCATGCCGCGCACGCTCGGCGTCGGCTTCAACCCGGTCAGCTTCTACTACCTGTACGGCGCGCGACGGCGAAGCGGTGCGAGGCGGTGATCGCGGAGGTGACGAACACCCCCTGGGGCGAGCGCCATCACTACGTGCTCGAGCGCCGCAGGCCGGAGGCCGCGCTCGGCGGGCGGATGGCCAAGCGCATGCACGTCTCGCCGTTCATGCCGATGGAGCAGACTTACGAGTGGGGCTCGGGCGAGCCGGGCGAGCGCCTCGGGGTGAGGATCGCCAACCGCGAGCGGGGCGAGCTCGTCTTCGAGGCGTCGCTCGCTCTGCGCCGCCGCGAGCTCACCCCGGCCGCGATGACGACCGTCCCGCTCTCCCACCCGCCCCAGGTGATCGCGGCGATCGCCCGCATCTACGGGAACGCGGTCCGGCTCCGGCTCAAGGGCGCTCCCTACTTCCCCCGCCCACGCCGCCAGCGACCCGCGCCACCGCTGCAGCCCCACCGGATCTAGATCGCGGCCACCATCACACAGGCAATTGCGGAGGCACTCGGGAACGCGTCCTCGTCGATCGCCTTGCGCAAGGCGTCATCGAAGCCGATCGGACGCACGTCGAACAGGGCCCCGCCGGAGGGGTCTGAGACCACGGTTGGCGTCGAGAGCCCTTCGATCGCCTTCGGCGGACCAGGCAACGACCTCTTCGTCGGCTCGGGCCTCACCGACGACGGCCGCGGCAACCAGATTCTCCGCTTCGACGGCGCCACCGGCGCCATCGAGGCCGTTGTCGATCCTGCCGACAAGGCCGGGCTCGACGACCCCGAGGCGCTGGCCTTCGGATCGGACGGCCTGCTCTATGTCGCCAGCACTCCGGAAGAAACACCCGGCGAGGTCCTTCGCTACGACCCAGCGACGAACTCGTTCGTCGACAAGTTCGTGCCCAAGAACAAGAGCAAGATCCTGGATCCGACCGGCTTGGTCTTTGGCCCCGACGGCGACTTGTTCCTCAGCAGCGCCGCGACGAGCGAGGTCATGCGCTACGACGGCAAGACCGGCCGCTTCGAAGGCGTCTTCATCCCCGCCGGCAGCGGCGGCCTCAATGAGGCCGAGGGCATGGCGTTTGGCCCGAACGGCAACCTCCTCGTCGCAAGCGAGCTGGGCAACGCGGTGCTGGAGTACGACGGCACCACCGGCGCATTCGTGCCAGACCGCAGCTGATCGTCCCCGTCCCATCGGGCACCGGGTCTCGGAGGGCGCACTCGGGTCCCGCCGGGCGCATTCACCACAGCCGCCGATGAACAAGTCAATCGCTTCTCGTCCAAAGCGCTACATCGCTGACGCCCAGGACATAGGCCGAAGTCCTCGGCCTCGGATCAATAGAGGACTGACGGAAACCAGGAGCCCTGCGGATCTCGGTAGTCCCCGAGCGCCATCACGTTCATTGGCTTCACCAGCCGCAGCCCCTGTTGGAGAGACCACCTAAACAGCTCGGAGCGCAATGGGACTAGGAACGCGAGCGGCTCGTCAATCGACGCTGCTGTACCAACCAACAGCGCCTGCATGTCAGCTGCAGTCTCGGCGACGCCGTGATTCATCGGCCAGAAGCTGACTGCGGAGGCATAGGCGACGATCCGACCGTCGCGAAGCGCTACGAACGGCGTAAATGCCTGCTTTGCGTCGCGAAGCTCGTTCGTGCGCTCATACCCATGAACCGCCAGGCACAGCTCTTCGCATGCGTCGAGGTCCTGGTCTTCGAGCGGACGGACCTCGTGGTCTGAGAGGGCGCGCTCGCGGGGGTTCCCGGTAACGACTGCGACCCCCTCCTTGACGTCGAACCCAAGCATTTCGTAGAGCGCGAGTGAGCGCATGTGAAAAGCGTCTTGAAGGAGGCGGATGCCCGGGGCTTCCTTGCCACGCTCGAGCACTGCCTCCATGAGCAGGCGCCCCACGCCGGAGTCTTGCCCCTCAGGAGCCACCGTGATTGGCCCGACGCCCCGGATGGGGCTGCGCTCATCGAGGAAATTCGAGCCCATGATCTGCCCATCGACCTCCGCGAGAACGCCCCAGATTTGCGGATGGGCGATGAACATGTCCAGCAACCCAGCCGCCGCCTCGAGCGCGGGGAAATCGCGCTGAAAACGGTGATGGTCATGGATGGCACCGAAAGCTTCGAAGACGATCTCGGCGCACCGTGCCGCATCGGTGGCTTCGGGCTCCCGCAAGGTGATCTTGTCCGCGGACGCCATCGCCATGTCGAGCCTACGTGCGGCCTTCGCTCGGGTCAATCGTCACGGGCGTTCCCGCTGTCCCCGCCTGAGGACTCCTAGGACTTTTCGGCCGCTGCATCCGGTACCACGGTGGTACCACGAGCGCCGCGGGTGAGCAGCGCGGGCCCGATATGTCCCCCGAGCGACGCTCGGGTACCGGCGATACCGCAACATCGCGCTATGGTGAGGGAAGACGTCGCTCGCTCGGTCATCCCCTCTCCTTTCGCGCGGCCCGATGCCGAGGGGACCGGAAAGCATGGATGAACGAGCAGAGCAGAACGCGGCGCGACGCCCTTGAGCGGTTAGAGAGCGCGCGCGAAGAGCAACGGAGGCGTGTGAAACAGCACGACACCGCACGCGGTTCGTCGGCCGAGTTGTCGGCGCGAGTCAGTCTGCAGAAGGCTGATGAGCAGTTCGCGGCGCGCGAGGCATGGGTCGCGTGGACCGAACGGGACTATTACCGGCCTGCATGGTGGTAGCCGAGTTGCGGGTCGAGGGATCGTGGCCGACCTAGACGGGCCTCTAGCCTCGAGATAGACCCCGTTCCGTGGTCGCGAGCCGGTTTTCAGAGCGAAAGGCGGTTCGCTTGGCGGGTAGAAGCGTCGCCGGTGGCGGATTCGAGGCTCAAGGCTCAAGCAGCTCAGAGATAAGCGCGGCGGTCCTTTCGTAGATCGCATCGAGCGAAACATGCTGAAGGAACGACACGACGAGAAGTCGCGCTCATGATGCAGCATCCCGCGAGGTCCTCTTCCGTCGACCTCTACTGGTTGCCGCTCGGTGCGGGCGGCCACTTCGTCCGGCTTAACGGACGCCTTTACGAGGCGCTGAAAGCGCGGATCGATCGACGCCCGGCCTGCGACCTCTACCACTCAGCAGTTAAGGTCGAGGTTCCGGAGGGCACCTACGTCATCGAGCAGGCGCCGGTGCCGGACCTGAGCGGGCGTCGTGGCCGAGGGTCCAGTCGGCAGTCGTCGGGCGAGCCACCTGCGGATCTTTCGCTACGAGGTGCGCCTTTGGCGGGGCGGGCACCTTCCGGACGTGGCCCGCAGCGCCTCACGAGTGAAGAAGACGACGCTCGGCGAGTGCTCGAGGCAGTCCCCCGCATTCCTAGGAGGCCGGTGTGGGGCCGCGATGAGTTCGCGACCGGAGAGATGTGGAACTCGAATTCGATCATCGCCTGGGTTATCGCCCGTAGCGGACTAGACGTCGATGCGATGGCCGCCCACTGGAGGACGGGCGCCCGGCTGGAGGCGGGGCTCGAGGTGGCGCGCAGACAGGATCAAGGCGCCTCTCCTGCAGCTCCTCGCTGAACTCACGCCCTGGATCGTCGACTCCAATTCGACTTGCGACGCGACGGCCCGGCCTCGCGTAGGCCGTAGACTCATCAGCTCGCCAGGAGGGAGCATTCGTGAAGACCACGGAGCCGGAGCGGCCGCGCAAAGTGACGATCGCGGGCGGGGGGATCGCCGCCATGGAGGCTGTGCTCGCACTCCGTGATCTCGCCGACGGCATCGAGATCGAGCTGCTAGCTCCCCAGGCAGCATTCGAGTACCCACCGCTTGCAGTGCTCGAGCCGTTCTCGATCGCCGACGTTCCGGAGGTCAGCCTGGCTCGCTTTGCAGAGGAGCAGCGGGTGACCGTCCACCGCGACACGCTCGTCGCGGTGGAGCCGGCGGCACATACCTTGGTCACCGGCAAGGGCCGCCAGCTCGATTACGACTTCCTAGTGGTGGCAGCGGGTGCGCACGCGGTCGATGCGGTCCCAGGCTCCATTCCATTCCGCGGCCATGGCGACGAGCGACGGTTGGCGCTCCTGCTCCAGGAGTACGAGGCGGGCGATCTGCAGCGGCTCGCGTTCGTGGTGCCGAGCAGCTCGGTGTGGTCACTTCCAATGTACGAACTCGCATTGCTCAGCGCCGGACAGCTCGCCGCTCTCGGCAAGCAGAGGATCGACCTGGCCCTCGTCACGACCGAGTTCGCTCCGCTGGCGATCTTCGGCCCGCGGGCTAGTAAGGCCATGGCGGATCGGTTGAGGCAAGCCGATATCGCCGTTCACACGTCGACGCATGCGGAAAAGTTCGAGCGGGGCGTCCTCCATTCGCGCAGGTTCGAGCGGGGAGTGCTCGAAACGATTCCAGCGGGTGAGGAGATCCGGACGGACCGGGCGGTCTCATTACCTCGCCTCCGGGGGCCTCGGTTCAAGGGGCTTCCGAGCGACGAGAGCGGTTTCATACCGGTCGACGAACACTGTCGCGTCAACGGTGTCGCGGATGTCTTCGCGGTCGGGGACGTCACGAGCTTCCCGATCAAGCAGGGGGGACTAGCCTGCCAGCAAGCCGACGCGGGAGCGGAGGCGATCATCGCTGCCGCGGGCGGGGACGTCGAGCCCGAACCGTTTCGGCCAGTGCTACGGGGCCTTCTGCTGAGCGGGCAGGACGCCCAGTACATGCAGACGGGGCTTGCGGGCGGAGCCGGTGAGGGACAGGAACCTCGGCAGGCTATGTGGGCCCCCGCCGGCAAGGTCTTCGGACGCCACCTGCTCCCCTACCTCGGCGGAGATCGATCGCCGTTACGGCCGTTGCCGGCACAGGGTGAGGGCGCAGTCCCCGTGGAACTGGACCTCGCCGCGGCATTGCCGGCCGACACGGCCCGCTAGCGAAGCCGAGGTCGGCGACGACAGCTGCGCGTTGACCGATCAGTTAGTCGGAGGTAGCGCAGTGGCCGCCGTCGAACTGGCGTGGCGAACAACGTGGTCCGCGGAGTGAGTCAGGATTGGCGGAGGGCGACTAGGTCCATCGCAACCACGACGCCTTCGGGCAGGGTGTCGGCGCTCCGGCGTACCAGTAGACGCGACCTTCCGGGCTGTGAGAGCGCGATGCGTGCCTCGCTGGCCGTAGCGTTCGGGTCGATGGCGACGGGCTCCTCAGTGACAGCGTCGCGGGCGGAATGCAGCGTTTCGTCGCGATCGAACCAGTCCAGCAGTCCCCGATCGGTGACCCAGCCGATCGGCTCGCCGTTAGCGCCCCCAACCACGAGCAGCGCGTGGACACGGTGGGCCATCATCGCCCGAAATACATGGCGGAGCGAGGCATGCTCCACGATGGAAACGACGCCGGGCGTCATGATGCGCCTCACCTCGAGCTCCAACGGATCGCCGCCAATCTCGGGGGGCCCTACCAGGAGCTCGTTGTAATGACTGGGCTTGGTGAAGTCCATGCGCCGCTGTCTCCGCTCAGGCCTCGCTCGTCACCTTCTGGCGCCCGAACATTACGACGGCTGGGGAGCCACCGTGTCGACGTACGCGTGAGGGAGCACGACTACGGGCCGATCGGCCAGCTGGAGAACGCCCTGGGAGACACTGCCGAGTGCACTCCGCAGGCCGCCGAAGCCACGCGAGCCGAGAACTATCTCCGTGGCGTTCCGCTCCTGGGCGACGAGCACGATGGCTTCCGCCGGCGAGCCGTCGACGAGCTGCCGTCTCATGGTTGGTGTCAAGCAGTGCATCGCTGCCCTCGAGGAGAAGACTGTCGAGTACCGCTTGACCTAGAACGCGATGGTCCTCGAGCGCCCGCGCAAAGTTAGGCGCTCCGAGCCAGTCGGGCGGCGGACCAAACGCGTGGACGACCACTACCAGCCCGTCCTCGCCCGCCTTTCGAGCCGCGTAATCGACGGCGACTCGGGCGGCCTGCGAGCCGTCATAACCCACGACGATCCGCTGTCGATCCTGCTCGGTCAAGCTACGGCCTTCACGGCGCCCGCACGACCACTACCGGAAGCGGACAGTTATGAACGACGCCGTTCGAGGTGCTGCCGAGCACTGCCGACCGTATCCCCGAGCGGCCCCGAGAGCCGACAACGACCGCGCGCGCGTTGCTTTCCTCGGCGATGCGAACGATGGTCGCCCATGTATTGCGTTCGGCTCGCTCCGTTCTGCCGGTCGCCTCAAGTCCCGCATCCTGGGCCAGAGCGACGCCCTCGGCGCAAAGCTGCTTGCTCACGTCCTCGGCGGCCGCATCAATTCTCTCCGCTGCCGACGCTGCAACCCCAGCCGGGATCCCAGCGGCACCAGCGGCGGCAACCGCGGCGACCGACTCCCATACCGTCAGAACGAGCGCCCGCTGGCCACCAAAGAGGGCGCACCCGTGGCTAATGGCGGCCTTCGCAGACGGGGAGCCGTCGTAGGCGAATACGATCGGCCCCTCGGTTGCCGATGCCTCAGGCAACAGGACCTCCGTCGGAGTCCCCAGGGCCGGGCTGCGGTCCGAACGTCACGCCATCGAGGTGCGGCGGGCGCTCCCAGCTGAAGACCTCCAGGGGCAGGCGAGGCTCTCCGTCGATGTGGTCGCCGAGGCGGCTCGCCTGTGCAACCCCTGAGGGGCTCGCTGCAGTCGCATCGCTTCGTCCTCAGCATGGCTCCCCTCGAACAAGAAGACGACCTCATCCTCGGACAAGAAGACCTCGTGCCGGTCAAGCGAGGTCTCCGAGATGACGAACGGCGGACCCTCCCGCAGGATCTGTGCGACCGTCTCGGCCGAGCCTTCTCGCAGGCGGGCGGTGATGACGAAACGGTACATCTAGGCCGAAAGCTCCACGGGAGCGCAGGCTACCGCGGGGATGTGCGGCAGCGTGTGGACCTGCAGACGGGGCGCCCTTAGGCCATGGAGCTCGCGTTGCTCGTGCTCGCTGCCACCGCGACCGCTGTCGCTACAGGTCTCGGCGCAATACCGGTCTTTCTCCTCGGGCCTCGTGCGGTAGCCCTGCGCCCGACGCTTTGGGGACTGACGATCGGGCTGATGGGAGTCGCCTCGATCGTCGGCCTGCTCTTACCGGCAGTCGATGAGGGGTCTCCGATGGCGGTGGCGGCGGGGCTGGCGCTCGGCGTTGCCTTCCTAGTCGCCTCGCGGCGATTCCTCCGCGACCGGGACGTCCACGTCGGCCGACTCAGTGGCGCTGGCGTGCGGCGGTCCGTGCTCGTCTTTTCGGTGCTGCTGGTGCACAGCCTCCCGGAGGGCTTCGCGATCGGTACTGCCTACGCGTCGGAGACTGCTGGGCTCGGCGTCTTCGTCATCCTCGCCATCGCCTTGCAGAACGTCCCGGAGGGCACCAGCGTGGCGATTCCTATGGACGCCGCGGGCTTCGGTAAGTCGCAGCAGTTCTGGGCAGCCGTCGGCACAAGCCTTCCGCAGCCTGTCGGGGCGGTCGTCGCCTACTTTCTCGTCGACGGAATCGAATCCCTCCTCCCGGTTTCGTTCGCCTTCGCGGCCGGCGCGATGCTCGCCCTCGTCGCCGTCGAGCTGGTGCCCCAGGCCTTCACCCGTTCCACCTGGCGCAGCGCCGCTGCGGGGTCGGTCGCGGGGGCCGTGCTGATGCTGGCCCTGGCCGCCGGACTTGGCGTCTAATGGCTGCTCGAGAAAGCTGGAGCCGCAGGATTGGCGAGTTTCGCCAGAATCCTCGGATGCCCGAGATTGGCGAGTTTGGCATCGCTCGCGCTCACGCGACGCACGCCGTGCCGCGGGCTCGACCGGACCAGTCCGTCGCAGAGGTCCTCGCAGCGCTACCCGGGCAATCGTTTGAGTCCGTCGATGACATCGTGGTTCTTGAGGGGTCGTCGCTGAAGGGGCTCGTGCCGTTGGCCAGGTTGCTCGCCGCCCCGTCAGAGGCTGCGATTGCCGCGGTGATGAACGCCGACCCCCCGGTCGTAGCGCCAGGGGCCGACCAGGAAGCGGTCGCCTGGGAGATGGTCCGCCGCGGTGAGTCGAGCGTTGCCGTTGTGGATGCCGCCGGCACCTTCGAAGGGCTCGTGCCTCCGCAGCGCGATGGTCGCCGTCGTGCTGGCCGAGCACGACGAGGACGTCGCGCGGCTGGCCGGCTACCTCGCGAGCACGCGGCGAGCACGTCAGGCGGCGGAGGAGACCGTCGCCAGGCGCCTCTGGCACAGGCTCCCCTGGCTCCTAGTGGGGCTGGCCGGCGCGGTCGCCTCGGCGGCGATCATCGGCGCGTTCGAGGAGGAGCTGAGCGACAACGTGCTACTCGCGTTCTTCATCCCCGGGGTCGTGTACATGGCGGCAGCGATCGGCACCCAAACGCAAGCCGTGCTCATCCGGGGCTTCTCGGTCGGCGTCTCACTGCGGACGGTGTTTGGGCGTGAACTCATCAGCGGCGTCGTGCTGAGCTTCGTGGTGGCCGCAGCGCTGCTCCCCGTGGCCCTCCTCGGTTGGGGCGACGCGAACGTCGCCGTCGCCGTCGCAATAGCGCTCTTCGTGAGCAGCGTCGTCTCGATTCTGATCGCGATCGCCATCCCATGGCTTCTGCAGCGCCTTGGGAGTGATCCGGCGTTCGGCTCCGGACCTCTCGCCACGGTTCTACAGGACCTCGTGACGATCCTGATCTACTTCGCGGTGGCGGTGACCGTCGCGGGCTGACCGGTCTGGGGGAGACGCCGATGCGGCTCCGCCGCACCATAGGGTGGAGTCTTACGGCCGTAATACAGCGCTGCCTGAAAGATGCTCGTTTGAGCCGATAAATAGGAGTACCGTGGTCGTAAGGGCCAAATAGGCCGTTCCTGCTGAGATACCTCGCGCAGGGCACCAGCTGGGCAGTACGCCCTCCAGATGACCTCACGGGCCGTTTCGTCCCGAGCGACTGAAACGCCGTTCACAACAGGAGACTCGTCAGTTCCCGGAGTCCAGAGGGGTCATCTCATGACCACCGCACAGCAAACGCCTGAAGCGGCGAACTGCACCGTCAACGTCCGGCTCTCACAGGCCGACTACGACCTTCTCTCGGCCAGGGCAATGAAGCGTGAGACGACGCTCGAAGCGCTGGTCAGGGAAGCGCTCAGGACCGCTGAGGGACTGAGCGATAGGGAAAGGCGCACGCCCGAGACGAGCGCGGCACCCCCACCGACGGAGGAGGCGCAGCCGCAGTACCCGGCACCGCAGCCGGACCCGATCCGACGGAGTCGGTGTGCGGACACGTAACGTCGCCCGGTTTCTAGGTCGACGAGCGTGAACAGCTTGCCGATAGGCCGCTCCTCGCCCGGCGGTAGGCGAAGCGGTTAGAGCGGTAAGAGCGGGTCGCCTGCGGGCGGCCCGCTTGTGTTCGGGCTGACGCTAGACCTTCGTCTCGGGACTCAGTCGTGGGGCGACAACGAGGCCTCAGGCTGGGTAGCAAGTCGACGAGCGTGTGGAAGCAGCATGGAAGCGGCAGACCGCAGTAAAGCGCAGCAGAGCGGGCTGACCGATGCCCCGGAGCGGCGTCACGAGCCGCTGGAGAGGCAGACCGCAATAGATGGCAGCAGCTGACCGGCCCCTTACAAGCAGGAGGTCGCTGGTTCGAGCCCGGCACCGCCCATCACCGCAAAGCCGCTTCCGAAGCGGAGTTTCGAGCATCGACAGGGCCGAGAGCAGGCGGCGGATATAGCTCGTGGAAGTCGATAATCCCGCCGTTCAGCGTGTCGCTCGCGGTGTAGCCCCTGCGGGCTGTTACCGAGCAGGTACGCGCCTCGGCCAGAGCCGTTAAGCGGCCTCCTACGTCCAGAGCGCTTGGCCGTTCCAAGCGTGAGAGACTGGCTCGGATCAGCAAGGAGAAGACATGGATATGAAGCTCGGGGTTGTGGTGGTGCCCGTTTCGGATCTCGATCGGCGACGGGGTGAGGATCGTCTGTGAGCGAGTACGACGTCATCATCATTGGAGCGGGCCCCGCCGGCGAGCACTGCGCCGACCGCCTCGCGGGCGGAGGCTTGAAGGTCGCGATCGTGGAGAGCGGCCTGATCGGCGGCGAGTGCGACTACTGGGCATGTATTCCGTCCAAGACCCTGCTTCGCCCCGGCGAGGCGCTCCAGGCCGCGCGAGAGGCCCCCGGCGCCGCGCAGGCCGCGAGCGGCGAGCTCGACGCCGCGGCCGCCTTCGAGTGGCGAGACTTCATGACCTCGAACTGGGAGGACGCCGCGAAGGAGGAGTGGCTGCGCTCGAAGGGCATCGACGTTCTGCGCGGCTCGGGCTCGATCGCGGGTGCGGGCCGCGTGATGGTGGACGACCGCGAGCACTCCTGTGAGCACGTCGTCATAGCAACCGGGTCCGAAGCGATCGTGCCTCCGGTCCCGGGGCTTGCTGAGCTGGATGGCATCTGGACCAACCGCGAGGTGACCGAGCTGCGCGAGGTGCCCGAGCGGATGTTGGTGCTCGGGGGCGGTCCGGTTGGGGTGGAGATGGCGCAGGCGGTGTTCCGCTTCGGCGCCTCGGTGGCGCTGGTGGAAGGCATGGAGCACCTGCTGCCCCGCGAGCCGAAGCCGCTCGGCGACGCCCTCGGCGAGGCGCTGGCCGCCGAGGGCATCGAGCTGCATTTCGGCCAGCACGCCAAATCCGCGCGCCGCGACGACGACGGCTACGCGCTCGAGTTCCCCGACGGTATGGAACTGCGGGGCGACCGTCTGCTGGTGGCCACGGGGCGCCGTCCGCGCACCGACGGCCTCGGGCTCGAGAACGTGGACGTCTCGCTTGAGAAGGGCGGGATCCCGGTCGACGAGCGCATGAACGTGACCGACGGCGTCTGGGCGATCGGCGACGTGACCGGCGTCTGGCCGCTCACATATGTCGGCAAGTACCAGGGGCGCGTCGCCGCCGCGAACATCCTCGGACGCCGATGGGAAGCGAACTATGAGGCGGTGCCGCGCGTCGTGTTCACCGATCCCCAGGCGGCGTCGGTCGGCGCGGCCGATGGCGAGATCACCGGGACTGCACCCATCTCGTCGGTGCCGCGCACCTCCACGTACACGCGCGCATACGCGGAGAAGAACGGCTTCCTCACGCTCGTGTCCGACGGCGAGCGGCTGATCGGGGCGTACGCGCTTGGCCCTGATGCAGGCGAATGGCTGCAGCAGGCGACCGTCGCCATCCGTGCCGGCGTCCCGCTCGCGGTGATGAACGACGTCATCCAGCCGTTTCCCACCTTCTCGGAGATCTTCCTGCTCGCGCTCACCGAGCTCGAGTCGAAGGTCCCGGCCGCGGTCTAGGCGGGAGCAACCGCACCCGGTTAGACTCGCCGCGATGGCTGGCACCGAGCTGACGAAGGAAGAGCTCACCCGTCTCCTGCGCGAGGCGGAGGCGGCGCACGGGGAGTACGAACGGGATGAGCTGGGGGGAGTGCGCGACGAGGAGTGGGCCGCGTGGTACGCCGAGTTCATCGTCAATGCGCTGCGTGAGCGCGGGGAGGGACCCGGCCAGTAGCACGCATGGCCACGATCCACCTCAAAGAGACGACCACCGCGACGCCCGAGCAGTTCGTCGCGGCGCTCACCGACTTCGGGCCAGGCCGCTCGAAGCTCTTTGGCCGAAGCGCCGACGACTATCTCAAGGTGCATGACGAAGGCCCCGGTCACGCCGACGTCACGGAGGGCTCGGGCGGCGTCTGGGAACGCTTGGACTACGACTGGTCCGATCCCAACCGCGTCGTCATGAAGACCACTGACTCGAACGCGTGGGGAGGCGACTCGGGCCACACCTACACCTTCACGCGCCAGCCCGACGGGACGACTGAGGTGGACGTCGTCGTGGTACGCGATGGCAAGAACTTCAAGGGACGGGCGCTCGGGGTCGTGCTCGCAATCTTCGGCAAGCGCGTCCTGGGAAAGGAGCTGGGAAAGACCGTCAGGGCCGTCGAGGCGCGGAACGACGGGTCGTGAAGCTGGTAACCAAGCGGAGCAGGCGCGTGCCGACCTCGGGGCGGCACAGGAAGAAGCGAGGCTTCAGCCCCTCTCTCCGCCTTAGCGGCCATCTCGAGGCTCGCAAACTTTGCTCTACAGAGTTACGCTCTGCTGATGGCGGCCCGCGGCGACACTAGTCATGTGGTTTCACCTCCGTTCGCCGGAGCTAGCCGAGGACTTTGAGCGTCTGATGGCCAGCGATCGGGACATCGTCCATGGCTCGCTGGACACGATGCCGGATTGGCAATTGACGCGGCCGATGGATGTACCCGGACAGGCGGTTGAATCAGCCGATTACGTGCTGATCGCGGAGATCGTCAACATCGAGCGCTGGCAGCAACAGGCGGAGCAACGGGTCCAGGGCTTGGCGGATGACTTGGAGCATCTGGTGTCCAGCCGGAGGATGCTCGTCCTCGAACGCATCCTTTGAAATAAGTTTCAGCTCTGACGCCACTTCTGCTTTGCGCGCGAAAAGCGGAAGCCTCCGAAGAGCCCGGGTTCCCATCGAGTACGGCAGGTTCCTATCGATCGGCCTGCCCACGCTGGAGGTGACGGTCGCTGCCTGATCGTCAGGCGAGCTCCCGTTAGATAGTGCTGCGCGCTTGACCGTCGGGATCACCCCGGGGATAGCATCGCCTTACTGGCTCTTGGGTGGCCGTAGGCTTCCGGCCACCTCAAACTGAAAGGACTGCGCGTATGGATCTGAAGATCGAAGTCGTTCCCATCCCGGTCTCCGATGTGGACGCCGCAAAGGCGTTTTACACCGAGAAGGTCGGCTTCAACTTCGACCACGACATGCGCCCCAACGACAGCATGCGAGTCGTCCAGATGACGCCGCCCGGCTCAGCCTGCTCGGTCGTGATCGGCGAAGGCCTGCCGCTCGGCGACCCCGGCTCGGTCAAGGGGGTCCAGCTCGTGGTCGAGGACGTCGACACCGTGCGCGAGGAACTCGCTGGCCGCGGCGTGGCCGTCGGCGACGTGCAACAGCTCGGGCCCGAAGGCTCCCCCGGCTCACGCTTCTGCTTCTTCGAGGACCCGGAGGGCAACGGGTGGGCCGTGCAGGAGCTGAAGCGCTCGTAGCCCGGGCGCTCCACGCACAAATCCCCGGCACTGGTTCGGCCTTGCGTCGCAGTATTTGTCTCGCGCGCTCCTGGGCGCAATCCCGTTCGCCGCGCGCCAGGCGCGCGATGAAAGGGGCAGCCCCGCTTCGGGCCGCAATCGGCCGGGTGTAGGGTCGGCCGACACAGACCTAGCCGCGACGATGACGGAAGACGCCCGGCGGATCGCCGGCATACCGTCGTCGGATTGGCACCTAGCGAAGGAGGTTCTCGATGAGCGCCCCGACGACCACACCTGACACGATCGTCTTCGTCCACGGCTTCTGGGTCACGCCCCGGTCCTGGGAGAACTGGATGGCCCGGTTCGAAGCGCGCGGTTACCGCGTTCTAGCCCCAGCCTATCCGGGCTTCGAGGTCGAGGTGGAGGCGCTCAACGCCGATCCCTCGCCGATCGAGGCGGTGACCGTGCCCGACATCATTGCGCGCTTCGAAGAGGTAATCGGTGAGCTCGATTCGCCACCGATCCTCATTGGACACTCGGCGGGCGGCACGTTTACCCAGATCCTCCTCGACCATGGCTATGGCGCTGCAGGAGTCGCTCTGAACTCGGCTCCGACCGAGGGCGTCCGGGCGATCCCAGCGGCGCAGCTAAAAGCGACGCTCCCGGTCCTCAAGAACCCGGCCAACCATCACAAGGCGGTCGGGTTCACGTTCGATCAGTGGCGCTATGCGTTTACGAACACCTTCCCTGAGGACGAGGCTCGGAGGCTCTACGAGCGCTACCACATCCCAGCCTCCGGACGGATCTTCTGGGACAGCGTCTTGGCCAACCTGCAGCCGGGCCATCAGGAGGTGTGGGTCGACTATCACAACGACGATCGGGCCCCGCTGCTGTTCGTTTCGGGCAGTGAGGACCACCTGATGCCGCCGAAGGTCCAGCAGTCGAACGCCAAGCACTACAAGTCCGACACGATCACCGAGATCAGGGAGTACGAGGGCTTCGCCCACCTGCTCTCGGCGCAGACCGGGTGGGAGGAGATCGCCGACTCCGTCTTGCAATGGGCGGTCGAACATGCAGAGGTTCCGAGTCGGACGTGACGGACACGTGGAGCACCCATATCGGCGGGCCGACGGTGCTGCTCGAGATTGGCGGCTGGCCTGACCCACCTCAATGATGCGGCCGTCCGGATGGCGAGGGTAGACCGCGGTGACCGACCGCCCATTCAGCTTCCGCTCATCTCAGCGATGCTCTTCAGGACGCGCTAGTCGTACCCGATCCCGATCTCGAGCGAGCCAGTAGACGGCACCGGGCGCCATGTCACCCGGCCCTTGGGCCACGGCTCCCAGGAATGGCGCTTGACAAGCGCTCTTCACCACGCACGGATGGTCAACGAGTGCGCCCGGCAGCGTTACCGTTCGGCGCCGGGCCCAATGCGGCCGTCGTGCGAGGCTAAGCTCAGATTGAATCCCGACGAAGGAGCGACGCGATGACGGACAACACCGAGACAGCGATCCTGGCTGGAGGGTGCTTTTGGGGGGCGCAGGAGCTCCTGCGCAAGCGTGATGGCGTGATCTCGACGCGGGTCGGATACACGGGCGGGGACGTTCCCAACGCCACCTACCAGAACCACGACGGCCACGCCGAGGCCGTGGAGATCGTCTTCGACCCCGAGCGGATCTCGTATCGGGACATCCTCGAGTTCTTCTTCCAGATCCATGACCCGACCACGAAGGACCGGCAGGGCAACGACGTCGGGACCAGCTACCGCTCGGAGATCTTCTACACGAGCGACGATCAGCGCCAGGTCGCCGAGGAGACGATCGCCGATGTCGACGCCTCGGGCCTGTGGCCAGGCAAGGTCGTCACCGAGGTGAGCGAGGCCGGCCCGTTCTGGGAAGCCGAGCCCGAACACCAGGACTACCTACAGCGGATCCCGAACGGCTACACGTGCCACTTCGTGCGGCCTGACTGGAAGCTGCCGCACCGCGAGAAGGCCACCTAGAAGCTGGCTCGCGACCCTGGCCGAACCCGGGCGCGCCAGTTAGTGCGCGTCGGCGCAGGCCCAGGTCTCGAATCGTCAGTAGCCGTCGCCGGCAACCCTGACGCCATGAATCGAAGGCAACTGGTTCGAGGCCGGTCGGGCGCGCTGTCCCCGGAGGCGTATGGTGCATAGGTGCCTTTCGTCGAGGGGCTGAGGACAGCGGACCTGGTGGATGCGATCGGCCGCCTGCACCGGCACCGCTGCCACCTGCTCGACCTCGTCAGCCCGACGCCAGGACGGGTGCTGTTCGGCCCGGCGGTGACCATCTCGTATTACCCGACTTGCTCGGCGGGGCTCGATCCCGACACCTACAACCTCGCGAACCTCTTTTACGAGGCGGTCGACGGGGAGCCGGAGGGGAAGGTTGTGGTGCTCGCGAGCAACGGCTATCCGGAGGTCTCGATGGGAGGCGGGACCAAGCTCTCGCGACTCCAGGAGCACGGCTGCGCGGGTGTGCTGACAGATGGTCGCCTGCGCGACTTTGACACGCTCGCCGGCTACGACTTCGCCGCCTACTGCGCCGGCGAGGCGACCAAGTGGGGCGGTGGGGAAGTGACGCCGTTCCAGGCGAACGTCCCGGTCGTACTGAAGGGCGTCGGGGATCATGCCCGGCCAGTACGTGTTTGCCGACTCGTCTGGCGCCGTGGTCTTCCCGGTCGGCCAGCTCGACGAGGTGATCGAGGGAGCGCGCGCCGTCCAGGCCGAGGACGCCGAGGACCGCCAGGACATCGAGCGCGAGCAGCTTCCGAAATCCGACCACAGGTCGCGGCGGAGGCTCAGCGAATGAGCGGACATCGGCGTCCAGCTGGGCCCGTACTCGCTTCACGGTCAAGCTCCGTTCGTCCACGTCCTCCGGCGTGGAGCGGTTCAGCCTGCCGCCGCCGCACCGAGCGGGTCCCGTATCACCCCGGCGCGCGTCTCAAGCAGACCTTGGTCGCGGGCCTTAGCGATCACGCCGGCGATTCGGGTCAGCCGCTGCCCTTGAGCCCGGGCGACAGTGAGCGCATGTTCGTCCGGGCCACCGTGGATGCCCACCCTCGGTGACAAAGGACGCGCCATACGGGTTGCCCCCGCCGTTGTAGACCTCGCTCACGGTGTAGCCAAGGGGCAACACGATGGCGCCCCAGTGGTAGAGCGTGTTGTTGAGGGCGAGGATCGTGGATTCCTGGCCCCCGTGCGCCGTCTGGGACGCGGTGAAAGCCGTGCCGACCTTGTTCACGAGCTTGCCTTGCTCCCACAGCCCGCCGGCCTGGTCCATGAATAGCTTGAGCTGAGCGGCGACGTTTCCAAACCGGGTCGGCGTGCCGAAGGCAAAGCCGTCTGCCCAGCCGAGATCATCGAGCTCCGCCTCCGGTTCGTCCTGGGTCTCAGAGCGGTGCTTACCCCAATGCTGGTTCTGTGAGATCACCATCTCCGGGAACAGCTCCGGGACGGCCCGCAGCCGAACCTCGGCGCCGACGTTCTCGGCACCCTCGGCCACCGCCTGGGCCAGGCGATGAACGGTTCCGGTGGCGCTGTAGTAGATGACCGCAATGCGCGTCGGGGTCGGAGCGTCCTCACTCATGGTCTTTCCCTCCAGTCTTGGTGGCCGGTGCCGAGGCTAGACGGTAATCGTCCGTTGGCCCTGGGCAGAAAGCCGCACTCTCTGCCCGAGCCACTCGAGCGCGAGGGTCTGGTCGCGACGCAGGCCCCAGTGGATCTGGAGGGTGCCGGGTTCCCGCGGATGGAACTGTCGAAGGATCCGGACCGAACGCCGGTGAGCTGTCGTCAGGACGCGCCGCGCAACTGCTCGGCGATCACGAGCGCGGCCAGCAGCGCGGTGAGCACCCCCGACGCGACCAGACCGTCGGCGCCGGCGGCGAGCGGGACGGCGGCGAGGAGCGCGATGACCACCACGGCTCGCGGCAGGCTCTGGGCGTGGCCGAGCCTGGCGGCGCATGGCCATCAGCCCGGCGAGGAAGAGGGCCGGGCCGCCGAGGGTGACGAGCGCTCCCGAGTCGTGCAGGGGGTCCGTCGGGTGCGCGATCACGAGCTCATCGCCGACCGCGACGAGGACGATCCCGGCCACGATCGGGAGGTGCAGGTAGGTGTAGATGTCGCGGCCGATCTTGCCCCGCTGCTCGGCGGTGGCGGCGCGGATCCCCTCCAGCACCCTGCCGGCGACCTGGCCGAAGTACAGCCACCAGAGCGCCGTCGAGGAGAGGAAGGCGAGCAGCAGCGCGGCGACGACCTCGAGGCTCAGCCCCGTATCCGAGGCGGTGGCGCCCTGCGAGAACGATGCTCTCGCCGAGCGCGATGATCACGAACAGCTGGAAGCGCTCGCCGAAATGGGCGCCCTCGATCTGCCACTGACTCATGGGGGTAGCGCCGACGCCCGGCAGCCAATACGTCGCGAGCGGCGCGGCTAGGTCAAGCGCGAGAGCACCCAGCCACAGAGCCCAGCGCAACGCCTCCGAGTCGACGATGCCGCCCGCGACCCACAGCGGCGCCGAGAGGATGCTCCACGCAAGGATCTGGCGGAAGTTCTGGTTGAACCTGCCGCGCGGCGTGACCGCGACGACGAACGCGTTTCGCCCGATCTGAAGACCCGAGTACGCGCACGCGAACAGCAGCGCGTGCTCGCCGAATCCGTCCGGGATCGCGACCGACATCAACAGGCTCGCGAGCATCACGAACACCAGCACGAGCCGAACCGGCGCTGTGTCGGGGTCAAACCAGTTGGTCATCCACGTCGTGTAATTCCACGCCCAATACACCGCCACGAGCATGAAAGCCGTCTGGGCGGCGCCCGACCAGTCGAGGTGCACGAGCAGATGGTGCGACAGCTGGGTGACCGCGAAGACGTAGACGAGGTCGAAGAACAGCTCGAAGAACGTCGCGCGTTGCTCGCCCTCGCCCTGGGCGCGGATGATCGGAAGCTCCGGGATGATCGGGCTCGTGGCGGTCGCCACGCCGCGAGGATAAGCAAGCGATCGGGGATGGCACGCCGCGCGGCCCGCGGCACTGCGCGGAAGAGTGCCGAGCCCTTGGCCAGGCGACGATCGCCAGCGGTGGTCGGGAACGTCCTGGCTCGTCGAGGACGCGCTCAACGACCGCGGTGCTCAGTTTCATGGCTAGCAGGCGCGCCCGCGGGCCCGAAGCGGCCTTGACCGCGGCCGTGTCGAACAGGCACGGCAGCGCGACGGAGCTGCCCTCGTCGAACGTCCACACATGCACAAACGGCACCCTCAAACTCCTGGCCCGTTTGCTTTCCGGTGCCGCGCAGGCGCCCGAGAACGACGAGTGCGTCACCTGCGTCGAGCGAAGTCGTCGGGCTCTACAGACCAGCGGCGTGGCGGCGAGGAGCGCACTGTCGTGAGCTGGACGCCCCGAGCAGAGTCTGACCGCCAGGCGTTCCGGGTGCGCCAAGCCGAGTAGCTCGGCGGCCCCAGAGGGGCCTTTGGGCTACGTCTTGGCGGGCTGCGCCTGCCAGTCGTGGAAGCGGGTCTCGCCAAGGTGGACCGCGTTGTCCGGAACCAGCGAGCGCTCCTGCAGCACGGCTCCGAAGTAGCGGGCCTCGGGGTCGGCGACAACGGTCCGGGGATCGCCCATCGCCATCAGACCGTCCGCGATGAACTCGTCGAACCGGAACTGCTCCGGACCACCGATCTCGACGAGGCCGTCGGCCGGCGGCCGCTGGCTGACCTCGCACACGGCGGCGGCGACGTCGTCCGCGGCGATCGGCTGGAACAGCACGTGGGGCAACCGGACGACGTCACCGTCGGTGGCCTCGTCCGCGATCCGCTTCACGAACTCGAAGAACTGCGTGGCGCGGACGACCGTGTAGGGGATCGAGGACCCGTCGATCAGCTTCTCCTGGGCGACCTTCGCCCGGAGGTAGCCGCTGTCGGGCAGGCGGTCCGCCCCGACCACGGACAGGGCCACGTAGTGCCGAACGCCGGCCTCGGCTGCGGCTGCCAGCAGGTTGGTGGTGGAGGTCGTGAAGAAGTCCATCACCGCCTCGTCCTCGAACGAGGGCGAGTTCGAGACGTCGATGAGCACCGAGGCGCCGTCGAGCACCTCGGCAAGCCCCTCGCCGGTGAGCGTGTTGACGCCCGTGTCGGGCGAGGCGGGCACCGCCTCGTAATCCTCCTCGTCGAGGCAGGCCACGACCTTCGAACCGATCAGGCCGGTTCCGCCGATGACAACGATCTTCATGGTGGGGGGAACGGTGGCGCCATTCATCGAGCGTGCTCGACTGCCCACTCCAGCACGTCGTCGGCGATCTTCTCCCAGCCGTCCGCGGCCATCATCAGGTGCGGCCCCTCGTACTCGGTGATCTCTGTAACGGTGTCTGACTTGTAGTGCTTGTGGTTGGACTGTTGGATCGACGGCGGCATGAGGTGGTCCTCGCTGCCGGACACGAACAGCAGCGGAGCACGGTCGTCGTTCTTGTAGTTCACCGCCGTGGCTTGCGGCCCGGGAATGAAGTTGGCGGTGACGCTGTCAAACAGAATCCGGCCTGACGCAGGGATGTGGTACCGCTCGTAGAGCTCCCGTGCTTGCTCCTCCGGCAGGCCGTTGGTGAATGCGTAGTTCCACTGCTCAAACGTGAAGCCCACCGCCTTGTGGTGGTTCGCCGGGTTCTTCAACACGGGCCACGTGGACTTCACCTGGGACGGTGGCACGACCCGCACCCCCTCCGTCGGAGCCGAGTTCATCGCCACGCCAGCCGCACCGTAGCCGTGGTCCAAGAGCACCTGGGTGAACGCGCCGCCAGCAGAGTGGCCGATGATGATCGGCGCTGAATTCAGCCCCTTGATCGCGTTCTCGAAGTTCTCGACGATAGCCGGCACGCGCGCTTCCACGATCGGCGTGTCGTCTTCGTTCAACGCCTCCACCTCCACCTCGAAGCCGGGATAGGCGGGCGCGATCACCTTGTATCCCTTCGCCTCATAGTGGGCGATCCAGTTCTCCCAACTCCGGGGGGTCACCCAGAAACCGTGGACCAAGACGATGCTGTCGGGAGGGGATGCATTGCTCATGGGAATCCTTTCCGCTGGGGGCTCGGGAGCGGTCACGAGACTATTCCTTGGCGTG
>CAWHPV010000023.1:0-196036 GCA_963831365.1 uncultured Thermoleophilaceae bacterium
TAATGTTTCCTGCTGCGGCCCGCTTCGACGAGTACGTATTGCTGTCGGGCGCGGTCGTCTACGACGACTATGCGCACCATCCAACCGAGGTGGAGGCGACGCTCGAGGCGGCGCGGACGCTGGGGCGCGGCGTGTAATCGCCTGCTTCCAGCCTCATCTCTACTCGCGCACCGAGCGGCTCCGCGCGAGTTCGGGCGCGCGCTCGCGCTGGCCGACCTCGTCTGCGTCGTGGACATCTATCCCGCGCGCGAGCGAGCGGAGGACTACCCGGGAGTGACCGGGCTCCTCGTCGCGGCCGCCGCCGCCGACGCCGCGGCCGGGCGGCCCGTCTACTGGCTGCCGGCGATGGACGACGCCGAGCGGCTGCTCTCCGAGGAGCTTCGCGAGGGCGACGTCCTGCTGACGCTCGGCGCCGGGGACATCGGCATCGCTCGCGGGGCGCCTCGTCGCGCCGGGCGTGACGGCGGCGGCCGAGCGATGAACGCTCCGCGCGGCGTCGAGCGCGACTACCCGCTCGCGCGGCTGACCACCGTGCGGACCGGCGGCGATGGCGACTTCTTCGCCCGCGCCGACTCGGTCGAGCGGCTCGCGGAGCTCCTGTCGCTGGGCCGACGCCGAACGGCTGGAGGTAGGAGTGGTCGGCTCGGGCTCGAACCTCCTCGTAGCCGATGACGGATTCCGGGGACTCGTGTTGAAGCTGGACGGCGGACTGGCCGCGATCGAGCGCGACGGCAACCGCCTGCTCTGCGGCGGCGGCGCCCGCCTCCCCAAGGCCGCCGCTCGCGCCGCGGCCGACGGGCTGAGCGGCCTCGAGTTCGGCGTGAACATCCCCGGGCACGGTCGGCGGCGCCGTGAAGATGAACGCCAACGCGTACGGCGGGGACCTCGGGCGTGCACTCGAATGGGTCGAGATCGCCGGGCCGGGCGGCGCCTCCAGGCGCGCGCCCGGAGGAGCTCGGGTTCGCCTACCGCAGCTCGAACCTCGGGCCGCGCGACGTCGTCGCGCGGGCGTCGTTCCAGCTCGAGCCCGCCGAGTCGAGCGCGGTCAAGGCGACGCTGGCCGAGATGCGCTCGCAGCGGAGGGCGGCGCAGCCCTCGGGGATCAAGACCTTCGGCTCCACGTTCATGAACCCCGACGACCCGCGTGCGGGCGGCCGCACCGCGGGGCAGCTGCTCGAGGCGGCCGGCTGTCGCGGCCTGGCCGTCGGGGGCGCCGCGGTTCTCCGAGAAGCACGCGAACTTCGTCGAGAACACCGGCGAGGCCACCACCGCCGACGTGCTGCGGCTGATGGACGAGGGGCGCCGCCGCGTCCGCGAGCGCTTCGGAGTCGAGCTCCATGCCGAGGTCCAGCTGCTCGGCGACCCCGAGGGGGCCTGAGTGCGGGCGGTCGCGGCCTCGACCATCAGGTCGGTCGCCCGGGCGACGGCGAATGTGTCGTGGCCCGAGATCGCCATCCCCGCGCGCGCCCGATGGGTGGCCGCGATCATCGCCGGCGCGCTGGTGCTCTCGGCCGGCGTCTGACTACGCGTGGCTCCGCGACTCGTCGCTCGTGGCCGTCGAGAAGGTGGAGGTGGCCGGGCTCGAGACGAAGGACGCGCGCCGCGTCCGCGAGGCGCTCGTGGACGCCGGCCGCGGCATGAGCACGCTTCACGTGAGGCCCGAGGTCCTCGAGCGGGCGGTCGAGCCCTATCCGGCGATCAGCTCGGTCACGGCCACGCCAGACTTCCCGCACGGCCTCCGGATCGAGGTCGTGGAGCAGCCGCCGGCAGCCGTCCTGGCGACCGGGGACGAGGAGGTCGCGGTGGCCGCCGACGGCACCCTGCTCGAGGGCATCGGGACCGGCTCCGGGCTGCCGACGGTCCCCGTCGAGTCGGGGACTCCGGGCCAGGTCGTGCAGGACCCGGCGACGCTCGGGGCCGTGAGCGTCGCCGCCGGAGCCCCGGAACCGCTCGCCCGACGCATCGACTCGGTTGCCGAGCGAGCCGAGGAGGACGGGATCGTCGTGCGCCTCGCGAGCGGTCCCGACCTGATCTTCGGGAGCGACGAGCGCGTCGAAGCGAAATGGGCCGCGGCCGCCGCGGCCCTCGCGGACGACTCGGCGGCCGGCGCCCGGTACATCGACCTCCGGGCTGCCGGACAGGCTCGCGATCGGCTGAGGCTAGATTCCGCAGCGCGAGTGACGGCAACCCTCAAGCCATAGTCGAGTCTTGGCCATATCTCGACTATGACTTGAGGGTTGGCTTGAACGAAATCGTGCGGGTTCGTTGACATCGAATGACGAAACGTCCTACAGTGCGGACTCTGCGCCAGCGGCACCTGGGTCGAAAGACTCGAGCGTGGCTTGAGCCTCTCGGCCGCGGGACGGGCGTTTCGTCCGAGAGCCTTCGAGGGAAACGAGCACACCACAGCCACCATGGACACGGGTAGCTACCTAGCGGTCATCAAGGTCGTCGGCGTCGGCGGCGGCGGCACGAACGCGGTCAACCGCATGGTCGACGCCGGCCTGAAGGGCGTCGAGTTCATCGCGGTGAACACCGACGCCCAGGCGCTCCAGATGTGCGACGCCGACATCAAGCTCCAGATCGGCGGCCAGCTCACCCGCGGCCTCGGCGCGGGCGCCAACCCCGAGACGGGCTACGGCGCCGCCAACGAGAGCCGCGACGAGATCAAGGAGGCGCTCAAGGGCGCGGACATGGTCTTCGTCACCGCGGGCGAGGGCGGCGGCACCGGCACCGGCGCCGCGCCGGTGATCGCCGAGATCGCCAAGCACGAGATCGGCGCGCTCACCGTCGGCGTCGTCACGCGCCCGTTCGAGTTCGAGGGGGCCAGCGCGCGCGCCAGGCCGACGAGGGCATCGAGCGCCTGCGCGAGCAGGTCGACACGCTGATCGTCATCCCGAACGAGAAGCTGCTCGGCGATCGTCGAGCGCCGCACGAGCATCCTCGACGCGTTCCGCGAGGCCGACAACGTGCTGCGCCAGGGCGTCCAGGGGATCACCGACCTGATCACGATCCCCGGCCTGATCAACCTCGACTTCGCCGACGTGCGCACGATCATGCACGACGCCGGCTCGGCGCTGATGGGGATCGGCGACGGCGAGCGGCGAGAACCGCGCCGCCGAGGCCGCCAAGGCGGCCATCTCGAGCCCGCTGCTCGAGCAGTCGGTCGAGGGCGCCACCGGCATCCTGCTGAACATCACCGGCGGCGGCGACCTCGGGCTGTTCGAGGTCAACGAGGCGGCGGAGATCATCCAGAGCGCCGCCGACCCGGACTCGAACATCATCTTCGGCGCCGTGATCGACGACGGCCTGGGCGACGAGGTGCGCGTGACGGTGATCGCCACCGGCTTCGACAAGCCCGGTGGCGTCAGCGCTCGCCGCTCTACCGGCCCGAGGGCACCCGCGCCGCGCCCGAGCCGCGCCGGCGCGACCGGGACATCCGTGATGGACGAGCGCCAGCGCTCGTCGCTCGAGATCCCCGACGACGAGATCGACATCCCGTCGTTCCTGAAGGACTGACGCGCGCGAGCAGCTCGGCGCTCGCCGTCGAGCCGTTGTAGGGTCAGTCGGGCCTTGCCGCCCGCCGCCGAGACGCTCAGAACGCACGCCCCTGGACGCCCGCCACCGAGCGGCTCGGGGCGCGGCTCGTGCCGTTCGCCGGGTGGGAGATGCCGGTCCAGTACGAGGGCATCCGCCAGGAGCACTGGCGGTCCGCCGCGCGGCGCGGCGTCTTCGACGTCTCCCACATGGGCGAGGTGGAGACGAGCGGCCCGGACGCCGAGGCGTTCCTCCAGCGGATGCTCTCGAACGACGTGAGCCGGATCGCCGACGGCGGCGCCCAGTACTCCGTCCTCTGCCGCGAGGACGGCGGGGTGCTGGACGACCTCTTCACCTACCGGCTCGCGCCGGACCGCTACCTCACGGTCACGAACGCTGCGAACCACGCGCGCGACCACGCCTGGCTCGCGGAGCACGCCGAGGGCTTCGACGTGACCGTCCGGGACGCCGCGGACGACTACGCGATGCTCGCGCTCCAGGGCCCGGACGCCCGCGCGATCCTCGCGCGTCACCTCGACGGCGAGGCGCCCGCCCGGATGCGCGACCGCCGGCGCAAAAGTCGCGGGCGTCGATTGCCTCGTCTGCGGCACCGGGTACACGGGCGAGGACGGCGTGGAGTTGCTCGCGCCGCCCGACGGCGCCGAGCGGATCTGGGACGCGCTCACGGGCGACGGCCGCGGCCCCGGCCGGGCTCGGCGCCCGCGACACGCTGCGCCTCGAGGCCTGCTTCCACCTCTACGGCAACGACCTCTCCGAGGACCGCTCCCCGATCGAGGCCGGCCTCGGCTGGTGCTGCAAGCTCGACACCGGGTTCGTCGGCTCGGAGGCGCTCCGGGGCGCCGAGCCGCGCGACCTGCTCGCCCCGTTCGCCTTCACCGGCCCCGGCATCCCGCGCGCCGGGCAATCCCGGTGATCGCGGAGGACGACGAGGTCGGGGTCGTGACGAGCGGGACGATGTCCCCCTGCCTCGAGACCGGAATCGGCATGGCCTACGTTCGCCGCGAGCGCGCCACGGCGGGCACGCCGGTCGAGGTCGACGTCCGCGGCCGCCGCCGCCAGGCCGAGGTCCGCGACAAGCCCCTCTACCGGAAGGAGGCGCTGAGCAAGTGGCCGAGAGCTACCCGGAGGACCTCCGTTATCACCCCGAGCACGACTGGGCGCGTATTGATGGCGATGAGGCCGCTTTCGGCATCACCTGGTACGCGCAGGACGCGCTCGGGGAGGTCGTGTTCTTCGACCCGCCCGACGTGGGCACGGCGATCTCGGCCAACGAGCCCTACACCGAGATCGAGTCGGTCAAGGCCGTCTCCGACGTGTTCGCCCCGATGTCGGGCGAGATCGTGGCCGTGAACGAGGCGCTCGCCGACGCGCCCGAGCGGATCAACGAGGATCCGTACGGCGACGGCTGGCTCGTGCGCGTGAAGCTGAGCGACGCCTCCGAGGACGGATCGCTCCTCGACGTGACCGCCTATAAGGAACTGCTGGCGAGCGGCTGACGACGCGATGAGCCGCTACACGTCGACCACCGAGGCGGACCGCCGCGAGATGCTCGCCGCGATCGGCGTCGAGTCCGTCGAGGACCTGTTTGCCGAGATCCCCGCCGAGGTTCGGCTGGACGGCGCGCTGGACCTGCCCGACGGCATGTCCGAGCAGGAGGTGAACGACCACCTGGCGGCCCTCGCGGCACGCAACGTGAGCGCGGACGACGAGGTGAGCTTCCTGGGCGCCGGGATGTACGACCACTACGTGCCCGCGCTCGTCGACTCGATCACGCAGCGCTCCGAGTTCCTGACGCCGTACACGCCCTACCAGCCCGAGATCTCGCAGGGCGGGCTCCAGGTGATGTTCGAGTTCCAGACGGCGATCTCGGAGCTCACCGGCCTCCCGGTCGCGAACGCCTCGCTGTACGAGGGGCCGTCGTCGGTCCCGGCCGCCGGGTACCTCGCCCGGATCGAGACCGGTCGCTCCCGCTTCGTCATCTCGCGCGGGGTGCACCCGCACTCGCGCGAGACGCTCGACACCTATTCCCGCGGCTTCGGCACCACCGTCGTCGAGTGCCCGCTCGACGACCGCGGCGCGACGGACCTCGAAGCCCTCGCGGCGGCGGTCGACGATGACACCGCCGCCGTCTTCCTCCAGCAGCCGAACTTCCTCGGAACCGTCGAGGAGCTCGGCCCGCTGGCCGAGGCGGCGAAGCGCACGGGCGCGCTCGTCGTCTGCGTGGCCGATCCGCTGACGCTCGGGATCCTGAAGCCGCCCGGCGAGCTCGACGTGGACATCTGCGTGGGAGAGGGCCAGACGCTCGGCAACCGGCTCGACTTCGGCGGCCCGTCGTTCGGCTTCTTTGCCGCGACCGAGCGCCATCTCCGGAGGATGCCCGGCCGGATCGCCGGCGAGACGGTGGACGTCGACGGCCGCCGCGGCTTCGTCCTCACCCTTCAGACGCGCGAGCAGCACATCCGGCGCGAGCGCGCGACCCACAACATCTGCACCGCCCAGGCGCTCAACGCGCTCGCGGGCGTCGTGTACCTGTCCTGGCTCGGCAGGCGCGGCGTCGTCGAGCTCGGCGAGCTCATGCTGCGGCGGACCGCCTACGCGCGCGAGGTGCTCGGCCTCGAGGCGATCAACCCGGGGCCGGTCGTGCGCGAGTTCGCGGTGCGCGTGCCCGACCTCGACGGCCTGTTCCGGCGCGCGCGGGCGGAGCGGGTGAACCCCGGCTTCCGGCTTGGAACCGAGTACCCCGAGTACGGGGACGGGCTGCTCGTTGCGCTCACGGAGCGCAGGACGCGGCAGGACATCGATCGGCTAGCGGGGCTCGTTGCTGGTGTGCGGGAAGGGGCGCTGGCTTAGGTGGCAGGTCGCAGGTCGCAGGTCGCAGGGGAGGCTGCTCCGGCCGGTTCGGCGGTTCCGGAGGAGCCCGTCGTCACGATCTTCGAGCGGTCCAGGGAGGGGCGGCGGGCGTTCGTCTGTCCGGCGCTCGACGTGCCCGAGGTCCCCGTCGCCGAACTGCTTCCCGAGACGGCCGTACGCGATGAGCCGCCGGCGCTGCCGGAGGTGTCCGAGCCGGAGATCGTGCGCCACTACAACGGGCTGTCGAAGAAGAACTTCGACCTCGACACCGGCTTCTACCCGCTCGGCTCATGCACGATGAAGCACAACCCGAAGGTCAATGAGCGCGTAGCGGCGCTGCCGGGGCACGCACGCCTCCACCCGCTCCAGGACGCCGAGCACGCGCAGGGCGCGCTCGAGCTGATGTGGGAGCTCCAAGGCGCGCTCGCCGAGATCGCCGGCCTCCCGCACGTCTCGCTCCAGCCGAGCGCGGGCTCGCACGGCGAGCTCGCCGGCCTGCTGCTGACCCGCGCGTACCACGAGGAGCGCGGCGAGCACCGACACAAGGTGCTCACCCCGGACACGGCGCACGGGACGAACCCGGCGAGCGTGACGATGGCGGGCTACGAGGTCGTGAAGGTCGGAACCGCCGCCGACGGCGGCGTGGACCTCGATGACCTGCGCGCGAAGGCGACGGACGACGTGGCCTGCCTGATGCTCACCAACCCGAACACGCTCGGGCTGTTCGACCGGAACATTCGCGAGATCGCCGCAGGTCGTTCACGACGTCGGGGCCACGCTCTACTACGACGGCGCGAACCTGAACGCCGTGATGGGGGTCTCGCGCCCCGGCGACATGGGCTTCGACATCGTGCACTTCAACCTCCACAAGTCGTTCACCCAGCCCCACGGCGGCGGCGGGCCGGGCGCGGGGCCGATCGCCGTGTCGGAGCGGATCGAGCCGTTCCTGCCGCGGCCGCAGGTGGTCCGCGCGCCGTCCAGGAACGGCGGCGAGCCGCGCTTCGAGCTCGACTTCGACCGACCGCGCTCGATCGGCCGGCTGCGTGGCTTCCAGGGCAACTTCGGCGTCTTCGTGCGCTCGTACGCTTACATCCGGTCGGTCGGGGGCGACGGCCTCCGCGACGTCTCGGAGAACGCGGTGCTGAACGCCAACTACCTGCGCGCGCGGCTCGCCGAGCCCGGGATCGGCGAGCACCTACCGATCGCCTTCGACCGCGTGTGCATGCACGAGTTCGTGCTCTCCGGCAGGCCGGCGAAGGAGAAGCTCGGCGTCCGGACGCTCGACGTCGCGAAGCGCCTCCTCGACCACGGCGTCCACCCCCCGACGGTCTATTTCCCGCTGCTCGTCGACGAGGCGCTGATGATCGAGCCGACCGAGACCGAGCCGAAGGAGCGCCTCGACCACTTCGTCGAGGCGATGCGCGAGATCCTCGCCGAGGCCGCGCGCGACCCGGAGATCGCGCGGAACGCGCCCTACACCACGCCCGTCCGCCGGCTGGACGAGAGCGGCGCGGCACGGCGCCCGGTCGTCAGGCAGCGCGCGCGGGGCGAGGAGCCGCCGGGCCGGCAGGGCGAGGCCGGTCAGGTGACTGGCGGCGCGATCTAGCGGCCGAAGGGTGTCGGCCAAAGCACCCCTGGGGTGCGCCAGAGCTCTGCGACGTGCACCGCGGCGAGCATAGGCGGGGCGACGTTTTCGATCTGGCCGCAGGGGGAAGGCAGACGCAAGCCAGAGCAGACGAAACCGACAGGGAGTCCCTCACCAATGAAGATCGCCAGGCCGGCCGCCGTCGGGGCGGCAACTGTCATAGCAATGCTCATCGCCGTATCCACCGCCGGCGCGGCGCCGAGC
Source organism: uncultured Thermoleophilaceae bacterium (assembly GCA_963831365.1). Taxonomy (GTDB): domain Bacteria; phylum Actinomycetota; class Thermoleophilia; order Solirubrobacterales; family Thermoleophilaceae; genus CAWHPV01. Next base: position 8,258 of record CAWHPV010000023.1, read on the forward strand.
TTCGCCCCGGCCGACGAGGCCGACATCCGCCCAGGCTCCATGACGCGGACGGATGGCGCCCAGTGCACGTCGAACTTCGTCTTCCACGACGCGAGCGACGTCTACATCGGCCAGGCCGCGCACTGCTCGGGTACCGACGGCAGCACCTCGACCAACGGCTGCGAGGCGGGCTCACGTCCGGTCGGAACGGAGGTCGAGATCGAGGGCGCGAGCAAGCCCGGCACGCTCGCCTACAACTCGTGGATCACGATGCAGGAGAACGGCGAGAAAGACGAGAACGCCTGCGAGTACAACGACTTCGCGCTCGTGAAGGTCGATCCGGCCGACGTCGACGAGGTCAACCCGACGATCCCGTTCTTCGGCGGGCCGACCGGCATGGTGGACTCGACCCGCGAGGGCGACACCGTCTATAGCTACGGCAACTCGTCGCTCAGGTTCGGCGCCGAGGCGCTCAAGCCCAAGGAGGGCAAGAGCCTCGGGCAGAAGGGCGGGGGCTGGTCGCACGACGTCTACACGGTCACGCCGGGGATCCCCGGCGACTCGGGCAGCGCGTTCATCGACTCGCGCGGCAGGGCCTTCGGCACGCTGAGCACCGTCGCGGTCGCGCCCCTCCCGGCCAGCAACGGCGTGAGCGACCTGAGCCGCGAGCTCGCCTACCTAGAGAGCAACACGTCGTTCGACGTCACGCTCGCCGAGGGCACCGGGCCGTACGAGGGCGGCCGCCTGCCGTAGCCGTCAGCCGGCCTACGGCGCTCCGTCCACGCGCGCCGTAGGCCGCCATAAACTCCCGCGCCGTGCGCATCTTCAGCGGGATCCAGCCCACGGGCCGCAAGCACCTCGGCAACTACATCGGGGCGATCCGCCAGTACGTGGAGGGCCAGGACCGCGGCGACGCGATCTACTGCGTCGTGGACCTCCACGCGATCACGGTCGCCTACGACCCGGCCGACCTCCGCGGCCACGTGCTCGACACCACGGCGATGCTTATCGCGGCCGGGCTCGACCCCGCGCGCTGCATCCTCTTCCGCCAGTCCGACGTGCACGAGCACACGGAGCTCTGCTGGCTGCTCGCCTCGCTGACGGCCCACGGGGACCTCAACCGCATGCACCAGTTCCGGGAGAAGTCGGCCAAGCAGCGCGAGCTGATCTCGGCCGGACTCTTCTTCTACCCGGTGCTCCAGGCGGCCGACATCCTCGCCTACCGGACCGACGAGGTGCCCGTGGGCGACGACCAGCGCCAGCATGTCGAGCTCACCAGGGACATCGCCCAGCGCTTCAACGAGCGCTTCGGGGAGACGCTCGTCGTGCCGCGCCACCGGATACCGGAGCTCGGTGCGCGGATCATGGACCTCCAGTCGCCCGACCAGAAGATGTCCACCACCGCGGCGAGCCCGCAGGGCACGATCTATGTGACCGATGACGAGTCGACCGTGCTCAAGAAGGTGAAGAGCGCGGTAACGGACTCTGGGTCGGAGGTCGGCCGCGCCCCGGACAAGCCGGGCATCTCCAACCTGATCGACGTGCTCGCGGTTGTCCGCGATGCCGAGCCGGGTGCGGTCGAGCGGGACTTCGAGGGGCGGGGCTACGGGGACTTCAAGTCCGCGGTGGCGGAGGAGATCGCGGCCTACCTGCGGCCCGTCCGTGAGCGCTACGCCGAGCTGCGCGAGGACGAGCCCGGGCTCGAATCGACGCTCGCGGAGGGCGCGGGCAGGGCGCGAGCGATCGCGTCGGAGGTGGTTGCCGACGTGCGCGAGCAGATGGGGGTCGGCCCGCGGTGAGCCTGATCCCGCCGCTCCTACGTCGGCGCCCTCGCCGAGCGCTGGTCGATCTTCGAGGCGGGCTTCGCCTCCGCGCGCGATCCGAAGTACACGGTTGGTCCGCAGCGGGCGCGGCTGGAGGGCGTCGGGGCACCCATCTAGGCTGAGTCGATCGCCACGCGCGCCGCCACGCTCGATCTCGACCTGGAGGTCTTCCAGGGTCCGTTCGACCTGCTCGCGACGCTCGTCCTGCGGGACGAGATCGACCTCCTCGAGGTCGATCTCGCCGAGGTCGTGCTCGCGTACGTCGAGCACCTCGAGCGCGCGGGGGAGCTCGATCTCGAAGCCACCACCGAGTTCCTAGTTTTGATCGCGGCGCTTCTCGAGCTCAAGTCGCGACTGATGCTCCCGGGCGAGGAGCCCGAGGCCGTGCCCGAGCGCGGGGAGGCGATCGACGAGCTCGTCGGGCGGATGCTCGAGTACGCGCGCTACCGCGCCGTGGCGTCCCACCTCCACGAGCGCCTCGATGCCGAGAGCGGCTTCCGCTACCGCTCGGCCGCCCTGCCGCGACGCCTGCGCCGCGTCTCGCTCGAGACGGCGTCGAAGGCCTACGAGCCGGCGACGCTCGCGCAGGCCGTCGAGGGGCTTCTGCGCGTTCCCGAGCGGGTCGATCTTCGGCACCTCGCCCGTCCCCTCATCTCGGTCGAGCAGCGGCTCTCGCATCTGCGGGAGCTGCTCGCCGCCCGCACCGCCCTCGCATTCGACGACGCCGTCGCCGGCGCCGACAGGCTCACCGAGGCGGTGACCCTGTTCGCGCTCCTCGAGCTCTACAAGATCGGCGAGGCGGACTGGGAGCAGGACGAGCCCTTCGGGCCGATCTCGATCCGCGCGGCCGCTCCGGCCGGTGGGCGCGCATGAACGAGCTCGCGCGGATCGTCGAGGCGCTGCTCTTCCTGTCGCCGGAGCCGATCAGCTCGGCGGAGCTGGCGGACGCGTGCGACGTCGGGGAGGACGAGATCGCGCAGGCGCTCGCCCGGCTCCGCGAGCACTACGCGGAGGGCTGGCGCGGCGTCGTGCTGCGCGACGTCGCGGGCGGCCACGCGCTCGCGACCGACCCGGTGGCCGAGCCCGCTGCGCGGCGGCTCCTCTCGCGACCGCGGACGCCGCCCCTGACGCAGGCGCAGGCCGAGTGCCTGGGGATCGTGGCGTACCTCCAGCCGGTCTCGCGGCCGGAGATCGCGCGCATCCGCGGGGTCGCGTCGGAGTCCGCCGTCGGAACGCTCCTCGAGCGCGGCCTGATCGACGAGTCCGGCCGCTCGCGCTTCGGCGCCGTCCTCTACCGGACGACCGAGCTGTTCGAGCGCCTGTTCGGCCTCGAGCGGCTCGACGAGCTGCCGGACGTCACCGGGTTCGACGCCTCTGGAGAGGAGCAGGCCGAGCTCCGCGAGCGGCTCCTTCGCGCCGGCGAGCAGCGCGCCGAGGCCTGAGGGCCTGAGTCAGGCCGACGCGGCGACTCGCCGGCGGCCGCGCGCGAGGAACCCGCGGCCGACCTCGCGTCGCTCTGGGGCACCTCGTACCTCTTCATCAAGATCGGGCTCCGCGACCTCTCGCCGTCGGTCGTCGTGCTGGCGCGGATCGCGCTCGCCGCGGCCGTGCTGGTGCCGAGTCGCGGCGGCGCGCGGCGGCCTCGGCACGCTGCTCGGGGCCATCGGCGTGGTGCTCCTCGTGGCGGCGGTGCAGGTCGCGGCTCCGTTCCTGCTGATCGCCTTCGGCGAGCAGGCGATCACCTCGTCGCTCACCGGAATCCTCGTGGCCTCGGCCATGCCGAGTGCAGGATCCCTTGCAGCGATGGCCGCGCTGGGCGTGGCGTGCACGGGCGTCGGGTTCGCGATCTTTCACACGCTGATCGCCGACGTGGGGCCGGCCAGGGCGATGCTCGTGAGCTACGTCGCGCTGGCCTTCGCGGTCCTCTACGGCGCGACGCTACTCGGCGAGCCCGTGACGCCCGCCGCCATCGTAGGGCTCGTGCTGATCGTCGGCGGCTCCTGGCTCGGCGCCGGCGGCGGGACGGCGCGCGACGACGCCGCGGAGCCGGAGCTCATGACCGCCGCGGCGACGCGGCGCGGTGGCGGGCGATCCGACGCCGCAAGGCAGGCCGCATGAGGGGGCCGGCGCCCACCGGCTCGGTCACGATCCGGCTGGCGGCGGAGCACGACCACGATGCGCTCGCCGCCCTGGCGGGGCGCGACAGCCGACCTCCTCCGATCGGCGCCTGTCTCTTGGTCGAGGACGCGGGGCGCACTCCGAGCGGCCGCGGCGATCGCGGGCGGACCCGTGATCGCCGACCCGTGCCATCGGACCGCCGAACTGGTGGCGCTGCTCGAGCTGCGCGTCGCGCAGGTGCGTGCGGCGGCCGCGCCGCCCCCGAGCCGGCGCGGGACGAGGGCGCGACCGCGGCCCCTGATCGTGCGCAGGTTCCCCTTTGCGGTCGCCCGTCCGGGTCGCTAAGTTCAGTAATCGTCGACTTACGCCGAAAGCCTGCATGGATGCGTGTCGTACCGCCTGCCGGCCGCGCCGTCGCGGCCCTAGCCGTCGTGCTCGCGCTGCTCCCGGTGACCGGGGCGAGCGCACGCGAGTCGGTCTCGCTCGAGCAGGCGGCCGACGAGCTGCGAGCACCGCAGGCTGAGCTCGATCCGATCGACCGCGAGCGGAGCCGCGGCACCAGCTTCCTGAGGCTCCAGCAGGAGGTCGATGGCGTGCCGGTGCTCGGGGCCGAGGCGGTCGTGAGCGAGGCGGGCGGCAAGGCCGGGGACCTGGTGGTGGACGACACCCGCCGCGACGTGAGCGCGCCGCCGGAGCCGGACCTCAGCCGCGCCGATGCGCTCGATCGCGCACGGGAGGCCACAGATGCCCGGCGGCTCCGGGCGCCCGCCGAGGCCGAGCTTTCGATCCGCCCCGACGCGGGCGGCGGCACGCTCGTCTGGCGGGTGCTGCTGCCGGTCGAGGACCCGTTCGCCGACCTCGAGGTGCTGGTCGACGCCCGCAGCGGCGAGGTGCTCTCGATCGAGAACCTGATCCAGCGCGCAGAGGGCCAGGGCAAGGTCTTCGACCCGAACGCGGTCGTCGCGCGCGGGACCTACGAAGATCCCAGGCTGGTCGACAACGGCGACGCGGACAACGAGCTGCTCACGAGCCTCCTGACCGGGGTCACGCTGCCGCGCCTCGCCGACCGCACGGACGGGCAGCTCTGTCTGACGGGCGACTGGGCCGAGGCCCGGGTGCAGACGCAGTCCGGCGGGACCGGCGAGGTCTGCGCGCCGGGCGGCGACTTCACCGTGATGCCGCCACCGGGCGAGCCTCCGCCGCCCCCTGATGAGCCGCCGCCTCCTGATCCCTTGACGCGCTCCGACGACGAGTTCGAGCCCGTCATGGCGTACTTCCACGTGGACCGCGCGCAGAAGTACATCCAGGACCTCGGCTTCACCAATGTGAATGCGCGGCGGACCCCCATCATCGCCAATGGCGACTGCGGTGGGTCGAACCCGGACAACTCGTGTTACAGCCGATTCTCGGACACGATCACGCTCGGCCTCGGCTTCGTCGACGACGGCGAGGACGCCGACGTGATCGTCCACGAGTACGGCCATGCCATTCAGGACAATCAGGTCCCGTTCTTCGGCGGTGCGGGCGACACGCCGGCGATGGGCGAGGGCTTCGGCGACTACTTCGCGGCCGTCATGTCGAGTGAGGGGTCGGAAACGCCGCGTGACCAGTTCGACCCCTGCATGTTCGAGTGGGACACCTGGGGCTCGGCGTCGCCGGCCCCGTGCCTGCGACGGACGGACGGCAACCAAAAGCTCGAGGACGTCGAAGGCGTGACGGGCTGCGGTACCCATTGCGTGGGTCAGGTCTGGTCCGGCGCCCTGTGGGAGCTGCGCGACGAGCTGGGCGAGGAGCCGGGCGACGAACGGTCGGTCATGGACCTGCTCGTGCTCCACTCACACTTCTACCTGACCTCCTCCGCGAGCTTCGACGACGCCGCCCGCGCCCTCCTGGCCGCCGACGGCTGGATCTACGGCGGCGCGCACCGCGACGAGCTCCGCGCCGAGCTCACCCAGCGCGGCCTGCTCGACCCGAACGTCCCCCGCACGCTCTCGATCAAGTACTCGAACAAGTCCGAGGGCTTCAAGGGGACGCTCGGGGCGGAGCGGCCGGCCTGCGTGCCGGACCAGCTGGTCGAGATCTACAAGAAGGTGAAGGGCCCGAACAAGCTGATCGGTCAGGACCGGACCGACGCGGCGGGCAAGTACCTCGAGCCCGAGCGCCGCCGCGACGGGCGCTTCTACGCCGTGGCGCCGGAGAGCAGCGCCGACGGCGACACTTGTCTCGAGGCGCGCTCCCTGATCACCGAGCTGGACTGACCGCGCCGGCGGGCTCGGCCGCGGTCACCGCGAGCTGGCCGCAGGCGGCGTCGATGTCGCGACCGCGGGTGAGGCGGACGGTGGCGCGCACCCCGCGCTCCTCGAGCGCCGCGCGGAACGCGTCGATCGCTCCGCGGCTCGAGCCGTTGAACTCCGCGCCGGTCGGGTTGTAGGGGATCAGGTTGACCTTGAACGTGTCCGCCGGCGTGAGCGCGTCGGCGAGCGCCATGGCCTGCTCGTAGCGGTCGTTCACGCCGCCGAGCATCAGGTACTCGACGAACACCGGCAGCCGCCGGGCCGCCGACCACGCGCGGCAGGCGTCGAGCACGTCGGGCAGCGGGTAGCGGTCGTTGACCGGCATCAGCTCGGAGCGGAGCGTCTCGTCGGCCGCGTGGAGCGACAGCGCGAGCCGCACGCGCGGGCCTTCACGCGCGAGCCGCTCGATGCCCGGCAGCCAGCCGACCGTCGAGATCGCCGTGTGGCTCGTCGCGATCCCGAGCGCGGGCAGCCGCTCGCACGCGGCGAGGACGGCGTCGAGGTTCAGGAGCGGCTCGCCCATTCCCATGAACACGGCGTGGTTCACCGTCTCCGTGCGCCGGAAGTGGAGCGCCTGGTCGAGGATCTCGGATGCCGTGAGGTTGCGGCCGAATCGCATCTGGCCGGTCGCGCAGAAGGTGCAGGTGAGCGGGCAGCCGGACTGGCTCGAGAGGCACAGGGAGCGGCGGCCGTCCCGGTAGCGCATGAGCACCGTCTCGAGCGGCCGGCCGTCCCGAGTCGCGAACAGCGCCTTCTCGGTCCCGTCGGCCGCGCGTGCCTCGCGCTCGACCACGAGCGTCGAGAACGGCACCGCCGCCGCGAGGCGCTCTCGGAGCGGCGCCGGGAGGTTCGTCATCTCCTCGTACGAGCGCGCCCCGCGCGCCGTCCACTCCCATACCTGGCGCGCGCGATAGGGCGGCTCGCCGGCGTCCGACAGCGTCTGACCGAGGAGCTCGAGGTCCACCCGCCGAGTCTGGCACGCGGCGGCTCGAGCGCGGCGGCGGCCGGCCCCGTGCGACCCTGCCTCGATGCGGCTCGCCAAGTTCCTCGCGCACGCCGGCGTGGCCTCGCGCCGCGCGGCCGAGCGCCTGATCGCCGACGGGCGCGTGACGGTCGGGGGCGAGGTCGTGACGGATCCCGCGCGCGACGTCGAGGACTCGAGCGAGGTCATCGTCGACGGGGTCCGAGCGCGGGTCGAGGGGCGCGAGGTCTGCGCGCTCAACAAGCCCGCGGGAGTCGTCTCGACCGCGCGCGACACCCACGGCCGGCCGACGGTGGTGGAGATGATCCGTTCGCCGCGTAGGCTCTACCCGATCGGGCGCCTCGACGCCGACACGACGGGTCTCCTGCTCCTGACGAACGACGGCGAGCTTGCGGAGCAGCTGACCCACCCGCGATACGGCGTGGCCAAGACCTACCGAGCCCGGGTCGAGCCCAGGGCCGTGCACGAGCGGGCGCTCGCGGCGCTACGGACCGGGGTCGAGCTCGACGACGGGGTGACGGCGCCGGCCAGCGTCCGGCAGGCGGCGCCGGGGGTCCTCGAGCTCTCGCTCGTCGAGGGCCGCAAGCGTCAGGTGCGCCGGATGTGCGAGGCCGTGGGCCACCGCGTCGTGGCCCTCGAGCGGATCGCGTTCGGGCCCCTGCGCCTCGCCGACGCCGGCAAGGGCGGCAAGCCGCTCGTCGAGGGGCGGAGCCGGCGCCTGAGCGCGGCCGAGGTGGAGCGGCTGCGCAACGCGTTGTCCGGGCCGCGGGCACCCCTCTGAGACAATCCCGCGCCGTGAAGCTCATGGCCCTCAGAGGGGCGATCACCGTCGACAGCAACGACGCGGACGCCATCGTCGCGGCGACGACCGAGCTCGTGCCGAGGTCATGGAGCGGAACGCGCTCGGCGCCGACGCGATGGTGAGCTGCATCTTCACCTGCACGCCCGACCTGAATGCCGAGTTCCCCGCCGTGGCCGCGCGGCGGCTCGGCCTCAGCCAGGTGCCGCTCCTGTGCGCCCAGGAGATCGACGTGTACGACGCGATGCCGCAGGTCATCCGGCTGCTGCTCCACTGCCACCTGCCCGAGGACCGCGACGTGCGGCACGTCTACCTGCGCGACGCGGTCGAGCTCCGCAAGCGACCTCCAGGGCGCCCAGTGAGCGGCCTCGAGTTCAACTCAAGCGTCGCGCGAGATCCCGGTCTATCCGGCCGCCGACGACCTACGCCTACGCGGGCGAGCTGGTCAAGCTCGCCTCGAACGAGACGCCCTGGCCGCCGCACCCGGCGGTGCTCGAGGCGATCGAGGCGGCGCTGCCGGCGCTCAACCGCTACCCCGACCCCGACAAGGCGACGCTCCGGCGCCGGCTCGCGGAGCGCCACGAGCTACGAGCCCGGTCGCGTCGCCGTGGGGAACGGCTCGTGCGAGATTCTGCTGGCGGCCGCCGAGGCGATGCTGGAGCCGGGAGCCGAGATCGTCTACGCCTGGCCCTCCTTCTCGATGTACCCGCACCTCGCCGCCATGACCGGCGCGCGGGCGATCGCGGTGCCGCTCGACGCAGACGGCCGGCACGATCTCGAGGCGATGGCCCGCGAGGTCACGGCCGCGACCCGGATCCTCATCGTCTGCAACCCCAACAACCCGACCGCCACGGCGCTCCAGCTCGCAGAGATCGACGCGTTCGTCGACGCCCTGCCGCGGCAGGTCGCTCGTGATCCTCGACGAGGCCTACATCGAGTTCTCGACGCTCCAGGACCCGGACGCGTCGCTCGCCCTGCTCGGCCGGACCCGAACCTGGTGCTGCTGCGCACGTTCTCGAAGGTCTACGGCCTCTGCGGGCTGCGGGTTGGCTACGCGCTCGGCTCGGAGGACTTCCGCGTGGCGGTGGACCGCGTGCGCCAGCCGTTCTCCGTCAACGCGCTGGCTCAGGCCGCGGCGGTCGAGGCGCTCCGCCACCAGGACGAGGTGGAGCGCCGCGTCGAGCGCACCGCCGTCGAGCGCCTGCACGTGGACGAGGCGCTCGCGGCGCGCGGCCTCGAGACCACCGACAGCGAGGCGAACTTCTGCTGGGTCTCGCTCGGCAGAGCGGGACGAGGCGGCGGTGCTGCGCGGCCTCGCCGAGCGCGGCGTGATCGTGCGCGGCGGCACGGCGCTCGGCGCCGCCGGGCCACATCCGGGTGACCTACGGGACGCGCGCGGAGAACGACCGCTTCCTGGAGGCGCTGCGACCAGGCGCTCGAATAAGCGCCGCCGACCTGCTACAAAGGCGCGGTGATGGGTCGTGCAGCCACGTCACCGAACGCAGTCGATCGGGCACCCGCCCGCGCGCGCCGGCGTGCCTATCAGACCTGGCGATTTAGCTAGGCGTCCGGCCCGCGGCCGCATGGCCGCCGACCGAGCTTCATAGCCGGACGCCGCCTCCACCGGCCCTCAACAAGGGCCGCCGCAGCATCCGACATAGGATTTCAACCGCGAGACTTCGAAAGGTCCAGGTCCAGATGATGATCGTGATGAAAGAGGGGGCGACGGCGGACCAGGTGGACGCCGTCGTCAGCGCACGTCGAGTCGGCCGGCGCCACGGCGCACATCTCCGCGCGGCGAGCTCGTCACCGTGATCGGCGTGATCGGCGACCGCGAGCACGTCGCCAACCTCGAGCTCGACGGGGACGCGCGGCGTCGACCACGTCGTCCCGATCCTGAAGCCGTACAAGCTCGCCTCGGCGCAGTTCAAGAAGGGCGCGCGCACGGTCGTCGACATCGACGGCCGCAAGATCGGCGGCCCGCACTTCACGACGATCGCCGGGCCCTGCACGGTCGAGTCGCGCGAGGTGATGCTCGACGCCGCGCGGATCGTCCGCGACGCCGGCGCGCAGCATGCTGCGCGGCGGCGCCTACAAGCCGCGCACGTCGCCGTACTCGTTCCAGGGGCTCGGCGGCGACGGGCTGCGCCTGCTGGCCGAGGCCAAGGCCGAGACCGGCCTGCCGATCGTCACCGAGCTGATGGACGTGCGCGACCTGGAGCCGGTGCTCGAGGTCGCCGACGTCATCCAGCTCGGCGCGCGCAACATGCAGAACTACACGCTGCTCACGGAGGTCGGCCGCAGCGGCACGCCCGGTGCTGCTCAAGCGCGGCGCTCGCCGCGACGCTCGAGGAGCTCCTGATGGCCGCGGAGTACGTGCTCAAGGAGGGCAACGACGACGTGATCCTCTGCGAGCGCGGCATCCGGACCTTCGAGACCGCCTACCGCTTCACGCTCGACCTGATGGCGATCCCGGTGCTCAAGGAGCTGCTCGCACCTGCCGGTGGTGGTCGACCCGAGCCACGCGGCCGGGCAAGCGCGACCTCGTGCTGCCGATGTCGCTCGCCGCGGCCGCGGCGGGCGCCGACGGCATCATCGTGGAGATCGCACCCGCGAGCCCGAGGAGGCGATCTGCGACGGCCCGCAGGCCGTCCGCGGCGACGAGTTCGCCGACTACATGCGCAAGCTCGAGCAGGCCGCCGCGCTCGCGGGCAAGGAGCTCGCGGCCGTCGGCTAGTCGGCGGGCCGACTCGAGTAACGCCCGCCGGTGCGGATAGCCGTCCTCGGCGTCGGGCTGATCGGCGGCTCGGTCGGGCTCGCCGCCCGCGGCGGCTCGAGGGCGCCGAGGTCGTGGGCTTCGACCGCGACGCCGGGCCGCGCCGAGGCGCGCGGTCGAGCGCGGGGCGGTCGACCGCGTCGCCGGCTCGCTGGCGGACGCGGTCGCGGACGCCGACGCGTGCTTCGCTCTGCGCGCCGGTCGGCGCGCTGCCCGGGCTAGCGGTCGAGGCGCTCGCGGCGGCGCGCCACGACTGCGTCGTCACCGACGTCGGCTCCACCAAGCGCCTGATCGTCGCGGCGGCCGACGACGAGCGCTTCATCGGCGGGCACCCGGTCGCCGGCGCCGAGACGCGCGGGCGTCGAGCACGCGCGCGAGGACCTGTTCGAGGGCGCCGCGTGGTACCTGACCCCCGGCGAGCGCTCGTCGGGCCTCCTCTACGAGCGCCTGCACCGGCTGGTGGCCGCGCCTCGGCGCGCGCCCGGTCGCGATCGACGCCGAGACGCACGACCGGCTGCTCGCCACCGTCAGCCACCTGCCGCACGTGCTCGCGAACGTGCTCGTCTCGCAGGCGGCGCGCGCGCCTCTCGGAGGAGGGCGAGGCGCTGCCGCGCGTGGGCCCGAGCTTCCGCGACGCCACGCGCGTGGCGGGGGCGAACTCGAGCGTCTGGAGCGGGATCTACGTGACGAACGCGGAGGCGATCGCGGACGAGATCGACGAGACGGCCGGGCGCCTCGAGCACGTCGCGGAGCTCCTGCGCGCCGGCCGCCGCGACGCCGTCGAGGCCTGGAACGAGCGGCGCCGGCGACGACCGCCGGCGCCTGCTCGAGGCCGACCTGGCGGGCGGCACGGTCCACGAGCTCAGGGTCTCGGTGCCGAATCGGCCGGGCATCGTCGCCCAGGTCGCGGTGGCACTCGGCCGGGCGGGCGTGAACATCGCCGACATGGCGCTCGCGCCCGCGCCCGACATGCGCTCCGGGCGCGATGACGCTGTGGGTCACGGGCGACGAGGCCGCCGAGCGCGCGCGGCCGGCTGATCGTGGAGCTCGGGTTCCCGGTCGCGGAGCGTCGCGTGACCACGGTTCGCGCCGCCGGGCCCGCTGCGCGGCGCGGTGACCCCGCCCGCGGACAAGTCGATCTCCCACCGCGCCGCGCTGTTCGGCGTTATGAGCGACGAGCCGGTGACGATCAGCAACTACCTGTACGCCTCGGACACGCTCTCGACGCTCGACGGGGCCCGCTCGCTGGGCGCCGGCGTGGACGAGCAGGAGGGCGAGCTCGTCATCCGCGGCGTCGGCCTCAGGACGGCGCACGAAACGACCGGCGGCCGCCTCGACGTGGGCAACTCGGGCACGCTGCTGCGGATGCTGCCCGGCTGGCTCGCAGGCCAGCGCGGCGGCGCCTGGACGCTCGACGGGGACGAGTCGATCCGGCGGCGCCCGGTCGACCGGATCGTCGAGCCCCTGGAGCGGATGGGAGCCCGCATCGATGCCCGGGACGACCGCCTGCCGCCGCTCCAGATCCAGGGCGCCGACCTCGCCGGCGCTCGCCACGACCTCCCGGTCGCGAGCGCGCAGGTCAAATCCTGCCTCCTGATCGCCGGCATGCTGGCCGAGGGCGAGACGACCGTCTGCGAGCCGGCGCCGAGCCGCGACCACACCGAGCGCATCCTGCGCCGCTCGCGGACCCCGCTCGAGCGCGACGGCTCGTGTGTGCGGATCGCCCAGGTGGACGAGCTGGAGCTCGAGGACATCGCCGTGCCCGGGGACGTATCGTCGGCGTCGTTCCTGGTGGCCGCCGCCTGCGTCGTGCCCCGATCGCGCATCCTCGTGCGCCAAGTCGGGCTCAACTGGACGCGGACCGGGTTCCTGAGGATCGCCGAGCGGATGGGGGCGGTGATCGTCTCCGACGCCGAGCCACCCCCGCCCCCGGGGGAGGTGGTCGACACCGGGGACGAGCCGGTGGGCGAGATCGACGTGGCCGCGAGCCCCCTCGCCGCGACGACCGTTGCCCCCGAGGAGGTGCCGCTGGCGATCGACGAGCTCCCGCTGGTCGCGCTGCTGGGGGCGTTCGCCGACGGAGAGACCGTGGTGCGCGGGGCCGAGGAGCTCAGGGTCAAGGAGACCGATCGCATCGCGGCCGTCGTGGACGGACTCGGTGGGATCGGGGTGGACATCGAGGCCACGGACGACGGCTTCGCGGTCCGCGGCGGCGGGATCGAGGGCGGCACGCTCGACGCCCGCGGCGATCACCGCATGGCGATGCTCGGCGCCGTGGCCGGCGTGGCGTCGCGCTCCGGGGTCGAGGTGATCGGGATGGACGCCGCGGCCGTGTCCTATCCCGACTTCGAGCGCGACCTCGCCGCGCTGACCACGAGCAGTTAGCGAGCGAACGACCTAGACGTCGAGGAGCTCGCGATCGAGCGCGAGGCGCCGGGACAGCGGGTCGGCGGCGGTGCTCGGGTAGTGGGCCTGAGGGAGGAGAACCTGGGAGAAGTCGTTGCGGACCGGGGAGATGTACGCGTACTGCAAGTGATAGCGGGGGGTCGCCGGCCGGCGGCTGCCGAAGTGGAAGCAGCGGCTCGAGTCGACGAACAGGACTGAGCCCGCGGGCCCGGTGAAGCGCCTCTTGTCCGAGGGCTCGCTATGCGCGTCCATGACCTCGTCGGTGACGCGGTAGGGAGCTCCGCGCGACCGATAGCGCAGGGCACCGGCGACACGGCGCGACGCGGCTTCGCCGAGGTAGTTGAGCGGGCCGTCGTCGGGCCCGATGTCGCGCAGGGCGACGATCACGTAGATGGTCGGATAGCTGTGATAGTCGAGGTGCCAGAGCTGACTCGAGCGCCACGGGCCGTCCGGCTGAGGGTCGAACGTGGTACTGGACTCCATCAGCCGTACCCCGGGCGGCAGGCTGCCTGAGAGGTGGGGCACGAACCCGGCATACCTCGCCATCGGCTCGAGCACCTCGGGCGAGCAGGCGAAATCCAGGATCGAGGCGTAGCGCTCCCACGACCGCTCCGGAAGGATGTCCTTCAGGAACGGCTTGCCGTGGTGCTCCCACGGCTGGAGCCCCCGTTCCCGGATCACGCCGTCCATCTCCCTCAGCAGATCGCCCAGCTTCGGCAGCGTGCCCGACGTGTCGAGCGCCCACCCGTCGCGCATGTGGAGCGTGCCGCTCGGGTCCCGACCATTTCGACGCTCACGCGCGAGCTCGGCGAGATGCCGCTCGAGGTTCGCGCGTCGGTGTCGCAGTTGAGGCTCCCAGCGCCGCCGGTTCCGTGCGAGGGCGATCCGCGACGTGCGCTCGATGCCGAGGCCGCGCATGTCGTCGCGGGCGAGCAGAGCAGCCATCGCTCGCGACGGTGTGAAGCGGGAGACGCGCACCAGGTTCGCACGCTATATCAGGCGCCGGCTCGTCAGCTTGGGGTCAGGCCGCCCGACTACTATCGGCCGCCGAGCCGCTCCGGCAGCGCAACAGCGCAGCGGGCGCAGAGGGCACGATCTAGATGGATAACGTCCAGTCCAGCGCCGGCGTCGTCGACGAGCTGAGGTCCTTCCCGCGCTACGCGCGACGACTTCCGACATATCTCCGCGACACCATCACGCTCGAGGAGGCGCGGAGACGCGTCGGAGTCCAGCTCGACCGCCGGGAGGAGACCTTCCTCGAGCTGCTCGAACAAGGCGTATACGGAAACCCGCGCAGTCCTTACCGAGCGCTACTGGACGCGGCGGGCGCCGAGCTCGGGGACGTCCGCGAGATGATCGCCGATCGCGGGCTCGAGGGCGCCCTCGCCACGCTGAGGGATGGCGGCGTGTACGCGACCCTCGACGAGTTCAAGGGCAGGAAGCCGCTCGAGCGCTCGGGGATAGTGACGCCGATCGACCACGCCGACTTCGACAATCCGCTGCTCTCCCAGCACTACTGGGGCAGGTCGAGTGGCTCCCGCGGCAAGCCCCGGCGCGTCCCCCTGGATCTCGACCTGCTCGAGTACGACGCCGCGCACGAGGCGATCTTTCGCGCCGCCTTTGGCCTTCGAGGCCGTCCGCTCGCCCTCTGGCGGGTGAAGCCGCCCTCGACGTCGGGGATCAACAACTCGCTGCGCCAGGCCAAGGTCGGGCAGAAGGTGGCCAAATGGTTCAACCCGTATCGAGCGCCGCACGGCTTTGATGAACTGAAGTACTCGATCTTCACCGCGTACACGATCGGCGTCGGGCGCCTGGGCGGCGGTGCGCTCAAGCTGCCCGAGTACTGTCCGCCGGGGCAGGCCGTGCGGGTCGCCCGCTGGCTCGGCGAGCGCAAGGGCGAGGGTGTCCCGGCCGTCCTCGACGCGCAGGTCGGTCTCGGCGTTCGCGCCTGCCTCGCCGCCGCGGCCGAGGGGATCGACATCTCGGGCACGCTCTTCCGCCTCGGGGGCGAGCCCCTCACCGAAGCCAAGGCGGCCGTCGTCGCGGCTTCGGGCGGTCGGGCGGTGTCTCAGTACTCGGCCGTGGAGACGGGGCGCATGGCCATCGCATGCCCGAATGCCGCGGAGGTGGGCGACATGCACTTCCTGCGCGACAAGCTGGCGGTGCTCCAGGTGGACAAGCTCGTGGGCTCGGCCGGCATCAGGGTCGGCGCGCTTCACTACACGACGCTGCTGCCCTGCACCCCGAAGGTGATGATCAATGTCGAGAGCGACGACTACGGTGCCCTGGGGGAGCGAGCCTGTGGCTGTCCATGGGACGATCTCGGCCTCTCTCTGCACCTGGGCGGCGTCCGTAGCTACGAGAAGCTCACGAGCGAGGGAAATCATTTCCTGGGCAGCGATCTGTACGCGCTCATCGACGAGGTCCTGCCCGACCGCTTTGGCGGAGCTCCGACCGACTACCAACTGGTCGAGGAGGAGGTTGGGGGGCTCCCGAAGGTCAGCGTCGTCGTCCGGGCGACGATCGGCCACGTCCAGGAGCGAGACGTCGTGTCCACGATGATCGACTTCCTGCGCTCGAAGCCACGAAACCGGTTGATGGCGGAGTTCTGGGAGCAGAGCGACACGATCCGGGTCGTGCGTCGGGAGCCGCACTCCACCCCGGGCGGCAAGACGCCGGCCCTCCATATCGCGACGCCGAAGTGAGCTCGGCCCAGCCGATCCGCTTCTGCCTGCTCACGACGTTCTACCCGCCGTGGAACTTCGGCGGCGACGGCATACAGGTCGAGCGTCTGGCGCACGCGCTCGCCGACCGCGGCCATCAGGTCACGGTCGTCTGTTCCCCTGCGGCGCACCGCGTCCTCGCGCGGAGGCGGTGCACGGGCCCCGCACCGTACCCCGGTGTGGAGGTCCTGCCGATCGCGGACAACCTCGCCTCGCTGGTGGGCGAGTACGTCGCGGGGCGCCCGCTCGGCGCGAAGCGCCAGCTCGAGGACCTGCTCGAGCGCGACTTCGACGTCCTCCACTTCCACAACCCGTCGCTGCTCGGCGCCCCGGGGCTGCTCGCGATGGGCGAGGGCGTCAAGCTCTACACCGCTCACGAGCAGTGGCTCCTGTGTCCGAGCCACACGTTGTGGAAGCGCGGCAGGGTCTGCGAGAGCCCGCCCTGCCGGTCCTGTGAGGTCGCCCACCTGCGCCCTCCGCAGCTCTGGCGACACACCGCCCTGCTGGAGCGGTCGCTCGCCCATCTCGACGCGATGGTCCTCCCGAGCCGCTCGAGTGCGCGGCTGCATGAGCGCTTTGCCCCGCTGGTGCGGCAAGAGGTGATCAACCACTTCGTCCCGACCCCACCCGTGGCGCCGCCGTCGGAGGAGGATGCCGAGTCCCGTGACGGCGACCGTCCGTACTTCCTCTACGTCGGTCGGCTCGAGCCGATCAAGGGAGTCGGCACGCTCGTGGAGGCCTTCCGCCGCCGTCGTGCCGAGGACCTGGTGATCGCGGGCGCCGGCAGTCTCGCGCAGAGGCTGCGGCGCAAGGCCGCCCGCTCGCCACAGGTGCGGTTCACCGGGTGGCTGCCGGCCGAGCGCCTTGACCCGCTCTACCGCGGCGCACTCGCCGTGGTGGTCCCGACGCTCGGCCATGAGGTGTTCCCGCTCGTCGTCGTGGAGGCGCTCGCGCGCGGCACCCCGACCGTGGTCCACAACTTCGGGGCCCTGGCGGAGATCATCGAGGAGACGTGCGCGGGGATCGGATACGGCTCGTCGCGGGAGCTCGACGCCGCGCTCGATCGGATCGCGTCGGACGAGCCGCTTCGGGCGGAGCTCGGCCGACGGGGGCGAGTGGCGTGTGCGGAGCGCTACTCCGTCGAGAACCACCTGTCGCGTTACCTGTCCCTGATCGCGGACCTCGCGGGCGGCCGCGGTGACGACGCGCTCGCCGCACGGGCCGAGGCGGCCGCTCGGGCCGCGGGGGCCGACGACGTGCCGGTGCGGACCGTCCGGGCAGCGCGATGAGCGCCCGGGGCGTAAGCGTCGAGGGCTAGCATGGCGCGCTTCTCGGTGGATGACCTAAGCGGCAGCGGGCGGTGGAGCGCGGCGATCGACGGTCGTCACCCGCTCAGCGCGCCGGTTACGGTCGGCGTCCTACCCGGCGAGGGGGTCGGGCCCGAGGTGGTCCGGGCGGCCACCGGCGTGCTCTCCGCGGCGGCCTCCGGATGCGGGTTCGAGATCGCGATGAGGCAGGCGCCCCCGGCGGCCAAGGCCGGCCCCGAGACCTCCGGGCTCACGGAGGCGGATGCGGAGCTCTGCCGGGCGACGTTCGCCGAGGGCGGTGCCGTCCTGGCGGGCGCGCACGGTGGCCGCTGGGTCTACGAGGTGCGGCGGCAGTTCGACCTCTTCTGCAAGATCAGCCCGCTGCGACCCGCGCCGAGCCTGACACCCGTCGACGCTCCCGTGTCGCCCAGCCGTCTGGGTGACGTCGATCTGCTCGTCGTGAGGGAGCAGAGCGCCGGCCTCTACCAGGGCCGCTGGAGCGAGTCGGCGACGCGCCGCGACGGCCGTGTGGCGGAGCACTCCTTCGTCTATACGGAGCGCGAGGTGAGGAGGATCGTGGACGTCGCGGCCAAGCTCGCTCGCTGGCGACGAGGCCACCTCGCCGTCGTCGTCAAGGAGGCGGGGGTCCCCTCGATCAGCAGGCTCTGGCGAGATTGCGCGACGGACATCGCGGGGCTGGACCTGACCCTGGAGGTGCTCGACGTCGATTACGCCGTCTACCGGATGCTCCGGGCTCCCCGCGCCCTCGACGTGATCGTCGCTCCGAACCTCTTCGGGGACCTTCTCTCCGACGCCGGCGGTGTCCTGCTCGGCTCGCGCGGAATCACCTACGGCGCGAGCTTCGACTCGGCCCGCGGGGCGATCTACCAGACCAACCACGGGGCCGCGCACGACCTCGCGGGGAGCGATCGGGCCAACCCCGCCGGTCAGATCCTGGCC
This sequence comes from uncultured Thermoleophilaceae bacterium, assembly GCA_963831365.1. Taxonomy (GTDB): domain Bacteria; phylum Actinomycetota; class Thermoleophilia; order Solirubrobacterales; family Thermoleophilaceae; genus CAWHPV01. The sequence continues at coordinate 26,425 of CAWHPV010000023.1, forward strand.
GCGGCCATGATGCTGCGGGAGAGCTTCGGGCTGGCGACCGAGGCCGAGCTGATCGAGCGCGCACTTGCCGACGCCTGGCGTGACGGCTGGCGCACGGAGGACATCGCCGAGCACGGATGCCGGGTGATCGGCACGCGCGAGATGGGCGATCGGGTAGTGGATCGCGTCCTCGCGCTCGCCTGTGAGAGCGCGATCGCCGGGTAGCGATGAAGGCTGCGCTGCTGCTCGTGGACATGCAGAACGACCACCTTGCCGCGGACGGCTTGGAGCCCTCGCGAGGAGAGCTGGTGCAGCGCGCGGCCGGACTCCTCGACGGCTGCCGGGCGGTATCGATCCCGGTCATCCACGTCTGGACGACCATCTCGGGTGACGGCAGCGATGGCATGCCGCATTGGCGTGAGGCCGGGAGGCGGGAGTGCGTGGCCGGAACCGAGGGTCACGAGCCGCCCGCGGCGCTGCGTCCCGAGAGCGAGCCGGTCATCGACAAGACGTGGTTCAGCGGGTTCTCGAACCCGCGGCTGCACGCTCGACTGAAGGAGCTCGGCACGGAGGACGTGATCGTTTGCGGCGTGCACCTGCACGGCTGTGTGCGAACCACGGTCCTCGACGCCTACCAGCGCGGCTACCGGGTCTGGGTCGCCGAGGACGCGGTCGGCAGCTACGACGGGCTCCACGCGGCGCTCAGCCGCCGCTACCTGGAGGGCCGTGCGGCACGGTTCGCGAGCGTCGACTCGCTTCTCCTCCTCGTCCGTGACGGAGGCACCGCCCGTGGTCGCAGATCGGCCACGGCGGCCGCTGCCGGCTCATGCGCGGTCGCCGGGCGACACTGGCGCGCGCAGCCGCTCGAGGCGCGAGCGGAGCTGCTCGAGCGGGCGGCGCGCGCGGTGCGGGCGGCCAAAGCGGACCTGGCGGAGCGGGTGGTCGCCGAGACCGGCAAGCCGATTCGCTACGCGCGCCCCGAGGTGGAGCGCGGCGCCACGCTGCTGCTGACGGCCGCGCGCGTCCCGGACCCCGGCCCGTCCCGAACGCGCGAGGCCGCGGTCCGGCGCGTCCCACTCGGCACCGTGGCCCAGATCACGCCGTTCAACAACCCGGTGGCGATCCCGCTCGGGAAGCTTGCGGCGGCGCTCCGCTACGGCAACTCGGTCGTCTGGAAGCCTTCCCCCGCCGTCCCGGCCGTCTCCGAGCTGATCGTCCGCCTGCTCGAGGAGGCGGGCCTCCCGTCGGCGCTCGTCTCGCTCGTTCCGGGCGGAGCGGACACGGCAGCCGCTCTCATGGCCGATGCGTCCGTGGACGCGGTGTCGCTGACCGGCTCCTCGGAGGCGGGCTTTGCCGCGGAGGCAATCTGCGGAAGACGGCGGATCCCGCTTCAGGCAGAACTGGGCGGCAACAACGCGGCGATCGTGTGGCGCGACTGCGATGTCGCACAGGCAGCGTCCGCGGTGGCCGAGGCCGGCTTCGGGGCGGCCGGCCAGCGGTGCACGGCGAATCGGCGGGTGATCGTCGATGACGCGTGCCACGCTCGCTTCGTCGAGGAGCTCGAGGCGGCCACGGCGGCGCTCGGGGTCGGCGATCCCGCCGACCCCCGCGTCCATGTCGGGCCACTGGTCTCCACGGCGGCGCGGGATCGCGTCGCCGGCGCGGTCGAGCGTGCGCGGGAGGGCGCCGAGGTGCGCCAGCCGGTTGCGGACGGGGCGCTCTTGCGCAGGCTCGAGAAGAAGGGCCCCTACCACTCGCCCACGCTCGTGCTCTGCGATGACCCGGACGCCGAGATCGTCCACGAGGAGTCGTTCGGGCCGGTGGTCGTCGTGCAGCGGGCCACGGCGTTCGAGCAGGCCCTCGACCGCCTGAACGGAGTGCGGCAGGGGCTTGTAGCGTCGCTGTTCTCGGCTTCCCGCGAGCGGCGCGAGAGCTTCCTGCGGGAGGCTCGGGCCGGGGTGCTCAAGCTCGACCTCGCGACCGCCGACGTGGGGGTCGAGACTCCGTTCGGCGGCTGGAAGGCCTCCGGCGTCGGACCGGCGGAGCACGGCGACGGGAACCGCGACTTCTACACACGTGCGCAGGCGGTCTACGCCTGAGCCGTGCGGCGGGTGCCGGCGGGCGTCAGCGCCCTGCGATCCAGCACCAGCCGACGCAGCGCGCTCTCTCCGTCCCGCGCCGGGTAGCTGAACGTCGGCATGTAGGTCTCACTGAAGTCGGACCTGCAGATCGAGGTGAGGCCATACATGATCTGGAACCGTGGCTCGTGCGCGTCCCGGCTGCCGTAGTGGAAGCATCGGCTCGTGTCGATGAACAGGACGGTTCCTCGCGGATAGGTGAGCTCGACCTTCTCGCCCTCGTCCACGACGGAATAGATCTCCTCGTCCGAGAGGCGGTACGGGCGCCCCCGTGACCAGTAGTCGAGCTTCCGCGCGGCGCGCTCCGAGACAGACGCGGGCAGGAAGGTGAACGGCCCCGCCTCCGCGGGGCAGTCCCGCGCGAGCACGATCACGTAGACCATCGGGTGGTCGTATGGGTCGATGTGGAACACCTGGCTGTCACGCGGGGGGAGATGCGCGAGCGCGTCGAGGTGCTTGCCGGACTCCACCATCCGTACGCCGGTCGGGAGCGTCTTCGAGAGCGCCGGGATCGCGCCCATGTACTGGCCGACCGTGCCGATCAAGCTCGCGGACGTGACGAAGTCGAGCAGCTCGGGCCAGCGGTGCAGATCCTGCGGCTCGATCATGTTGCGGAAGAAGGCTCGGTAGCGGTCGTCCGCCGGCGCCGTGCCGGCGCGCTCCGCGATGATCTCGTCCGCGGCGCTCAGCGTCTCGTTGAGGTAGGGAAGCGACCCCGAGGTGTCGACGGCGAAGCCGTCCTCCATCCGCACGCCGGGCCTTGGTCCGCCGTTCGCTCCCGCCAGCTCGCCGAAGCGCTCCCTCCAGAGCCACTCGCGCGACCGCTGGTGACGGCCATAGAGGAGACCGTTGTAGCGCTTGGCGAGGCGCATCGTGTTTCGGATCCCGAGCCGGGCCATCTTCTCGGCGTCCAGCCGGCGGGCCGCGGGGCGCATGGCCCGATCGACCAGCCGCAGGGCCGGCCTCGGCTCGCGATGGATCACCGCGGTCGGCATGGACGTCTCACGCATGACGCGAAAGCTAGTGCCGGGGCGAAGTCTTGGTCATCTCGCGCGCAGACGGCTAGGCCCGCGAGGCGGACGCTAGCGCTCGAAGGCGCCGATGTCGCAGTCGTCGCGCTGTTCGCCGCGCTGGTCCTTGCCCGGGCAGGCCGGGATGCCGCTGCCCGGCTCTCCCGGATTGCCTGCATCCACCGCGGGGCTGTCGCTGCGCAGGGCGTGTGTCTCGGTCGGGCCGCCGTTCGGCTCGAGCGGACGGACGCGCGGATCGATCGGGCTGGCGACCGTCCCGATCTGATCGCCGGCCTTCGGGTCGGCGACGCAGTCGTCTACGCCGACGAGGTTGTGGCCCCTGCTCTTCAGCGTGCCGGTGCAGTCCTCGTCGTCGCCGGTCAGGTCGACGTTCACGGCGAGGAGCGTGTTCAGGAGCGAGAAGCGGCTTCCGCCCGGCGCGATGCCGCCGCCGTCACCGCCCGTCTGGCTGTCGGCGTCTGCGACGTTGTCCGTGACGGTGGTGCTCCGCAGCTTCACCGTGCCGTTCGGGTCGAGCACCCCGACGCCGCCTCCGTTCCTGTCGGCGTCGTTTCCGCTGATCGTCGAGTTTTGGACCCTGAGGGGGCCGTCGCTGAGCACTCCGATGCCGCCGCCGTCGGTGCCGGCCTGGTTGCCGGCAATCGTCGTTCGCCTGACCTTTGTCGGTCCCGAGCGCGTCAGGAGCCCGCCGGCGAGACTTCCGCCGGAGTTGCCGACGATGCTGCTCTTCCTGACCAGCAGCTCGTCACCGCTCCCGTAGATCCCGCCCCCGTTGCTGCCGGTGCTGTTGTTTCGGATCTCGCTCTCGTCGACCACCAGGTCGACGCCGGACTCGACGTCGATGCCACCACCGTTGCAGCAGTCCGGGACCTCGTTGTCCGCGACGAGCGTGTCGCGGACGGTGACCAGGCTCGCCTCATCGCCGTTGATGCCGCCGCCGTTCGACTCGCCGACGTTGCCCGTGACCTTGCTCGACTCGACCCGCAGGACGCCCGCCGGGTCCTCGACGTTGAGCCCGCCGCCGTCGACGGTGGCGCGGTTGTTGGCGATGCGGCTGTCGCGCACGATCAGCTCCCCGCCGGAGTCCAGGTTCACGCCCCCGCCGTTGAACTCGCCGCTGTCGCTCGCGAGGCCGTCGACGACGGCGAGATCAGTGATCGTCACCTGGTCGCCGGTCAGCACCTCGATCACCCGCTCCGCGACGGCGGCTCCGCCCCCATCGATCGTGGTGTCGCCCCTGCCTCGCCCATCGATCGTGAGCGGGGCGGTGGCGTCGAGATCGCCGTTCGTGGCGTCGTCATCGGGTGGTCCGGTCCGCGCGAGCTCGTGGCTCCGCGATCCGAGCTCGAGCGTGTCCTCGCCGTTGCCCGCCCGGCATCCCCCGAATCCGGCGTCCTGGTTAGCCGCCCGGAAGGCCTCACGAAGCGAGCAGTCGCCGCCGGACCCGAACTGGTCGGCGCCGGTCTCGACCTCGATCGTGCGCGCCGAGGCCGATGGAGCGAAGCAAAGGACCACCGCCAGGACTGCGACGGCGAATCCCGCTCGCCCTGCCTGGCCGCCGCTCCGTCCTGACACGACGCGGAACCTAGCCGCGGCCGACCCCGGCCGTCAAGAGCTCGGCGGGAGTCGCCGTCGCTAGCGGCGCGTCTCGATGCCGCGCCGGTCCGGCGCGCCGATCCCCGCGCGCTCGCCGACCGCCAGCAGGCCCACCGAGGCGAGCACCGCGACGACGAAGCCGATGAAGTTGAGCTCGAAGACGTCGCCGGTATTGAGCGCGCTCGCGATCACGCCTCCGATCAGCGCGCCGGCCACGCCGAGGAGCAGCGTGAGGGCGAGGCCGATCTTCTGGCGGCCGGGGAGCAGCAGCCTGGCGAGGAATCCAATGATGAGGCCGACGATGAGCAGTCCGATGATGTTGAGCATGCGCGAAGCGTACCCGGCAACGGCCCCGTGAATCAGGCGCGGGGGTAGCCTTGCGCGCCATGGTCGTGGCGATCGACGGCCCCGCCGGCGCGGGCAAGAGCACGGTCGCGCGGGCGGCCGCGGCGGCGCTCGGCTACACCTACCTCGACTCCGGCGCGATGTACCGCTCCGCTGCGCTCGCGCACCTGGAGCACGGCGGGGCGCCGGCGGAGGAGGCCGCGACGCTCGAGATCCAGCTCGGCGAGCGGGTAGTTGCCGGCGGGCGCGACGTGACCGACGCGATCCGCACACCCGAGGTCGCTGAGGCGGCATCGCGGATCGCGGTCGATCCGGCGGTCAGGGCGGCGCTCGTCAGAAAGCAGCGCGAGCTGCTCGCGAACGGTGACTGGGTGGCCGAGGGGCGCGACATCGGGACCGTTGTGGCGCCCGGCGCGCAGCTCAAGATCTTCCTGACCGCGAGCGCGGAGGCGCGCGCCCGACGCCGGGCGCTGGAGCTCGACACCGACTGGCGCGCCGTCATGCGCGACCAGGCGCTGCGCGACGAGCAGGACCGCTCGCGCGACGAGTCGCCGCTACGCGCCGCCGAGGACGCGATCGAGCTCGACACCACCGACCGCACGGTCGAGGACGTGGTCGGCCAGATCGTCGCGCTCGTCCGCGACGCGCCGGCGCGCGCGAGGTGGCCGCGCGCGGCTGAGAGTGTGCCGCCGCCGCGATGCGCCGCATACCGGCGCTGACGGCACCGGGCCCGCCGGTAGGGTCGCGATCATCGGCTACCCGAACGTCGGCAAGTCCACGCTCGTGAACCGCTGGCGGGTCGCGCGAGAGCGTGGTCCACGAGCAGTCCGGCGTCACGCGCGACCGCAAGGAGATCGCCTGCGAGTGGAACGGCGAGGACTTCCTGCTGGTCGACACCGGCGGCGTCGACGCCGAGGAGCGCGGTGACCTCGCTCGGGCCGTCCAGAGCCAGGCCCGCCAGGCGCTCGGCGAGGCCGCCGTCGCGGTCCTCGTGGTCGACGCGCGCGCCGGGCTCAGGCCCGGGGACGAGGACCTCGCGCGGGACCTGCGGGCCGTCGAGCAGCCGGTGATCGTCGCGGCGAACAAGGTCGACGATGCGGCCGCTATCCCGACCGCCGCCGACTTCCATCGCCTCGGTCTCGGCGACCCGGTTGCGGTCTCGGCGGCCCAGGGGCTCGGCACGGGCGACCTGCTCGACGCGATCGTCGAGCGCCTTCGCGCCGAGCCCGACGGTGTGTCCGGGCCCGCCACGGACGGCGCTGACCGAGGCCCGGCCCGCCTTGCCGTGATCGGCCGCCCGAACGTTGGCAAGTCGTCGCTCGTCAACGCTCTGCTCGGCCAGGAGCGCGTGATCGTGTCCGAGGCAGCTGGCACCACGCGCGACGCGATCGACACCACGCTCGAGGTGGATGGCCGGCCGGTCTTGCTCGTGGACACGGCCGGGCTTCGCCGCCGCGCCAAGGTGGGAGGCAGCATCGACTACTACGCGCAGATCCGCTCCGAGCGGGCGGCCGCCCGCGCCGATGTGGCGATCCTCGTGTGCGACGCGCTCGACGGGGTGACGAGCGAGGACCTCCGGATCGGCGACCTCGCGATGAGGCACGAGTGCGCGACCGTCGTCGCGCTCAACAAGTGGGACGTAGGGCGGACGGAGATCGACGACGCCCGCGCCCGCGCGGCGGAGAAGCTCCGCCTTCGCCCGCGCGTTCTGACGGTCTCGGCGCTGACGGGCCGGGGCCTGAAGCGGCTCCTGACCGAGGCGCTCCAGCTCGCGGACCGCGCTGGGACGCGCGTCCCGACGGCCGAGCTGAACCGCTTCCTGTCGGCCGTGCAGGCCGCTCGTCAGCCTCCTGACGTGCGCGGCCGGCGGCTCCGCCTCTACTACATGACCCAGTACGAGACTCGCCCGCCGCGCTTCGCCGTGCAGGTGTCGGATCGCGCCCGCGTGACGCGGGACTACGCGTTCTTCCTCGAGAACCGGCTGCGCGAGCGGTACGAGATGGAGGGGGTGCCGCTCGTCATCGAGTACCGGGGGCGCGACGACTCGCCGCGCGGCGGTCGTTAATCTTCCCGACCTTGACCACAAACGAGCTCTCACAAAACGAGTACCTGTTCACCTCCGAGTCCGTCACCGAGGGACACCCCGACAAGATCGCCGACCAGATCTCAGACGGCGTCCTCGATGCGGTCATGGCCGAGGACCCGAACGGCCGCGTGGCCTGCGAGACGCTGGTAAACACAGGCCTGATCGCGGTCTCCGGCGAGATCTCGACCGATACCTACGTCGACATCCCCGCGATCGCTCGCGAGACGGTGCGCCGGATCGGCTACACCGACGCCGCCTTCGGGTTCGACTGCAAGACGTGCGCGGTCATCAGCGCGATCGACGAGCAGTCGCCCGACATCGCCCAGGGCGTCGACAGGGCGTACGAGTCGCGCCACGACCCGGACGACCAGGACGCACTCGACGTGGCGGGCGCCGGCGACCAGGGGATGATGTTCGGCTACGCGACGCGCGAGACGCGCGAGCTGATGCCGATGCCGATCGCGCTGGCGCACAAGCTTGCCCACCGCCTGGCGGAGGCACGCCGCGGGGACGTGCTGCCGTACCTTCGCCCGGACGGCAAGACGCAAGTGACCGTCCGGTACGAGAACGATCGCCCGATCGAGATCGAGAAGGTCCTGATCTCGACCCAGCACAAGCCGGGCGTCGACTCCGAGACGCTCATCAAGCCGGACCTCTGGGAGCACGTGGTCCATCCGATTCTCCCGCCCGAGCTATACGACTCGGCGAAGCTCCGCGAGGGCCTGCTCGTTAACCCGACCGGCAAGTTCGAGATCGGCGGGCCGATGGGCGACTGCGGCCTGACCGGCCGGAAGATCATCGTCGACACCTACGGCGGGATGGCGCGGCACGGGGGAGGGGCGTTCTCCGGCAAGGACCCGTCGAAGGTGGACCGCTCGGCCGCGTACGCCGCGCGGTACGTGGCCAAGAACGTCGTTGCCGCTGGGCTGTCCGACCGCTGCGAGATCCAGGTGGCCTACGCGATCGGCGTCGCGCACCCGATCTCGCTGATGGTCGAGACCTACGGTACGGAGCGGGTCCCGCCGGGCCGGATCGCGGAGCTGATCGGAGAGCACTTCGACCTCCGCCCGGGCGCCTTCCGCCAGTACCTCAACCTCCACCGGCCGATCTTCCAGAAGACCGCCGCCTACGGCCACTTCGGCCGCGAGGACGCGGACTTCACCTGGGAGCGGACGGATAAGGCCGACGCGCTGCGCGCCGCGGCCGGGCTCGAGCAGCGCGAGCCGGCGAAGGCCTAGCTAGGCGTCCGGCGGCTCGGGCGGCGGGGCGGCCCCGCCGCGCTGCCCGCGCGCGGATCGCACTATCCGGTCGGCCTCGCGCTGGCGCCGCTCGAGGTAGGCGGTGGCCTCCCGCTCCGCTGTGGTGCGGACGGTCTGCGCGTCGGCCTCGGCGCGCTCGCGGGCGGTCACCACGGTGGCCTGCGCCTCGCGGCGCGCGGCCTCGATCGTGCCCTCCGCCTCCGATCGCGCCCCGGCCCGGGCCGCCTCCGCCTCCTCCCGCGCCGACGCGCGGACCGCCTCCGAGTCCGTTCGTGCCGCCTCCAGCACCGCCTCCGACTCGGAGCGGGCCGATGAAAGCTCTTGCGCCGCCTCGTCCCGGGCCGACGAGAGCTCGCGCGCGGCCTCCTCGCGCGCGGAGGAGAGCTCCCGCGCCGCCTCCTCGCGCGCGGCGGTGAGCGTGCGGTCGGACTCCTCGCGTGCCGAGGTCAGCGTCTCCTGCGCCTCCGAGCGGGCCGCCTCGAGCAGGGCGTCGGCCTCCGAGCGCGCCTCCTCGAGCAGGGCGTCGGTCTCCGAGCGCGCCTCCTCGCGCAGGCGCTCGGCCTCAGCGCGCGCGTCCCGCACGGCGCGGCTCGCCTCCTCCCGGGCGCCGTCGAGGACGGTCGCGGCCTCCGCGGCGGCGTGGTCGCGCTGCTCGCGCGAGTGGGCGTCGGCCTGAGCCGTTCGCTCGGCGGCCCTCCGCTCGGCCGCGGCGGCCTCGGCGCGCGCCGTGTCGGTGGCCCGCCGCGCCTCGGCCTGTGCCTCCTCGAGCAGGGAGGCGGACGCTGACTCCGCCTCCTCGCGCACCGCGGCCGACTCCTTCCTGACGCGGGCCAGCGTCTCGTCCGCGTGCCGCTCGGCCTCCTTCGCGCGCTCCTCCGCGACGCGCTCCAGGCCGCCGCGAGCGAAGAGCCGCTGGACGGACTCCAGGTGGCGGTCGACCTCGCCCGGGTCGTAGCCGTGCAGCTTGCGCGGAAAGTCGCGGCGGACCACGTAAAGCGAGGAGTAGGCCGCCGAGCGCTCGTGGGGGCGCAGGTCGGACAGGCCAAGGTCCTCCTCGGGGATGTCTCCGCCCGCCCCGGGCTCGCGTCCGGTCACGTTCCTCGCTCTCGGGCCGCTCCGGGCCGCCGATCGACTCCGACGGGCACCTATTCGCGCCGCGCCGGCGCCTCCCTGCCGCGACCGCCGGCGTCCGGGGACGGCCGTACGGTCCGGCGGGTGATCGCGAAGGTGGAGCCGCTGACGCCCGCCCGGGCGCTGCGCGGCCCCTTCGACTACCGGGTTCCGGTCGAGATGGGCGGCGTCGACGTGGGCAGCATGCTCGTCGTGCCGTTCGGCCGGAGGCGGATCGTCGGAGTCGTCGTGGACATGGCTGACCGCAGCGATCTGCCCGACGAGCGCCTCGTGGAGCCGCTCGTGGCGCTGGAGCGCGAACTCCCCGCCGAGCTCCTCCGGCTCGGCCTGTGGGTCGCCGACGAGTACTGCTCGACGCCGGCCCGAGGGCTCGCGCTCGTCCTGCCGCCGGGTACCGGGACGGGCGCCCCGCCCGCGGGTCAGGGCGCGAACGGCGCTCGTCGCAACGCTCACCGAGCTCGGCTACGACGCGCTGGCCGGCGCGCCGCGCCTCGGGCCGCGCCAGCGCGCCGTGCTCGACGCTCTGGCGGCCGGCGCCGGGCCCGCCGCACAGGTGGCGCGGGTGGCGGGCGGCGATCACGGCACGCTGCGTACGCTCGAGGCCCGCGGGCTGGTGACGCTCGACCGGTCGGAGCTCCGCCGCCGACCGCGCATCCGCCAGGTGGGTGCGGTCGCCGGCCCCGGCACGCGGCTCACCGAGCGCCAGCGCGCGGCCCTCGCCGCGATCGTCGAGCGAATGGACGGGCCGGACGGCGACCGCCGCGTCCTCCTCCACGGGGTCACCGGCAGCGGGAAGACGGAGGTCTACCTGCAAGCGGTGGAAGCGGTGCTCGCGCGAGGGCGCACGGCGATCGTGCTGGTGCCGGAGATCGCCCTGACCCCCCAGACCGCCGGCCGTTTCCGCGAGCGCTTCGGGGACACCGTGGCGATACTGCACTCGAAGCTCGGGGCGGGCGAGCGTTACGACGAGTGGAGCCGGCTGCGCAGCGGCGCAGCGCGGGTGTGCGTAGGCCCGCGGTCGGCGGTCTTCGCGCCGCTGGAGCGGGTCGGCCTGATCGTCGTCGACGAGGAGCACGACCCGTCCTACAAGCAGGACGGTGATCCGCGCTACGACGCCCGGAACGTGGCCGAGCACCGCGCGCTGGAGTCGAGCGCCGTCCTCGTGGCGGGCAGCGCCACGCCGCGCCTCGAAAGCTGGCATCGGCTGCGGCGCGTGGAGATCCCCGAGCGGGTCGACGGCCGCCCGCTACCGCCGATCGAAGTGGTGGGGATGGCCGGCGTGGACGGACCGCTCCACCCGCGGACGCGCGAGGCGCTCGACGCCGTCCGTGCGGGGCGCCAGAAGGCGATCGTCCTCCTCAACCGACGGGGCTGGTCGAACTTCCTCTCCTGTCGTAGCTGCGGCCGCGTCTGGGGCTGTCCCGAGTGCGACGTCTCGCTGGTCCTCCACCGGACCGCCGGACGCCTCGCCTGTCACCACTGCGGCCACGACGAGCGCGTTCCCGCCGCCTGCCCCGACTGCGGGTCCGTCTCGGTCGCCCGCCACGGCGCCGGCACGGAGCGGCTCGAGGAGGTGCTCGCCGCGGCGCTCGACCCGCTGCCCGTCTTCCGGCTCGACTCGGACACCCACGCCCGCTCCGGTGCGCTCGAGCGCTTCGACGCCGCGCCCGCCGGCGTGCTCGTGGGCACGCAGATGGTGGCGAAGGGGCACGACTTCCCCGACGTGACGCTCGGCGTGGCTCTGGACGCGGACGCCACGCTGCGCTTCCCTGACTTCCGCGCGGAGGAGCGGACGTTCGCGCTCGTGGCGCAGCTCGCCGGGCGGAGCGGCCGCGGGCCGCGCGGGGGCCGGGTGCTCGTCCAGGCGCTCGATCCCGGGGCGCGCTCGCTCCGCCACGCCGCCCGCCACGACGCCGCGGGCTTCCTCGGCGAGGAGCGGGAGCGCCGCGAGGCGCTCGGCTACCCGCCGTTCGGGAACCTGATCCGGGTCGTCTGCACGTCCCGCGAGCCCGGTGCCGAGACCGCCGCGGCCGAGGCCATCCGGGAGCGCCTCGCGATCGCCGAGGTCCGCCCGTCCGTGCTCGGGCCCGCGCCGCTTTTCCGGCTCAAGGGCCGGGAGCGGGCGCAGCTCGTCGTCAAGTCGCCGGAGCGCGGCGCCACGATCGAGGCGGTACGCGCGGCCGTTGATGCCGCCGCGCTCGACCGCGCGCACCGCGGCGTGAGCTTCGCCGTGGACGTCGACCCGCAGTAGGCCGCCGCGGGTAGACTCGGCGGCGATGGCCGAGTCGCGCGAGGAGCACCGGGAGGAGGGCGTCGAGGAGGTCGCGCCCGACCCGCAGGTCGAGGCGCGCCGGGGCGCGGCGCTGTCCTTCGTCCGGCGCTTCGGCGATCCGATCCTCAAGAGCCGGGCGACCCCGGTCGACCGCTTCGACGACGCGCTGGTCGCCCAGGTGGCGCGGATGGTCGGACTCATGTCCGACGCGCTCGGCGTGGGGCTCGCCGCTCCGCAGCTTGGCATCTCCCAGCGCGTGCTGGTCTACCGGCTCGGGTCGGAGGCGCCGGTAGTGGCGCTCATCAACCCCGAGGTCAAGTGGACGAGCGACGACGTGGAGACGCTCGAGGAGGGTTGCCTCTCGCTGCCCGAGGTCCACGTGGACGTGGAGCGTCCGGTGCACGTACGCGTCGAGGGGCGGGACGAGCGAGGCGAGGCCCGGCTCGTCGAGGCCTCCGGGCTCGAGGCGCGCGTGATTCAGCACGAGATCGATCACCTGGACGGCGTCTTGATCGTGGACCGCGCCACGCGCGACCAGCGGCGTGACGCGATGCGCGCCCTCCGCGAGCAGCGCGAGTCGCAGGCCGCCTAGCTTCGGCCCAGAGGTGACGTGAGGACGGTCTATCTCGGGACCTCCGCGTTCGCCGCCGCCGTGCTGCGGCGGCTGGCGGAGAGCCCGCATCGACCGGCGCTGGCCGTGACCCGGCCGGACCGGCCCCGCGGCCGGGGCCGGCGGCTCGCCTCACCGCCCGTGGCAGACGCCGCGCGGGAGCTCGGGATCGACCTGGACCAGCCCGACAGCGTGAACTCGGACGATGCTCGCGCGCGCCTCGCCGCCGCGCGGCCGGAGAGCGTCCTGATCTGCGCGTTCGGGGCGCTGATCAAGGAGCCGCTCCTGTCCGAATACCCGATGCTCAACGTCCACCCGTCGCTTCTACCGCGCTGGCGCGGCGCGGCCCCGATCGAGCGGGCGATCGACGCCGGCGACGCGACCACCGGCGTCTCGATCATGCGGCCGACGGCCGATCTCGACGCCGGGCCGGTGTGCCTCGCGGCCAGCGAGCCGATCCACGCCGACGACCACTTCGCTTCGCTCTCGGCGCGCCTCGAGGAGCTGGGCGGCGAGCTCCTCGTCCGGGCGCTCGACGAGCGCCCCGAGTTCGTCGAGCAGCCGCCGGCAGGCGTGACGTTCGCGGACAAGATCGAGTCCGCCGACCGCGTGCTGGACCCGCGGCGCTCGCCGGAGGCGCTCGACCGGCGCGTACGGGCGCTCACGCCGCACGTCGGCGCGTACGTCGAGCTCGCCGACGGGCGGCTCGGGGTCGTGCGCGCCCGGCCGGCGCCGCCGCCGCCCGCGATCCCGGCCCGCGAGCTCGTGGTAGACGACGGCCGTCTGCTGCTCGGTTGCGCCGGCGGCGCGCTGGAGCTCCTGGAGGTCAAGCCGCCCGGGGGCCGTTCGATGGCCGCCGACGCCTACGTTCGCGGCCGCCGCCTCGAGCCGGCGCGGGGCCAGGCAACCGATCCCGACCCCGCCTGAACGCCAGGGGCGTCACAATTGGCATCGATGGCCACGTCCGATCCGGCAATCGAGCTCGGCCCCAAGTGCCCGAGCTGCGGCGAGCCGTGGCTCCGCGGCACGAACCTGCCCGGCCGCTACCGCTGCGTCTACTGCATGCGCCGCTTCGAGCTGCGCTCCGAGTGTCCCGACTGCGGCGCACACTCGACGATCGCGCGGATGTCGGACACCGCCGACATCCACTGTCGCAACTGCGGCGGCAACATGCTGCGCGCCGTCTGACCTCGCTCGCTCGAGGCGCGGCGCCATGCGGGCGAAAAGCGGGCCGCTGGTAAAGTTGACTCGCGAGTCAATATCGGCAGCGGTGCCGACGCGAACCCGCACCAGGACCGCAAGATGAGCCAGCCGCTGGCCACCCAGCGCGACGCGCGCCACCTCCTCCGGGCGATCGAGCTCGCCTCCGAGGCGCACGGCCATACGAGCCCCAATCCGCTCGTCGGCGCGGTGATCGTCAAGCAGGGGCGCACGATCGGTGAGGGCTTCCACACCGCCGCCGGCGAGCCGCACGCGGAGCGCGCCGCGATCGCGGCCTGCGAGGAGGACCCGCGCGGCGCCACGATGTACGTGTCGCTCGAGCCCTGCTGCCACCACGGCCGCACGCCGCCCTGCACGGAGGCGATCGTCGGCGCCGGCATCGGCCGCGTCGTGGTCGCCTCCGACGACCCGACCCGCAAGGCCGCCGGTCGCGGGCTCGGCATGCTGCGCGACGAGGGAGTGCGCGTGGACATCGTGAACGGCGAGGTGGCGGAGGCGGCGCGGCTGATCAACCAGCCCTTCCGCAAGCATGCCCGTACCGGCCGACCGCTCGTGATCTCCAAGGCGGCGATGACGCTGGACGGCAAGGTCGCCACGCATACCGGCGACTCGCAGTGGATCTCGGGTGAGTACAGCCGCGCCCGCGCGCATCGCTGGCGCGCCGAGGCGGACGCGGTGGGCGTGGGCATCGGCACGGCCCTCGCGGACGATCCCCAGCTCACCTCGCGCGTCGAGGGCGTCGCGCGCCAGCCGCGCCGGGTCGTCTTCGACTCGGAGGCGAGGCTTCCGACCACGAGCCGCCTGATGATGAGCACCGACGAGGTGCCCGTCGTCGTCGTGTGCTCCCGGGCGGCACCGCGCGCCAGCGCGAGCGCGCTCGAGACCGCGGGGGCCGAGGTGATCCGGGCGACCGGCGGCACCGAGGCCGACCGGGTGCGCTCGGCGCTCGACGAGCTCGGCGCGCGCGAGGTCCAGTCGCTGCTGCTCGAGGGCGGCCCGCACCTGGCGGGCGCCTTCCTCGACGCCGGGGAGATCGACGAGCTGCGGCTGTTCGTGGCGCCGCTCCTCGCCGGCGGCCGCGGGGCGCGCACCCCCGTCGAGGGCGCCGGTGTGGAGGCGATCGATGCGGCGCCGCGCGCCGTCGCGACCGAGGTCGAGCGGATCGGCGACGACGTGCTTATCCGCGCGCGTCTGAGGGACTGGTGATGTTCACGGGGCTCGTGGCGGCCACCGGAGTCGTCCGGTCCGTCCATCGGACGGCGAGCGGCGACGGCGCCCGGCTCGCCGTGTCGAGTCCACTCTCCGCCGAGCTGGCGCGTGGGGACTCGATCGCGGTGAATGGAGTCTGCCTCACCGCGGTCGCGGTCGGTCCGGACGGCTTCGAGGCCGATGTTGTGGCCGAGACGCTCGCCAGGTCGTCGCTCCTCCCGCTGTCGGCCGGCGACGAGGTCAACCTCGAGCTCCCGCTCCGCGCCGCTGACCGGCTCGGCGGCCATTTCGTCCAGGGCCACGTGGACGGGCTCGGCCGGATCGCGTCGGTCGCCCATGAGGGGATGGCTCGCGTCGTGCGCGTCGAGGCCCCGCCTGAGCTCATGCGCTACGTCGTCGAGAAGGGGTCGATCGCGGTCGACGGCGTCTCCCTGACCGTCGCGGAGGTCGACGCGGAGGGCTTCGCCGTCTCGCTGATCCCGGAGACGACCGAGCGGACGACGCTCGCCCGGGCGGTGCCCGGCCGCCAGGTCAACCTGGAGGTCGACGTGCTGGCCAAGTACGTGGAGCGCCTGGCGGTGCACGCGTGAGCGAGTCGCCGTTCAGCACGATCGAGGTGGCCCTCGAGGACGTCCGCGCCGGGAAGATGGTCGTGGTCTGCGACGCCGAGGACCGCGAGAACGAGGGCGACCTCACGATGGCGGCCCAGTTCGCCACCCCCGAGGCGATCAACTTCATGGCGAAGGAGGGGCGTGGCCTGATCTGCCTCGCGCTGACCCCCGAGCGGTGCGACGACCTGGGCCTCGACCTGATGGCCGCAAAGAACGAGTCCCCGTTCCAGACGGCGTTCACGGTCTCGATCGAGGCGCGCCAGGGAATCACGACCGGGATCTCGGCCCACGACCGGGCGCGCACGGTGCAGGTCGCGATCGACCCCTCGAGCCGGCCGCATGACCTCGTTCAGCCCGGCCACATCTTCCCGCTCAAGGCCAAGCGCGGGGGCGTGCTCGAGCGCACCGGCCAGACCGAGGCGGCGATCGACCTCGCCCGGCTCGCGGGCCTCAACCCGGCGGGCGTCATCTGCGAGGTGATGAACGACGACGGCACGATGGCGCGCGTCCCCGACCTCGAGCGCTACTGCCGTCGCCACGGCCTGAAGATGGTCACGGTCAGCGACCTGATCGAGTACCGCCGCAAGCGCGACAAGCTGGTGGAGCGCGTGGTCGAGACCCGGCTCCCGACCGATTTCGGTGAGTTCGGCGTTGTGGGCTTCCGCTCGCTCGTAGACGAGAAGCACCACGTCGCGATGGTCAAGGGCGAGGTCGCCGGCGCCGACGACGTGCTCGTGCGGGTCCACTCGGAGTGCCTGACCGGTGACGTCTTCCACTCCCAGCGCTGCGACTGCGGCCAGCAGCTCGAGGACGCTCTGAGCCGGATCGAGCTCGAGGGCCGCGGCGTGCTCCTCTACCTGGCCCAGGAAGGGCGCGGGATCGGGCTCCTGAACAAGCTCCGCGCCTACAGGCTCCAGGAGGAGGGCCTCGACACGGTCGACGCCAACCTCGAGCTCGGGCTGCCGGCCGATCTGCGCGACTACGGGATCGGCGCCCAGATCCTGGTCGACCTCGGCCTCACGTCGATCCGCCTGCTGACCAACAATCCGAAGAAGATCGTGGGCCTGGAGGGCTACGGTCTGGAGGTGACGGACCAGGTCCCGATCGAGCACCCCGCGACGGCTCACAACCGCGAATACCTCCGCGCGAAGCGCGACCGCCTCGGCCACGCGCTCCACCACCAAGGGCTGGCGCTCGACGAGGAGATGATCCACGAGGAGCGGACGCAGGACCGGGCCCGCGCCGAGGCGGAGGAGAAGCGGACGGGCGAGCGACCGCGTGGCTGACCGCTTCGCGATCGTCGCTGCGCGCTTCTACGAGGACCTCGCCGACCGGCTCGTCGCCGGAGCCAGGGAGGCCTTCGAGGCGGCGGGTGGCTCGGTCGAGGTCCACGGCGTCCCCGGAGCCTTCGAGCTGCCGCTCGCCGCGAGCTACTGCGCGGCCTCGGGCCGCTACGCGGGCGTGGCCTGCGTCGGCGCCGTCATCCGCGGCGAGACCGACCACTACGAGTACGTCTGCACGGAGGCCGCGCACGGGATCGCGCGCGTGAGCCTCGACACAGGAGTGCCGTGCGCGTTCGGAGTGCTGACGGTGGACAGCATGGAGCAGGCGTTGGAGCGTGTCGGCGGAAAGCGGCATCAGGGTAAGGATGCGGCCGCTGCCGTCTTGCGGATGGCGGAGCTGAGGCGGGAGCTCAACGGATAGGTCGCAGGACGCCCGTCGCTGCGCGACGGGCTCGCAGGTGGCAGCCACGCCCAATGCCCGCGACCTGCGACCTGCGAGCCTCAATACCGCTGCTAGCCTCACCGCCCGTGCCAAAGGTGTGCTACTCATGCGGCAAGGGGCCCGCCTTCGGCCATAGCCGTAGCCACTCGATGGTCGCGACCAAGCGGCGCTTCAACCCGAATCTCCAGAAGGTGCGCATCGAGGTTCGCGGCGCGCCCCGGCGCGAGTACGTGTGCACCCGCTGCCTGAAGGCCGGCAAGGTTCTCAAGTCCGTCTAGCGCGGAAACGCCGCCGCGGGAGCGGCCTGGACGCTATCCCTCGGATCGTGTAGAGAGCACGCGTGTCCGACCCCAGCCTCGTCCGCTTCCGCAGCGCCGTGGCCGCCGGCTACGCCGAGCTCGAGCGTCGCCGCCAGGAGGTCAACGACCTCAACGTCTTCCCGGTCGCGGACGGCGACACGGGCGACAACATGGCGATGACCCTCCGCGCCGTGCTCGACGAACTCGACCGGATGGACGGCCAGCCGCTCGACACGATCGGCCGCGACGAGCTGGTGCACGCCGTGGCGCGCGCCTCGCTCCTCGGGGCGCGCGGCAACAGCGGGGTGATCCTGTCGCAGATCGTCCGGGGCGCGGCGGAGGAGCTCGCGTCGCGCCCCGGGGAGCTGATCGATCCGGTGCTCGTGGCGGCCGCCCTCGCGCGCGCGGCCGACGCCGCCTACGACTCCGTCCGCGATCCTGCTGAGGGGACGATGCTGTCGGCGGTCCGCGCCATGAGCCACCGGGTCGCGCGCGACCTCGCCCACATCGAGCGTCCTCGCCTGGGCCCCGAGGCCGACCCCGACGACCAGGACGCCCTGCTCGGCGAGGTGCTCGCCTCGGCGCTCGCCGCGGGCGAGGAGGCGGTGGAGCGCGGCCCCGAGCAGCTCGCGGTCCTCCGCGAGGCCGGCGTGGTCGACGCCGGGGCGTACGGCCTGACCGTGATCATCGCCGGGGTCGTCGCGGCGCTGCGCGGCGACGAGGCCCCCGAGCTCGAGCATCAGGCCGCTCCCCACCTGCAGGACTCGCTCCACGCGCCGCATCACGATTCGACCCGCTTCCGCTACTGCACGAACTTTGTCGTGACCGGCGAGGGCCTCGACTCGCACGCCCAGGTCCCGCGCCTCGAGGAGCTGGGCGACAGCGTGCTGGTCGTCGGCGACGACCGCACGCTCAAGGTCCACGTGCACACCGACGATCCCGAGCTCGCGGCCGGCCTCTTCGGCGGCGCGGGGGAGGTGTCGCGCTTCGACGTGGCCGACATGCGTGAGCAGGTGGCGGACCGGACGGCCCGGCTCGGGGGCGACGCGAGCGTCCCCGCCCCGGCCGCGGCGTGCGCCGTGGTGGCGGTGGCGAGCGGCGCCGGGATCGAGCGGCTCTTCGAGGACCTGGGGGCGTCGGTCGTCGACGGCGGGCCGACCATGAACCCCTCGACCTACGAGATCCTGGCCGGGATCCACGCCGCCGAGGTGCCCGAGGTCGTCGTTCTCCCCAACAGCCCGAACGTGATCCTCGCGGCCGAGCGCGCCGCGGAGCTGTCGGAGAAGGAGGTGAGCGTCGTCGCGACGCGAGCGCAGCAGACGGGCCTCGCGGCGATGCTGGCGTTCGACCCCGCGCAGCCCGGCGCGGCGAACCGCGAGGCGATCGCGACCGCCGCCGCCGGCCTAAAGGTCGGCGGGGTGGCCCGCGCCGCGCGCGACGACCGCGACGGCCGCTTCCGCGCCGGCGACGCCGTCGGCTACGTGGACGAGGACCTGGTGGCCTGGGGCGAGCCGGCGGCGACGCTCGCGACGACCCTCGACCGCGTGGGGACCGGATGCGAGCTCGTGACCTGCATCGCCGGCGCCGACGCTCCACTGGACCGCGGCGAGGTCGAGGCGAACGTGCCGGCGGAGCTCGAGCTCGACTACCAGGAGGGCGGGCAGCCGGCCTGGTGGTGGCTCCTGTGCGCCGAGTGAGCGGTCAGTCGCCGCGTCGGTGGACCCTGAGCCCGGCCCAGAAGTTGCTGTCGCCGCGCGAGCCGTAGTCCACGTCGACGTCCAGGACGTTCGCGTCGTCCGGGAGGTCGCCGGGCAGGTTGACCCGCCAGCGGCGACCGTCCTCGTCCCGCGGGTCGGCTAGCTTCGTCTTCCCGACGAAGCGGATCCGGTCCCCGTCGGTCACCTCCACGGGCGCCGCGGTGACGCGCTCGGCCCGGGCCCCCGTGCGGAAGTGCACCCGGCCCCCGGCGTGCACTCGCAGGCGGCCGCGTGTCCGGAGCGGATACGCGGCGTCGGCGCAGAACGAGACTCCGTCGCCGTTGCGACACGCGGTTCCCTCCGTCGCATCCACCGTCAGACCGTGGCTCGACACCTCGAGCTCGCCCTGGTCGTCGGGGTTCGCGAGCGCCGAGTGTCCGGCGAGCGGCAGCGCGAAGGCGAGGGTGACGACGAGCAGTCGGACGCGCACGCGACGGTCAAAGCTAGAGCGGCGGCGAGCTCCGCGCAAGCACCAACCGAGCCGGCCATCTGACGGGCGCTCTAATAAGTGGCTATCGCGGCCACCGAAGCCCCCACCCTCACCACGCGATTCGCCGGCGCGGACCGGCTCTCAGCCGAGGAGTTGCTCGGCGCCGACCTGCGGTCGATTCCGCGCCCGAGCCGGCTCGGGCGCGCGGTCGACCTGCGCGGCGCCGCGCGCGAGGCGGCCGGCGCGCTCGGGATCGAGACGGCGGGTGACCTTCTCGAGCACTTCCCGCACTCCCATCGCGACCGCCGGGAGGTCACGCCGCTCGGGCGGGCTCGGCGTCGAGGAGCAGGGCGACCGTCGAGGTCACGGTCAGGAGCGTCGCCGTCCGACCGATGCGCAACCGGCGGCAGAAGCGGGTCGAGGCGCGCGTGGCCGACGAGAGCGGGCCCGCGCTCGCCGATCTGGTTCAACCAGCCGTGGGTCGCGAGCCAGGCTCTCGCGCCGGCTCGCAGGGTCCGGCTGCACGGCACGCTCAAGCCGCGAAACCGCTTCTGGGTCTCGGAGCACGAGGTCGTGGGCGCCGGCGGGCGGCGGTCCACGCCTCGGGGCTCGTCCCGGTCCACCCGGCGACCGACAAGCTGTCGTCCGCGAAGCTGCGCCAGCTGATCGGCGACGCGCGCGCGGCTCGCGCACGACGCGGTCGAGCCGCTGCCGGCCGCGCTCCGCGCCGCCGAGCGGCTGGCCGACCGGCCCGCGGCGCTCGACGCGATCCACTTTCCCGAGTCGCCGGAGGACGAGGACGCGGCGCGCCGGCGGCTCGCGTTCGAGGAGCTCTTCCTGCTGGAGGTCGCGCTCGCGGCGCGGCGGCGGGCAAGGGAGCGCGCCGCCGTGCGCGCCGCCGCTCGTCGGCGGCGACGAGCTGATCGCGCGCTGGGCTCGCGAGCTGCCCTTCGAGCCGACCGCCGACCAGCGCGCCGCCTTCGAGCGGATCGACGCCGACCTGCGTCAGCGCGCATCCGATGCAGCGCCTCCTGATGGGGGAGGTCGGCGTCGGGCAAGACCGTCGTCGCCCTCCACGCGATGCTCCGGGCGGTCGGGAGCGGCCGCCAGGCGGCGCTGATGGCGCCGACCGAGACGCTGGCCGAGCAGCACCTGGCGACGCTCGACCGGCTGCTCGGCGGGCTCACGCCGATCGCGCTCCTGACCGGGTCGACGCCCGGCGCGCGCGCCGCAGGGAGACGCTCGCGCCGGCTGGCGTCGGGGGAGCTAGGCCTGGTCGTCGGGCACCCACGCGTTGATCGAGCCGACCGTCGAGTTCCGCGACCTCGCGCTGTGCGTCGTGGACGAGCAGCACCGCTTCGGCGTTCGCCAGCGCGCCGCGCTCGACGCACAGGCGCCGAGGGGGCTCGCCCCGCACGTGCTCCACCTCACCGCCACGCCGATACCCGCGGACGCTCGCCCTCACGGCGTTCGGCGACCTGGACGTGACGGCGCTCCGCGAGCTGCCGGCCGGCCGCGGGCCGGTGGAGACGCACGTCGTGGACGGGGCCCGGCCCCGGGCGCGCGCGTACGAGCGGATCCGGGAGGAGATCGCGCGCGGGCGTCAGTGCTTCGTCGTGTGCCCGCTCGTGTCGGAGTCGGAGGCGCTCCAGGCCAAGGCCGCCACGAGCGAGGCGGAGCGGCTCGCGCGCACGGAGTTCCGCGACCAGCGGGTCGAGCTGATCCACGGGCAGATGCACGCCGCGCGACAAGGCGAGCGCGATGGCGCGCGTTCGCCGCCGGCGACGCCGACGTGCTCGTGGCCACGAGCGTGATCGAGGTGGGGATCGACGTCCCGAACGCCACGGTCATGGTGATCGAGGCGGCCGAGCGCTACGGCCTCTCCCAGCTCCACCAGCTCAGGGGGCGGATCGGGCGCGGCGCGCACGCGTCGCTCTGCATCCTGTTCGGCGACGCCGAGCTGCCGCGCCTGCGGGCGATCGCCGGCGAGCGGGACGGCTTCAGGCTGGCCGAGGTGGACCTGGAGCTTCGCGGCGCCGGCGAGGTGCTCGGAACGCGCCAGCACGGCCTGCCGCAGTTCCGCGTGGCGCGGCTCCCCGACGACGCCGAACTGCTCGACCGCGCGCGAGAGCGTCGCCGGGCGCCTTGCCGCGGACGATCCCGACCTCGACCGGCCCGAGCACGCCCTGATGCGTCGACGCCCTGGCGGGGAGCTTCGGACCGGACCAGGGCTCCATACCCGCGTGAGGGTCGTGGCGGGGACGCTCGGCGGCCGGCGGCTCCGCGCCCCGGCCGGCGGGACGCGCCCGACGGCGGACCGCGTTCGCGAGGCGCTCTTCGCGATGCTCGGGCCCGTCGAGGGCATCGCGCGTGCTCGACCTCTTCGCCGGCTCGGGCGCGCTCGGGATCGAGGCGCTCTCGCGCGGCGCCGCGCGGCGCCGTCTTCGTCGACCGCTCCGCGCGCGCGGCCGCGACGATCGCGCGAAACCTCGAGCGACCTGGGCCTCGAGGCGCCAGGTCGAGCGACGCGACGCGCTCGCCTTCCTCCGGCATCAGGCGATCGGAGGGCCGGCCTACGACCTCATATTCGTCGACCCGCCATATAGTTCCGCCGATCGCCTGGCGGGCCCGCTCGCCGAGCTGCTTCCGGCGACCGCCACGGAGATGCCCGCATCGTGACCGAATCCGACAAGCGCGCCCCGCTCGCGCTCCACATGCCGCTCGTGCGCGAGCGGACCTACGGCGACACTCGCATCGCCATCCACCATGCCGCCTGACCCGGCCGGGACGGTCATATGCCCCGGTTCCTACGACCCGGTGACGCTCGGCCACGTCGACATCATCACGCGCGCGTCCGGGGTGTTCGGGCGCGTGATCGTCGGCGTCGTCAACCAGCCGGTGCGCAAGCAGAAGACGCTCTTCACGCGCCGAGGAGCGGTGCGCGTTCCTCGAGGCGGAGGTCGAAAAACTCGGCAATGTGCAGGTCAAAGCCTTTGATACTCTCGTCGTCGATTTTGCCCGGGAACACTCGGCGAAGGCAATCGTCAAGGGGCTGCGGGCGATCTCGGACTTCGAGTACGAGTTCGAGATGAACCAGCTCAACCGAAAGATGGCCCCCGACATCGAGAGCATCTACCTCATGTCCTCGCCCCAGTACAGCTTCCTGAGCTCGAGCGGCGTGAAGGAGCTCGCGATGTTCGGCGGAGATCTCTCGGAGCTCGTGCCGCAGGCGGTCGCCGCGCGGCTAGAGGAAGCCACCCGGCGCTGACGAACTGAGGTCCACGCATGGATGTCCTCGTCCTCATAGACAAGCTCGACGACCAGATTCACAACGCGAAGCCGGTCCCGCTCACCGACCAGGTGCGTGTGGACAAGGAGGAGATCTACGACATCCTCGACCAGATGCGCGCGACGATCCCCGAGGAGATCAAGCAGGCGCGCTGGATCGTCAAGGAGCGCCAGGAGATGCTCGCCGAGGCCAAGCGCGAGTCGGAGCGGATCATCAAGGAGGCGCGCGGCGAGCAGACGCGGCTGATCTCCAACGAGGAGGTCGTGAAGCAGGCCGAGCGACAGGCCGAGGAGATCGTCGAGGACGCGCGCGCGCGCGAGCGGGAGATCCGCCTCGGCGCCGAGGACTACGCCGACGACATCCTGAACACGCTCGAGGTCAACCTCCAGAAGTTCACCGCGGCGGTGCAGCGCGGGCGCGACCGGTTGCAGGGTCGCGAAGAGGCCGAGGTCGGGTAGACGGACACCGCCGGCCTCGCTTCGAGGCGCGGCTCGCCGGGCCTACAGACCCGGCTTCGCGACCATCAGGTAGATGGCGGCGACGATCAGGACGCCGGTGATCGATCCGACGATCCCCTCGGTCCGCGCGCCGCGCTGGTACTCGTCGGAGAGCTCTACGTCCCCGCCCCCGCCGGCGGCGATCTCGCGCTCGGCCATCGGGCCGAGCCGCCGATCGGCGGGGATGAAGTAGCCGCCCAGCAGAGCGCCTAGCGCGATCACGATCACGAAGGCGCTGCTGATCCAGAAGTCGGCGAAGTCATAGCCGGCGTCGCTCACCTGGTAGACGCCGGTAAGGATGATGATCACGAGGGCGGGGGTCGCGAGCCACTGGTTGATCGCGAGCTGCAGTCGGTGGACGTAGGGCAGGTGCCGCGTGCCGACCTTGAGCGCGACCGGGAACATGATCGCCTCGGCGAACGTCGCGCCGAAGCCCACCACTACGGCCGTGATGTGGATCACGAGCGAGATGTCGTAGCTCGTGACCGCGAGAGGCACCACGCCGCCACCCTATCTTGGGCGTCGGCCGTGGGAGCGCGGCTAACCTCGAACCGTGGCCCCGCGGACCGACATATTCGAGCTCGGTCGGCTGGGCCTCTCGCCCGGCGAGGCGCGCCGGCTCGACATCGAGGTGGCGCTTGGGCCGGTGGAGCTGGGCGGCGAGCGCTACGAGCCCGAGGCCGAAGTGGTGCCGGCGACGCTCGACGTCGCCCGCACCACGACCGGGCACACGATGAGGCTTCGCTTCGACGCGACGCTGGCCGGGCCCTGCGCACGCTGCCTGGAGGACGCGCGCGCGACGGTCGTGGTCGACGCGAGCGAGATCGACCAGCCGAGCGGGGGGGAGGAGCTCCGGTCCCCGTACCTGACGGGCGACGAACTCGACCTCAGGGCCTGGGCCCGCGACGCGCTCGTTCTCTCGCTGCCGGTGCGGATCCTCTGCCGGGAGGACTGCCGCGGGCTGTGCCCGGAGTGCGGGATCGACCTGAACAACGCCGGCTCCGACCACCGGCACGAGCGGCCGCGCGACTCACGCTGGGCGAAGCTGTCGGAGCTGAAGCTCGAGGATTGACGCGACCTGCCCCAGGCCGCTAAGCCCACTCCATCGGCTCGTAGCCGCTCGTCGTCGGTGCGGAGACGATCAGGACGCGCGCTGCCTCGGAGCCGTCGTTCCTCACCGTCCGCCTGAGCCGCGGGTTCACGCGCACGAACGTGCCCGCCGCGACCGGGAGCGCCTCGCCGTCGATCACCATCGATGGCTCGCCGCTCAGGAAGGCGAAGACCTCCTCCTGGCCGCGGTCCGTCTCGTCGTGCTCCGGGATCGACTCGCCCGGCGGCACGTCGACCAGGTTCATCCCGAACGCCTCGACCCCAAGTCCCCGCCGCGCGAGCATCCACGGGCCGGTCCGCTCGAAGTCGTCGACGGTCAGGATCGAGAAGCCTTCCTGGGTCATCTGGGCCTCCTGTCGGTTGCGATGGCGGGCGGCGGCGAGCGCTTGCGTCGGTCGCCCAGTCCGGCGTAGAGTCTCGTCATGCCGGTCGAGCAGATCAAGTCCGGCGGAGCTGATTCGCCGGCCGCGCTCGAGCCCATGATCGAGCGCTACAACGACGCCTGGAACGCGCACGACCTCGACGCGATCGTCGCCCTCCACGCACCGGACATGGTGTTCGAGAACCACACCGCGGGCGAGGCAGCCGAGGGGGAGGCGGTCCGCGAGCACATCGCGGCGATCTTCGACTCGTGGCCCGACATCGCCTTCGAGACGCGGCGCCTGTACGTGCGCGACGGGCTCGTGGTGCAGGAGTGGACGGCCAGCGCGACGCACGCACAGCCGCTAAGCCGCGGCGACATCGTGGCCGAGCCCACCGGCAGGAGGGTCGAGTGGCGGGGGATGGACGTGATCCCGTGCGAAGGCGGGCTCGTGAAGCGCAAGGACGTGTACTCCGACTCGGTCACGATCCTGCGCCAGGTCGGGCTGCTCTAGCGACAGCTGGGCACCCTCTAGACTTCCGCGGCCATGGCCGTCCCGAAGCAGAGGCAGTCGCACGCACGCACGAACAAGCGGCGCTCCCAGCACAAGATCACGCCGCCGCGGCTGCGCGAGTGCCCGCACTGCCACTCGCCACGCCTGCCGCACCGGGTCTGCCCCACCTGCGGTCACTACGCGGGGCGCGAGATCGTCGCCGCCGACGAGCAGGCCGAGTAGCCGCCGGCGGCCGGCGTGATTGCGCTCGACGCGCACGGCGCCGACCGCGGCGCCGCAGTCGTGCTCGCGGGGGCGCGCGAGTCCGCGACCCGAGTACGCGTCTTCGGGCCGGCGGCCGAGCTCGAGGCCACGGCGGAGGACCGCGTCGAGGTCGTCGACTGCCCGGTGGCCGTCGCGGCCGAAGAGGAGCCGGCGAGGGCCGTGCGGGCGAAGACCGAGGCGTCGATCGTCCGCGCCGCGGTGGAGACGGCCGAGGGTCGGGCCGACGCGCTCGTGTCGGCCGGGCCCACCGGAGCCGCACTCGCCGCCTCGCTCTTCCACATCCGGCGACTGAACGGCGTCCATCGCCCCGCGATCGCCGTGCTCCTTCCCGTGCCCGGACGACCGACGCTCCTGCTCGACGCGGGGGCGAACGTCGAGGTCCGCCCCGAGCACCTCGTGCAGTTCGCGTACATGGGAGCCGCCTTCATGGAGGCCGTGCACGGGGTCGACGGCCCGCGCGTTGGCCTGCTCTCGATCGGCGAGGAGCCGGCCAAGGGCACGCCGGACGTGGTGGCCGCGCACGAGCGGCTCGCCACGGGGCGCGCTCGACTTCGTGGGGAACGTCGAGGGCGACGACCTGACGGGCGGCGCGGCCGAGGTAGTCGTCACGGACGGGTTCACCGGGAACGTCGCGCTCAAGACGATGGAGGGCACGGCCAGGACGGTCGTGGGCGCGATCCGCGACGCCGTGCGCTCCGGGCCGGTGTCGACCGTCGGCGGGCTCCTGATCCGGGGCAAGGTCGGCGCCCTGCGCCGCCAGCTCGACCCGAACGCCGTCGGCGGCGCGATCCTGCTCGGGCTGCGGCGGCCGGTGGTGATCGCCCACGGGGCCTCGACGGCCGAGGGTGTGGCCTCCGCGGTGCTCCTGGCGCAGGCGCGCGGTGGACGAGCGGATGATCGAGCGGACCGCGGCGGCGCTCGCTGCCGGCGGCGCCTTGCGATCCGCGCCCGCTGGTAGCGTCGCCGGCAGTCATGACCAGGGATGAGGTGCTGGAGCTGATCCGGGCGCATCTGTCCGCCGAGCTCGAGGTAGAGGCCTCGGCGATCGGTGCGGGCACGCGCTTCAAGGAGGATCTCGAAGCCGATTCGCTCGACCTCGTCGAGCTCGTGATGGAGCTCGAGGACCGCTACGGAATCCGGATCCCCGACGAGGAGGCCGCAAAGATACTCACGGTCGGCCAGGCCGCGGACTTCGTCGCCGCAGCGGGCTCCCGAGAGCGCGTCGAGCTGAGACCCGAGGGTGGTCGATTCCTCATCCACAGCGATCGGCTGACGCCCTGGAAACGCTGCGGTCCCTACTCGACGAGCTGCCGCCGGAGCTCGCGCGGGAGGCCTTCACCCACGCGTCCTGGGTTCGCGACCGGCGCGACTCGTACGAGCGGCTCGCCTTCCTGGGGGACGTGGTCCTGAGCCTCGCCGTCTCGACGGCCCTCTACCCGCGGTTCGAGCGGCACGGGGCCGGGCCGGCTCACGAAGCTGCGCGCGCAGGCGGTCTCGCGCCAGGCGTGTGCCGAGGTCGCGCGCGAGCTCGGCATTCCCGAGCGGCTCGAGTCCTCCGCCCCCGAGGCCACCGGCAAGAGCGCCGCGACGCTCGTGGCGAGCGACCGCGTGCTCGCCTCGATCTGCGAGGCCGTGATCGGAGCGGCGTACCTCGCCTGGGGCTTCGAGCGGGTGGCCGGCCCGGTCGCTGAGGCCTTCGCCGGCGCAGGTGGAGGCCGCGGTCGACAGCCCGGTCGACTTCAAGTCCGACCTTCAGGAGCGGCTCGCGCGGCGGGCCGAGATCGTGACGTACCGGATCGACGCCGAGGCGGGCCCCCCGCACGAGCGGCGCTTCGTGGCGGTGGCCGAGGTCGCCGGGCAGGAGATCGGCCGCGGCGAGGGAAAGACGAAGAAGAGCGCCGAGCAGGAGGCCGCCCTGGTGGCGCTCGACCGGGTCGAGAGGGCCCCCTAGGTGCACCTTCGCTCGCTCACGCTCAAGGGCTTCAAGTCGTTCCCCGACCGCACCACACTCGAGTTCGCCGAGGGCGTCTCGGTGATCGTGGGCCCGAACGGGTCCGGCAAGTCGAACGTGAGCGAGGCGGTCCTCTGGGCGCTCGGCGAGCAGCGTCCGCTGGCGGTCCGCGGGCAGACGATGCAGGACGTGATCTTCTCCGGCGGCCGCGGGCTGCCCGCCCGCGGGGCCGCCGAGGTCGAGGTCGTGCTGGACAACTCCGACGGGGCTGCCGGAAGCGATTTCTCGGAGCTGTCGATCAAGCGCCGGCTCGAGCGCTCGGGCGAGGGCGAATACCAGCTCAACGGGGCCCGCTGCCGCCTGGTCGACGTCCTCGAGACGCTCTCCGACACCGGGCTCGGGAAGGAGATGCACTCGGTCGTCTCACAGGGCCGCGTCGAGTCGGTGATCCACTCGCGCCCCGAGGACCGCCGTCTCCTGATCGAGGAGGCCGCGGGGCTCGGCAAGCACCGCAAGCGCCGCCGCCGCGCGGAGCTCAAGCTCGCCCGGACGGGCGAGAACCTCGCTCGTGCGCTCGACGTGGAGCGCGAGGCGCGATCGCGGCTGCGCCCGCTCAAGCGGCAGGCCGAGGCGGCCGAGCTGCACGCTCGCCTCGAGCGCCAGCAGCTCGAGGCGGGCCTCGAGCTCGCCCGCGACTCCGCGCGCCGGCGCTCCCAGACGCTGGAGTCCGCCGAGGCGACCGCCGCGCAGGCGCGCGAGGCGCGCGCCAGCGCCGATGCCCGGCTCGGGACGGTCGTGGAGCGGCGCCGCGCCGCCGAGGAGGCGCTGGCGGTGCACGCGCGCAGCCGCGAGGCGCTCTCCGAGCGCCTGTTCGCCGCGACCGCGTCGGCCGACCGGATCGACGTGCGGCTCGAGCGGGCGCGCGAGACCGTGCACGGCCGCCGCCGACGCAGCCCGGCGGGCGAGGCGGGAGCTCGACCGGATCGAAGGCGGCGGGGAGGAGGCGGCCGGGCCGGAGGTCGAGGCCGACCTCGAGGCGGGCGACCAGCGGATCGCGGGGCTCGAGGCGGAACTGGCAGCGCTCGCCGATGCGCGCCAGAGTCGGCTTGAGGAGGAGCTCCGCGATCTCGACGCCCGCCGCCGCGAGCTCGCGGACCGAAAGGCCGTCCTAGAGCGCTCGACGGACGAGCATCGCCGCTCGGTGATGGAGGCGCAGGCGCGCGCCGGCGCAGCCCGGGCCGCCCACGCCGACGCCGAGCGACGGCTTGAGTCGGCACGCGCGGACGAGGGCCGCGCCGCGGGTGATCTCGCGGCGGTCGAGCGGCTCGCGCGCTCACAGCTGCCGGCGCCCGGCGGCGGCGGGTCGCTCGCGGAGGAGCTTCGTGTGGCGCCCGGCTACGAGCTCGCCGTGGCGGCCGTGCTCGGGCCCCTCCTGCGCGCCGCGGTGGCCCCGAGCCTCGATGCCGGCGAGGGCATCCTCGACGGCGCCGGCGACGACGGCGGGGCCGTTCTGCTCGAGGCGGCGGCAGCCGTGGACGCGCCGGGAGGGTCGCCGGGGCCGGGCGCCGTACCGCTCGCCGACTACGTGGACGCCTCCCCGGCCGCGGACGCGGTCGTGGGCCGGCTGCTTCGCTGCGCCTGGGTCATCTCGTCGCTCGACTCGGTCGGGAGCGGCTTTCACGGTGTCGCGGTCACCCGGGCGGGCCGGGCGCTGTTCGCCGCCTCCGGGGAGCTTCGGCAGGCCGCCGCGTCGGCGGACCGGCGTGCGCTGGCCGGCCTCCGCGACCGCGACAACCTCGTCGCGGCCGCGCAGGCGGCCGGGGTCGCGGTGACCGACGCGGAGGCCGCGGTCGAGCCGAGCGCGGCGGCCGCCAGCGAGAGCGCGGCCGCGCGCGACGCGGCCGAGGCCGGGCTGCGGGCGGCGAGGGACGAGCTCGTCGACGCGACGGAGGACCTGCGAGCGCTCGATCGAGCGATCGAGCGCCGCCGCGCGGCTGACGACGACGGCCCGGAGGCTGTCCGCAGGGCGCAGCTCGAGGGTGAGCTGAGAGCCGAGCGCCGCGTGGCCGAGCGCGCCGAGCGCGAGCGCGCCGAGCGGCGCCGGACGATCGCGCGACTCCGATCCAGCGTCGCCTGGCAGGACGCGACCCGCGAGGCGGCTCGCCGCGCCGAACCGGCGCTCGCCGCGGCGCTCGAGGCGGTCGGCGTTCACCGCGCGGCGCTCCGCGAGCGGCTCGACCGAGACGAGACGGCGGGCGCGGGCACCGCCGCCGAGTTGCGCGCATGCGCCCAGGAGGAGGCCGAGGTCCAAGCGTCGCTGCGGAGTGCCGGCGAGACCGTGACCGAGTCCGAGGTCAGCGCGCAGCGGGCGCGGGACGCCATGGCCGAGCTGTCCGCCGAGGTCGAGCGGCTCGAGGGCAGGCTCGGGTTCGAGCCCGGCACGGGAGCGGCGGGCGCGCCGGTCGACGAGTCGCGGCGCGCCGAGCTCGAGGCGCGCGTGGAGCGGCTCGCGCGCCGGCGGGAGCAGCTCGGTCCCGTGAACCCGCTCGCCGAGGCCGATTACGAGGAAGCGGTCACCCAGGTCGAGGAGCTCGAGTCCCAGCGCGGGGACCTGGAGGCCGCGCTCGCCGAGCTCGAGGGGATCGTCCGGGAAACCGATCGGCGCATCCGCGAGAGCTTCGAGCTCACGTTCGAGGCCACGGCCCGCAACTTCGAGGAGGTCGTCGAGCACCTCTTCCCGGGCGGCCGCGGCCGGCTCCGGCTCGTCACGGCCGATGCGCCACGGTCGGTGCTCGGCGGCGGCGAAGGCGACGGCTCGGACGCCGAGCCGCCTGCGGAGGACGACGAGGCGCAGCGGCCTGGCGATCCCGGCGTCGAGGTCGAGGTGACGCCCGCGGGCAAGTCGACCCGCCGCCTGTCGCTCCTCTCGGGCGGCGAGAAGTCGCTCGTGGCGCTCGCCTTCCTGTTCGCGGTCTTCCTCGCGCGTCCCTGCCCCTTCTACGTTCTCGACGAGGTGGAGGCGGCGCTCGACGACCTCAACATCGAGCGATTCCTGCGGCTGGTCCGTAGCTGCGCCGACCGCGCCCAGTTCATCGTCGTGACCCACCAGAAGCGCACCATGGACGTGGCCGACCGCCTCTACGGCGTGAGCATGGGGAGCGACGGCGTGTCGAAGGTCGTCTCGCGCAAGCTCGCGCCGGCGCCGGACCTCGAGGACGCCGAGCCGCTCAGCCGGCCCCACGCCGCCTGACCGGGTCCGTCCGTCCAGAGCGGCTCGCCACGCTCACCCGCCTCGCCCCTTTGGCCGACGTCGAGGGCGAGATGAGGGCTCGACCTCGGATCGCGGCCGCGATCGCCGCCGCGGCGCTGATCGTGCCGGCGGGCTCCGTCGCGCTGGCCGGAGACAATCCGGCTGACAAGCTCGCGGACAGGCCCATGGACCCGTATCGCTACGACCATGCGGACGGCTGCCGTAACGCGCCCCCGCCAGGGATGCGCGCGCTCGAGCGCTGGCTCGATCGCAACGTCCGCGGCGAGACGTGGGGAATCATGCGCTGCGAGCGGCTCGGCTCGCACTACAGCCTCCATGCGGAGGGCCGCGCGATCGACTGGCGGCTCGACGAGGACGTGCGGCGCGAGCGGCGGGCGGCCAAGCGGCTCGTCCGGCTTCTGCTCGCCGACGACAAGCGCGGACAGCCGCACGCGCTCGCGCGCCGCATGGGCGTCCAGGAGATCATCTGGGACTGCGAGTCGTGGTACTCGGGCGCGGCGGGCCTGCGCCCGTACGGGCCATGCCAGGGCGGGAACGTGTCGAAGACGACGGCCCACCGCGATCACGTTCACCTCGGCCTGAACTGGCCCGGCGCCCGCGAGCGCACGAGCTTCTGGGACCGCTGACCATCACGCCGCGCCTATCCTCAGCGCCGCGATGGCGCGCACCTGGCAGGAGCTCTTCGTAACCGGGGACGAGCCCGCCTCCCCGCCGCCTCCCGAGGAGGAGCGCCGCGGCTTCCTTCGCCGCCTGCGGGAGAACATGTCGAAGACGCGCCAAGCGCTGGGCGCCGAGCTCCAGGCCACCGCCTTCCAGACGCTCGACGACGAGACGTGGGAGCGCCTCGAGGAGACGCTCATCTACGCCGACGTGGGGGCGGCCACCACGGCGAGGATCGTGGAGCGCCTCGAGATCGAGGCGAGCTCCGGCGACCTGGCCTCCGGTGAGGACCTGACCCGGCGGCTTTGCGAGCTCTTGGCCGGCGCCGCAACGACGGGGGACGCCGCGATCGACCTGCGCCCGACCCCGACAGTCCTCCTCATGGTCGGCGTGAACGGGACCGGCAAGACCACCACGATCGGCAAGATCGCCTGGCATCTGCGCAAGGACCTCGGGCTGTCGGTGCTGCTCGCCGCCGGGGACACGTTCCGGGCCGCCGCGGTCGAGCAGCTCGTGGCCTGGGGCGAGCGGGCCGGGTGCGACGTTATCCGCGCGGCGGAGGGTTCCGACCCGGGCGCCGTCGCGTACGACGCGGTCGAGGCGGCGATTGCGCGCGGCCACGACGTCGTGATCTGCGACACGGCGGGCCGCCTTCACACGCAGGCGAACCTGATGGAGGAGCTCGCGAAGGTCCGGCGCGTGATCTCGGGGCGGCTGCCCGACGCGCCCCACGAGACGCTGCTCACGATCGACGCGACGACCGGCCAGAACGGCCTGCGCCAGGCGATGAGCTTCCGCGACGCGGTCGACGTGACCGGCATCGTGCTCACGAAGCTCGACGGTACGGCAAAGGGCGGCATCGCGCTCGCGATCGCGGACGAGCTCGGGGTGCCCGTCAAGCTGATCGGGATCGGGGAGCAGCTGGAGGATCTGCGCCCCTTCGATCCCGATGACTTCGCTCGTGCTCTGCTGGAGCCCGACACCGAAGCTTCGGCCCCGGCCGGGTAGCCCGCCACCTAGGATCCCGGACATGCCCGACTGGGTGATCTGGCTGATCGTGGCCGGGGCGCTTGCCGTGGGCGAGGTGATCTCGCTCGGGTTCCTCCTCGGCCCGATCGCCGTGGCCGCGCTCCTCGCCGCCGTCGTTGCCGCGGTGGACGGCCCTCCGGAGCTGCAGTTCGGCGTCTTCATCGTCGCGTCGGTGGCCTCGCTCGCCATCCTTCGCCCGGTCGCCCGCCGCCACCTCCGCACTCCCGTGCAGATCCGCACCGGCACGGCGGCGCTGATCGGCACTCGTGCGGTTGTGCTCGAGCGCGTGGACGCGGACCGAGGCCGGGTCAGGATCGGCAGCGAGGTCTGGAGCGCCCGTGCCTTCGACGAGGATCAGGTCATGGAGGAGGGCGAGCGTGTCGAGGTCCTTAAGATCGATGGGGCCACCGCCCTCGTCTCCGAGTAGCCAGAGTAAGGGAGCACCGTGTCCGCAGGCCTGATAGCGCTGATCGTGATCGCGGTCGTCGTGCTCTTCGTCCTGGCACGGACCGTCCGGATCGTGCCGCAGGCGCGCGCGGGCATCGTCGAGCGGCTCGGACGCTTCCAGCGGACGCTCGATCCAGGGCTCGCGATCATCGTCCCGTTCATCGATCGGCTGCGGCCGCTGATCGACCTGCGCGAGCAGGTCGTCTCGTTCCCGCCGCAGCCCGTGATCACGGAGGAGAACCTCGTCGTGAACATCGACTCGGTCATCTACTTCCAGGTCACCAACCCGAAGTCAGCGACGTACGAGATCGCCGACTACATCGCCGCTGTCGAGCAGCTGACCGTCACCACGATGCGAAACGTGATCGGCGGGATGACGCTCGAGGACACGCTCACGTCGCGCGACAAGATCAGCGGCGCCCTGCGCGGAGCGCTCGACGAGGCGACCGATCGCTGGGGCATCCGCGTGAACCGCGTCGAGCTCAAGGCGATCGACCCGCCGACGACGATCCAGGAGGCGATGGAGAAGCAGATGCGCGCCGAACGTGACAAGCGCGCCGCGATCCTCACGGCGGAGGGCTACAAGCAGTCGCAGATCCTCACGGCGGAGGGCGAGAAGCAGAGCGCGATCCTGAAGGCCGAGGGAGCGCGCGAGTCCCAGATCCTGAACGCCGAGGGCCAGTCGAAGGCGATCGAGACCGTCTTCGACGCGATCCACCGCGGCGACGCCGACCCGAAGCTCCTCGCCTACCAGTACCTCCAGGTCCTGCCACAGATCGCCCAGGGCGACTCGAACAAGGTGTGGATCATCCCGAGCGAGTTCGCCCAAGCCCTCGGCAACCTGCGCAGCGTCATAGCTCACGGTCAGGGCGAAGCCGACGCCGCTTCACCGAAGCCGCCGGCCTAGGTCGCAGGTCGCGGATTGCGGCCACGCCCTGCCACCTGCCACCTGCCACCTCAGCTGCGGTCCAGCTCGATCCTGACCGTAAGCAGCTCAGACCCCATCGCCCGCACAATCGCCGAGTTGGCCTTGTTCGGCATCCGCCGCTGGCGCTCGCGCGCGTCGTCCTCCGGCATCGGATAGGCGGTCGCTCCGCGCCAGCGACGCCCGAGCCGCACGCGGACGCGGGGGTTGGCCCTGATGTTCCGCACGTAGGACGCCCGGGCGCCGTGCTCGGCCACGACCCAGAGCGTGTCGCCCTCGAGCGCCTTCCCGATGGGGGTACGCCGCGCGAGCCCTGACTTGCGTCCGGTCGTCTCGAGGATCGCGATGCCCGGGAGCGGCAGCCCCAGCCGCGCCGCCGCCTTGACGAACGGGTTGATCGCGTAGAGGCCGATGGCCGTCGAGACGCGGCGCTTCTCCACGCGCCAAGGCTAACCCGAGACGCTAGCCTCGACCGCGATGTTCGACACCCTCTCGGAGCGCCTCCAGTCGGCGCTCACCGACGTGCGCTCGCGCGGCTCGCTCACCGAGGACGACGTGAACGCCGCCATGCGCCAGATCCGCCTGGCGCTGCTCGAGGCGGACGTCAACTTCCAGGTCGTCAAGCGGTTCACCGCCGACGTCAAGGAGCGGGCGCTCGGCTCCGACGTCCTCGAGTCGCTGAACCCCGGCCAGCAGGTCGTGAAGCTCGTGAACGAGGAGCTGACCGAGCTGATGGGGGGGTCGGGGCGCGAGCTCGCCTTCACGGGCGAGGGCCCGACCGTCGTCCTCATCGCCGGCCTCCAGGGCTCGGGGAAGACGACGAGCTGCGCGAAGCTGGCGCGCCATCTGCGCGAGGAGCGGAGCATGGACGTGGCGCTCGCCGCCTGCGACGTCTACCGCCCGGCCGCGGTCGACCAGCTCGTAAAGGTCGGGGGACAGGTCGGCGCCACCGTCTATGAGCAGGGCACCGGGCGCGATCCCGTCGACATCGCCGAGTGGGCGCTGTCCCAGGCGCGAGCCGACGGCCGCGACGCCCTCGTGATCGACACCTCGGGGCGGCTCCACGTGGACGAGGACCTGATGGCCGAGCTCGCCCGGATCAGGGAGCGCACGCGACCCCACAACGTGCTGCTCGTCGTCGACGCGATGACCGGCCAGGACGCAGTGCGCGTGGCCGAGGAGTTCTCCTCGACCGCGAACTTCGACGGCGTCGTGCTCTCGAAGCTCGATGGCGACGCCCGCGGCGGCGCCGCGCTGTCCGTCAAGGCGATCACCGGCAAGCCGATCCTCTACGCCTCGACCGGCGAGAAGCTCGACGCCTTCGAGCGCTTCCACCCCGACCGCATGGCCCAGCGCATCCTTGGGATGGGGGACGTCCTCACGCTCGTGGAGAAGGCCGAGCGCCAGATGGACAAGCGTCAGGCGGAGGACCTCGAGCGAAAGCTCCGCACCCAGCAGTTCACCTTCGACGACTTCCTCGATCAGCTCCGTCAGGTCCGCAAGATGGGACCGCTCACGAGCCTCCTCAAGATGATGCCCGGCGTGGCGGGGCAGCAGCTGTCGGGGCTCCAGGTCGACGACCGCGACCTCGACCGAATCCAGGCGATCATCACCTCGATGACCGCCGAGGAGCGAGCCAACCCGGCGCTGCTCGACGGCTCGCGGCGCCGCCGCATCGCACGAGGGTCCGGGACCTCCGTGCAGGCCGTGAACCAGCTCGTCAAGCAGTTCGGGCAGATGCAGAAGATGATGCGCCAGCTGGCCGGCGGGAAGCTGCCCTCCCTGTCGCAGCTCGCCGGCGGCCGCTAACGTTGCGCGCCGCAGGCGGCTTTCGCCGCCGGGCCGGACACTGTTCTCGAACCTGGGTGGACTGACATTTGGCCGTACGAGTGAGGCTGACCCGCGTGGGCGGCAAGAAGAACCCGATCTGGCGCGTGGTCGTGGCCGACCAGCGCTCGCCGCGCGATGGGCGCGTGATCGAGACCGTGGGCCGATACAACGCCCAGTCCGAGCCGTCGGAGATCGTGCTCGACGAGGAGCGTCTGCGGCATTGGATCGGGCGTGGCGCCCGGCCCACCAGTACCGTCGAGAAGCTGATGCGCGCGAAGGGGATCGCGGCCGCCGGCGAGTGATGGCCGAGCTGCTCGAGTTCCTGGCCCGCTCGCTCGTGGACGAGCCCGACGCCGTCAGGGTCGATTCGTTCGAGGAGGACGACGGCACCGTCGTGCTCGAGCTCCGCGTGGCCGACGGGGAGGTCGGCAAGGTGATCGGCAAGGGCGGGCGCACCGTCAACGCGCTGCGGACGGTCATGCGGGCCTGCTCGGTCAAGCACGGGCGGCGCGTGCTCGTCGACGTCGTCGACTGAGGGCCTCGCGAGGCCTCGCGAGGCGGCGCCCGTGAACATCGACGTCTTCACGCTCTTTCCGACGTGGTTCGACTGGTTCCGCTCCCAGCGCCACGTCCGCAACGCGCTCGAGCGCGGCCACGCGCTGGAGTGCGTCGACCTCCGCGCGTCCACGCCGCTCGGGGCCGGACAGGTCGACGACACGCCGTACGGCGGCGGCGCGGGGATGGTGATCCGGGTAGACGTCGTGGAGGCCGCGCTGGAGCGGCGTTACGGACGCGACCCCGTTGACCCGGGGCCGGGGCGAAGGGTGATCGCGCTGGCCGCCGGCGGGCGCCCCTTCGACGACGCGCTCGCCGCGGAGCTCGCCGAGGAGCCCGCGCTCGCGCTGCTCTGTGGCCGGTACGAGGGCTTCGACGAGCGGGTCCACGAGCACCTCGCCTCGGACGTCGTCTCGATCGGCCGCTACGTGCTCTCCGGCGGGGAGCTCGCCGCGATGGTCGTGGCCGACGCCGTCATCCGCAAGCTGCCGGGCTCCCTGGGGCACGCGGACAGCGCGGTCGAGGAGTCGTTCAGCGACGCTCTCGCGGGCGCTCCGGAGTACCCGCACTACACCCGCCCGGCGGTGTGGCGCGGCCACGCGCCGCCGCCCGTGCTGCTCTCCGGGGACCATGCCCGGGTGCGGGACTGGAGGCTCGAGCAGAGCCGGCGGCGGGCCCCGGACGGGCTCGAGCGGCCCGGCGACAGCGGCTAGCTACCATTGAGCGCCGCGCGCCGGGGTCCTTGGCAGCCGCCACGGGCTCGCAGCGCCGTTTCCTCATGAGCGGAGTCATCGACAGCCTCGAGCGCGAGCAGCTGCGCCGGCACCCGGCCTTCGACGCCGGCGACCGCGTGAGGGTCCACTTCCAGGTGGTCGAGGGCACCCGCCGCCGCACCCAGGTGTTCGAAGGCGTGGTGCTGAAGCGCCAAGGCGGCAGCGCGCGCGAGACCTTCACGGTGCGCAAGCAGTCGTTCGGCGTGGGGGTCGAGCGAACTTTCCCGCTGCACTCCCCGAAGATCGAGCAGATCGAGGTCGCGAGCCGCGGCGAGGTCCGCCGGGCAAAGCTCTACTACCTCCGGGGCCGGGTCGGGCGGCGCGCTCGCATCCGCGAGCGCCGCGACACGGCCGGAGGGCCGGTTGAGGTGTTCGTCGAACCGATTGCGGATGCGGGTGGGGCCCAGGACGAGGCCGCCACGGCCGACGTCGGCGTGCCCGAGCCCGAGGAGGGCGCGGACGAGCAGGAGGCCGGCGGCGGGGACGTGGCCACCGCCGACGCCGGTACGGCGGACGCGGGCGACCAGCCGGATGGCTCGGATGCCCCGGCCGATGCCGAGCCCGGCGGCGCCGATGATGGCGAGCCGAGCGGCGCGGCCGACGACGCGGAGCCCGGCGCCCCCGCCGACGACGCCGAGCCCCGGTAGTGCCCGCCTTGCTACGGCGATCCTCCCCCCGGCGGCGGTCGGGCGGAGCCTCGCAGCTGCTCGAGCTGATCCTGATCATCGTCGTGGCGCTCGCGCTTGCGCTCGGGATCCAAGCCGTGCTCGTCAAGCCGTTCCGGATTCCGAGCAAGTCGATGGAGCCCACGCTTCAGGTCGGGCAGCGGGTGCTCGTGGACCGGGTGTCCGGTCGGTTCGGGGAGCCCAGCCGGGGCGACGTCGTCGTCTTCAAGCCCCCGGCGGGGGCCGACGACAACGTGTGCGGCGTGAGCCATCCGAACGAGCAGCCGTGCCCGCGCCCGACCGATGGCGAGTCGGAGATGAACTTCATCAAGCGGGTCGTCGGCGAGCCCGGGGACCGGATCAAGGTGATCGAGGGGCGGGTGTACGTCAACGGGGAGCAGCAGGGCGAGCCCTTCATCCGCCCCGACGCGCAATGCTCGACCTGCGAGCTGCCCCAAGAGATCACCGTTCCGCCGGGACACTTTTTTATGATGGGCGACAATCGTGGGCAGAGCGCCGATAGCCGGGAGTGGGGGCCGGTTCCAGAGGACTCCATCATCGGAAACGCGTTCTTCACGTACTGGCCGCCCGACCGCATCGGAGGCCTCTAGCCGCCCAGCTGGTCGCTCCAAGGCCGCGCGCCGGAGCGGCCGCAAGCTGTTCGCGTTCGATCGATCGCTCGGCCACCGATTCGTGGCCGGAGCCGACGAGGCGGGGCGTGGCTCGCTCGCCGGCCCGCTCGTGGCCGCGGCGGTGCGCTTCGACGTCGAGCGGCTCTCCCTCTCCGACCGCCGGGCGCTGGCGCGGCTCAACGACTCGAAGCAGCACACGGAGGCCGGGCGCGAGGAGCTGTATCCGCTCGTCCTGCGGGCCGCGAGCCGCGCGGCCGTCGTCTCCCGCTGCGTACGCGGAATCGACGACCGCGGCCTCCACGTAACGAACCTCGACGCGCTCAGGTCCGCACTGCGCTGCGTCGCCGGCCCCGACACGCTCTGCCTGGTCGACGGGTTCAGGGTGCCGGACTTCGGCTACGAGCAGCGCGCGGTCGTGGGCGGCGACTCGCGGAGCGCCGCCATCGCCGCCGCCTCGGTGCTGGCGAAGGTCACGCGCGACCGCTACATGCGCCGGGCGGCGGCCCGTCACCCGGACTGGGACTTCGACACCAACGTGGGCTACTCGACCCCCGAGCACCGCGCCGCGATCGCGACGCACGGCATCTCCCCGCTCCACCGGCTGTCATTCGCGTCGATCGCCTACCAGCAGCTCGCGCTGGAGGGGTAGGGCCTACCGAAGTGTCGCCAGCCAGGAGTTAGTCAAAGGCGGCTTCGACGTGCTCCAGCTCGGCGACCGTTCCGTCCGCGTCGAGCGTGATGCCGATCGCGTCGAAGCGCAGCGCCGGTGCGCCGACTCCACCCTGGTCGTGGAGCCACTGGCCGGCCATCAGGCGGACCTGGCGGCGCTTGTGCACGCCGATCGCGTCGAGCGGGCGGGCGGGTCCGGCGCGGCCCTGCCCCAGTCTCGTCTTCACCTCGCAGAAGACGAGGCAACCGTCGCGGCGGGCGACCAGGTCGAGCTCCCCGTAGCGCGTCCGGTAGTTCCGCCCGAGGATCTCGTAGCCGCACGCGGTCAGATGTCGTTCGGCGATCGTCTCACCGACGACGCCCGTCGCCTGGTCGCTCGTTCGCGGCACGACGCCGACGGTACGCGCGGCCGTTATGCGTAGGCGCGACGAACGTGACGACTCGGTTCAGGCTGGGTCACGAATCGTTCGGATTACCGCGAGGCAGAGCGGGTAACGCCTTCGTAGCTCCCCGCCGGGAAGTCGTAACGCTCGTCTCCCTCGGCGGCACCTCGCCCGCCTAGCGTGCCCGGCATGCTCGCCAGCATCGCCACGTTCGCGATCGAAGGCGTCGACAGCGTCGAGGTCACCGTCGAGGTCGACGTGCGCCGCGGGCTGCCCGCGTTCACCGTCGTCGGGCTTCCGCGACCTCGCCGTTCGCGAGGCGCGCGAGCGCGTCCGCTCGGCGCTGCTCAACAGCGGGCTCGACTTCCCGCAGCAGCGCCTTACCGCGAACCTCGCGCCGGCCGATCTGCGCAAGTCGGGCCCGAGCTTCGACCTGGCGCTCGCCGTGGCCCTGCTGGGGGCGAGCGGCCAGATCGCTCGCGACGGGCTCGCGTCGTACGCGGTGTGCGGCGAGCTGTCGCTCGGGGGCGCGCTCCGACCCGTACCCGGGGCGGTCGCCCTGGCCCTGGGAGCACGGGCGGCCGGCTACCGCCGGCTCCTGGTGCCGGTCGAGAACGCGCCCGAGGCGGCGCTCGTCGAGGACGTC
The DNA here is from genome assembly GCA_963831365.1 of uncultured Thermoleophilaceae bacterium. Classification (GTDB taxonomy): domain Bacteria; phylum Actinomycetota; class Thermoleophilia; order Solirubrobacterales; family Thermoleophilaceae; genus CAWHPV01. The sequence goes on from CAWHPV010000023.1 coordinate 66,595, forward strand.
GAGGTGCTCGGGGTCGCGCGCCTGGGTCAGATCGCCGACCTGCTGCGAGGCGTGTGGCGCGCAGCGCCCGCCCGGCCGCAGAGGGCGCCCGCGCCGTCGGCAGCACGCGCCCGACATGGCCGACGTCCGCGGGCAGGGCGACGCGAAGCGTGCGCTCGAGATCGCGGCCGCCGGGGGCCATCACCTGCTCATGGTCGGGGAGCCGGGCGTCGGCAAGACGATGCTCGCGCGGCGGCTGCCGGGGATCCTGCCGCCGCCCGACTTCGAGGAGGCGCTCGAAATCACGCGCATCCGCAGCGTCGTCGGCTCCGGCGAGGGAGGCCTCGTGGCCGAGCGCCCGTTCCGGGCACCGCATCACACGATCTCGGCGTCGGGGCTGATCGGCGGCGGGCCCACGCCGAGGCCGGGCGAGATAACGCTGGCGCACCGCGGCGTGCTCTTCCTCGACGAGCTGGGCGAGTTCTCGCGCGGGACGCTCGAAGCGCTGCGCCAGCCGCTCGAGTCGGGCACGGTCGAGGTGTCGCGCGGGCAGCGGGCGCTCACGTTTCCCGCCCGAGCGATGCTCGTGGCAGCCTGCAACCGCTGCCCCTGCGCGCGCGGGCCGCGCGCGTGCGACTGCAACGAGATCGACCGGATCCGATACGCGCGGCGGCTCAGCGCGCCGCTGCTCGACCGGATCGACCTGGTCTGCGAGGTCGGTCCGGCGCCGGCGCCACGGACGGCCGGAGAGGGGGAGCCGGAGGAGGAGTGCTCGCGGGCCATCGCCCGCCGTGTTGCACGTGCGCGCGAGCGTCAGGCCAGGCGGCTCGCTGTCGCCGCCGGCTCGTGCAACGCGGCCATGAGCGGGCCCGAGGCTCGCCGCCACGCGGTTCTCGACCGGTCGGTGTCTCGGAGTCTGGCCGGGGGACTCGGGCCGCGATCGCTGACAGGGCGAGGACAGGACTCGGTCCTGCGGGTGGCCCGGACGGTCGCCGACCTCGACGGACGCGAACGGGTGGAGGCCGGAGACGTCGAGCAAGCGCTGAGCTTCCGGATTGACCCGGCGTGGACGGTCGCGGCGTGAGGGCGACCGTCGACTGCTGCGAGCCGTGCCTTCGGCGCAGCCAGCTGATCGGGCGGCTCGCGCCTCGGATAGCCGGGCTCCTCGCTCGGGGAGCGAGCCGGCCGGCCGAACTGCTCGCCCTCGGCGAGGAGGAGCTCGTGCGGGCGCTCGGCGAGCGCTCCGCCGGCGCCGCTCGCGCGTTCGTCGCCGCCTTCGACGTCAAGGGCGCCTGCCGTGCGCTCGAGCGCGCCGGCGCTCAGGCCCACTGCGTGCACAGCTCGGGCTACCCGGCCACGCTGCTGGAGCTCGGAGACCCGCCCGCCGTCCTCTACGCGCGCGGCGACGCCGGCCGGCTCCGGTCTCTTTCCACGGGTCCCGCCGCGACCGTCGTCGGCACTCGCCGCCCGTCGGCCCACGGCCTGGAGGTCGCTCACGGCCTCGGCCGGGGCCTCTCCGCCGCCGGCGTGACGGTGGTCAGCGGGCTCGCGCTCGGGATTGACGCGGCTGCTCACCGCGGCGCCCTCGAGGCGGGCCCCGGCGTGATTGCCGTTCTGGCCTGTGGCGTCGACGTGGCCTACCCGCGCGCCAACCGCGACCTCTACGACGCCATCGTCGGTCGCGGCGCGGTCGTGTCCGAGCTGCCGCCGGGAGCGGCTCCGATGAAGTGGAGCTTCCCGGCGCGGAACCGGATCATGGCCGCGCTCGGTGGGATCACCGTGGTCGTGGAGGCGACCGAGCCGTCGGGCTCGCTCATCACCGCGGCACACGCCGCCGACCTCGACCGTCCGATCGGCGCTGTGCCGGGGCACGTCACCGCGGGCCGGGCGGCCGGAGGGAACCGGCTGCTCCGCGACGGAGCGGCCGTGATCCGTGGCGCGGCGGATGTGCTCGACGAGCTGTTCGGGATCGGCGGCCCCGCGGGCCGGCTCCCGGTGGCCGACCCGGACCGTGGCGCACCCGCCGATGCGTCGCTCGAGCCCGGCCTCCGCCGAGTCCTCGAGGAGGTGGAGCAGGGCGCCGGCGTCGAGGCGATCGCCGAGGCCACGGGGCTCGGGCCGGCCGAGGTGCGCAGCTCACTGGGGCGGCTCGAGCTGATGGGCCTGATCTCTCGAGCGGGCCTGGCGTCCTATGTCCGGAGGGTTGCGTGACCGCCGCCACGGCGTCGTATCCTCGGGCGCTCGATGGCCGCCCGTCACGTTTCTCCGCCGCGCGTGCTCTCGATCGCGGGGTCGGACTCCGGCGGCGGCGCGGGGATCCAGGCGGACCTCAAGGCTTTCGCCCGCTGCGGGGCGCACGGGATGACCGCGATCACGGCGATCACCGCACAGAACACGCTCGGGGTCAGCTCGGTCCACGTGGTGCCGCCGGCGGTGATCGTCGACCAGGTGCGGGCCGTCGCGGAGGACATCGGAGTGGACGCCGTTAAGGTCGGGATGCTCGGGACCCGGGAGACGATCGAGGCGGTCTCGAGCGCGCTCGACCTCGTCGGGGAAGCGCCGATCGTCCTCGACCCGGTGATGGTCGCCGAGAGCGGCGCCGTGCTTCTGGACGAGGCGGCGCGCGCGACGCTGCGCGATCGGCTCGTCCCGCGCGCGGCGGCGATCACCCCCAACGTCGCCGAGGCGCGCGTGCTCGCCGGCGAGGCGGACGACGAGCGGGAGGCGGCCGGGCCGCCGCCGGCGGCGGCCGACGCCGACGCGGTCGAGCGCCTCGCGCGGAGGCTGCTCGAGCTGGGGCCGGCGGCTGTGATCGTCACCGGCGGCCATCGAGAGGAGGCCACCGACCTCTACTTCGACGGAGGCGATCCCGTTCCCATCGCCGGGGAGCGCTACCCGGAGGGCGCCGCGCATGGTTCCGGGTGCACGCACTCCGCCGCGCTCGCGGCCGGGCTCGCGCACGGCCTGAGCGCGCTCGAGGCCGCTCGGCGGGCGAAGGTCGTCGCGTCGGAGTCGGTGCGGGACGGCCTGCGCGGCATCGGCGCGGGTGCGGGGCCGGTCGACGTCCTCGCCGCCCGCGATTGAGCCGCCGCCTTCGCGCCGCCGCAGGCATGTGGAAGGCGACGGCGTCCGTCAACCTCTCTGGCATAATCGCCGTCCACCGTTCGACGCCGACAGACGGAGCCCGAGATGAAGTTCCTGCGCATGAAGCCCGGCCATGGTGAGGTCCTGCTCGCCGAGGGTGACCGCCGCGTCCGCGAGGACGAGGAGCGGCTCGTGGAGGAGTTCCGCCGCCAGCTCGACGAGGGCATGTGGGCCGCGGCACCCACCGTCCACCCGGGGAGCGGCCGGCGCGAGGCGGCGATGGTCCGCGAGTACCGCGAGATACCGGCCGAGGCGGACCGCGTCATCTTCTTCCCGCGCGCGGCCGGCGGCTGAGTCGCATCGTGCTGCTGGCGCTCCTCATACTGGGAATCGTCGCCCTCGCGCTGCTCGCGCCGGCTCTGGTCCGCGCCGTCGACGGCTCCCGCCGCCGCCGCGCGAAGGCGCGTCGGGCACGCGCCCGGACGACTGGCATGGACGTCGCCGATCCCGGTCGCGAGCGCCGCGCCGAGCAGCGCGCGCGCGAGCTGCTCAGGTCGTGCGTGAACGCCGAGGAATGGGCGATGTACCGCGACCTCGGCTTCATCCGCGTCTGGGGCGGCCTCGGATCCGAGGCCGCCCCGCCGAGGGCGGCGCGGCGTGGGTACCGGGCCGCGCGCATGACGCCGGCCGGACCGGGCTCCGCAGAGGGACTCGCGGCCGAGCGCGCCGAGGACGCCCGCTACGCGTACCTGATCTACCCGCACAAGCCGATCGTTGCCTTTGTGCCGAGCACGCGCCGGCTCCTGAGCGAGTACTGCGTCGAGTTCCCGGACCTGACCGGCGCGATCTCGCGCACGCGCCTGCCCGACTCGGACGATGTCCTCGCCAAGTGGATGGCCCTGACCGGCGATGAGCGACGCCTGATCGCGGACGCGAACATGCACCTCCCCGGCCGCCAGGTGGACCCGGGGCGCGTCCGCCGCGACGTCTGGCGGCTCGCCGAGTGGGAGCGGCAGCGGCGCGGCACCGATCCGGTCGCGTCGGGCGGCCGCTGAGCCGCCGCGCGAGCCAACGGTGAGCCGGACCGAGGCGCCGCCGCGCGCTACACGCAGCCGCACGATCCTCGAGGGGCCGGACCGCGCGGCCGCGCGCGCCTACTACCGCGGCATCGGCTTCGACTCCGACGACCTGAGCCGCCCGATCATCGGGGTCGCCAACACCTGGACCGAGACGATGCCGTGCAACTTCCACCTCCGGCGGCTCGCCGAACGGGTCAAGGAAGGCGTTCGCGCGGCCGGCGGCACGCCGATGGAGTACAACACGATCGCGGTCTCCGACGGGATCACGATGGGGACCGAGGGGATGAAGGCCTCGCTCGTCAGCCGCGAGGTCATCGCCGACTCGATCGAGCTCGTGGCCCGCGGGCACATGTTCGACGGCATCGTGGCGCTCTCGGGGTGCGACAAGACGATCCCGGGCTGCGTGATGGCGCTCGCCCGGCTCGACGTGCCGAGCCTGATGCTCTACGGCGGCTCGATCGCGCCGGGGCGCTTCCGCGGTCGCGACGTGACGATCCAGGACGTCTTCGAGGCCGTCGGCGCCCACGCGGCCGGCGACATGAGCGACGACGACCTGCGAGGAGCTCGAGTCGGTGGCCTCGCCCGGCGCCGGCGCGTGCGGCGGCCAGTTCACCGCCAACACGATGGCGATGGCGTTCGAGGTGCTCGGGATCTCGCCGATGGCGAGCGCGATGGTGCCCGCCGAGGACGGCCGGAAGGGGCAGGTCGCCGAGGACTGCGGCCGGCTCGTGATGGACCTGATCGCGGGCGACCTGCGCCCGAGCGCTGATGATCACGCGCCCAGCGCTCGAGAACGCGATCGCCGCGGTGGCCGCTACCGGCGGGTCGACGAACGCCGTGCTCCACCTCCTGGCCGTGGCGCGCGAGGCGGGCGTCGAGCTCGCGATCGACGACTTCGACCGGATCAGCGAGCGCACGCCGCTGCTGGCGGACCTGAAGCCGAGCGGTCGCTTCGTGGCGACCGACCTCTACCGGGCGGGCGGCGTGCCGCTCGTCGTGAGGCGCCTGGTGGACGCGGGGCTGCTCCACGAGGACGCGCTCACCGTCACCGGGCGGACGATCGGCGAGGAGGCGGCAGAGGCCGAGGAGGCCGAGGGCCAGGAGGTCGTTCGGGCCGCTGGACGATCCGCTGAAGGAGACCGGCGGGCTCGCGATCCTGCGCGGAAACCTCGCGCCCGAGGGCTGCGTCGTCAAGCTCTCGGCGCACGGGCGGCTCGAGCACCGCGGCCCGGCGCGCGTCTTCGAGTCGGAGGAGGAGGCGTTCGCCGCGGTCAAGGCGCAGGCGATGGCCCCGGGGACGTCGTGGTGATCCGCAACGAGGGCCCCGCCGGGGGCCCCGGGATGCGCGAGATGCTGGGCGTCACGGCGGCGCTCGTGGGCGAGGGGCTCGGCGACTCGGTCGCGCTGCTGACCGACGGCCGCTTCTCGGGCGCGACGCATGGGTTCATGGTCGGCCACGTGGCTCCCGAGGCGCCGCGCGGCGGGCCGATCGCGGCGGTGCGGGACGGGGACACCGTCGTGCTCGACGTCGCGGCTCGCGAGCTCGACGTCGAGCTGTCGGACGCCGAGATCGCGGAGCGCCTAGCGGCCTACGAGCCGCCGGCGCCGCGCTACGAGTCGGGCGTGCTCGGCAAGTACGCGCGCCACGTGGGCTCGGCCTCCGAAGGCGCGCTCACGCTACTGACCTGGGCCGTCAGCCGCTCGCCGCGGACACCGATCCGGGTGCCGCCGGTTGCCGACTCGGCGATGAACTCCGCGAGACGGCTCGTTGAACGCCCGCGGGCGCTCCATCATCGGCACGTGGCCCGTGTCCTCCATGACCACCTTCCGCGAGCCTCGGGATAGCCGCTCGTACTCGTCGGCGTCGCGGAGCGGGACGAGCATGTCGTCGCTGCCCCAGACGACGAGCGTCGGGCACGCGATCTCGGGCAGCCGGTCGCGGAAGTCGTAGCTGAGGAGCGCGTTCAGCGCGGGCATGAAGCCACGCTTGCCCGTGCCCTGGAGGACCTCGAAGAGGAGGTCGGCCGGCATCCGGCGCGGATGGCGGAACACGAACGAGAGCGCCGCGTGGCGCAGCCGCGGCCGAACGATCAGCTCGCGACGGCGGGCGACGGTGCTGGCGCTCAGCGGCCGTGTCGACCCGCGCGACCGTGATCGCGGGCCGTCGGCGCGAGGCTCGTGATCGAGATGCCGGCCGCCGCGACCAGCACGAGCCGCTCCACGCGCTCGTGGGAAGGGATCGCCGAGCTCCGCCGCCGATGAAGCCGCCCATCGAGTTGCCGACGAGCGATCGACCCGTCCAAGCCCGAGCGCCTCCGCGAACGCGTCGACGGTCCGCGCGAAGCCGGAGATCGAGATGTCATCGCGCGGCATCTCCGAGTCGCCGAAGCCGGGGAGGTCGAGCGCCAGCACCCGTCGTCCGCGCGCCGCCGCGGGCATGTTCTCGAGCCAGTTCTGCCAGTTGCCGCCCAGGCCGTGCACGAAGACGAGCGGCGGCCCGTCGCCCGCGCCGAGCTCGGCGTAGCGGACCCTCGTGCCCTCGACCGTCATCTCGCGCACGTGGTCGCGCCAGTCGATCGCGCGCCAGTCGGGCTCCGCCGGGGCGCCGTAGTCGTCGCCGGCGCCGTTCGCCGCCCATGGCGTCGCCGGGCGGGCGGTCGAGGGGAGCACGCCGTCGAGCGCGCCGGCGACGATCTGCCGGGGGCGGAGTCGCCGCGGGCCGGAGGAGCGGGAGCCGTTCGCCATCGGTCCCTACGGTATCGGGGCATGGCCCGGATCGCCATCGACATCGACTCCACGCTCCACCACTACTGGGACCTGCTCGAGGAGGTCGCCCGGCGCCGCTTCGGCGTCGAGCTGCCCTACGACCGCCAGCTCACGTGGGGAATCACGGTGCTCGAGCAGGACCAGGTCGCCCAGGCCGTGCGCGAGACCCACTCCGACGAGAACATCCTCGCCGGCGAGCCGTACCCGGACGCCGTCGAGACCGTGGGCGCGTGGCGCGCGGCCGGGCATTTCATCCACATCACGAGCCATCGCGCCGTGGCGAGCTATGCGGCGACCGAGGCCTGGCTCGAGCGGATCGGGATCGCCTACGACGACCTCCACTGCTCCTACGACAAGGTCGCGCGCTGCGTCGAGCTCGGCATCGACCTCCTGATCGACGACAGCCCGGTGAACCTCGCCCGCGCGCGGGAAGCGCGGGATCGCCGGCGCCACGATCACGCACCCCTGGAACCGGGAGGTCGTCGCCTCGGACGGCGTGACCGGAGCCGCCGACTGGCGCGAGCTCCGCGAGCGGCTCCGCCCGCTCCTCGGCGCCTGAACCGTCGCCCGCCGCGCCTCGCACGGGCCCGCCCGGCACCTGCCACAATCGGCCGATGGCCGACGAGCGAAGCAGCCTGCGGGTCGAGGAGCCATTGGCGGAGGACTTCCGCGCAGCCGTCGACGGCGACCTGCCTGCGCGACGCGACGACGACCTGCGCGACCTCCTGCCGGCGGTCGAGCCCGAGCGACAGCTCGACGACTGGGGCCGCTCCGAGCGCGTCGAGGGGCTCATCGACCGCACGCTCTACGACTTGTTCTACAACTACTGGTTCCGCTGCGAGGTCGAGGGGATCGAGAACGTGCCGGCCTCGGGCGGGGCGCTGCTCGTCTCGAACCACTCGGGCGCGCTACCGCCGGACGCGCCGATGATCGGCAAGGCGATCCGCGAGGAGCATCCGCGGCCGCGCCCGCTCAACATCACGGTCGAGCACTTCTTCAAGGGCTACCCGGGCTTCTCGATGCTGGTCCCGAAGATCGGCTGCGTGGCGGCGCACCCCGCCAACGTGCAGCGCCTGCTCTACGACGAGGGCCAGCTCGTGCTCGTCTTCCCGGAGGGCCGCAAGGGCACCGAGAAGCTCTACCGGAACCGCTACAAGCTGCGGCGCTTCGGGCGCGGCGGCTTCGTGGAGGCCGCGATGCGCGCCCGGGCTCCGATCGTGCCGGTATGCGTGGTCGGCGCCGAGGAGGCCGCGCCGATCTTCGCCCACGTCAAGCCGCTGCAGCGGCTCACCGGGCTCGCTCTACTTCCCGATCACGCCGACCTTCCCGCACTTCGGCCTGCTCGGCATGGCGGGCTACCTCCCGGCCAAGTTCAAGATCCGCTTCCTCGAGCCGATCGACTTCGACGACGAGGGGATGCACGAGGACAAGTCGCTCGTCCAGAGCGTCGCCCACGAGGTTCGCGCCCGGATCCAGGAGAACCTGCTCGACATGGTCCAGAAGCGCAAGTCGGTCTGGTTCGGCTAACACCCGTGATCTCGCGCCGCGTCCTCATCACCGGGCTCTCCACCTACTGGGGCGGCCGGCTCGCGCAGGCGCTCGAGGCGAACCCCGCGATCGAGACGATCATCGGCGTCGACTCGCGCGACCCGACGCGCGAGCTCGAGCGCACCGAGTTCGTGCGCGTCGGCACCCAGCACGCCCTGCTCCGGCGGGTCGTCCTGGCGGCCGAGATCGACACGGTCATCGACACTCGCCTGGTCGTGGACTCGACCACGGCTACCCCGCGCGAGGCGCACGAGAACAACGTGATCGGCACGATGAACATCCTCGCCGCCTGCAGCGGCCCGGACTCCACGGTGCGCAAGTTCGTCTTCAAGTCGTCGGCGCACTACTACGGCACCGCGCAGGACGATCCGGCCTTCTTCACCGAGTCGATGCGCCGCCCGCACCCGCCGCAGACGCCGATCGAGCGCGACATCGTGGAGGCGCGAGGCGACGCGTGGCCGACTTCGCCGAGAAGAACCCCGACGTGTCGGTGACGATGCTGCGCTTCGCGAACGTGCTGGGCCCGGACGTCACGACCTCGCACACGCAGCTGTTCTCGCTGCCCGCGGTGCCGATGATCCTCGGCTTCGACCCGCGCTACCAGTTCGTCCACGAGGACGACGTCGTGGCGGCGCTCGCGCACGTGGTCGAGCGGGACCTGCCGGGCATCTACAACGTCGCCGGCGACGGCGTGCTCGCGCTGACCGAGGTCGCGGGTCTGCTCGGCAAGCCTTACGTCGCCGTCCTGCCGCCGTGGGGCACCGGCGTCGCCGCGTCGGCCGCTGCGGCGCTCGGCCTCCACATCCCGCCCGAGATGCTCGGGCAGCTGCGCTTCGGCCGCGGCATCGACAACCGCAAGCTCAAGGCGACCGGGCTTCCGCTACCGCTACACGACGCGCGAGAGCGGTCCTCAAGCTCTGCGCGAGCACATGCGCCTGCACCCGCTCCTGCGCGACGTCCAGGAGCCGTACAGGTACGAGCGCGAGGTGGAGGAGTTCCTGCGCTGGAGCCCCCACGTGCGCGACCCCTCCTACCGGCGGGAGCCGCGACTCAACTCCGCGCAGCTGCTCGAGGTTCAGAAGGCCGTGGCCGGGCGGACGGAGGTGCACCCCGACCGCGCGCCGCGCGCCGCGCGGCCGGCCGAGCCGGCCCCGATGACCCGCCGCGCTGCCCGCAGGCGACCGAGCCCGAAGCGCTCAGCTGCCGCGCCGGCGGACGGGGCCGCGGTCGAGCGCTACGACGATCTCACGGCCGCCGAGGTCCTGCCGCTCCTCGGATCGCTCGAGCGCGACGACCTCGTGGAGCTGCGTGCCCACGAGCAGCGCTCGCGGGGCCGCACGACCGTGTTGTCGGCGATCGACCGCGCGCTCGCCCGCGCGAGCGCCGGCACCTGACGTTCCGCTCGCGCAGAGCGGGTTGACGCTCGCGCAAGGCGGGTTGCACCGCCGGTTGGCGCTGGCGGGCGCGTCCGCGGGGCCTAGACTTCATTGGTCACGGCCATGGGTCGCGCGTCCTTCATAGCCTTGGTGGCGGTCGTCGTCCTGCTCGTGGCGGGGGCGGTCGGCGTGTACGCCTACGACTCCTCGCGCGACGACATGATCGCCGACGGCGTCACGGTCGGCGAGCGTCGACGTGGGCGGGATGAGCGCCGACGAGGCGCGCGATGTGCTCGAGCACGAGATCGTCGACCCGCTCGACAAGCCGGTCAAGGTCGGTCGCCGGCGGTCAGACCTGGCGACTGACACCGAAGCAGGCGGACGTCAAGATCGACGTGGACGCCATGGTCGAGGAGGCCGTGGCGCGCAGCCGCGACGGCAACGTCGTGAGCCGCACCGTGCGCGACCTCACGGGCGGCAGCGAGGACGGCCGCGCTCGAGACGCAGTCGCCTACTCCGAGCAAGGCGGTCGAGGGCCTCGTGGGGGACGTCAGGCGGGCGGTCGACCGTCCGGCCCAGGAGCGAGCGTGGACCTTCCGGCGATGGGCTCGAGCCGCGTGCGGTCCGAGACCGGGCGTCGAGGTCCAGGCCGGCGCCCTGAAGCGCGCGATCGCCGCGCAGCTCGAGGTTCCCGGCGAGCGGCGACGTCAAGCCGCGCGTGGACAAGGTGCAAGCCGGAGGTCACGACTGACGAGCTCGCGAAGAAGTACCCGACCTACATCACCGTGGACCGCGACGCCGTACCAGCTCCGCGTTCTACCGCGACCTGAAGCTCGAGAAGACCTACAAGATCGCGGTCGGCCAGGCCGGCTTCGAGACGCCGGCGGGCCTGTACGACATCCAGAACAAGGCGGTGGACCCGGCCTGGCAGCGTGCCCGAGTGACTGGGCGGGCAGCCTCGCCGGCAAGGTGATTCCAGGCGGGACGCCCGAGAACCCGCTCAAGTCGCGCTGGATGGGGATCTACGACGGCGCGGGCATCCACGGCACCGACGACGTCGGGCTCACTCGGCACCTCCGCTTCGCACGGCTGCATCCGGATGGCGATCCCGGAGGTCGAGGAGCTCTACGACAAGGTGCCGGTCGGCACGCCGGTCTTCATCGCCTAGCGGTAGCGCCTCACGGCAGCTCGGCGCCGATCTCGCTCGATCGGCACCTCCTCCCATCCCGCCTCCGCGAGGGAGGCCTGGCGGCCCGGTGTGTCGAATGCACAGCGTGCCGATGAAGACCCCCCGCTCGCGCTTGCGCATCACCGCGTACCACATGGTCGAGGCGTCGCTGGGCCCCTGGATTCGGTGCCACGGGCGGCGTCGGCCGCTCGGCGCGTCCACGAGCTCGGCGCCTCGTAGCTGGCCGCGCGTGGCCACGCGCCCGTCCTCGTAGTTGATGAAGAACGACCGACATCCGGCCGAGACCCTACGTGGGCGCGCGCGCTCGGGGCCTTCGACGCCTGGCTCAGCGCGCGCGGCATGGCGGAGAAGACGCGGCGGGCGTACGGGAGCGACGTCGAGCAGCTCGCCCAGTGGGCCAGGCGGCACGGGCTCGCGCCCGACCGACGCTCGGCGCACGCGAGCTCGCCGCTACGCGGCCGTGCTGTCGGAGCGCGGCGTCCTCGAGGACCACCGTGGCGCGCAAGCTCGCCGCGATCCGGTCCTTCTACCGCCACCTGATCGAGCGCGGCGAGCTCGAGGCGAACCCGGCCGACCTGGTGGCCAGCCCGAAGCGCGACGCCTACCTGCCGCGCGTCCTCAAGCCGGGCGAGGCCGCCGAATGCTCGACCGCATCCCGGCCGGCACCCCGCTCGAGCTGCGCGACCGGGCGCTGTTCGAGCTCGCCTACGCGGCCGGCCTGCGGGCCGAGGAGCTCGTGAACCTCGACGTGGCCGACCTCGACTCCGGACGCCGAGGAGGTGCGGGTGACGGGCAAGGGCGGCCGAGACGCGCATCGTGCCCGCCGGCGAGCCGGCGTGGCGCGCGCTCGAGCGCTACCTCGCGCGCGGCCCGGCCGGCGCTGGCCGACGCCGCGCGAGCGCGGAGCCCGCGCTGTTCCTGTCGAAGACGCGGCCGGCGGCTCTCCACCTCGGACGTGCGCCGGCGCCTGCGCGCTGTGCACGCGGCGCCGGCTGCCGCCGCTTCCCGGCCGGGCGTCTCGCCGCACACGCTGCGCCACTCGTTCGCGACCCACCTGCTCGAGGGCGGCGCCGACCTGCGCGCGATCCAGGAGCTGCTCGGCCACGCCAGCATCAGCACGACCCAGACCTACACTCGGGTAGAGTGCGCAGCGCCTCCGGCGCGCCTACGCGCGAGCGCCCATCCGCGCGCGTGAGCGGCAGGGAACGGAGGTCACGTGGAGACGAACGTCAAGGCCGTCGAGCTGAGGGAGCTCTGGCGCCGCTACAAGGACGGCGGACGACGCGCGCCCGCGAGCAGCTCGTGCTCGCCTACTCGCCGCTGGTCAAGTACGTGGCCGGCCGCATGGCGAGCGGCCTGCCCGCGCACGTCGAGGAGGCGGACCTGATCTCGTACGGCCTGCTCGGCCTGATCGCGGCGGTCGAGCGCTTCGACCCGGGCGCCGAGATCAAGTTCGAGACCTTCGCGATCACGCGCATCAAGGGCGCGATCATCGACGAGCTGCGCTCGCTCGACTGGGTGCCGCGCTCGGTGCGCGCCAGGGCGCGCGAGATCGAGAAGGCGAACGCGAAGCTCGAGCACAAGCTCCAGCGCGCGCCGACCGACGCAGGAGATGGCCGACGAGCTGGACATGTCCGTGGACGACTTCCAGGACGACGCTCACCGCATCTCCAACTCGTCGGTCGTCGCGCTCGACGAGCTGTGGACGCTCTCCGACGCCTCGGGCGACCAGGTGTCGCTGCTCGACACGATCGAGGACCCCGACGCGCCGGACCCGGCGCAGGCGCTCGACGCGACGGAGATCGAAGGACCGCCTCGCCGACGCGATCGCGCGCCTCCCGAGCGCGAGAAGCTCGTGGTCGCGCTCTACTACTACGAGAACCTGACCCTGCGGGAGATCGGCGAGGTGCTCGGCGTTACCGAGTCGCGCGTCTCGCAGCTCCACACGAAGGCGGTGCTGCGGCTCAAGTCGCGGCTGCACTCGGAGGTACTCGAGGGCGCTTGAGCAGCGCCACGCCCGGCGCGGCCGGTATGTTCCGCCCTCCACGAGGAGAGGAGGGTGCCATGGCGCACGAGCCCGCTGAGGGGATTCGCAACGTGGCCTTGGTCGGCCACCGAGGCAGCGGCAAGACCTCGCTGAACGAGGCGCTGCTGTTCCAGGCGGGCGCGATCAACCGGCTCGGCTCGGTGGCGGACGGCACGACGGTGTCCGACTCCGCGCCCGACGAGAAGGCGCGCGAGATGTCGATCGCGTCGAGCCTCGCCTCGTTTCGGTGGGAGGAGCGCAAGGTCAACCTGATCGACACCCCGGGCGAGCCGAGCTTCGTGGCGGACGCCCTCGCCGCGCTGCGCGTCTGCGAGGGCGCGGTCTTCGTCGTCAACGCCGTGATGGGCGTGGAGGTCGGCACCCGAGCGCCTCTGGCAGCGCGCCGACGAGCTCGGGCTCTCGCGCCTGATCTTCGTGAACATGCTCGATCGCGAGCGCGCCGACTTCTTCCGCACGCTCGACTCGCTCAAGGGGGCCTTCGGCGCCGCACGCGGTGGCGACCGAGATCCCGATCGGGTCCGAGCACGAGGTCCGCGGCGTCGTCGACCTGATCGACATGAAGGCGTACGCGTACGAGGGCGCCGCGCGCGACAACTGCTCGGAGATCGAGATCCCGGACGACCTCCGGCCGCGCGCCGAGGAGTACCGCGAGAAGCTGATGGACGAGGTCGCCGAGGTCTCCGACGACCTGATGGAGCGCTACCTCGAGGGCGAGGAGATCTCGCACGACGAGACCGTCGCGGCGCTCAAGGCGGGCGTCACCGAGGGCCGCATCTTCCCGGTCACCTGCGGGGTCGCGACGCGGAACCTGGCGATGAACCGCCTGCTCGACGCCCTCGTCGAGGACCTGCCCGTCGCCGGCCGACCGCGGCGCGGTCGTGGCGGGCGACTCGGAGCTCGAGCCCGGACCCCGACGCCGACCTCCGTCGCGTTCGTCTTCAAGACGCTGGCCGACCCGTTCGCCGGCCGTATCAACCTGTTCCGCGTCTACCAGGGCGTGCTGCGCCACGACTCGCACGCGTTCAACTGCCGCGCGCACGTCAAGGAGCGAATCGGCCAGCTGCTCGTGCCGCAGGGCAAGGAGACGACCCAGAGCGACGAGTTCGGCCCCGGCGACATCGGCGCGGTGGCCAAGCTGAAGGAGACGCGCGCCGGGCGACGTGCTGGCCGCGAGCGATGGCGAGTTCGGGATCGGGCTCCCGGAGCTGCCGTCGCCGGTGATGGCGTTCGCGATCGAGCCGAAGGCCAAGGGGGACGAGGACAAGGTGTTCACGGCGCTGCGCCGGCTCCAGGAGGAGGACCCGACGATCGACCTCCACCGCGACGAGCAGACCGGCGAGCAGATCGTGGCCGGCCTCTCGCAGGTCCACGTCGAGGTAATCGTCGGCCGGATGAAGGACCGCTTCGGCGCCGAGGTCACGCTCAAGCCGCCGCGCGTCCCGTACCAGGAGACGATCAAGACCGGGGCGAAGGCGCACGGCCGCTACAAGAAGCAGACCGGGGGGCGCGGGCAGTTCGGCGACTGCCACATCGAGATCGAGCCGCTCGCGCACGGCGCCGGGTTCGAGTTCGAGAACAAGATCAAGGGCGGCGTGATCCCGACGGGCTTCATCCCGGCCGTCGAGAAGGGCATCGTGGAGGCGATGCAGCGCGGGGTGGTGGCGGGCTACCCGGTGAAGGACGTAAGGGTCCGGCTGTTCGACGGCTCGTACCACTCGGTCGACTCGTCGGAGATGGCGTTCAAGATCGCCGGCTCGATGGCGTTCAAGCAGGCGATGGAGAGCGCCTCGCCGGTCCTGCTCGAGCCGATCATGACGGTCACGCTCTCGGTGCCCGAGGCATCGGTGGGCGACGTCATCGGCGATCTCAACGGTCGCCGCGGCCGCCCGCTGGGCATGGAGCCGAAGGCCTCGATGACCGAGATCAAGGCCGAGGTGCCGATGGCCGAGATGCTGAGCTACGCGCCCGACCTGCGCTCGATCACCGGCGGTCAGGGCGACTTCACGATGGAGTTCGCCCGCTACGAGGAGATCCCGGCGCACCTCGCGCAGAAGGTCATTGCCTCGGCGGGCACGGAGGCCGAGGCGGTCGCGATCTAGAAGCTGGAGCCGCGGTCGCCGCGCGCCCCGGTAGCATCGAAAACGCGATGAGAAAGGAGCTCACCCCGCTCCAGGAGCTCTCCTCCTGTGAGATCTGCGGTCGCACGATCCTGAAGGGTGAGCGCACCGAGCCCTACCTCGCCCCGGACGGCTCGCGACGGCTCGTATGCGAGCTGTGCGTGCGCCGGGCGGAGAACTCCGGCTGGATCAGGGAGGCGGCGCACGCGGACCTCCCCACGGCCGCCCCCCGGCCCGGCCCGCGGCCGTCGCTCATCGAGCGCTTTCGCAAGTGGCGGGGGGAGAACGGCGCGCGCCTCGGGGGCGGCGAGCCGCCCCTGGATGAGGAGCCGGGCGTGGAGGAGGAGGCCCACGCGGACGCGGAGCCGGAGCAAGCCGAGCCGGAGTACGCCGAGCCCGCCGCCGATCCACCCGTGGCGGAGGAGTGGGCGCCGCCCGCCGCCGAGCCCGAGCAGCCCGCGGTCGAGATCTACCGCGGCGAGCCCGTCGTCGAGCAGGAGCCCGAGCCGGAGCCCCCGCCGCGCCAGCGCGAGCAGGCGCCCGGGCCGCGCGACCCGCGTCACGTCCGCGCCGTGCCCACGAACTCGGAGGTCAAGGTCGAGCGCGCGCTCGAGCTCTTCAACGCGTCCGAGCACCGCCGCACCGTGGCCGGCCTGGTCCGCACGCTCGGCCAGCCGTGGGTCACGGCGGTCCCGGTGCTCGAGTCGCCGAGCGAGGTCACGATCGTCGTGGCCTGGGAGCTGTCCTGGTACCAGTACCGCGTCGACCTGGGCGACGCGGGCCAGTCGATCCTGCTCGCGGACAAGGGGCAGGAGATCGACCAGATCGACGCGGGCCTCCGCGAATGGAACGGCTCGGCCACGGCCGAGGGCGAGCTCCTGGCCGAGGCGGCCTCCGAGACGTGATCTACTGCGTCGTCCCGCCCGAGCTCGCCGACGAGCTCTTCGACTCGCTCGTGGAGCACTACAGCGACGACCCGAACGTCGAGGTGATCGTCGACAAGCGAAGCGGGCCGGATCGGCGCTCCGGACAGGACCCCGGCCCGCACCGGGAGCGGCGCGAGCTCCGGGACCGTCGCCGGCGGCGCGTGCCCGGCACGTTCCCGCCGATCGACCTGCCCGGCTAGACCGGCCTTGAGGTAGCGCGCGGTGGCCGGCCCGACAGGCAGCGTCGTGGTGCACGTGGACGGCGGCGCCCGCGGCAACCCGGGCCCGGCCGCCGTGGCCGTCGTGGCGACCACGCCCGGAGGCGACGCGCTCGACGAGGAGCGCCTCTACATCGGCGAGGCCACCAACAACGTCGCCGAGTACCGCGCGGTGCTGCTGGGGCTCGAGCTCGCCCGCAGGCTCGGCGCGCGCGAGGTCGAGGTCGTGAACGACTCGGAGCTGGTCGCCCGCCAGATCGGCGGCCAGTACCGCGTCAAGCACGCGGGGCTCCGCCCGCTCTTCCAGCGCACGATGGCCGCGCTCAGGGAGTTCGACCGCTGGTCGGTGAGGAGTGTGAAGCGAGAGCAGAACGCCCGTGCGGACGAGCTGGTGAACGAGGCGCTCGACGAGGCGCTGCGAAGCTGACCCGGCGGTCGCGGTCGTCGAGGTGGTACATCGGCTACCTGCGCCGCAAGCTCGGGAACGGCGTGATCGAGACGGTGCGGGGCATGGGCTACGTCTTCCGCTGACGTTGCGGCTCCGTCGGCGTGAGGCTTAGGCTGGTCCGGTATGAGCGCGGCTCGGACAGGACTGCGGGCGCTCGTGCTGGGACTCTGCGGAGCGGCGCTCCTGATCGCGCCTGCGGCCGCCTCGAAGCCGCCCGAGGAGGTGGGGCGGTGGACGACCGAGCCCTTCGAGCTGCCCACCTACGCGATCAACACCGTGATGCTGCCCACGGGAAAGGTCCTCTTCTACAGCTATCCCTCGCCGCACGACGGCGAGCGCCCGAACGCGGGCCGCGCCGCGCTGTGGGACCCCTCGCGCGGCTTCGGGGCGCGGTCGTTCACGAAGGTCGCGCCTCCGCGCATCGACGTGGACGGCGACGGCGACACCGAGCCTACGCCGATCTTCTGCTCCGGCCAGTCGTTCCTTTCCGACGGCCGGGTTCTGATCACCGGCGGGAACCTGGAGCCCGACGGGATTACGGGCCTCAAGACGGCGTTCGTCTTCGATCCGTTCTCGGAGACATGGGCGCGTCAGGAGGACATGCGCCGGGGCCGCTGGTATCCGTCCCAGGTCCTCCTCCCGGATCGCCGCACGATGATCCTCGGCGGCTTCAC
This sequence comes from uncultured Thermoleophilaceae bacterium, assembly GCA_963831365.1. Classification (GTDB taxonomy): domain Bacteria; phylum Actinomycetota; class Thermoleophilia; order Solirubrobacterales; family Thermoleophilaceae; genus CAWHPV01. Next base: position 84,046 of record CAWHPV010000023.1, read on the forward strand.
CGACGACAAGCCGGCCGCGGTCGTCAACACCGACCTCGAGACGTTCGAACCGGGCACGCACGATCACCCGGGCACGTTCCACCACCACCCGAGCGGCGACCGGCGGACCGGGCTCTATCCGCACCTGTTCGTCATCCCGGGCGGCGACGTGCTGCTCGCGGGCCCAGGATCGCAAGACTCGGGCGTCCTCGACACCGACTCGTTTACGTGGACCAACCCGAACCCCGGCGACCCCACTTTGCCATCGCGCGCACGCGTCGGCGGGGCCGCGGTCATCGAGCCGAGTCGCGGCCGGCGCCTTACCCGCGTCACCCAGATCGGCGGCTTCGGGGGCAGCGGGCCGAACAAGCCCGCCACCGCCTCTACCGAGTCGATCGACCTGGCCGACCCGGAGCCACGGTGGGCGCCGTCCGCCGACCTGAACGTGCCGCGCTCCGAGGCGAACACCGTCACGCTGCCGGACGGCTCGCTCGTGACGGTCGGTGGGGCGAACGGGGTCACCGAGGACGATGGGCGCTCGTCCGTACATCCCGACGGTCGCGGTCGCAGGGTGGAGCTGATGGACGGTGGCGGCGAGGAGTGGCGACTCGGCCCGGCTCAGGAGGAGGACCGCGGGTACCACTCCACGGCGGTGCTGCTGCCGGACGGTCGGATCTTCTCCGGCGGGGACGAGCAGCACCCGACGCGGCGTACGGACACCGCGGAGCTCTACTCGCCTCCCTACCTCTTCAGGGGCCGGCGGCCAAAGGTCCTCTCGGCACCGAAGTCGGTGCGGTGGGGCGACGAGTTCGGTATCGGCACGAAGCGCGACGACATTCGCGAGGTGGCGCTCGTGGCTCCGGGCGCGACCACGCATGCGGCCGACATGAACCAGCGCCGCGTCCCCCTCAAGCTCACCGACCGCGTGCCCGGCAAGGGCGTCAACGTGCGCGCCCCGGCCGGCGCCGACCTGGCGCTGCCGGGCTACTACATGCTCTTCGCCCTAGACCGGGACGGCGTGCCGTCGGTGGCCCGCTGGGTGCGCCTCCGGGAGGGAGCGGGCAACCAGCCGGAGCTGCGCTGAGCGAGGCGCTCGGACGGGACACCGTCGTTACCCAAGCAGCGTGGACGTAACGTGCCAGTGGGACGCTCGACTTTCCCCACAACTATCGGGGTCAAAGTCGAGCGCGAGTCCGCCCGATCCGGGTCAATCTTGCACGATGGCGCGGAATGTGACGCCGACGTCACGGGTCTCGGTCGGGCGGGCATGGCCTCGAGGGGCGCCAGACCGCGGCCGACGAACGCCTCACTGTGGTGGGTCCGCGGGGGTGTCCGAGCGCCACGGTGCTCGCCACTCCGGCGCCTCCCAGCGCTCCATGACGTAGATCCGCTCGCGCGCCACCTTGTCGCCCCGGAACTCGAGAAGCTGGACCCCGTACATGGAGCGATCCCCGTCGTAGGTCACCGAGACCTCGACCACGACGAGATCCTCACCTGCCGTGACCCGCCGAACCCGGTAGCCCACGTCGGCCGGGTACTGGCGGCGCCACTCCGTGAAGTTGCCTACGCCCTCGAAGCGCTCGCCCGACTGCGGGAACTCCAGCACCGCGTCGTCATGGTAGATCTCGTCGGCGCGGTCCACGTCCGCACCGGCGTACTCGAAGTACCGCCGCACCTTCTCGAGCCGCGCCGACTGGTCCACATCGCACCTCCCCCGAGCTGCGCCGAAACCGAGAAAGCCCCGCTCGTGCGGGGCTTTCTCAAAGCGGATGATGGGGCTCGAACCCACGACCTTCTGCATGGCAAGCAGACGCTCTAGCCAACTGAGCTACATCCGCGCGGGCGGCGATTATATCCCCGAGCCGGTCACCCGCCGCGGCTAAGCGGTACGGCGACGAGTTCGAGATGCTGGCCGTCCCGCGGCCGGTGCAGCGCCTCCTGTTCCCGGTGATCGTCGCCGTGGGGCGGCTGCTCGGTCGGCATCGGCGCTTCGCCGGTGCGCCGGAGCCGATTCGGCGGGCTCCCGCCGCCGCTTAGGGCCCGGCGCGCTCGCCCTGCGGGGCGTAGCGGTGGTGCAGCATGAGGTCGTTGCCGTCCGGGTCGGTGAAGAACGCCATATGGCAGACGCCGGTGTCCAGGATGTCGCCCATGAACTCGACGCCCTTCGCCTCGAGCTCCGCTCGCGCAGCCGCCACGTCCTCTACGTGCATCGCCGGGTGTGCGTTCTTCTGGGGGGCGAACTCCATCCCGAACTTGGCCGGCTCCCAGATCCCGAAGCACGTGTCGCCGAGCCAGAACTCGAACCGGCCGTGGTCGTCCGGCCTCAGGCCGAGGGTGTCGACGTAGAAGGCGCGAGAGCGCTCCGCGTCGCGCGAGGGCACGCCGACGAAGTCGAGGTTCTCGATCATCGCCGCGATTCTAACCAGCCTCGCCCGCACCGGTACCGGACGATCGCCAACAGCGGAGGCTGGGCGGTCAAGACGGCAAAGCTGCGCGAAAGCCGTGCCCTGAGCGCCGAGTCTGTGCACAGCGGCCGATCGGCGGCCGCGAAATGGACAATCCGTCCAGCCGGGGCATGGTTATGTCCCTCCCGGGGCACGGTGGAGCACTGGCGAGCTACGGATGGCTCGCCGCCAGGAACAGGAGGACCGATGGACTGGATCACTCGCCGAGCCCGCACGACGGGCGCTGGGTCGAGGCGCGTCGTGCTCCCGGCGGTCGTGGCGCTTGCGGCGGTTGCGGTGGCGATCGTGCCGAGCACCGTCGCCGCGAAGCGGATCGACGGCACCGGAAGTGCAGACGTCGTCCGAGGGACGAAGAAGGGCGACAAGATCAAGGTCAAGGGCGGCGACGACAAGGTGGCGGCCCGCGGCGGCCGCGACCGCGTCTCGGGCGGCGACGGGCGCGACTACCTCAAGGGCGCCAAGGGCAAAGACCGCCTGAAGGGCGGCGACGACAACGACCGCGCGAGGGGCGGCAAGGGCAAGGACCGCCTCAAGGGCAACTCCGGCCGCGATCGGCTGCTCGGCGGGTCGGGAGGCGACAAGCTCAGCGCCGTGGACGAGGCGAAGGACCGGCTCGTCGACGGCGGTGCGGGCGCCAATCGCTGCAAGATCGACGACGAGGACCTCCCGGTTGCGGTCAACTGCGGCGAGCTCAAGGTCGTCGGCGACGGCGACGGCGACGGCAGTGACAACGGCGGCTCCGGCGGCGAGGAGGACGACGGCCTCGTGCTCACGGACGCCAGCGGACTGACGTGCTCCGAGTCGGCGCTGCTGTGCCAGTTCAGCCTGGAGGGCACGGGCGCCGACGAGCCGATCGGCACCGTGACCGGGACGGGCGGCGTGACGCTCGGCGGCGGACCGGGAGTGTCCGTCCAGGGCAACGGTGACTGGGAGGCGCTCGGCGCATACCAGTGCTCGTCCGACGGCGGCTTGCGCGTGACGATCGGCAGCAAGTCGGTCGACGTGCCGGTCACCTGCATCGAGGACTGACGCAGGACGGGCACGCTCCCCGCGGCCGGCCCGATCGGGCCGGCCGCGGGGCCGGCGCCGCGCCGCGCCGCGCCTGCCCCGACCGCGCCTCTCGGGCCGCATCGCTCGCTAGCCTGACGGGCGGTGCACATCCTGATCCTCCGCGGGGACGTCTCGTAGATTCACGTTTGTAGTGCGCGACGTGGACCGACGGGAGCCAGCCGGCCGCCAGGCGCTTAGGCGACTTCGAGCCTTTCGGCGGGGTCTCTCGGCTGACCCCGGCTTGGTGCCGCCCGAGGGAGACGGACGGGATGCCAAGGCTCCGGCGTCACTCCGCGATCGACTGCTTCGATCGGACACCGGCCGCGCTGGCGGACTTGCCGTGGCCGTCATGGCGAGCAATCTCCTGGCGCTTGGGTTCACGATCGTCTTCGCCCGACTCCTGGGCGCGTCGGAGTACGGGGCGCTCGCGGTCCTGATCTCGGCCTACATCATCCTGATGGTTCCGGGCTCGGCGCTGCAGATAGCGGCCGCGAGGGACGTGAGCGCTGCCATTGCTGATGACGACCCCAACGCCGGCGGTGCGCTGCGCCACTGGGTGGAGCGGCTCGTACTCCTTGGCCTCCTCGTCACCGCGGCCGCGATCCCGCTGCGCGAGGCGATCGGCGCATCCATCAACGTGCAGGATGTCTGGGCGGCGGCTGCGATTCCCCTCACCAGCGTCCTTTGGATGATTCTTTCCGGTGGAGCGCGGGACCCTGCAGGGTTTCCAGCGCTATAAGGCCGTGGGTCTCAGCATCGTCGGAGAGGCGGCAACACGGATCGGGTTCGGCCTCCTGCTCGTGGCCGCCGGACTGGGAGTGACCGGCGCGTTCCTAGCAACCGCACTCTCGCTGGCCGCCATGGCTTGCGCCCTCGGGGTGATTCTGGTTCGGCGCGAGCGTGCGCGCCGAGATCGAGCGCCAGTGAGCTCTCGAGCGTGGCAGAGCATCGACTGCGCGACCTGCTAGCGGGGGCGTGGATCCCGGTGGTCGGCCTAATGCTCCTCTTCGTGCTCCAGGAGATACACGTGATCATCGTGCGCCATGAGGTCTCGGGTGACGCGGCGGGCTCCTACGCGGTTGCGGCAGTGGCGGCGAAGGCGATCATCTGGGTCGCCGTCGGGCTTGGGCTCTACTTGCTCCCCGAGGCGGCGCGCCGCTCGCACCGTCAGGTGGATGCCCGTTCGGTCCTCCTGCGCACCGTGTTCCTGATCGCGCCGTACCGGCCCGATGCTCGCGATCTATTCGTCGCCGGTGAGCCGCTCTTGAGGCTGGTCTTCGGTCCCGGCCTCGTCGCGGCCGCGGCGCGCGCTTCCATGGCTAGGAGTGGCGATGACACTCCTCGCATGCGCGTACCTCTCGGTCCAGTTCCTGCTCGCACTCGGTCGGTCGAGCTTCGTCTGGGTCGCTCGGCATCGCTGCAGCTGCCGAAGTGCTTCTGCTTGCCGCGATCGGGCGCTCGCCTTCTGGAGATCGCGCTGGCGCTCGCGGCGCTGCAACTCGCCTGCGCCGCGGCGATGCTCACGCTCTCGTTCGGGCACGAATCGAAGCGCCGGCCCCGGAGCACGGTGGCGTGAGGGCGGATGCGGCAGCGAGCTACAGCCGGCAACGCCTACGACAAGTACGGCGCGCGTAACCCCGTGGCGCGCCGGCTCGTCGGCCGCTTCGCGCGCGCGCTCGACGAACTGCTCGCCAGCGCCGACCCGGGCTCCGTCGTTGACGTCGGCTGCGGCGAGGGCGTGCTCACGGCGCGCTGGGCGGACCGGCTCTCGGGTCGGCGTGTGGTCGGGCTCGATCGTGCCTCGGAGCCGCTCCGTGCGGCGTGGGACCGCCGCGCGCGCCCGAACCTCGAGTTTCGGGGCGGCGACGCTCTGGCGCTCCCGCTCGCCGACGGGGAGCACGACCTGGCCGCCGCCGTGGAGGTCCTGGAGCATCTTCACGAGCCGGAGCGTGCCCTCGCGGAGCTGGCGCGGGTCGCGCGCCGGCATCTCCTGGTGTCCGTGCCGCGCGAGCCCATCTGGCGCGGGGCGAACCTCGCCCGGGGCGCCCACGTCCGCTCACTCGGGAGTACGCCCGGGCACGTGAACCGGTGGTCGCCGAGGGCGTTCGCGTCGCTCGTGGAGCGCTTCGGCGCGATCGAGGCCGCGCGCTTGCCGTTCCCGTGGACGGTGCTGCTCGTGCGCCTCCCGGGAGGTGTCTGAGTGGGTGATCGCGGCGCTACGCTTGACCGCGCGGCGACGTGGCGGAGTGGTTACGCAGCGGCCTGCAAAGCCGTTTACACCGGTTCGATTCCGGTCGTCGCCTTGGCCTCGCTCTCAGCTGCTCTCGGGCCTTTGCCGGCCAGGCTGGCGGCGCCAGATCGCGATCACTCCGAGCGCGATCAGGCCGATCCCCGAGCCCCACCAGAGGATCGTCGAGAGCACGAGCACGGCGCCGGTGGGCTCCTCGCCGAAGGCCCAGAGCGCCGTCATCGCGGCGAAGATCACGATCGCCACGACGATCCAGAACGTGAGCGGGCGCCGCTGGGTCTCCATGCGCAGACTGTAGCCACCGAGGGCGGGCCGCGATCCAGGCCCCGGGGGCGCGCCGGCCGCGCTAGGATCGCCGCCCGATCGGCCGCTACCGAGGAGGCGAGATGCGATACGTCGTGACTGGAGGCTCCGGCTACATCGGAAGCCGGCTGGTCGAGCGGCTCGCGGAGCGCGACGACACCGAGCGCGTCCTCATCTGCGACGTGCGCCCGCCGCGCGCCTACCGCCCGAAGGTCGAGTACCGCCACCTCGATGTCCGCGACGCGACCGCGGCCCGCGACGTGCTCGCGGCCGAGCGGCCGGACGCGCTCGTCCACCTGGCCTTCGTCCTCAACCCGATCCACGACGAGCGGACGATGTACGAGATCGACGTGGGCGGCACGGCCAACGTCCTCCAGGCCGCCGCGAGCGCGGACGTGGGGCACGTGCTCGTCACCTCGTCGGCCACGGCCTACGGCGCCTTCCCGGACAACCCGGTGCCGCTGACCGAGGACGACCCGGTGCGCGGCGTGCCGGACTTCGAGTACGCGCGCGACAAGGCCGAGTCGGACCGGCTGTGCCAGCTGTGGGCGCTCGAGAACCCCGAGCGGACGATGACGATCGTCCGCCCCTGCATCGTGTTCGGACCGACGGTCGACAACTACATCCTCAGGCTGTGGATCAAGCAGCCGTTCCAGGCCGACTTCGGTGGCCCCGACGTGCCGGTCCAGTTCGTGCACGAGGACGACGTCGTGGAGGCGCTCGAGCGGCTGCTCGAGGGTCGCCACGCCGGCGCCTACAACCTGGCGGGCGAGGGCACGATGACGTTGCGGGAGTGCGCCGACCGGATCGGCCTGAAGCGGCGCCGCGTGCCGCAGTCGCTCTACTGGCGGCTCGCCGCGGCGATGTGGCGGCTCCGGCTGTCGGAGACGCCTCCGGGCAACCTCCACTTCGCCATCCACCCGTGGATCGTCTCGACCGATCGGCTCAAGTCGGCACTCGACTGGGAGCCGCGCCACACGACTCGCGAGACGTTCGACATCACGATGCGCGCGCACGGCCTGGTGGGCGGCGACGGCCCCGCCGAGCGGCCCGACCTGGCGGCGCCGGTCGGCGCCTGAGGCTCGCTATCCTCGACGCCCTGCGGCGGCCTCGACGGCCGGCGCGCCCGGGCCGTTAGCTCAGTTGGGAGAGCACCAGCTCGACAAGCTGGGGGTCGCTGGTTCGAGCCCAGCACGGCCCATCGCCCCACACCTGGCTAGGACAGCGCGAGCGCGATAAGGCCGGCAAGGCCACTGGGAACCTCCTCGGGAAGGTCCTCGGGAAGGCCGGGAATCTCCGGGAGGTTGATGTCGCTGACGAGCGAGAGGACAACGAGAACGGCGACCACGAGCAGGATGGCAACGACTACGAGGGCGACGATGAAGCCGAGTCCACAGCCGGCGGCGGTTCGGCCGGGCTTTGCGCCGGTGGGGGCAGCGGGCTCCTCACGGCCGCGGGGCTCGGGCGGGCGTTGTTGGCGCTGAAGGTGGGCGATCCACTCCGCGTGCCCTTCGTCCCCCGGCTTGAGCCTGACCATGCCGGTCCCGTGTGCGTCGGGGACCATGACATCGCCGTTCTCCAGCAACATCGGCTCCGGCGTTGCGCTCACGCCGCGAACCGTAACTCTTTTGCAGGGCTCGAAACGAGCGCGCGAAGCTCGACGACAGCCGGCTAGACCTCGGCGCCGCGGCGCTCGAGCGTTCGGTCCAGCAGCGCGCCGAGGATCGCGCTCACAAAGGTGAGTCCGAGCGCGACGAGGAGTACCACGATCAGGTGCCCGTCGATCCCCTTCGAGAACGCGGTGAGGAGCGCCAGCAGGATCGGGAAGGCGAGCGCGATCAGGCCGCCGGGCATACCGAGGGCGAAGCCGAGCCCGAAGCCCAGCAGCATGAACAGGATCAGGCTGACAACCATCGGGCTGGAGTCTTCCACAGCGCGCAGCGGAACGGAAGCGAAATAACATGTGTCTGCGCAGGGAAATCCCTGCGGAGGATTCCGATGCCACGACGCGACCCGCGCATGATCCCGCTCGGCTACGGCAAGTTCGTGCGCGCCGATCGCGTGTTCGCCGTGGTGCCGCTCGAGCCCGGCGAACGCGGCGACCGGCGCCGGACCTACGTCCACGTGGAGGGCTTGGCGGAGCCGCTCGTGGCGTCGCGCTCCGAACGGGCGATCCTCGCGGACGTGGAGCGTGCGCTCAGCGAGGCGGCCGGCCTGCCGCGCAGGCCGCGGGCGCGGAACCCGCAGCAGGAATCCCTGATGTAGGGCACCCGCCTCCCCCAAAGCGTGAACGTACATTTCACCCACTTGTGGGGGGGCGGAATGTACGTTCGCGGCCGAGGAGCCCGGTGCATCGGGGCTCCGGACACGCCGCCGCGCCCCGGGCGCGGGCTCAGCCCATCGCCGCCGCAGCCAGCGCGTCGACCTCCTCCTCGGTCGACCAGGCCCCGACCGAGGCGCGCACCAGCCCCTGCCCCGGTATGTCGCGGACGACGAAGCCCTCGGCCGCAAGCCGCTCCACCGCGCGATCCGGCTCCGGATCGCGCCACGAGACGAGCGTCGACTCCCCCCGCGGCGCGACCTCGACGCCGCGCTCGGCCAGCCGGCTCGCGAGGCGGGCCGCGAGCGCCGGGCCACGGCTCAGGACGCCGTCCCAGCCCGCCCCCTCGAGCACCTCGAGCGACGCGAGCGAGAACGCCGCCAGCGGCCCCGAGCCCGCCCCGCGGTCGAATCGTCGCGCCCCTCCGTGGAGCGGCAGGTTGAGCGCCCGCGCCGGGTCCGCGAGCGACTCGTACCCGGGCGAGCTCAGGGCGACCTCGTCGCAGCACTCGGACGCCACGAACAGGGACCCGCTCGCGTCCGGCCCGCAGAGCCACTTCTGGCCGGCGGCCGCGTAGAAGGCGCAGCCGAGCGCGCGCACGTCGACCGGCACGGCGCCGAGCCCCTGGGCGCCGTCGAGCAGTATCGGCGCGCCGGCGGCCGCGAGCGCGGACGCGTCCACGACCCGCCCGGTGACCCAGGAGACGTGCGAGCAGGCCACGAGCCGAGTACCGGCACCGACCTCCCCGGCGATGTCCTCGAACGGCACGGCGCGGATGCGTGCGCGCGTACGCTCCGCGGCCAGGGCGAGCGGCGCGAGGAGCCCGGGGTGCTCCTCGGTCGTCGTGAGGATCTCGTCCCGGCGAGCGAGCGGCAGTCCGGACAGGACCGTGTTTATCCCGTCGGTCGTCGAGTGGGTCAGCGCAACCTCCTCCGGCGCTCCCCCGAGCAGGCCGGCGAGCCGCGCGCGCATGTCCGCGCGCATCCGATCGAGCGACGCGCGGTGCTCGGCGCCCGCCCGGCCGTGCTCGAGCTCCCATCGGGCGCGCCGGGCCGCGGCGTCCGCGGCGCGGCTGGGCACCGGTCCGTCCGTTCCCGCGTTCATGTACGCCACGCGCTCGAGGACGGGAAACTCGGCGCGAAGCTCGATCGGCCCCATCGCCGCCCATGCTAGGAGCCGGGCCCGTAGTCTTCCGGCCGTGATCGTCGAGCGCTCGATGCAATCGGAGTGGCTCTCGAACGCTTACCTCGTGGCGGACGAGCCCGGCGGGCACGGCGTGATCGTGGACTCCGGCGGGCCATCCGATCCGCTTCTCGAGGCGATCGAGCGCCACGACCTGACCGTCGAGCACTTGCTCCTGACGCATCACCACCACGACCACGTGGCGGAGAACGACGTCTACAAGGAACGCCTGGGGGTCGAGATCCTGGCCCACCCGCTCGAGGCCGAGGAGCTGACGGACGTCGATCGGACGATCGAGCCGGGGGAGGCGCTCGATATCGGAGGCCTGCGGATCGAGGCGATCCACACTCCCGGACACACGGCGGGCATGCTCAGCTTCAGGGTGAACGACGCCGAGGTCCTGACCGGCGACACGCTCTTCAAGGGATCGGTCGGCGGGGTTCGAGCCCCGGGGTCGACCTCGTTCGAGGACCTGCGCGCCTCGATCATGGACGTGCTGATGAAGCTCCCGCCGGAGACGACCGTGCGTCCAGGGCACACCGACCCGACGACGATCGGCGAGGAGTGGGAGCGAAACGCGTTCGTGCGCGTCTGGCGCGGCCTCGACCCCGAGGGTGACGAGGAGTGCCGAGTGGGGGAGGAGACGGCGCGACTCGTGCTGTTCGCGCCCGACTACGACGGCGGGCACAAGGCCTGGGTCCGGTGGACGGACAGCGGGCGCGACGACATCGTGCCCGGCAGCATGGTCGAGCGGAACGGCGCCTAGACCCGCGCGACCGCGGCACTTGACTGCGGGACTCGCGCGCTCTTAAGGTCGGCTCGACCACCAGGGGAGGAGCCACGATGCCAAAGCTGAGGACTCGATTGCTGCTGATCGGTGTCGTCGCCGGCGGCTCTCTCGCGGGCGTTGCGGCGCCCGCGGCCCAGGCGGCCCCGATCCCCACCGAGGTCGTGGTGGAGGGTGCGCTTTGCCAGAACGGGGACTGCATCGACTTCGGGCGCGTGGAGTCCGAGAAGGCCCGGTGTCGATCCGACCGCAAGGTGAAGGGGATCGACAACTCCGATGAGGTGTTCGACACGGATCGGTCCAGCGAGAACGGCGGGTGGGCGTTGATACGACCGGCGTCCGCCGATGGGTTCGACAGGGTTCGGGCGCCGGAGAAGGAGTTCGAGGGCAAGCGCGACTGCGCCGCGGACACAAGCATTCCGCCCCCCTGATGGGCTGGTACACGCCTCGCCCCGAAACGGAGGACCCGATGTCGCGAAAGCTGAGGTGCCGTCTGCTGCTGATCACCGCCCTCGCGAGCGCCGGCGCGGTCGGCGCTGGCGCCGCGCCGGCGCAGGCGGCCCCGGTTCCCACCGAGGTGGTTATCGTGGACGCGGAGTGCTCCGCGGGCGTGTGCAGCGCCATTGGCCGCATCGAATCTCCGAAGTCGCGCTGTCGATCCGACCGCAAGGTCAAGGCGCTCGACTTCTCGGGCGAGGCGTTCGACACGGATCGCTCGAGCGACCGCGGCGCCTGGGCGGTCCGGGGCCCGACCGATGACGGCTTCGACAAGGTCAGGGCCCCCGAGAAGGAGTTCGAGGGCAAGCGCGACTGCGACGCGGACAGCGCGCCGCTCGCCTAGAAAGCGGAGAGCCCGCCCTCCACTGACGGAGGACGGGCTCTCCTACACGCCTCACCCCTGAGGGCGCGGCGCACGGCTTGGAACCGCTGCGGCTACTAGCCGCAGGTCGGCCACGGGCTCGACCCGCTCTGCTGCATCAGCCGCTGTGCGGCCGCATCCTGCTCGGCAGGGCTCGCGCTGGCCGGGCTACCGGATCCACCGACGCTCTCCCAGGTCGACTGGTCGAACTGGTATGCGCCGTAGTACCCGTTACCGGTGTCGGTCGAGTAGTCGCCGCCCGACTCGCACTCGCGAATCGAGGCGAGATCGCCACCCGCTCCGCCGCCACCGGACTCGGTGGTCGTCGGCTGCGACTCCTCGGTCGGCTCGGGAGCCGCCTCGGTGGTCGCTACCTCCTGAGCGGCGGCCTGCCGCTCGGCGATACGGGCCTCCTTACGCCGCTCCTCGCGGCGCTCGGCACGATCGACCGCCTGCTTGAACTGGTCCCGGGCCTCAGCCCGGAAGTCCTTGCTCAGCACGGTCGGCACGACTGTCTCTTCGGTTGGTGTCGTCTGTGTCTCATCAGCGGCAAACGCCAGTGCGACCGGCGTAGCCAGAAGGCCGATGCTCAAAACAGACACGAGGAGCTTCCTCACGGAAACCTCCAGGGTCGGGTTCGATTTCGGCTCTCTCCCCTGTACTGCTTACGCCCGCCATAGATGGGCGGGATCCGAGGCAATCGCGGCCCTCGTTGAGCGGCCTCACAGATTGACTCGTGAGTCAACCGTACCCGAACACTCGTTCGTCTATGTGACGTGCGTCACAGTGGGCGGGGCCCTGCAGAGGGGCTCGCGAGGGCCCCAAACCGGCGTCACCACCGGCCTCGCCGGTACCGTGGGCGCATGAGGGTGCACCTCCCAGACGGGCGCCCGCTGGAGCTCCCCGAGGGGGCCTCCGGGGCCGACGCGGCGGCCGCGATCGGGCCGGGACTCGCGCGCGCCGCGCTCGGCGTGACGGTCGACGGCGAGCTTCGCGACCTTAGCGCGCCGCTTCACGACGGCGCCGCGATCGTGATCCTCACGGCGAAGAGTGCCGGGCCCGAGCGCGATGACGCCCTGTGGCTCGTGCGCCACGACGCGGCCCATCTGCTCGCCACCGCCGTCGTCGAGCTCTACCCGGGTACCAAGGTCTCGATCGGCCCTCCGATCGCGGACGGCTTCTATTACGACTTCGAGTTCCCGCCCGGGGTCAAGGTCTCGGACTCCGACCTCGAGCGGATCGAGGAGACGATGCGAACGCACGCCGCCGCCGCGGAGCCGTTCGAGCGCTCGGAGCTGGCCGCGACCGCTGCGATCGCGCGCTTCGCGGACGAGGGACAGGACTACAAGGTCGAGCTGATCGAGGACCTGGTCCGCGACCAGGGGATCGAGACGGTCTCGCTCTACCGGAATGGGCCGTTCGTGGACCTCTGCCGGGGCCCTCACGGGCCGTCGACCGCGAGCGTGGGGGCGTTCAAGCTCACCTCGCTCGCCGGCGCATACTGGCGCGGGGACGAGACGCGCACGATGCTCACCCGCGTCTATGGCACCGCCTTCTTCAAGCGATCGGAGCTCGAGGAGCACCTGGAGCGCCTCGAGCGCGCGCGCGAGCGCGACCACCGCCGGCTCGGGCGCGAGCTCGACCTGTTCCTGTTCAGCGAGCTATCGCCGGGATCGCCCTTCTGGCGCCCCGCGGGGATGGTGCTGATCAACGAGCTCACGGCGCTCTGGCGCGAGCAGAACGCCCGCCGCGGCTACCGCGAGGTCAGGACACCGATCCTCTACGACGTGGAGCTCTGGCGCCGGTCGGGGCACTGGGACAAGTTCCGCGACCACATGTACTTCACCGAGGTCGAGGACCGCCCGATGGGGCTAAAGCCGATGAACTGCCCCGCGCACGTACAGCTCTACGGCGCCGAGCGCCGCTCGTACCGCGACCTGCCGATCCGCTACTCGGAAGCCGGGCTCGTCCACCGCCACGAGCCGAGCGGGACGCTCCACGGCCTCCTCCGGGTCCGGCACATCACCCAGGACGACGCGCACATCTTCTGTACTCAAGCTCAGGTCGAGGGTGAGGTGATCGGGTGCCTCGAGTTCGGTTTCTTCCTCTACGACCTGTTCGGGTTCGAGCCACGGCTGCACCTCTCGACCCGGCCCGTCGAGCGCCTCGGGGCCGACGAGCTCTGGGACGCGGCGGAGGGGGCGCTTGCCGGAGCGCTCGAGCGCCAGGGCCTCGACTACGAGGTCGATCCGGGGGAGGGGACCTTCTACGGGCCGAAGATCGACCTCCACATGACCGACTCGATCGGCCGGTCGTGGCAGCTCGGCACCGTCCAGCTCGATTACGCGATGCCCGAGCGCTTCGACCTCGTCTACACCGGGGCCGATAACGAGGAGCATCGCCCGGTGATGATCCATCGCGCGCTCCTCGGATCGTTCGAGCGCTTCATTGGCATCCTGATCGAGCATTACGGCGGCGAGTTCCCGCTCTGGCTAGCGCCGCTCCAGGCGGCCGTCCTGCCGGTGGCGGACCGGCACGTCGACTACGCGCACAGGATCGCGGCGCGCCTCGCGGACGCCGGTCTCAGAGCCGAGGTCGACGAGCGTTCGGAGTCGGTCGGCAAGAAGATCCGCGACGCCGAGGTCCGGAAGGCGCCGTACATGCTCGTAGTCGGCGATCGCGAGGAGGAGGCGGGCCTCGTGGCGGTTCGCCGGCACGGGGAGGGCGACCTCGGGCAGATGGCCGCCACGGAGTTCGCCGACCGAGCGACCGAGGAGGTCGCCGCACGCGGTCGTGCGACGGCCGCCTAGGTGTCAGTACCGCCGCTATACTCGCCGGCGAATGAAGGGCACCCAGAGCACGCGCACCCCGCCGACGCGCCCGTGACCCTTCCACCCTCGCTCCTCTCACCACTCGCCTTTGACGTCTAGCTCGACCGACGCGTAGTGCCGATCCCGCGCAGATTCGATCGGCGCCCGCCCGAGCGGGACCAGACACGAATCAACGAGCGAATCCGGGTCCCGCAGGTGCGCCTGATCGGCGAGGACGGGAACCAGGTCGGCGTGGTCGACCGCGACCGGGCGCTCGACTACGCGCGCGAGCGCGACCTCGACCTGGTCGAGGTGGCCGCCGAGGCCCGGCCGCCGGTCTGCCGTGTGCTCGACTACTCGAAGTACAAGTACGAGCAGGAGCAGAAGGCGAAAGCCGCGCGCCGTCACCAGAAGCAGATCAACATGCGCGAGATCAAGCTGCGGCCGAAGATCGCGACGAACGACTACGAGACGAAGAAGGGCCACGTCGAGCGCTTTCTGCGCGGACGGGACAAGGTGAAGATCACGATCATGTTCCGGGGCCGCGAGACGACCCATCCCGAGCGCGGCGAGCAGCTCCTGATGCGCCTGGCGGAGGACGTCGCCGAGCTGGGCGTGATCGAGCAGCGCCCGACCCAGGACGGCCGCAACATGACAATGCTGCTCGGCCCGACGAAGGCGAAGGGCGAGGACGAGGACGCGCCCGCCGAGACGCCCGCGCCCGCCGAGACGCCGCCCGCGGCCGGCTCCTCGGCCGCCTGAGCCCGCGCCGCCCGTCGGCGGCGCTCTGCTTCAATAGGCCGACGATGCCGAAGATGAAGGCTCATTCCGGCGCCAAGAAGCGCTTCCGGACCACCGGGCGCGGGAAGCTCCGCGCCCGCCACGCGATGACGAGCCACAACCTCGGCAAGAAGCGTCCCAAGCGCAAGCGCCACCTCGGCCGCCCGGTCGTGGTCTCCCCGAAGGACGCGCCGCGGGTCCGGAGCCTGCTCCGCAAATGAGCCGCGTCAAGCGCGGGGTCCATGCCCGCAAGAAGCGCCGTGCGGTACTCGCCCGGGCGAAGGGCTACCGGGGCGACCGCCATTCGAGCTACAAGCGGGCCAAGGAGCAGCTCCTCAAGTCCGACACCTACGCGTACCGCGACCGCCGGAACCGCAAGCGCGACTTCCGGCGGCTGTGGATCACGCGCATCAACGCCGCTGCGCGGCGCGAGGGAATGACGTACGGTGAGTTCATGCACGGAATGCGCCTCGCCGAGATCGAGCTGGACCGCAAGGTCCTCGCGGACATCGCCGTCCGCGACCCCGAGACGTTCCGACGTTTTGCCGAGCGCGCCCGGGAGGCGGCGGCTGCCTGAGGACAGGGCCGACGCGAATCGACTCCCGGGGCGCCCTTAGAGGCGCCCTTTTTCGTTCCAGATGATCACTTCACCCGACAACCAGCATCTGAAGGAGATCCGGAAGCTTCGCGGCCGGCGCCACCGGCAGCGCTCGGGGCTGTTCGTGGCCGAGGGCGAGGACCTCGTGGATGCGGCCGATCGGGCCGGGCTCGCGCCCGAGAAGCTGCTCGTGGCCGGCGTGGACGTTGAGGCCGGCCTGCTCGCGTCCGCCGCCGGCCTCGGCTCGGGCGCGCGGGTCGTCGGCATCTACCGGCAGCGCTTCTCGGAGCCCGGCGGCGACCTCGCCGTGTACCTCGAGGGGGTCGGCGATCCGGGCAACGTCGGCGCGATCGTCCGCTCCGCGCACGCGTTCGCCGACGGACCGGTGATCCTCGGGCCGGGCTGCGCCGACCCGTACTCGCCGAAGGCGGTCCGGGCGAGCATGGGATCCGTCTTCGCGCGCCCGCCGGCGCGCGAGCGTTTCGACGCCCTCGCGGGATTCACTATCGCGCTCGAGCGGGCAGGCGGGGACGACCTCGCGAGCGTGGCCGCGGCCGCCCCGGCGCCGGTCGTCCTCTGCCTCGGCGCCGAGCGCGATGGGCTTCCCGAGCCCGTGCTCACATCGGCCTCGGCGCGGGCCTCGATCGCCATGGCGGGCGCGGGCCCGGACTCGCTCAACGTGGCGATGGCGGCCACCGTTGCGCTGTACGAGCGGTCCCGGAACGCGAATAGGATGGCCGCCCGTGCCTGAGGAGCCTCCGACGCCGTCCACGATCGACGATCCCGGCGCCCGGCTCGAGGAGCTCCGGAGCGAGGCGGAGGCCGCCGTGGCGGCTGCCGAATCGCGCGCCGAGCTCGAGGAGGTGCGCGTCCGCTACCTCGGGCGCAAGGCCGAGCTCACCTCCGTGCTCCGCTCGATCGGAGCGCTGCCGCCCGAGCGGCGCGGCGCCGCCGGCAAGGCGGCCAACGCGATCCGTGTCGCGCTCGAGGAGCTGCTCGCGGCGCGGACGGCCGCGCTCGAGTCGGCCGAGCTCGAGGGTCGGCTCGCGACCGACCGGATCGACGTGACGCTGCCGGGCGACCCGCCGCTTTCCGCCGGCCGGCTGCACCTCGTGACGCAGACCCGTCGCGAGATCGAGGACGTGTTCGTCGGCCTGGGCTTCTCGGTCGTGGAGGGGCCCGAGGTCGAGCTCGACTACTACAACTTCACCGCGCTCAACATGCCCGAGGCGCATCCCGCGCGGACGCTGCACGACACCTTCTACCTCACCGACGACGTCCTCCTGAGGACGCATACGTCGCCGATGCAGGTCCGGGCGATGGAGGTACAGGGGCCGCCGATCTACATCGTCTTCCCCGGACGTGTCTATCGCCGCGACTCGGATGCCACCCACACGCCGATGTTCCATCAGCTCGAGGGCCTCGCCGTGGACGAGGACATCACGCTGGCCGATCTCCAGGGCGTGCTGCTCCAGTTTGCGCGCGCGATCTTCGGGTCCGAGCGCGAGGTCCGCCTCCGCGCCGGGTACTTCCCCTTCACCGAGCCGAGCGTCGAGGTCGACGTCTCCTGCTTCGCCTGCGGCGGCGCGGGCACGCTCCCCGGCGGTGGCCGCGACCCGCTCTGCAAGGGGTCGGGCTGGATCGAGATCCTGGGCGCGGGGATGGTGGACCCGAACGTCTACGGGTTCGTGGCCGAGCAGGGCTACGACCCCGAGCGGGTGCAGGGCTTCGCCTTCGGGCTCGGGATCGACCGCATCGCGATGCTCAGGCACGGCGTGCCCGACCTCCGGCTCATGTTCGAGGGCGACGCCCGCTTCCTCGAGCAGTTCGGCGGTGGGTTCTGATGCGCGTCCCGATGTCCTGGCTCACCGCGTACTGCGACCCCGCGCTGCCGACGCAGGAGGTCGCCGATCGGCTGGCGGCTGCGGGCAGCGAGGCGGAGCGGATCGAGCGCGTGGGGGTGGGGTCCACCGACGGCTTCGTCGTCGGCAGGGTGCTCTCGGCGGAGGCGCATCCTGACGCCGACCGGCTCAGCGTCTGCGCCGTCGACGACGGCTCGTCCGAGCCGCGGACGATCGTCTGCGGGGCACCGAACGTCGCGGCCGGCCAGACGGTGGCCGTGGCCCGGCCCGGCGCCCTGATGCCCGACGGGAGCGAGCTCGGCGAGGCGAAGCTGCGCGGCGTCGTGTCGAGCGGCATGATCCTCGCCGAGGACGAGCTCGGGCTGGGCGAGAACCATGCCGGCATCTTGGTGCTCGACGACGGACCGGCGCCCGGCTCGCCGCTCGCTGAACATCTTCCGATCGCGGACGAGGTGCTCGACCTCGAGATCGAGCCGAACCGCCCCGACTGCCTCGCCGTCTACGGGGTGGCCCGCGAGCTGCACGCGGTCACGAGCGCGCCGCTCGGCGAGGACCCGACCGCCGCGGACGCGGCCGCGGCCGGCGAGGACAGCGCCGAGGATCACGCGTCGGTCGAAATCGCGGATCCGGAGATCTGCCTGAGGTTCACCGCCCGGGTCTTCGAGGACGTTCGCGTGGCCGAGTCGCCGGTCTGGCTGAAGGCGCGGCTGCTCGCGGCCGGCCAGCGGCCGATCTCGAACGTCGTGGACATCACGAACTACGTCATGCTCGCGACCGGTCAGCCGCTCCACGCCTTCGACCTCGATCGCGTTCGGGGCGCGCGGATCGTTGTGCGCCGGGCGCGTGCCGGCGAGCGGATGACGACCCTGGACGGCGTCGATCGGGAGCTCGACGGCGAGATGGCGCTGGTGTGCGATGCCGAGGGCCCCTCGGGCATCGCCGGCGTCATGGGCGGAGCGGTCTCCGAGGTCGAGGACGACACGACGCGGGTCCTGATGGAGGCGGCGACCTGGGTCGGGCCGAACGTCCTCCGCACCTCCGCGCGGCTCGGACTGAGATCGGAGGCGAGCGCCCGCTTCGAGAAGCAGCTCCACCCCGAGCAGGCGCTCGCAGCACAGCGGCTCGCGGCGAAGCTCATGGTCGAGCTCTGCGGCGCGCGCCTCGTTCCCGGGACGCTCGACGCGTATCCGTCTCCGCCCGAGCCGCGCCGGGTCACGCTCCGCGTCGAGCGCCTCCATTCGCTCCTCGGCGCGCGCGTTCCCGAGCCCGACGTACGGGCGATCCTCGTGCGGCTCGGCTTCGGCGTCGAGGACGCCGGAGCGCCCGGCGAGCTGGAGGTGACCGTGCCGAGCTTCCGCGACGGCGACGTCCGGCGCGAGGTCGACGTGATCGAGGAGGTGGCGCGGGTGCATGGTCTCGCCAGGCTCCCGGCCACGCTCCCGGCCCGCCGCGGAGCGGTCGGTCGCCTGACGCCCGCCCAGCGGGTGCGTCGCGGCCTGGAGGACGCGCTCCAGGGTCGCGGGCTCCTCGAGACGATCACCTACAGCTTCACGGCGCCGGCGACGCTCGAGCGCCTGCGGCTCGCAGCGGCGCCGGCACTGCACATCGCGAACCCGCTGAGCGAGGAGCAGAGCGTCATGCGGCCGCTCCTCCTACCGGGCCTGCTCGACGCCGCGCAGCGCAACGTGGCGCACGGCCGCGCCTCGGTGGGCCTGTTCGAGTCGGCCCACGTGTACGAGCCGGGTGGCGGCGACGCGCCGGCGCTCGAGCGCCATCACGTCTGCGCGCTCCTGACCGGCGCGACGCCGGACTCGTGGCGCGGCGACCCGCTTCCCGCCGACTACTACGCGATCCGGGGCGTCCTCGACGGGGTTTTCGACGGAGCGGGCGTCGAGTGGCGGCCCGAGGCCCTTGACGATGCGGCAGGCGACCATCCGTTCCTTCACCCGGGGCGGTCGGCCCAGGTCGCCGCCGGTGGGGAGGCGCTCGGCTGGCTCGGCGAGGTGCACCCGGCGGTGGCGGAGGCGTGGGACCTCGAGCGCTGCGCCGCGTTCGAGCTCGACGCTGACGCGCTCGCGGAGCTCGTCCCGGCTGCGATCCCCTACCGGCCGGTCCCGGCGTTCCCCCCGGTCGTCCAGGACCTCGCGGTGGTCGTGGCGGAGGACACCCCCGCCGCGCAGGTCGCCGACGCCGTCCGGACCGAGGCGGGCGACTTGCTCGAGTCGCTCAGGCTCTTCGACGTCTATCGCGGCGAGCAGGTCGGCCCGGGCAGAAAATCGCTCGCGATGCGGCTCGCGCTGCGGGCCGGCGACCGCACCCTCACGGAGGCGGAGTCGCACGAGGTTCGCGCGCGGATCGAGGCGCGGCTCGAGTCCATCGGGGGGCGGCTCCGTGGCTAGCGGCCCGACGGGAGTCGCGGTCGTCGGCGCCACCGGGTTCGCCGGGGCGCTCGCGGCGGCGATCGTCGCCCGCCATCCGTCGCTCGAGCTTCGGACCGTGACCGCGCGGGCGGATGCCGGCCGCCGGCTTGACGAGATCTATCCGCGGCACCGCGTCTCGCTCGAGCTCGAGCCGTTCGACGCCGACCGGGTCGCCGAGGGCGCGGAGGCGGCGATCGTCGCCTACCCGCACGGGGCGGCGGCGCCGGTCGTCCACGCGCTGCGCGAGCGCGGCCTCAAGGTCGTGGACCTGTCGGCCGACTTCCGACTCGACCGCGAGCGCTACGAGCTCCACTATCAGCCGCACGAAGCGCCCGAGCTCCTCGACGAGGCCGTCTACGGCCTCACCGAGCTTCATCGGGAGGCGGTGCGGGGCGCCGACCTCGTGGCCGCGCCCGGCTGCTACCCGACCGCGGCGCTGCTCGCGCTCGCGCCCATGCGCGAGCTCGCGCGCGACGCCGTGGTGGACGCCAAGTCCGGCGTGTCCGGCGCGGGGCGGGAGGCCACCGGCACCACGCACTTCGTGAGCGTGTCCGAAAACGTCCACGCCTACAAGGTCGAGGGGCACCGCCATCGGGCCGAGCTCGACCGCGAGCTCGGCGACCGCTTTCCGATCACCTTCACGCCGCACCTGCTGCCGATCGACCAGGGATTGCTCGCGAGCTGCTACGTGACGCCGCGGAGCGAGCTGACGGCGGATGAGGTGCGCGACGTGTTCGCCTCGGCCTACGACGGCGAGCCGTTCGTCGAGCTCGCCGATTCGCCGCCGGGCGTCCGCGACGTGCGGGAGACGAACCGCTGCCGGATCCACGCCACTGTGGAGCCGGCCACCGGGCGGGTGCTCGTGTTCGCGGCGATCGACAATCTCTGGAAGGGCGCCGCGGGGCAGGCGGTCCAGGACCTCAACCTGATGCTCGGGCTCGACGAGGCCGAGGGGCTCGCATGAGCACGGCGTCGACCTTCTTCCGCTCGCGGTGGGTCGAGGCCCCGGTGCACGCGACCGAGCTCGACCCGACCTCGCTTCCGGCCGGCTTCCGCGCCGCCGGCGTCGCCGCCGGGATCAAGGCCGGGGGCGATCTCGACGTGGGGATCGTGTGCTCCGACGCCGAGGACACCGTCTCGGCCACGCGCTTCACGACCAGCGCCGTGCTCGGCGCACCGGTGATCGTGTCGAAGGCCGCCGCGCTCGACCGGCTCCGCGCCGTCGTCGCGAGCTCGGGCAACGCGAACGTCGCGGACGGCGAGCGGGGCATCAGGACAGCCGAGGCGGCGCAGGCCGCCCTCGCGCAGCAGCGTGGCATTGAGCCCGAGCTCGTGGGCGTCGCGGCCACCGGCGTGATCGGACGGGAGCTGCCGCGCGAGCTGCTCGTGGCGGGGATCGACGCGGCCGGCGCCGCGCTCGCGCCGGACGCCGGCCGGTTCGCGGATGCGCTGATGACGACCGACCGCGGCCCCAAGCGGGCGAGCCTGGACGTGGAGCTCCCTTCGGGGCGCGTACGCCTCGCCGGGCAGGCGAAGGGCGCGGGCATGATGGCGCCGGCCTTCGCCACCGTCCTCTGCTTCGTCGAGACCGACGCCGCCCTCGCGCCCGAGACGCTCGACCTCCTCACCGGAGTCTGCGTAAAGCGCTCGTTCGACCGGGTGACGGTCGACGGGCAGCTCTCGACGAGCGACAGCCTGTTCGTCCTCGCGAACGGCGCCTCGGGCGTCCGCGTCGAGCCCGAGTCGGCCGACGAGCTCGCCCTCGGCGAGGCGCTCGACGCGCTCATGCGCCAGCTCGCACTCGAGGTGGTGGCCGACGGCGAGGGCGCCCGCCGCGTCGGCCGGATCGTGGTGCGTGGGGCGGCGGAGGCCGTAGAGCCGGCCGCGCGCGCAGTCGCGAACTC
The DNA here is from genome assembly GCA_963831365.1 of uncultured Thermoleophilaceae bacterium. Classification (GTDB taxonomy): domain Bacteria; phylum Actinomycetota; class Thermoleophilia; order Solirubrobacterales; family Thermoleophilaceae; genus CAWHPV01. The sequence goes on from CAWHPV010000023.1 coordinate 105,613, forward strand.
GCCGCTCGTCAAGACGGCGCTGCACGGGGCCGACCCAAACTTCGGCCGTATCCTCCAGGCGGCGGGCCAGGCGCTCGCCGGGTGGGAGCCGCTCCACGTGGACCTGCGAATCGAGGGGCGCCAGCTCGTGTCCGGCGGCACCGTCCTCGACCTAAAGCCGGACGAGCTGCGCGAGCTGGAGGCCGACGTGGCGGGCGACGAGATCGAGTACGAGCTGACCCTGCCGGGCGAGGGCGGCGAGACCGAGGTCTTCTTCTCCGACCTGTCCCATGACTACGTGACCCTGAACGCGGAGTACACGACGTGATTGCCTACGGCAATCAGGTCGCGGGTCGCAGGTCGCAGGTCGCAGACCTCGCATCCTCGGCCTCGCATCTGTTCCTACCACCTACCACCTGCCACCTGCCACCCAAACCATGAGAGACGTCGGAACCCTCCTAGAGGCCCTGCCGTACATCCGCGAGTTCCACGGCCGGACCGTGGTGATCAAGTACGGCGGCGCGGCGATGGCCGACCCCCAGCTCGGCGCGGACTTCTCGCGCGACGTCGTGCTGCTCAAGTACGTGGGGATGAACCCGATCGTCGTCCACGGCGGCGGGCCCGAGATCACGCGCTACATGGAGCGGCTGGGAATGAAGGTCGAGTTCGTGGACGGCCTGCGCGTCTCGGACGCCGCGACCGTCGAGGTCGCGAAGATGGTCCTGGTCGGCAAGCAGAATAAGGACATCGTGCTCGGGCTCAGCCGCCTGGGCCAGGCGGCGGTCGGGCTGTGCGGCGACGACGGCAACCTGTTCCAGGTGCGAAAGCAGCTGGCCGGGGAGCGCGACATCGGCTTCGTCGGCGACATCGAGCGGATCGACGTGGACGTGCTCCTGCACGTCGCGCAGGACTACATCCCGGTGATCGCCTCGATCGGCGCCGACGCGGACGGCGCCTCGCACAACGTGAACGCCGACACGGCGGCGGGGGCGGTCGCGGAGGCGCTCGGCGCCCACAAGGCGATCTTCCTCACCGACGTCGAGGGCTGGCTCGCCGACCCGACCGACCACGCGAGCCTCATCAGCCAGGCGACCGCGGCTGATGTGAGGGAGCGGCTCGACGCAGTGTCGGGCGGGATGCGGCCCAAGCTCGAGGCCTGCCTGCAGGCCGTCGAGGGCGGCGTCGGGAGCGCGCACATCATCGACGGCCGGCAGCCGCACTCGCTGCTCCTGGAGCTGTTCACGGACCAGGGCATCGGCACCAAGATCAGCCTCTGGCCGTGAGCCTCGCCGCGCTCAAGGCGCTGGAGCGCGACTACGCGATCCCCACGTACGCGCGCGCGCCCGTGGAGTTCGTCCGCGGCAGCGGCTGCTCGCTGTGGGACGCGGACGGCGAGCGATACCTCGACTTCCTAGCCGGGATTTCGGTCGCCCAGATCGGGCACTGCCACCCGGCGCTGGTCGACGCGGTGACTGACCAGGCGGCGCGCCTGATGCACGTCACCAACCTCTATTACACGGAGCCCGCGCTCCGGCTCGCCGAGCGGCTTTCGACGCGCTCGCTGGGCGGGAAGGTGTTCTTGGCGAACTCCGGCGCCGAGGCGAACGAGTGTGCGATCAAGCTCGCGCGCAAGCACCGCCGCGGAGGGGAGATCGTCGTCGTCGAGGGCGGCTTCCACGGGCGCACGATGGGCGCGCTGTCGGCCACCCCGCAGGAGTCCAAGCAGGCGCCGTTCGCGCCGCTCGTGCCCGGCTTCCGCGTCGTGCCGCGGGGGGACCCGGACGGCCTGCGCGCTGCGGTCGGGCCCGAGACGGCCGCTGTGCTCCTCGAGCCGATCCAGGGAGAGTCCGGAATCCACCCGCTCGCGCCCGGGGTGCTCGCGGCCGCCGCCGACGCCTGCGACGAGCACGGCGCGCTCCTCGTCTACGACGAGGTCCAGTGCGGGATGGGAAGGACCGGAAGCCTCTGGGCGTGGGAGGGCCTCACCAGGCCGCCGGACGTGATGACGCTCGCCAAGGGCCTCGGGGGCGGCCTGCCGATCGGCGCGTGCGTCACCGCCCCGGGGTGCGCCGACGTGCTCGGACCGGGCGACCATGGCTCGACGTTCGCGGGCGGCCCGGTGGTGGCCGCGGGAGCCCACGCCGTGCTCGACCTGGTCGACGACGACGACTTCCTCGCCGAGGTGGGGGAGAAGGGGCAGCTCCTGGCCGACGGGGTGCGCGCGCTGCCGGTGCTCGACGTCCGCGCCCGCGGTCTCATGCTGGGCTTCGACGTGCCCGGCGCGCCGGAGCTCGCCCGCCGCGCCCTGCTCGAGCAGCGCCTCGTGATCAACGCGACGGGGCCCGAGACGCTTCGCCTGCTGCCCCCGCTTACGGTCACCCGGGCCGAGATCGAGGACGCGCTCGGGCGCCTCGGGTCGCTGTTAGGTTGACGGCCGTGGAGCGGCGCACGCTCATCAAGACCGCTTCATACGAGGCGGACCTCGGCGAGGTGGCGCGCGTGCTCCTCCTCTACTCGGGCGGGCTCGACACGAGCGTGATGCTCAAGTGGATCCAGGACGAGTACGGCGCCGAGGTCGTCGCGCTGACGGTCGACCTGGGCCAGCCGGGCGAGGACTTCGACGCCGTGCGCGGCAAGGCGCTCGAGCTCGGGGCGATCGACTGCTTCGTCGTGGACGCGCGGCGCGAGTTCGCATACGACTACGTCCTGCCCGCCATCAAGGCGAACGCGCTCTACGGCGGCGGCTACCCGCTCTTCACGGCGCTGGGCCGGCCGCTGATCGCCCGGCTGGCCGTGGACAAGGCGCGCGAGGCGGGGTGCGACACGATCGCCCACGGCTGCACCGGCAAGGGCAACGACCAGGTCCGGATCGAGTCGACCGTCGCGGCCCTCGGGCCCGAGCTCAAGGTGATCGCCCCCGTGCGCGGATGGCAGATGGGCCGCGAGGAGGAGATCGCCTACGCGCGCGAGCACGGAATCCCGGTGAAGGGCGGCACCGAGGCACCGCCGTACTCGGTCGACGACAACCTGTGGGGCCGCTCGTCCGAGGGCGGCCCGATCGAGGACCTGTTGGAGCCGGCGCGCGACGACGTCTTCGAGCTCGTCACGCCGCCGGAGCAGGCGCCCGACGAGGCCGAGGAGATCGAGCTCGAGTTCGAGCGCGGCTGCCCGGTCGCGCTCGACGGCGAGCGGCTCGAGCTCGTCGAGCTGCTCGAGCGTGCCGGCGCGGCCGGCGCCCGCCACGGCCTCGGGATCGTGGACCACATCGAGGACCGGATCGTGGGGCTCAAGGTCCGCGACGTCTACGAGGTCCCCGCCGCGGCGATCGTGCTCAAGGCCCACAAGGAGCTCGAGAAGCTCGTCGGGACGATCCACCAGAACAACTTCAAGTCCCAGCTCGACGACCACTGGGCGTTCCTGGTCTACGCCGGGCTCTGGTACGAGCCGCTGCTCGGCGACCTGAACGCCTTCATGGACAGCGTCAACGAGCACGTCTCGGGCACGATCGCCCTCCGGCTCTACAAGGGGAACGCCACCGTGCTCAGGAGGTCCTCCGACGCGGCGCTCTACGACGCCGAGCTGGCGGGCTTCGGCGCGTCCGGCGGCCTCTTCTCCCAGCAGGCGAGCCCGGGCTTCATCGAGCTCTGGAGCCTCCAGTCGCGCATGGCGCACGCAATCCGCAATCGATCGAAGGAGACGACATGAACCAGTACACGATCCTCGGCTGGGTCGTATGGCAGATCGGCTCGCGCGTTGCCAAGCGGAAGATCGCGCAGAACCGGGCGAAGCTCGGCGCCGCCGGCGTGATCGCCGTCGTCATGATGGCCGGGCTGGCGGCGGCGAAGGCCGGCGCCGGAGGCGACGACGACTGACGCCTCCCCGAACCAAGCATCCTGCCTGGAGTTCGCTATGCGGTCTCAGGGCAGGACGCTTGAGCGGTAGGCGCCCGCGCCCTACCCGCGTGCCCGCTCGCCCCGAGCTCCCCGCCCCAACCGATCGAAGCGCGTCGCGATCGTCACCAGCAGGTGCGCCACCCCGAGCGCGATGAAGAAGACGGTCGGGTTCGTCTCCCCGGAGAAGCCGAACAGGAACGGCGACGCGATCAGCACGGCCGCGAGCCCGTAGTCGAGCAGCACGTGGACAGAGACCGGGAGCGAGTTGATGATGCTCGTCGGCCCCGCGGTGGTGGCCGCCACGAAGATCACCACCACTCCGATCACGATCGAGGCCGCCGTGGCCGCGCCCTCGTCGGAGAAGCCGAAGATGAAGGGGGCCGCGATCAGGAGCACCGCCGCGCAGTACTCGATGATGCCGTGGATCGCCATCGAGATCGGCCCTTGCCGCAGCACGCGGGGGGTTATATCGCCTCGCGCGGTCGCCGGAGACGGGCCGGTCTGCCGGCCGCGGCGCGGCCTCGGAGCCGTCGGCCCGCGGGCCTAGACTGATCGCCCCGTGTCGGCCCCCGCCTGCGCCCACCTCCACGTCCACTCCGAGTACTCGCTGCTCGACGGAGCCTGCAAGGTCGACGCGCTGGCGGAGCGGGCGGCGGAGTTCGGCCAGCCCGCCCTCGGCCTCACCGACCACGGGGTGATGAACGGCACGATCGAGCTCTACAAGGCGTGCCGGAAGCACGGCATCAAGCCGATCCTCGGCTTCGAGGCCTACCTGTGCGACGACGTCGCCTCGGAAGCGATCCGCTACGAGCGCAACCACCTGACCCTTCTCGCCGCGAGCGACCAGGGGCTCCGCAACCTGGTCAAGCTCACCTCCGCCGGGTTCCTCGAGGGCTACCGACGCGGCAAGGCCAACGTGGACATGGCCCTCCTCGATCGCTACTCGGAGGGCGTCATCGCCCTCACCGGCTGCCTCCAGTCGCGTTTTTGCCGGCGCCTGGTCGAGGACAACCCGAGCGAGGCGCGCGCGCACGCGGACGAGCTGATCGGGGTATTCGGCCAGGACAACGTCTACTTCGAGCTCCAGCGCAACGGGATCCCGGAGCAGGACAAGGCGAACGAGGGAATCGTGCGGATCGCGAGGGAGCTCGGCCGCCCACTCGTCGGGACCGCCGACGTCCACTACCTGCGCCGCGACGACTTCGACCACCACCGCGCCCTGCTCTGCGTCCAAACGAAGTCAACCCTGGCCGAGCCGAAGCTCACATTCGACACCAACGAGTTCTTCCTGAAGGACTCGAAGGAGATGGCCGAGTCGTTCGCCACGTGGCCCGAGGCGCTCGCATCCACGATCGAGATCGCGGAGCGCTGCCAGACGGAGGTCGAGCTCGGCAAGATGCTGATTCCGCGCTACCCCGCTCCGGAAGGCCAGGAGGAGTCGGCCTACCTCCGCGGGCTCGCCGAGACGGGGCTCAGGGAGCGCTACGGGGACCCGCCGCCGGCCGAGGCGCTCGAGCGGCTCGAGATGGAGCTCGGGGTGATCGAGCGGATGGGGTTCGCCGCCTACTTCCTCATCGTCTGGGACTTCGTCAAGTTCGCGAAGGACACGGGGATAGCGGTCGGCCCCGGGCGCGGATCAGCCGCCGGCTCGATCGTCTCCTACGCGCTGCGCATCACCGACGTCGACCCGCTCCGCTACGGCCTGCTGTTCGAGCGCTTCCTCAACCCGGAGCGCATCTCGATGCCAGACATCGACATCGACTTCTCGGTCAAGGGCCGTGACCGGGTGATCCGCTACGTCGCGGACAAGTACGGCCAGGACAACGTCGCCCAGATCGTCACGTTCGGCAAGATGCTCCCGCGGGCCGCCACGCGCGACGCCGCCCGGGTGCTCGGCTTCGACTACGGGGCGGGGGACCGCCTGGCCAAGCTGATCCCGGAGCCGATCATGGGCCGCTCGAAGTCCTTCGACGAGTACCTCCGCGAGGAGCCCGACCTCAGGCGCACGTACGACTCGGAGGCCGAGGCGCGGCAGATCATCGACGTGGCGCGCGGGCTCGAGGGCACGGTCCGCAACGCCTCGCTCCATGCGGCCGCCGTCGTGATCGCGGACCGGCCGCTGACCGACATCGTGCCGCTCCAGCTCGCCGAGGACCGTGGCCAGGTGACCCCGACCGGCGAGCGCGCGTACCGGACCGTCACCCAGTACTCCATGGGGCCGATCGAGGAGATCGGCCTGCTCAAGATGGACTTCCTCGGCCTCCGCAACCTCGACGTGATCGAGGCGGCGCTCGACATCGTGGAGCGCTCGACGGGCGAGCGGCCCGACATGGCCACGCTCCCGCTCGACGACGAGCCGACCTACGCGATGATGGCGCGCGGGGAGTCGGTCGGCGTCTTCCAGTTCGAGTCCGACGGCATGCGCGAGGCGCTCAGGAAGGTTCGCCCGACCGAGTTCGAGGACCTCGTGGCCCTCGTGGCCCTCTACCGGCCCGGCGCGATGCGTCACATCGACAGCTACGCGCGCAACAAGCGCGACCCCGCGGCGATCGCCTACATCGACGAGCGCCTACGCCCGATCACCGAAGCCAGCTACTCGGTGATCCTCTACCAAGAGCAGTCGATGCAGATCGCCAAGGAGATCGCCGGCTTCTCGGGCGCCGAGGCCGACGACCTCCGCAAGGCGATCGGCAAGAAGCTCCGCGACAAGATGGCCGGCCTCAGGGAGCGCTTCTTCGAGGGCGCGCGCGCCACGGGCACCTCCGAGCGGGTGATCCAGGAGCTGTGGGCGGTCAACGAGGCGGCCGCCGACTACTCGTTCAACCGCAGCCACGCCGCCTGTTACGCCCTGATCTCCTACCGAACCGCGTGGCTCAAGGCGAACTACCCGGCGGAGTACATGGCGGCCCTGATTTCCTCGGTGATGTCGACCAAGGACAAGGTCCCGTTCTTCGTCTCCCGCTGCGAGGAGATGGGAATCGACGTGCTCCCGCCCGACGTCAACGAGTCGGGGCACGACTTCGTGGTCTCGGGCGGGAACATCCGCTTCGGGCTCGACGCAGTCAAGAACGTGGGCGCGGCGGCCGTCAACGCGGTGCTCGCCGCGCGCGAGGAGGGCGGGCGGTTCGAGTCGATCTGGGACCTGTGCGCCCGCGTGGACTGCCGCGCGGTCAACAAGAAGGCGATCGAGTCGCTCGTAAAGTGCGGCGCGCTCGACTCGACCGGCGCCAGCCGGCGCGGGATGCTCCAGGTCCTCCCGCAAGCCCAGGCGGCCGGCGCCAAGGCGCAGCAGGACGCGCTGCTCGGCCAGGGCTCGATCTTCGACCTCGGCGATGCGGCGCCGGGCGCGGCGACCCCCGCGAGCGCGTTTGCGCCGCCAGCGCTCGTGCCGGTGATCGAAGACGACCGCAAGGAGCGCGGGGCGATGGAGAAGGAGACGCTGGGGCTCTTCCTCTCGAGCCACCCGCTCAAGGAGGTGCGGCCGGCGCTCAAGGGGCGGGTCGATTGCTCGGTCGCCGACCTTGCGGCGAAGCGCGACGGCGAGTGGGCCACCGTCGGCGGCGTCGTCGCCGAGTGCAAGCGCATCCGCACGAAGAAGGGCGAGCCGATGATGTTCGCGACGCTCGACGACCTCGAGGGCCAGGTCGAGATGCTCGTCTTCAACTCCGCCTACGCGTCGAACGCCGAGAAGGTCGACGTCGACCGCGTGGTCCTGGTCCGGGGCAGGGTCGACCACAAGGAGCAGGGCGAGACGAAGCTCGTCGTGCAGGAGGTCGAGCCGTTCGAGCCGTCACGGGAGGAGGTCGAGCGGGCGCGGGCCGAGGCGGCCGCGCCGGTCGTGCCGAAGCAGATCCGGTTGAAGGTCGGCGCCGGCGTGCCCGCCGGGTTCCTCGACGAGCTGAAGGACGTGGTCGGCCACTTCCCGGGCGACCACGAGATCCTGCTGGAGGTCGGCGAGCGCCGCCTTGTGCTGGGCCCGGACTACCGCGTCTCGGACTCGGGCGCCTGCCGCGCCGACCTGGCCGCGCTCGCGCGCGGCGACGCTGTCCGCGCCTAGCTCCGCCAAGTCCCGATTGGGCGACGCGGAGCGGCGCGCGGCCTTCGACGACCGGCTCGAATAGCACGCGCCGCGCGCGTCTCCGAGACGCTCCGCGGGTCTACACTGAGGCCGTGTCTAGCGCAGCCGAAACGGTGGTGGCGAACGAGTGCAGGCAGTGCTGCTCGTTCTGCGATCGGCTGGTGCATCCGTCGGGCTGCATCGCGTCCGGGTGCAAGTACCTCTACTCGTACGACGACGAGCACAGCGGCCGCCGTTTCATCGGCTGCATGAACAAGGTCTTCCGCACGGAGATCGACCTCGAGCTGTTCGAGCATGCTGAGCGCACGCGGCTCGGCTTCGGCGGGGTCAAGATGACCGGCACGCCGCTGCCGCAGTGCAGCTCATCGGTCGAGCGCGCCTACCACGGTTCCGGCGAGGCGTTCGACTGCGTCAACCCGTCGTTTTTCGACGCCCCGCAGGAGGCCGCCTTCGACCTCCGCGACCGCCTCGCCTAGGCGCGGGCGGCCAGCCCCTCCGCGCGCAGCTCGCGGGCGATCCTGATCTGGGCAAGGTCCGGCCCGCGCCCGTCGGGACCGGCGACCTCGAGCAGTGCGGGGAGGCGCTCGAAGCGCGGCTCGGAAAGAAACGCCGCGAGCCCCTCGCGCCCGAGGTGGCCGTCGGGCAGGTCCGCGTGGCGGTCGCGATTCGCTCCGAGCGGGACCTTGGAGTCGTTGACGTGGAGGCAGCGGAGCCGGTCGAGCCCGACCTCCGCCTCGAAGTCGTCGATCGTCGCCGCCAGGCCATCGATCGTTCGGATGTCGAACCCGCTCGCGAGCATGTGGCAGCAGTCGAGGCAGACGCCGACGCGCTCGTCGCCCCCGGCGCGCCCGATCAGGTCGCCGAGCTCGCCGAACGAGCGACCGATCGTGCCGGTCATCCCGGCAGTGTTCTCGAGCAGGATCGGGCATCGCTCGGACTCTCCGAGCGCGTGCCGGAGCGCCTCGCCGATTCGCACCAGGCACTCCTCGAGCGGCTCGCCCTTCTGCGACCCGGGGTGGAGCACGACGGCGTGGGCGCCCGTCGCGTCCCCGAGGCGCAGCGCGTGGGTGAGCGAGGCCAGCGACTTCGCGCGGATCTCACGCTCGCTCGAGGCGCAGTTGATGAGGTAGACGGCGTGGATCACGAACAGGCGCAAACGCCCGTCCGCCATCAGCTCGCGGAAGCGCTCGATGTCCTCGGGCTTGTGGCGCGTCGGCCGCCACGCCCGCGGCGACTGGTGGAATACCTGGATCGCGTCGCACTCGCGCTCCACTCCGCGCGCGTGTGCGTTCGGGAGGCCGCCGGCCGGCGACACGTGGCCGCCGATTAGCATCGAGCTGTGACCGAGACCATGAGGGTGCGCTTCGCTCCGTCGCCAACGGGGGCGCTGCACATCGGCGGAGCGCGAACGGCACTGTACAACTGGCTCCTCGCGCGTCACTCCGGCGGCACGTTCGTGCTCCGGCTCGAGGACACCGACCGCGAGCGCTCGACCCCGGAGAACGTCGCGCAGATCATCGACACGCTCGACTGGCTCGAGCTCGACTGGGACGAGGGCCCCCACTCGCAGAGCGAGCGCGGACCGCGCCACCGGGAGGAGATCGCGCGGCTCGTGGCGGAGGGCCACGCCTACGAGGACGACGGCGCGGTCAGGCTGCGCGTCCCCGAGGAAGGCGCGACCGTCGTCGAGGACGCGATCCGCGGGCAGATCGCCTTCGAGCACGCCGCGATCGCGGACTTCGTGATCGCCCGCTCGGACGGCAGCCCGCTCTACAACCTCGCGGTCGCCGTGGACGACCGGGACATGGGGATCACCGACGTCGTCCGCGGCGAGGACCACCTGTCGAACACCCCTCGCCAGCTCATGGTGCTGCGCGCGCTCGGCGACGAGCCGCCGCCGCGCTATGCCCACCTGCCGCTGCTCCACGGTCCCGACGGCAAGAAGCTGTCGAAGCGGCACGCCGCCGCCTCGGTCCAGGAGCTGCGCGACGCCGGCTACCTGCCCGAGGCGGTGCGCAACTACCTCGCCCTGCTCGGCTGGGGCTACGACGCCGAGACGACGTTCTTCTCGACGCCCGAGCTCGTCGAGCGCTTCACACTCGATCGGGTGTCGCGGTCCCCGGCCGTCTTCGACGAGAAGAAGCTGCGCTGGATGAACGGCCGCTACCTCCGCGAGATGGACCCGGCGCGGCTCACCCGCCTGCTCGAGCAGCGCGAGGGCAGGGCCGGCCTGCGCGAGGCCGTGGAGCTCTCGCAGGAGAAGCTCCAGACGCTCGCGGACTTCTGGCCGACAGCCCGCTTCATGGTCGAGCGCCCGCCGGTCGACGAGGCGGCCTGGGACAAGGTGATGACCGATGGGGCGCCGGACCGCCTGGCCCGTGCGCGCGAGGCGCTCGCGGGGCTCGACGCCTTCGACTCGGAGGCCGTCGAGGGGGCGCTGCGGGCACTCGTCGACGAGCTGGAGGTCAAGCCCAAGGAGGTCTTCCAGCCGATCAGGGTGGCACTCACCGGGGGCACGGTCTCCCCAGGGATCTTCGAGTCGGTCGCGGCGCTGGGGCGCGACGAGGCGCTCGAGCGGATCGACCGGGCACTGGAGCGGGCCACGGCCGAGCGGCCGTAGCCACCGCCGTGCCGGATCTCAATCTTTGCCGGGCCCGGCCGATAAGGGTCGTGACGGAGTCGGCGCGCCCGGTACTCGGACGGAGGACACACGCCTTGGAAGCTGCGAACAACCTTGTCGGCCCGGCCGAGGTCTCGGTCGGGCCGCGCCACGGCAACGAGGGACACGGCCGTAGGCTCACCGCGGCATTCGAGGCGCTGGAGGGCTTTCCCGCGCTCGCCGAGCCGCGCAACCGGCTCCTGAAGCTCGTCCGCGACGAGCGCTCCTCGATGGGCGAGGTGGTCGCTGCCGTCGAGTCGGACATCGCGCTAGCGATCGCCGTACTGCGGCTCGCCAATCAGGCCAAGACGCCGCGCGCCGGCAAGATCACGACCATCCCCGAGGGTGTCGAGGTGCTGACCCCCGCCGGCGTCGAGTCGCTCGCGATGCGCACGGCCGTCTTCGACTTCTTCGAGCGGACGCCGGCCTGGGCCGCGGAGCCCGAGCGCTTCCGGCTGCACGCGGTGGCGACGCAGCGGGTCGCCGACCGGCTCGCCCGCGAGGTCGGGTGGGAGGATCGCGACGAGCTTCTCGTGGGTGCGCTCATCCACGACGTCGGGAAGCTCGTTCTGATCCACGCGTACCCGGGTTACCCGGACGAGGTGCACGGTGAGGCGCGCACCCCCGAGGACCGCCTGCGCCGCGAGCGGCGTGAGCTGGGCGTGGACCACGCGCTCGTCGGCGGCGTGCTCGCGCGGCGCTGGGGGCTCCCCGGCCGCCTCGCGACGATCGTGGAGCGCCATCACTCCGACGACGCGACCGGCGCGGTCGCCCTGGTGCGGCTCGCCGACATGCTCGCCCACCACGCGCGCGACCAGTCGATCGAGCCCGGCCGGCTGCTCATGGTCGCTCGCGGAATGGAGCTCGGGCCCGACTCCCTGCGCTCGATCATGTACGAGCTGCCCTACCTGTCGCCGGCGCGCCGGCGCACCGAGCCGAGCCCCCTCTCGACGCGTGAGACCGAGATCCTCCGGCGCCTGGCCGAGGGCAAGGTCTACAAGCAGATCGCGCACGAGCTCGCGCTCTCGACCAGCACGGTGCGGACGCACCTCCACAACACCTACGGCAAGCTCGGCGCAGCCGACCGCGCGCAGGCGGTGCTCATGGCCACCGAGCGCGGCTGGCTCTAGGGCACCGAGGGCGCGTAGTCGCCCGCCAGCGAAGGCCCCGGCTCGAAGCGTGACTGAGCCGTCCGGCACGCGCCCTCGTCACCGATCCGCTCGAGTCTGCCCGAGCGCGTGTCGAGGAAGAACGCCGAGCCGTACGACTCGCGGGCCTCGACCAGGAACTCGTTCGGCGGGGTGGTCGGCGTCCGATTGCCATAGCCGTCGCTCGCCGGATAGAGCGCGCGCGAGCCGCATCTGAAGGCGCTGCCCGTGTACATGGGGTAGGCGTCCACGCGCAGGTCTCCCCGCTGGAGCGCGACCGCCGCGGTCAGCTCGAGATGGCGGAAGACGGGCACGCCCGGCGCCGCATAGATCGGGTCGCCGAACGCGTAGATGGTGGAACCTGGAGGGGGGTCCATCGCCTCGACCGCCGCCGTGATGCGTTCCTGGATGAGCGTCGAGCGGGCCCAGTCGGACTTGTCCTGGTCGAGGCGCACCAGGTAGCCCGCGCCCACGAGGAGGAGCCCGATCGCGGCCGCGACCGTAGCGCCGCCACGCAACCGCCCGGCGAGCGCGCTCGCGAGCACGGCGCGGAGAAGCATGGCGAGCGAGTACACGAGCGTGACGATCGCCAGCGCCGAGAAGAGGTTCACGCGGTTGGCGATCCCGGGCGTCAGCGGCGAGAAGTACGGATCGGCGGGGACGACCAGCAGGTAGGTGGCGGGGAGCGCCGCCGCCGCGAGACCGGTGGCCGCCAGCCAGCGCCGGAGCTCCGGTACCGCCCGACCCCTGGCGAATGACCACGATGGCGCCGCCGACCAGAGCGAGGACGAGGGCGGCGAAGAGGGCGCCCGGGACCGACCAGAGCGGCACGGCGGCGTCGACGACCAGCGACCAGGCCTCCCGCGCGATGCGGCCCGCATGCTCCAGCTGCGCCTCGAGCGGCTGGGGCGTCCGAGTCGTGTTGAGCGCCATGGCCCCCACGGTCACCCCCACGGTCAGGGCGTCAGCGACGAAGCGGCGCAGGGCGGCGCGCCACGGGGCCCGGACCGCGTAGAGCAGCCCCGCCAGGAGCACGGGCCCGGCGGCCAGCTCGTAGGTCAGGATGCTGAGCGCGTAGAGGCAGAGGGCGCCGGCGTGGATCGTCACGGCGCGCCGCCCAGATTCGCCGAGGCCCCTGAGCGCCACGACCACCCCGAGCGCCCAGAGGCAGATGGCCAGGCCGTTCACGCTCGCGGTGGGCCATAGCCGGATCGAGTCGGACCACGGGAAGACGAGCACCAGCGCCGCGATCGCCACGGCGTGGATCCGCTCGAGGCCGAGCGAGCGCAGGAGCCAGTAGAAGCTCGCCGACGCGAGGACGCCGATTGCGACCGCCGTGGCCAGGTGGGGCTCGGGCCTGAGCCCGAGCAGGGCGTGCAAGACGGCTATCGCGAGCGCCGACAGCGGGCGATAGTCGAAGAAGCGGAGGTCGAGCGCGTGGGCTAGCGCCCCGGTCAGGCCCGGCTCGGCGCGCAACCGGTAGTCGGCGGCGTTCGGCCAGTCGTCGGAGTAGAAGCCTCCGCCCGCGACGTGCGATCCGTAGACGGCCGCACCGACCGCGGCGAGGACCACCAGGGCGAGGGCGACCTCGCGCGCGGCGGGCGGCTCGCGGACGAGGAGCGCTGTGGTCGCCCTCGCGGTCACGTCCTCCGGGCGATGAGGGTCGCCGCGAGTCCGGCGCCCAGGGTGTCGATCGCCACGTCGACGGGAGAGCCGTTGCGACCCTCGACGAAGCTCTGGTGGAACTCGTCGAGCGCCGCGTAGCCGATCGAGATCAGGAGCGCGGCGCCGAGCGCCTCCCGCGGCGCGAAGCGGGTCGCGAGCGCGCGCCACCAGAGGAAGCAGAGCAGCGCGTACTCGGCCGCGTGGATCAGCTTTCGGCCCACGAGATCGACGAGCCCGAGGCCTGACGAGAGGTCCGGCTGGGCCGAGAAGAAGTAGATCACCGCCATGAGCAGGATCGGCGGCAACCACGGATCGATCCGCGCCAGAAGGGTCACGAGTGCGGTATCCGTACCCTAGAACGTCGGAGATCAGTCGGGCGGCCGATTAGACTCGCCGCGGTGCTGGCGATCACCAGCAAGTCGCCATACGCGGTCAAGGCGCTCTCGGAGCTGGCTCGACACGATCCGGCGACGCCCGTCCCGATCGGCGAGATCGCGCGCCGGCGCGACATTCCGGTGCAGTTCCTCGAGGGCCTGTTCGCGACGCTGCGGCGCGCGGGCGTGCTTCAGAGCCAGCGCGGCGTCAAGGGCGGGTACTCGTTCGCGCGCCCGCCGGCGGAGGTCACCGTCCTCGAGGTCGTGGAGCTGCTCGAAGGCGACCTGAGCGGAGAGGCGGCGGCCGCTGGGGCGATCTGGGCCGACGCTGTGCAGGCCGCCCGCTCCGTCCTCGCCGGAACGACGATCGCCGAGGTGGCCGAGCGCGAGGCGCGCGAGGCCGGCGCGCAGATGTACTACATCTAGCCACGGGGTAGGTACAGAGCGGGAAACCGCTCCAGCAAGCCAAGCAGGAGCCTCCCTCAACCCCTCTCGACCCCCGTGTGGGCCACGATTTGGCCCGCACCTTTGGCCCGCACCCGGATCGGGAGGGGCCATGTAGGCGCATGCGACAACGCCCCGCGAGGGGCAGTGAGAGTCAGGGCCGCCCGCCTACGGCAGAGGGCTCGGCTCTCGGGAAGGGCAAAGCCTGAGCAGTATGCCGACAGGCGCTTCCCGAGAGCCAGCGAGATCCTCCGGGTGCCAGGGGACTCCAACGCGCAATGTGGGGGTGAGCGAGCTGGAAGACCGGCTGCGATGTCGCTCTAGAGACTCGCCTAGCGAGTTTCGCTAACCCCTCCTAGGTCGGCCCTGCAACGATCAGCCAAACTGAGCAAGACCGCTGATGATGGCTTCCCGTTCCGCGACAGCGGGTACGACGGTTTCGTTCAAGCCAGCGAGACGGTGCGGGTAATACAGTGCGGGCATGGACATCAGCTTTGTGGCCAGCATCGCTGTGATCACGTCGGATCCGGAGAAGAGCCGCGAGCTCTTCGTGGATGCGCTGGGCCTCCCGCTCGTCGAGGCGGGTCCCGGCAGCGAGTACTTCCACAGCGAGCAGATCGACGGGATCAAGCACTTCGGAGTGTGGCCGCTGTCGGAAGCCGCCCAGGCGTGCTTCGGCACACCGCGCTGGCCCGCGGATCGCGTCGTCCCGCAAATGAGCCTCGAGTTTGAGGTGAGCGACGCGGACGCCGTTCAGTCAGCCGCCGAGGAGCTGCAGCAACTTGGATTTAGACTGTTGCACGACCGGCGCGAGGAGCCGTGGGGCCAGACGGTCGCTCGGCTTCAATCGGAAGAAGGCGCGATCATCGGGATCTCGTTCGCGCCCGGGTTGCACGACTGAGGACAGCACTGGGCGAGCTTCTGCTCCCGCGCGAAAGCAGAAGTAGCGCTTTGGATAAGAAGCAGGAGCCAGGCCTCGCCACTATGAGCACCACCTAGCGGCCGAGAGGTCCAGGCGGTCGCGGGTTCGAGTCCCCTTCCGCTGACTCCGCTTCAGGTTTGGCCTGTCGAGGTCGTGAAATTGTCCGATGTGGAAGCAGCTTGGAAGCGGCAGCCCGCAGGAAAGCGCAGCAGACGCGGCTAACCGAAACCCTCGGAGGGGCGTCACGAGCCGGTGGAGACGCAGACCGCAGTAGATGGCAGCGGCTGACCGGCTCCTAACAAGCAGGAGGTCGCTGGTTCGAGCCCGGCACCGCCCATCGACGCAAAGCCG
Source organism: uncultured Thermoleophilaceae bacterium (assembly GCA_963831365.1). Lineage (GTDB taxonomy): Bacteria > Actinomycetota > Thermoleophilia > Solirubrobacterales > Thermoleophilaceae > CAWHPV01. The sequence goes on from CAWHPV010000023.1 coordinate 121,126, forward strand.
CTTCCGAAGCGAAGTTTCGAGCCCCAACAGCGCCGGAGCAGGCGGCGGATGTAGCTCGTGGAAGCGTTTTGGAAGCGCTTGGCATGCCGGCATCCGCTGCGGCATACCGCCCACCGCGCGGCCCGGACATGCAGATGATCACACGGCGGGGAACCGAGTACACGCTTTGCTACCTGCTTGTTCTGCTGCCTACTCGGCGGCGAATCGTTGACTACGCCATCCAAGCTCCCGCTTTCGTCTTCGGACAAGATCCGCTACAACGTCCGCGAGTTTCCTCAACGGCTACTGACCCCGAGCATCCTCACGCTGCGTTCAAAAGATCAGGTACTCGCCATCCCAGCCTCCACTGCCGCGCGGGTCGCTAATCCAGCCGTGCTCGACCACCTCCCAACGCGACCGCGAAGGAGGCGGTGGTGACTGAGGAGACCAGCATGGCCAACCTCGGGAAGGTCGACCACATCGTTGTCTTGATGATGGAGAATCGCTCCTTCGACCACATGCTGGGGTATCTCTCGCTTGAAGGTGGTCGCGGCGATGTCGATGGTCTGCGGGCGGAGTTCGCCAACGAGCATGACGGGCACTCCTATCCAGTCCACCATCTCGACAGCACGGTGATCGAGGACGATCCCAATCACTCCGGCAGCGCCGTCGACCTCCAGATCGGGGACGGCAAAATGAACGGCTTCGTCACGAGCTTCGCCGAGACTCTCTCGCGCAACGACGTCCAGGATCCGGATCCCGGTCGCGTGATTGGTTATTACAACGCCGCCGATGTCCCGGTCTACGATCACCTGGCGAGCGAGTTCGCGATCTGCGATCGCTGGTTCAGCTCTGTTCCCGGGGCGACCTGGCCCAACCGTCTATACGCGATTTGCGGTCGCGCCGCCGGCAGTCGCGATGACCGGCCGCTCCACCTCCCGCCCGTCTACAACCAGCCCTCGTTCGTGCGACACCTCGACGCCAACGGCATCTCGTGGCGCTGGTACTCGTTCGAGGCGGGGACCCTGCGCTTCGCCGATGGGCACTACAAGCTGGGCCACCACCACAGGTTCGCGTTCTTCAGCAAGACCAACTTGAACTGGAGGACCAGCCTCGAGCTCAGGATCGACGCAAAAGCGGACAGCTTTCTCGAAGACGCCGCCAATGGTGCGCTGCCGTCAGTCTCATGGATCGACCCGAACTTCAGCAACTTCAACCCAATCGGCTTTCAGCCCAACGACGACCACCCGCCCGCGGACATCAAGGACGGCCAGGAGCTTGTGCTCGCCGTCTACCACGCGCTCGCAACAAGCCCCCAATGGGAAAGGACGCTCCTCGTCGTCTTCTACGACGAACACGGCGGCTTCTTCGATCACGTCGCGCCGCCTGCGGCGCCCGACGACGACCCCCACATGTTCGGACGCTACGGCGTGCGGATACCGGCGCTGATCGTCTCGCCGTGGGTGGAGCCAGGGTCAGTGTCAAAGACGCTCTTCGATCACACGTCGATCAGCAAGACGATTCTCCTGCGCTTCTGCCCAGGAGCCCTCAACGAGCCAAAGCGGCATCAAGGGCTGTTTGCGCGGCTCGGAAGCGCCGGGCACCCCCACCACATGGGAACGCGCGTGTCGCAGGCCAATGATCTCGGAGAACTTCTCACACGTACGACGCCACGACCAGCGCCGGACCGATACGCGCTGATAGAGGACGCCGCGGCACGCGCGGCCGTGAGAACGGAAGGCGCGCCAATCGAAGGGGACCCGCTCGCTCGCCGGCCAGCGACGGAGCTCCAGATCCGCCTCGCCGCGGCGACTCGCGAGCTGAGAAGACGAGGGCACCCGGCAGACCGGCCGTAGGTGCCCCTCCTCCAAACCAGACGAGCCCGCGGGCGATGCCGCCCCGGGCGGGGTCCTTGATCGGCGCCTCCTGCAGCCCGCGCTCGTCGAAAGCGCGCGCGTGATCGGCGAGCGCGGGTACCGCGCTCGTGATCGCGGCGACACCGGCGACGACTGACACCGCAACCGTCAGCACGTAGTCGATGAGCAGCGCCGCCGCCGCGACCAGAGACACGTCCTCGTCGAGGTTCTCGCGGCTCACTGCATACGCTCCGCCGCCGTTCGGGTAAGCCGCGCAGGTCTGCCGGGTACGACGCGACGACGACGACGAGCAGGAGTACAACCGCGGCCCCGAGCCACGGCGTCAGGTAAAGCAGCGCAAGGCCGCCCAAACCGAGCACGAGCACGATCTGCTCGGTCGCGTACGCAACCGACGACAGCGGATCGGAGCAGAACACCGGCAGGGCGAGCCGCTTGGGAAGCAAGGTTTCCCCGACGCGGTCGCTACGGAGCGGCTCGCCGAGCAGAACGCGCGAAACAGTGCCCGCGTCGAGGCCATGAGAAGGATTCTAACTTCCGGTGTCGCCGCGAGACCGCCAGTCCTGACGCGCGCTTAACGTCTGCCGCCGGAATCTTGATGGAGCCTTGACTTTCTCAAAGGCCTAGCGCGCGCCGGCAGGGCTTGGCTAGTGCCGTGGGCCCCGCGTGCCTGTGAGCGACGCGACTCGCACAGCGCGGCGCGGGTGCACCGTAAGCCCGCGTGTCGCATTGCGGTGGCGCGTGCAGCTGACGGTTGATCCTGCGGCTCGCCACCGGTTCCGTAGTACCGGGGGTCGAGCTCTGGGCTGCGGAACCGCGTCTGTCGAGCACTCGCCAGCGATGCCATGACCATCGCTCAGCTCCTCGCGGGGAGGTCGAACCCGCGAGGGGCGAAACGACGCTAGCGGTGGCCGTCGGCGAGCGCGCCACGCTCGCCGACGGCCAAGGACTGCAGTCCTCTTTACGCGACCCCGAGCAACCTGGCGCTCTGCAGCGTGTCGCTAAGAATCTGAAGCCGCTTTACCTGTCCGCCTTCGAAGCGCCAGATATGAACGACGGGGAGCTGCGCCGTCTCGCCGCCCTTACTGACGTCCGTATGTCCGAGCACGACGACCGTGTCGTCGCGTTCGTAGAACTCATCGGCGGTCAGGTCGAACTCATCCCAGGCACCGACCGCTTGCTGCATGACTTGTAGAGCCGCGTCTTTGCCGGTGTGCTCGCCTCCGCCGGGAAGGTCCTCCGAGTTCGAGCCCTGCCATACGAAGTCGTCGGCCCACACCTGCGTAGCTCCTTCCATGTCTCCGCGGGAGAAGCCGTCGTAGCCCTGCTTGAGCGTGTCAAGGTTGGCGGCGATAAGGCGCTCCTTCAGTTGAGGCACCTGATCGGGGTGCCGGTGAACCGGCGACCCTATGTCGCGCTTAGGCCGGCGTCAACGGCGCTGAAGACGATCCCGAAAAGCGCCCATCGTCCGGCCGAAGCGATCGCCTCGGCCGAGTGTCCAGCTGAAGAGGGAGTAACGTCAGGTCTGCGGGCGACATTCGTCGGGACTGCCTTAGCGGTTTCGCGTGGGCCGTCTGCGCTACCTAGATGACGGAGCTGGTCGCCGGGCAGAAGGCCGGACGCACGGAACCGTCGGGAAGGGGCAGCTCGAATGCCCTCCTCCAAAGGCTTCAGCCGGCGCTGTCATGCGATAGCTGAGGTCGCCCTGGTAGAAGCGGAATCCCCGGGACCGCACACTCGCGTAACCGATCGGCGGCAAAGATGAGCCGGGTCGACGAGATGGGAGACAGCCGTTACCCGCGGCAGCGGCAGAACGGCAAGCCGGGACCGAGTCACCATCCAGATGGCGATGCCGAGCTCGTCGCCGACCAGACGGCCTCTGACCTCGACCAAACGACATCGGACGGGGACCAGACAGACTCAGACGCAGATCAGCACGCCTCGGAAAGCGACCAGATACAAGCCGATCTGGATCAGGAGGCCTCGGACCGAGATCAGGTCGCAGCGGGTCGCGAGCTTGCCGGCGCTTCAGTGGGATCAGCGCTCCGACGCGCACACCTGGTGGCGACCAGCGCACGCGAAGCGGGCGCGATCGCCCGCGACGCGACAACGCGCGAGCGAGCGCGCACAGCAGCAAACCGTGCGGAGACTGCCATCCGTCGCGAGAAGACCGCACGGCTGCGCGATCTCGCGGCCGAGGCACGGGACCGCGCGGCCGAAGGCCGCGAACGCGCGGCAGCACGCCGAGAGGAGAATCAGGGGGCTGGCCGCGGGGCCGAGCAAGCGCTGCGAGCGGCTAGCACGGTGCGCGCCAACGCCGCCGCCGACCGCGCCCACGCCGCGGCCGATCGTCGCCGGGCAGCCGACGATCGTCACCAGGCGATGTTCGACCGTCTGGCGGCGCGAGCCGACCTGCGACACACCCACATCGACGACCGCTAAAGCGACGTAGCCCTTCCCTAGAACTGCGGGCGGCTGCTCGGCGGCGTGCCGGGACCCTCGGGACTGTCTTCGCCCGCCCTGGAAAGCGAAGCCACGGGTTCACTTTGAGGAGACCCGTCCTCGCGCTCGTGCAGCAAGAAGGTCTCGACGGCGATGTCAGGCTCGACGAGATTGGCGCTCAGAAAGGCGCGCACGCGGCGGCCTGAGATCGCCTCGACGCATTCGATCATCTCGTCGCCCAACGCCTCCTGCAGCTTGCCCCTGACGCGCTCGATGGTCCTTGTTTGGCCGTCGTCCGCGAGCGTTCGCTCGACTGGAGTCAGGGCGTCTTCCAGCACACACGTGATCATGTCCTCACTGATGTACGTCCGCGCCCGGGTCGGCCCGCGTCCCGCGTGTTCGCGGAGGAGGCCCACCAATTCATTCGATATCGCGGTGCGGAGGTTCCCGCTACCTGCGCCGTTACGTTCGTCGGCGGCCATCGAGGCCTACTTTCGTCCCTCCGGTTGAAGACGCGCGTAGGGAGGAGGGGCTGAGTGCCGAACGAACGCTCCTTCCACCGTACCACCGATACCGCCGCTCGGCGGTGATCGTGGCGAGGGTCTACCGCACCATCTTCGGTGCGGTCCTAGCTCCTTCGGTCCGGTCCGGCTACCCCGAGCTGGAGTGCCCGCCGTCCGCCGAAAGACCCCCAGGGCGGATCAGTCGCGGGAAGCCGAAACAACTCACCCGCCCATGCGTGGGAGTCTTACAGCCGTAATACAGCGCTGCCTGAAAGATGCTCGTTTGAGCCGAGAAATAGGAGTACCGTGGTCGTAAGGGCCAAATAGGCCGTTCCTGCTGAGATACCTCGCGCAGGGCACCAGCTGGGCAGTACGCCCTCCAGATGACCTCACGGGCCGTTTCGTCCCGAGCGACTGAAACGCCGTTCACAACAGGGAACTCGTCAGTTCCCGGAGTCCAGAGGGGGTCATCTCATGACCACCGCACAGCAAACGCCTGAAGCGGCGAACTGCACCGTCAACGTCCGGCTCTCACAGGCCGACTACGACCTTCTCTCGGCCAGGGCCAATGAAGCGTGAGACGACGCTCGAAGCGCTGGTCAGGGAAGCGCTCAGGACCGCTGAGGGACTGAGCGATAGGGAAAGGCGCACGCCCGAGACGAGCGCGGCACCCCCACCGACGGAGGAGGCGCAGCCGCAGTACCCGGCACCGCAGCCCGACCCGATCCGACGGTGTGCGGACACGTAACGTCGCCCCGTTTCAAAGTGGATGACGGGAGCAGCTTGCCGATAGGCCGCTCCTCGCCCGGCGGTAGGCGAAGCGGTTAGAGCGGTAAGAGCGGGTCGCCTGCGGGCGGCCCGCTTCGTTTGCCGGCTAACGCTGGACTCTGAGGGCCGCGCCGGAGCGAACCAGCTAAGCCCTCGCACGACGATGAGCGTCGGCTTCGCTAGGAGGCGGGATTCGTCTGCGTCCTTCCTCCGGCGACGAGTGCGTAGAGGCCCAACCAGGACAAGCGGGAGGCAGCCCGTGGCTTCGAGGCTAGTTCGACCGTCGACGGAGGCGGTACCAATGCTCGTCGAACTTGAACAGCTTCGCGATCGTGTCCGGTTGGGCGTCCGCAAGCTCGACATCGGTGAGCTTCCACTCCGGGAAGGCAGCCTCGACGTCGCTTCGACTCGCCCCACGCGGGAGCGGCCCTCTGCGTCGAGGTGCAAATACATCGAGCAGCACCGTGGCATCAGCGGCCGTGACCGCGCTGATCTCGCGACCCATCGCGTGGCGCTGCTCGTCGCTCAGGCCGTGGAACGTCCCGGTATCCAGAACCAACCGGAAGTCGGCACCGATTTCGGCGGCTCGGAGGTCCGTGACGTCGCCTTGAACGAGTTGCGCGTCGACCCCGGCCTCCTGTACCCGCTGCCGTCCGCGTTGCAGCGCCTTCTCGACTATGTCGACTCCGGTAACTTGCCAGCCCCGCTCGGCCAGCTTGACCCCCCAGACGGCGCTGCCGCAGCCGAGGTCGAGCGCCCGTCCGTACGGCGGCTCGCTCCCGCCCTCTTCGCGGTCGAGCAAAGCGGACAGCTTCTCGGCGAACGGCGGATGCTCAGCGAGGTCCTCCCAGGGATGAAAACCCAGGCGGTAGAACAGCGAGTACGGGACGCTCATCCTGCACTCCTCAAGGTTCGGTCATGCGAGAGCTTCCGGTCGTGCGTGTGGCGCGACCCTAGCTCGTGGGACCGCCGCTCGCTAGGGCTGCGCGGCGCGCTCGCAGGCCCCGGGCTCGATCGCCGACGTCCTCCTGCGACATCGCCGTACTGCGACAGCCCGGCGGCTTCGAGGGCGTCTTGGTTTCGGTGGCTGGCGTCCAGAAGCGGTACTGGGCCACGCGTCTCTCTGCCGAGGGGGAGGAGGCTCAGCTCCAGGCTTCCGCCCAAGCCTGGGGGTCGAGCGTGTTCTCGAACCTCACGACCTTGCCGTCGCGCACCTCCCAGACGTGTTCGCCGGTAGCGTCGAGTTCCACGCCGCTCTTGTTCACTCCCTTGAAGTGGGCGGTGACCCGAACCGTGTCTCCTTCGTCCGCAGCGTTTTCGGCGGTGCAGGCGAACTCATCGAACTGCTCCGGGACCTTGGCGAATACTTCGCTGCCAACGCTGTCAGGCCCCGTGAAGGTGCCCGACGGGGCATTGCCGCCACCCGGCTCCGTCCACTCGATCTCCCCGTCGAGTCGCCCAAGCACCCCCTCGACGTTGCCGCTGTTGAAGTCGTCATAGCCTCCACGAACCAGATCGACGTTCTCCTGAGACACCTGGGACCTCCTCCGGTTGCTTCCCTCGATGCCACCCTACCCAGTCTTTTCCATGCGAGGGCTTAGCCGCTTCTCGTCCGCGCGGGCCGGGGAGGGGAGGGACCCGCAGGCGACGAGCGCCGGACCGCCGTGGTGGGTCGCTCGCGTCCTGTACGGGATGGGGACCTCGCCTCCAGGGGGTTGACTAGATGCCTGGACCGCCTCCGAAGCACCCGACGCAGAAGCGTCGGCGCAACCTCGAATCGCGCCACACACTTCTACCTGCCGACGGCCGGCAAGCACCGATCCCGAGGCTCGGCCGGAAGGCAAAGGGCGCGTGGAGCCCCGAGACCCGTGAGTGGTGGGAGCGGATTTGGCGCTCCCCGATGGCAACCCAATGGATCGAGGTCGACGAGCACGGCCTCCGCGAGCTCGCCCTCCTGATCGAGCAGTCGCGGCAGCATCTCAGCCCGACGCTGCTCAGGGAGATCAGGCTTCGCGAGGACGCTTATGGCCTATCGCCGATGTCGCGCCGGCGTCTGCGCTGGGAGATCGGACCGGAAGGCGGAGCGGAGGTCCGGCCGCTACGGACACGAGGTTCGGCGAGTGCAGGCGCTCGACCCCGAGGGAGCCTGACGTGGTCTACGCCACGCTCGGCTCAGGACGAGGGCGCTTCCGGACCTTGTTGTGCCGGCGGCTGGTCGGGTGCGAGATGGTCGGTCCAGCGGGAGCCGTCCCACCACCGCATCCCCGGTCCGTGCTGATTCGGGTACCAGCCGGCGGGTGTGGGCGGCGGTGGTGGAGGCGCGCCTGGAGCAGTCTGGCCGTGACTCGCCGGGGGGGAGAAGAACAACACAAGCGCCGTAAGCGCGAGGCTGCCTGCCGCCGCGATGGTCAGGTACAGGCCCCAGCCGACCGTCGCGACCTGGACCCGTTCTCCGAACAGATCCGCGCTCGCGTCCTCGCTGATTCGTGTAGGCGTCGTATATCCCGATCGCGATCGCGACGGCTCCGCCGAGGCAAGCGCCGATGGCAGAGGCGCGCTTTCCATTCGCGTAACCCCAGAGCGCAACGAGACACAGCGCGCCAATGACGAGAACGATCACTCCATCGCCCTCGAGCCCACTGATGCTGCCGACCAGGATCGCTCGCGCCCACGGCCCGAAGGCACCGATGACCATGAGCACGGCGCTCCCGACCGCCCACCAGAAGCTGACCGACTGTCTCCCCAGAACTCCCCCACGCGGTTGCCACCCTAGGGCGGGACCTCGAGGCGCGTCAACCGAGCTCTGCGAGGGAGGCCTTGTGAGCGCCGCCGACGCCACCCTCGGCACCGGCCGACTCGGAACCCTCGGCCTCGGCCTCACGGGGCTCGCGGCGCGCCATCGTTCGCAGCCGTCGCCGTCCCCCCCTGCATACTTGGCATCCCGTCATCCGAACGAGAGGACCAACATGGCCCGAACCAAAGCGCAACGCAGCGCTGCCGGAAAGAAGGCGGCTGCCACGCGGAAGCGCAATGCCGCCAAGAAGAGCACTCAGGACGTCAAGAGCTCTGCCCGCGCCGTCGGCGGGAGCGTGACTCAGATGGCCAAAGCCGCCGGCGAGACCGTACGGGAGACCGCGTCGGCGGTTACCACGCGAGCGTCGGCGGCCCGTGGCGGCGGTTCGGCGAAGCGCAAGAAGGGCACGCGCAAGAAGCGCTGAGGGCTCGCTCGGGGGCCCAGTGCGTCCCTCCGAGCTGCCGCTCCGGTTGTCCTAGCGCTGGCGTCGCTCCTGAAGCCGCTTCATCGTCTCTTGGGCCCGAACGGAGAGCCGCTGCGCTTGGACGCCCAGCTTCTCACCACGGCTTCCGCGAGCGGGAGCAGCACCAAGCTGCTGCATCAGGCCCAGGTTGTCCCACTGCGTCCACGATTCCGCGATCTTGCCATCGACGTAGCGATCGATGTTGATGCCGGTGACCGAGCCCGGCTTGCCAGTCGGGGCAAGGCCTTGGAGCTCGCCGGTGTGCGTGCCCTCCGTGTGCCAGCGAGACACAACTTTGTCTCCCGCTGAAAAGAGCTCGTCGACGATGAAGCGCAGGTCGGGAAACGCCGCGCGGTACATCGACACGGCTTGCTTCAAGTCCGCTGGGCTGCGAATTTCCTCCGGCAACGCAGGATCGTGGCCGACGACGTCGGGATGCACGAGTTCGTCGACCACAGAGAGATTGCCCTTGTTCCAGACCTCGTCGACTAGACGACGTGCTGCGGTCTCGTTGTCCGTGGCTGGGGCTGCGGGCTCGATGCTCATCGCTAGTCGCTCCTTCATTTGTGACGGAGAGCGGACCCTACGACGTCGGCGACGCGTCGGTAGGGAAGAGCTCCTTTCTCTTGATGTACCCGAGTTGTGTGGCAGGAACCATCCGCGCGCTCAGAGTGGCTTCTCTCGCCAGGCGTCCTGCGTAGATCGCCTATGCCTCTGGGGCCGTCCCCTCCGCAACCTTCAGGTGCTCGCCCCAGCTCGGGTCGATCTCGCTAAGCACCGCCTGAACCCGCCGATGGGCGTCTCCCTTGTCGACGTCCGATGCGAATTCGATGCCCACCATGCCGTCGTTGCGACGGGGTGTCGAGATTCGTACATAGCCATTCGCCGACTCGTGACTGAGCCGGTCATCGAGCTCAGCCAAGATCGCCTCGCCTTGTTCAGACGCCCGGTAGTAGGTGACGATCGTCGGGTCCATCGCGCAGCTGGTTGCGGTTCCCCCAGTCTTGCTGATCGAGCACCCGAGCTCCGCTCAAGCGGTAGCGGGGGCGGACGCAGCGGCCCGGTTGCCGCGCAACTGGACCAGCAGCACGACGACGGAGATGGCCACGATTGCGACGTGCACGGCGACGTCGACTGCCACGTTCGGCAGGTCGAGAACGCCCAGCGGCGTCTTGTCGAAGAGCGCCCAGATCGCCGTCGTCGCGTTCGCGACCGCGTTATAGGCGAGGAAGCCGGTCGCCCACCCGGGGCGTGCGGCCGCTGCGAACGCGGTCGCCGCGAGCAGGAGCGTCAGCACCGCGTGCCAGCCGTTCCAGTCGACGATGAACAGCTCAGAGTTCGTGCTCGCGCCGGTCCCGAAGTCCGGATTTACGATCAGACCGGCGACACCGGTGAGCACGTAGAAGGCCCCGAGCGCGATCGAAGCGCGCTGCGCGAGGGTGCCTCCCCAGCCAGGCATCACGGAGAACGTACCTCGCTGCGCATCAGTGCGCAATCACTTCTCAGGGTCTCTTGGGACGTCTACCCCAGCGCGACCTCTACCGGCGGTGTCGCCAGCGAGCAGTGCCCTTGCGAAACGTCTTGACGCGATCCCACTCACCAGGGAGCTGCTCCCTCAATGCGGTGAGCTCCCGCTCTGCGGCGTCGGCCCGCCGACGCTCGACTCCGACACGTGTCTCGAGCTCTTCGATCGTCGCCTCGAATCGAGCGGCGCGCTGATGCTCACGCGCGGCCAGGGCAGCCACTTCGTTGAGTTCAGCTTCGAGCTGAGAGTCCCGGCTCCGATGGTCGGCCGCGTCAGGCACGACTCGCCCTCAGAGCGACACGTCCTGGGGTCACGTTCTCGCTCTGCGGAGCGCGACTTCGGCGAGCTCCGTTTCGAGGGCTTGGGCTCTGCGCCGGCATTCACCGCACAACGCAACCTCACCTCGCCGCTTCCAGCCCAACCGGTCAAATCGCCGATGTCGACGCCTCCGACCGCCCTCAACCGACTGCTCGACGCCGCACGTACTACAGACCCACGATTCGGTTTTCCCGCTCCTCGCGCTGAGGTCATCCGGAAAAGCGTCCATGCAATTCCCCCTGTCTCGAAGGACGAACTCTACAAGAGCGTCAGGGCGCCGGAGCCGACCTATTCGGCCGAGGCCTGCGGCCTCTTCCTGCGTGCGTTGAAGGCCGGGAACGGGCCATCGGGCCTACGCGGCGGCCTCGGAGCTGGCAACGGTGGAGCTTCCCGACGCGCATCGCGGCCTGGAATCAGCTCCTTAGGGAGCGCCCGCCTCCTGCAGCCCGAGCTGGTTCATCAGCTCCATCTCATTGAAATAGAAGTGGTGACGGGTGATGACCCCGTCTTCGACCGTCGCCACGTCGCAGGAGCGAAGACGCACGGACTTGCCCGTAGCGGGCATGCTCTCTCCGCCCGCGCAGTATCCCGAGTAGGGGGCGGGGAGGGACCCGGAGGCGAGGAGCGTCGGACCGCCGTGGGGAGTCGCTCGCGGTCTGTACGGGCTTAGAACAACCTAAGAAGGCGGTCTGAACGAGCACAGCGGGTCCGACGTACCCCACCCGTAAGGTAGGGATTGTCTGCTGCCGCTTGTGGCGAGCGGCTGTGGGTCGTGACATGGCTCGATCCAGGTCACCTACGACAAGTACGGACACTTGATGCCGGGCAACGAGGGGAGGCAGCCGAACTGCTCGACGCCTACCTCGAGCGCTCAATAGGAGTGGCCGGTGCCTGATTGGCCCGCACCTTTGGCCCGCACCCGCTTCGGAATGCGGCATAGGGGCCCCTGCGCGGGATGTACTACATCTAGAGGCGGATGTGGTCTAGAGCGGCGTTCGGCTCTAGGGAGCGAAAGAACGACGCCGCTCTACCCCTCTCAACACCCTGAATTGCCGGTCGACTGTCGCGCAGACTGTCGCGCATCGGATCGGGAGGCTGAAAACGGCCCTACGGCGGTGCGGTTGGCCTTGAAGCTAGGCGTCGTGAGTGTGAACCAGCTCCGCCGCCTGGGGCCGACCTTGTACTCCCCCTTCCTCAAAGATCGTGGGCAGGTCGGGGTCGGAAAGGAAGCTCCGAAAGCTCTCCTCGTCCCAGTCGAACACGACCCACACCCGATGCTCGTCGTTTGGGTCGCGAAAGACGGACGATCCCTTGCTGCCGTGCTCCTTGCGCTTCTCAGCGCCCTTCGTGGAGAACGTCCGCCAGAAGCGGTCGAAGTCCTCGATCTGCACGGTGGACAGAATCACGTTGGTCCTCCCTCCATCGAAGGTCTCGCTCCGATCATGACCCATCCGGGGTCGCCGTGCTACAGGGGGAGGGGAGGAACCTCCGCCGCGAGGAATCGTGACGCCGTCTCGCGCCTGCCGCCGCCTGCGCACTGCGCCCGTACGGAAACCGGGACCCCCTGAGCGATGGGCTGAGAAGCGCCCTAAGCCACCCTCCGGCCTCGCATCTGCCGGTCGCGCCCTCTGGCAACGGATGGTCGGCGACTTAGCTGGCGGCATGGAGTTCGACGCCCCGCGAGCTGGCGATCCTCGCCGCAGCTTGCCGCCAGGCGGACGCCGGCGCGGCACTCGAGCGGTCGATCAAGCGGGAGGCTCATGTCGCCACGGGAGCCGCCGGCCAGCGCAGGCTGAATGGAGCCGTGACCGAGGCTCGGCAGGGCTGGATCGCGCTCGCTCGTCTCCTCGGCGATCTTGACATCCCGACCGAGGAGAAGCGGGGTACGGCGGCCTCGCAGAGGGCTCGCCGAGCAGCCGATGTCCGGTGGGCCGAACACCGAGCCCGGAGGGCGGCTCTCAATGGCTCGGCCGCGACGTGATCTCCAACATGCGGTGCCGGCGGTCGACCCCGAATGGGAGTTCAGGTGGCTGAGCAGGATTCTGATGGCCAGCGATCCCGTGGACCCCAGCTGCAAGCTGATCCATGCCGAGGCGGAGGCCATCCTGCAGCGCGCCCGCTCGCCCGTTCCGCCGGCTCGAGGAGCTCTGGACGTTTCTCGACGAGCTCGGACTCCGCGAAGAGGGCGAGCGATACAGCGCCCACTTCGAGCTTCCCATCCCGCAGCATCGACGCCAATGAGGTCGTGTCGGAATGGCGTGAGCGCCAATGGTTCGATTTCTCGCCATCGGCGAAGGAGTAGAGGCGAGCGGGATGGCCTGGCTTCTCGTCCAAAGCGACTCGCCCCAACGTGCGGGCGGCCTTGCCCGGCTGCGTCAGGGCCCGGTCTCGTGGCTGGCAGCTGCCAGCCCGGGCTGCGGGAACCGGGAGCTGTCCGGATAGCGCTGGAAGTAGTCCTGATCTTCGGCCTCGGCTTCCAGGAAGGGGCCGGCCTCGCTGATCTCGGTCGCGACCTGGGGCCAGAAGCCTGCGGCCTCGACGGCGCCGATCGTCTCCTCGGCGACCTGCCGCTGCTCGTCGGTCGTGCAGAAGATCTCCGAGCGATACATAGAGCCCACGACGCTTTCACCGAGGTCGGGCCGGTGGATCTGGAAGAAGAGCTCGAGGACGTCCCGGTAGGAAACCTTGTCGGCGTCGAAGACGAGCTCGACCGCCTCGGCATGCCCACCCGGCGCGTCCTCAGTCGGGTTGTCGCTCTCGCCACCGATCCACCCGGCGCGGATGGAGATAAGTCCCTCGCAGTGACGCATCAGTTCCTGCGTGATCCAGCAGCAGCCACCCGCGAGGATCGCGGTCTCGGTGTTCTCGCTCATGGCGTCGTCCTTCCCTCGAAGCCCTTCTCGAAGGCTATCTCGACATGGCGGCCATGTATCGAGCGGCGATCGAAGGCTGCGAGACGGCCCCGCGTGGGCGCGAGTTGCGAAGGAGCTGCCGAGCCGTCCCACGCCCCCCAGGTCGGGTTCGCGGCGCCCGTTAGGCTTCTCGCGCTGCATGGTCAATGAAGCGCCGCATTCAGCCGGAAAAGCGGTGTTCGACTCCGGCCCCCACGACGTCGTCCATCTCTCGCCGGAGAGACACATGGCAGCGATCGTCGAGTCCTCGGACGATGCCATCCTCAGCAAGGCCCCTAGCGGCGAGATCCTTACCTGGAATCGCGCCGCTGAGGGCCTCTACGGGTACAGCGCCGACGAAGCGGTTGGCCGGTCGATTTCAATCCTGATACCGCAGGACCGCGCCGGGGAGGAACGCAAGATCCTCGACCAGATCATGGCGGGAAACCGCGTAGATCACTACGAGACCGAGCGCGTGCGTAAGGACGGGCGGGTCGTATCCGTGGCGCTCACCGCGTCGCCCGTGCGGAATGAGACCGGAGAAGTCATCGCGGCCTCCGTGATTGCGCGGAGCATCGAGGAGCGCAAGCGCGCCGAGGAGCGAGCCGCCGGGCTGCAAGCGGTTACGGCCGCCCTGTCGCAGGCGCTCACGCCCGAGGAGGTAGTGGACCTTGTGGTTCGCGAAGCGGTGCCCGCCGTCGGTTCTGATGCCGGAGGCGTAGCGCTCGTCTCAGAGGATGGGTCGGTCCTGGAGCTGGTGAGCAGCTTTGGTTATACGGAGGAGGGGCTCGCCGCCTGGAAGCGATTCCCCGTTGATGCGGATCTTCCCCTGAGCGAAGCGGTTCGCGAGCGCCGGCCCATTTGGACCGCGTCCGCCCAAGATCTCGTCGCCCGCTTTCCTGCCCTCGCGGGCAGCAACATGCGTTTCCGGAGCCTCGCCGCCGTGCCGCTGGTCGCCGCGGGCAGGGCGATCGGCGGCGTGGCCTTGAGCTTCGACGAGCCGGACGCGCTCACCGCGGAGGATCGGGCCTTCATCTTGGCCGTCGCTCAGCAGGCGGCGTACGCGCTTGCCCGAGGCCAGGCCTACGAGCGAGAGCGGAGCGCCCGCGCGGAAGCTGAGCGCACACGCGAGCAGCTCGGGTTTCTCTCGCGCGCGAGCGAGATACTCAGCGAGAGCCTCGAGCTCGACACGACCCTCCAGCGGGTCGCTGATCTTACGGTGCCCCGCATCGCGGACTGGTGCAGCGTCGACCTTGCCGCCGATGACGGCGCCGGCATCAGGCAGGTGGCCGTGGCGCACGTCGATCCCGCAAAGGTCGAGCTGGCGCTCGATCTGCGCCGCCGTTATCCGATCGACCCCGCGGCTTCCGAGGGCGTCCCGGAGGTGATCCGCACGGGCGCTCCCGCGCTCTATGCGGAGCTTTCGGACCAGCTTCTGGAGGACGCCGCCCAGGACCAGGAGCACCTCGAGCTCATGCGTGCGCTCGGGTTGACGTCGGCCTTGGTCGTCCCGATGAGCGCGAGGGGGCGCGTGCTCGGGGCGATCACCCTGGTCGGTGCAGAGTCGGGGCGTCGCTACGGCGAAGCGGACATGGGACTGGCGCAGGACCTTGCGCGGCGAGCCGCCCTGGCTGTCGACAACTCGCTCCTCTACCGCGAGGAGCATCACGCTGCGGTCACGCTTCAGCGAAGCATGCTGCCCGCGGCGCTCCCTGACGTGGATGGGATCGAGCTCGCCGCGCGCTACCTACCGGGCGGCGCCGGCGTGGAGGTCGGCGGCGACTGGTACGACGCCATGGAGATCGAAGAGGAGCTCGTGGTCGCGGTGGGGGACGTCGCGGGCCGTGGGATCCAAGCGGCATCGGTGATGGGGCAGATGCGAAATGCGCTGCGCGCGTACGCGTTCGATCGACAGCCGCCGGTCCAGGCGATCGAGAGGCTCAACCGGCTAGCGACGACCGTCGACACTCCTGAGATGGCGACGCTCTTCTACCTAGTGTTCGACCGCCGTCGCGAACGCGCGGAATACGTGCGTGCGGGCCATCCGCCACCGGTGATTCGACGCCCGGATGGTTCCGTGGCTCGACTCGAGGGCGAGGGCTGTCCGCCGATCGGCGTCGCGCCAGCCGCCACGTTCCGGTCCGCAATTGAGACGCTGCCGCCAGGCACCCTCATTGTTCTCTACACCGACGGTCTCATCGAGCGCCGGGGGCAATCGATCGAGGGCCAGCTCGAGAAGCTGGAGCGTGCCCTGGGAGACTCGCCGCCTGCGCCAAGCGCCTGCTGCGACTTCCTGCTGGCTCGGCTAGGCGTGGATGAGGGCGGCGAGGACGATACGGCGATCCTCGCGGCCAGAGTCTGATTGTGGGCATCGGGCCGTTTCAGCTCGAGGTGCCGGCCAATGCCGGGTCTCTAGCACGCGTCAGGCACGAGCTCGCCCGCTGGCTCGACGCTTCGGGCGTGGGGCGGCGCCAGGCCCGCGACGTCGTCGCGGCGTGCAACGAGGCGTGCGCCAACGCCGCAGAGCACGCGTACTCCGCGGGCACGGGTCATATGCGGGTCGAGGCCGTCCGGGAGCAAGGTCGCGTCGTGCTCTCGGTTCGCGATTTCGGTGCCTGGCGGGAACCCAGTGCCGACCCGCAACCAGCCGAGCTCGATCGCGGTCGTGGGTTCATGCTCATGACCGGTCTGATGGACGCCGTCGATGTCGCAAGGAATGCGGGCGGCACCAAGGTGGCCATGTCCCGGGATCTCGAGGGGACCCCGGTTCCGTAGATGGAACTGGCTCGACTCGACACGAGGGCGAGCGACTCTTGCGTGGTGGTGCGGGTGCAAGGCGAAGTGGATGCCTCGAATGCCTCCGCGATAGGCGACGAGATCGCCGCGGAAGCGGTGAGCTGCACGGTCGGCCTGGTCGTCGACCTGACCGACACGGATTATCTCGATAGCGCAGGCATCCGGATGCTCTTCAGCCTGAGCTCGCGGCTAGACCTGAGCGGCCACCGTGTGTGCCTCGCCGCGCCGGCGCAGGCGCCGACCCGAAAGGTCCTCGACCTCGCTGAGGTGCGCCAGGTGATTTCGCTGGCCGAGACCGTGGATGAGGCGATGAAGCTGAGCAGCAGCGGCCGCTGAGGGAACATCGCGATCACGTTCGATGCGGTCTGCGCCTCCTGCACGCGATGCACTACATCTGATCCGCGCTCGCGGTCAGTAGTAGTGCCTTCGCCCGCCGATCGCGCGGCCCATGGCTCCCAGAATGAAGAAGAACGCTCCGACGACGACCAGGAGAACACCGAGCGCCCACAGGATCCCGACGTCGAACACCAGGGCGAGGATGAGCAAGATGACGCCAAGCGTTATCAAAGGGGCTGTTCTCCTCTGTGGTCGCCGGACCAGCAGCCTATCCCTTCTCGGGACATGCGCAGCAAACGGCCAGCGGCGCCTGACCGACGAGCTACTCCCGGAGACGTGCGGCGGAGCAGCCTTGCACCCAAGACAAGGAGGATCAGGAAGCTAGGGCCGACGGTGTACTCGCCGATCGCGTATGCCGCGAGGGGGGTGATCAGGGTGGCGCCGACTACAAGGGCGATGATCGCGAGCCAGCGGGGAAGCAAGACCGGGTCTCGCAGCGCCGCCACCCCCACGGCGAGGGTGAGCAACCCGAAGCCGATCCCGGAGGCGTAGGACCCGAGGACGTATGAGGTATCGAACAGCGTCAGCGCGAGCGGTTCCGTCAGCCCGCCGTCCCCGGCCCGGATCGCGGCCGCCATGTTGATCGTCTCCGCCCCGATTCCGGCCGCCAGCCCAAGCAGGGCTCCGCCAAAGGCGATGTTCGCGAGGAGCTCGTCCCCCTGGTGCTCGACAAGCACGGCCCGAATCGCACTCGCGAAGACGAGGAAGGCCGCGATCGAGAGCAGGCTCAGAAGCGCGCCGGCCACGATCCGTTCCGAGAGATCGCTGTAAAAGATCACCAGCTCCGGGCCGGAGCCACCAGGGGCGGGCTGCTCGAATGCCCAGAGCGCATTCCCGATCGTGAAGAGCACTACTGCCCCGACCGCGCTCAGGCCCGCCCAGCGGTGGATACGAACGCTCTCCCGCGACATCGCCGCGCGCAGTATCGCGCGGCAGGCAGATCATGCGTGAATCAGCCAAGTGGCCGATTCACGCGGCGAACATCGTGGTTCAGACTGGAAGCTCCTCCTCCACCACCGGCGGCTGCTCCTCCTCGACGGGTGGGGGCGTGCTCTGGTGGCCGCACTTCTTGCCGCGCGAGGTCTTCGGGGCCTTCTTGGCCTTCTTCGCCTTCATCGGCTTCTTGCCCTCGCTCTTGGTCGGGCACGGCTTGCCGGAGTGCGGCACGCCGCCCTTGTCGGCCAGCGCGGCGCCGGGGACGGACAACGCCAGCGCGGCGGTCAGTAGTGCGACGGTCGGGTTGCGCAGCTTCATCTCGGGCCCTTTCGCTCGATGTCCCGGGCGCGTCGAGGGCCCGGCCTCCGACCTATAACGGCGCGACCGGCGAGAAGTCTCGCCGAGCCCTCCGCATCTGGACGACTTGGCCAGGGGCTCAGCCCGTCGGCTGAGGCGCCTCTCCGATCGTCGACTTGAGGCGCTCGGAGCTTCTCACGACGCTGTCGGATGTCTGGGGGTCGACCTCGATCCCGACCTCCCATGTCTCGCGGCCCACGGTCTTGCCGTCGGAGTCCTCGACGGTCGCCTCGCAGGTGAAGATGCCCTCGTCGGTCGGCTCCTCGCCCACGGGCTCCTCCTGTTCGCAGCTCACGACGGGCGGCTCGACCTCGGTCGCGTCGAAGGCCACGTTCGCCTGCACGTCGGCGATCACCTTGTCCTTGACGAACTCCTCGGCGATGCGCGGGTCGTACTCGCCGCTCTCCGGAGTGCTCCCGCCACAGCCCGTCGTGATCGCCGCGCAGCAGAAGGCGGCCGCCACGATCGAAACGCTCCTCCTCACAGCCGCGCAGGCTATCCGGTCCGGCGGCTGACGCCAAACGGGCTCCGTGCAGGCATATACCCTGGATCGAGTGGACGCGGCCGCGCCCCCCGCGACGATTCCCGCGAACCTGGCCGACACCGTCGGGGGGACGCCGCTCGTCCGGATGACCCGCATCGCCCCCGAGTGCGACGCGGAGCTGATCGGGAAGCTCGAGGCCTACAACCCGGCCGGGAGCGTGAAGGACCGGATCGGCGTCGCCATGATCGACGCGGCCGAGGCCGAGGGCAGGATCGAGCCGGGGCGGACGACGATCGTCGAGGCGACGTCCGGCAACACCGGCATCGCGCTCGCGTTCGTCTGCGCCGCGCAGGGGTACGAGCTCCTCCTGGCGATGCCGCAGGGGATGAGCCGCGAGCGTGAGAGCCTGCTCCGTCTCTACGGCGCGCGAGGTCGAGGTGACGGAGTCGCTCGGCGGGATGCACGAGGCCGTGGCCCGGGCCGCCGAAGTCGCGGCCGGGCGGGACGATGTGTTCCGGCCCGACCAGTTCACGAACCCCGCCAACCCGGAGATCCACCGCCGGACCACGGCCGAGGAGATCTGGCGCGACACGGGAGGGAGCGTCGACGTCCTCGTCGCGGGCGTCGGTACCGGCGGCACGATCACCGGCGCGGGCGAGCGCCTCAAGGAGCGAAACCCGGACGCTTCACGTGGTGGCGGTCGAGCCGAAGCCGCTCGCCTGTGCTCTCCGGGCGGGCCGCCGGGCCCGCACGAATCCAGGGGATCGGCGCCGGCTTCGTGCCCGACGTCCTCGACCGGTCGGTGATCGACGAGGTGATCGCGGTCGCCGACGAGGACGCGATCGAGACGGCGCGGCGCGCGGCGAGCAGCGAGGGAGTCCTCGCCGGCATATCCGTGCGGCGCCGCGCTGTGGGCGGCGATCGAGGTCGGCAGCCGGCCCGAGTGGCGGGGGCGCGCGGATCGTCGTGGTGCTGCCGGACTCGGGCGAGCGCTACGTGTCCACGCCGTTCTTCGCCCCGTGACGGCGTCGCTCGACCTGACCGGCGTCGCGTGCCCGATGAACTGGGTGCGGACGCGGCTGGCGCTCGAGGCGCTGGCGCCCGGCGAGCGCTGGCCGTCCGCCTCGACCCGGGCGAGCCGCTCGACGAGCGTCCCGCGCTCGGCGCGCGAGGACGGCCACGCGGTGGCCGTCGACGGGCGACGTCGTGACGATCGTGAAGCGGTGACGCCTGTCGGACGCGCGAGCTCGAGCGCTACTCGCGCCAGCTCGTGCTGCCCGAGTGGAGCGGCGAGGCGCAGGAGCGCTCTCAAGCGTCGAGCGTGATCGTGGTGGGCGCGGGGGCGCTCGGGTCGCCGGTCGCCGCGTACCTCGCGGCCGCAGGCGTCGGGCGGATCGGGATCGTCGACTCCGACGGGGTCGAGCTCTCGAACCTGCACCGCCAGCCGCTCCACTTCACGCCCGACGTCGGCGTCGGCGAAGGCGGACAACGCGCGCATCAAGCTCGCGGCGCTCAACCCCGAGGTCCTGGTCGACGCCGTACCCGGTGCGCCTCGACGGCGCAGAACGCCGAGGCGATCGTCGCGGGCGCCGACGTCGTCGTCGACTGCTCGGACTCGTTCGCCACCCGCTACGCCGTCAACGACGCGTGCTGCGCCGCAGGCGTCCCGCTCGTCGAGGGCGGCGTGCTGGGCTTCTCGGGGCTCGTGCTGTCGATCCGGCCCGGGAGCGTCGGCCTGCTACCGCTGCGCCTTCCCGGTCGAGCCGCCGCCCGGCTCGGTGCCGTCGTGCCGCGAGGCCGGCGTGCTCGGCGCGATCGCCGGGATCGTCGGCTCGATCCAGGCGCTCGAGGCGCTCAAGCTGCTGACCGGCGTCGGCGCGCCGCTGCTCGACGCGATCCTGCAGATCGACGGCGCGCGACATGACCCAGACGATGGTCGCCACCGAGCGCCGTGACGACTGCCCGGCCTGTGCTGCGGTCGCCGGCTGCGGCAGAATTGACGTAGTCGATGCTCGGCCTCGGAACCATCGCCCGCGTCGCCCGCGAGCTCGCGCGACGACCTCTCGGCCGCCCAGGAGCGCGATCCCGCCGCGCGCGGGATCGGCCGGTTCGAGATCCTGCTCACCTACGGCGGCGTGCACGCGCTGCTCGCCCACCGCGTCGCGCACGCGCTCCACGAGGCCGGCGTGCCGCTCGTGCCGCACGCGTCGCGAACGCCTCGCGGGTCGGTGACCGGCGTCGAGATCCACCCCGCGGCGTCGGATCGGCGCGCTCGCTGTTCATCGACCACGGGGCGGGCGTCGTCATCGGCGAGACGGCCGAGATCGGCGACAACGTGACGCTCTACCAGGGCGTCACGCTCGGGGGCACAGGCTTCGCGCGCGGCAAGCGCCACCCGACGGTCGACGACGACGTGGTGATCGGCTCCGGCGCCAAGCTCCTCGGGCCGATCCGCGTCGGCCGCGGCGGCGAAGGTCGGCGCGAACTCGGTCGTGATCCACGACGTGCCGCCGAACTCCACCGTCGTCGGCAACCCCGGCCACCCGGTGCGGGTCGACGGCGAGCGGCCCGGCGGGCCCGGACGCCGACTGGGCGCACCTCCCCGACCCCGTCGCCGACGCGATCCGCGCGCTGGCCGCGCGGGTCGAGGAGCTCGAGGGCCGGCTGGCCGACGCGACCGGCCGCGACGCGCAGCCCGCCGCGGAGGTCCGGCCGCTGCGCCCGCGCGGGTCGGACCCGGCCGGCGGCTAAGCGCCTGGGCGCCGGCCCCGGGTGACGCGCCAGATCAGTAGAAGACGGTGCGCGTCCGGTGGCGGGGCAGCGCCTTGTAGCGCGCGCCCTGACCGCGGTTCCAGAGCCAGGTGTCGAGCGTCCGGGGCGGCACGCCGATCTCGGCGGCGGCTCAGCTCGCAGGCGTGCACGGCGCAGGCGCGGATCTCGCGCTCGGTGGCGCCCGGCGGGAGGAGCTCGCCGGCGTCGATCGTGCGCGCCAGGGCCGGGCTCGTAGCGCAGCACCCCGTCGACGCGCAGCACGTGCGGCACGAGGTTGTCGGCGAAGATCGTGAGGGCGTCGAGGTCGCGGAACTCCGCGACGCCGGCGAGGGCGAGGTCGTTCGGCACGATCTGCGCCCGCTTGTAGAAGCCGGGTCGTCGAAGAAGGGCATCCCGCGCGCGAGCTGCTCGGCGAGCCGCTCGGCCGAGCCGCCGGCCGCATCGACCACGCTCCTCCGGCCGGCGATCGGCGAGGAAGGCGCCGAGGTCGTTCAGCGCCCGCGCGTAGAGGCGCCATGAGCTCGTGGTCCGGCTCCTGTCCGAGCACGCCGGCGACGGTCGGCGCGTCGAGCGCGCACAGCTCCTCGCGCGCTCCACGGCCCGTGCGCGCGGAAGCGGTCGGCGAGAGCCCAGGCGACCGTGAAGTACCCGGACGAGCCCGCGCGCTTGCGGAGCGTCGGGAACCAGCCCGAGCCGAAGTTGATCGCCCCGAGCGTCAGGAGGTAGGCGATCACGTCCGCGCGCGAGCCCTCGAGGTAGTGCCGCTCGGGGTCAAGCGCGGGCGCGTCGGCCGGCGCGAGGGAGCCGGCGTCAAAGGGCGCGATCGCGACCGACCTCGCCTCGTCGGCGATCCGGGCGCAGCTTCGCCTCACGTCCTCGCAGAGCCCCACGCGATGGATCAGCCTAGATCCGCGAACGATTGGACTGGTGAGGCTACGCCGCAGTCGGCGGTCCGAACCAGGTGGTGAGCGCGTCGGGGAGCCCCGGCTGGGCTGAGGTCTCCCACCCAGGCGACATATCCGTCGGGCCGGATCAACACGGCGGTGGGAGCGCTGACCGCGCCGAGTACCGGAAGCTCCCACGCCCCGACGTACTCGGCGTCGATCAGCTGAACCCGATCGGCCCATGGAGTGATGTCGAAGCCGCCGGGCTCACCGAGGTTGAGCAGCACCGGCCGGGCGTCGTGCAGCAGGCTGAAGACCCGCAGCGGGCCGTCGGCGGTGACCAGGTCGAGATCGGGCATGCGGCGTCCGAGCAGCGGGTGTCCCTCGCCGAGGTCGTAATGGATGTCCAGACCGAACATCATCGCGGCGAAGCGTCTGCGCGACTCGTCCGTCATGAGGAGCTCGGCGATGGTGTCGCGCAAGGCCTCCGTGCGTTCGTCCGGGCGGCGGAGCGCGACGTGCGCCATCGTGGTGCGCAGCACGCGGGCAGCGACCGGGTGACGCTCGGCGTGGTAGGTGTCCAGGAGGCTTTCCGGGGATGTCCGGTTGACCACCTGGGCCAGCTTCCATCCCAGATTCACCGCATCCTGCACGCCGGTCTGGAGGCCCTGTGCACCATCCGGGGAATGCACGTGTGCGGCGTCGCCGGCCAGCAGGACCCGTCTGTCGCGGTAGGCCGCGGCCTGCCGGGTCATATCGGTGAACCTGGAGATCCACGTGGGACTGTGGACCCCGTAATCGGTCCCGTAGACGGCGATGAGCGCCTCGCTGAGATCGCGCAGGGTGGGTTCGCTCGTGGGTCCGACGTGCTCTTCGGTCACCATGACCCGTACCGGCCCGCTATCCGCGTAGACCACCTCGCCGTCGCGGATCTCGTACTCCACCCTGCCGAGGGCATGGATGCCGAGGGCGTCCTGGCGGATGCCCCATTCCGGCTCCTCGGCCAGCTCGACCTCGGCGATCAGGGCGCTCGTCGTCGGATCCCACCCCGGGAACTCGATGCCGGCTGCCTTGCGGACCAGGCTGCGTCCTCCGTCGCACCCGGCGAGATACTCGCGCCCGCAGCGACTGGCCGTCGGACAGCTCGACGTCGACGCCGGTTTCGTCCTGCGCGAAACCCGTCACCTCACGTCCGCGATAGATCGTCACCGCCAGCTCGCCGACCCAGCCGGCCAGTATGCGCTCGATGTGGTTCTGCCACAGCCCGAGCGAGTAGGGATGCCGGGTGGGAAAGTCGCTGATGTCCAAGGGGACCCCGGAGAACTGCCCGACCTGGACCACCTGTCCCTCCGAGAGGAACCGATCGGCGATTCCGCGCTGATCGAGGATCTCGATGGTGCGTGAGTGCAGACCACCTGCGCGCGAGCCGGGGAGGTCCTGGCTGGCGCGCCGCTCGACGATGGCAACGTCGACGCCCGCCAACGCCAACTCGCCCGCCAGCATCAGCCCCGTCGGACCTCCTCCGGCGATCACCACCGCATGCTCGGTCATAGCCACACTCCAGTCGGATACGTCGAGAAAGACACGCGCATTTCGCTCCTCCCATTTCCGTGGGTTCTGGCTTGCGGCGGGCGATTATGCGGCACGACCCAGGGCTTCATGAAGGCCCCCTGTGCGGTATAAATTGGAGGTGGAGAGACGCGGCTAACTGTTCTTCCGCAGCACCCGCGCCCGGCGCGGCGGACCAGGCCGGCCGCTAGCTTCGACCGCGTGCAGAACACGCCGGGGGACCTCGCCCCGAGGATCGGGATCGTCGTCGCGTTCACGGTGCTGATCGCGGTCAGCCTGATCGTCGGCGACCGGGGGTCGTCGGCGTCCGACTCGCGCGGCACGGCGGCGGTCGCGGGGCGGGTGGCGCCGATCGCCGAGGCCATCGAGGAGGTTCGCGGCCTCGAGTTCGAGCGCCGACCCGAGCCGGTGGTCGTCACGTCAGAGGAGGTGCGGCGCGAGGGCCTGGCCGACCTGGAGCGGGAGTACCCCGCCCCCGAGCGCCGGGCCGACGAGGAGGTCCTCAAGCTGATCGGGCTGCTCGAGCCGGACGACGACGTGGGCGAGATCTCGAGCACGATCCTCGGCGAGGAGGTCCTCGGCTTCTACGATCCGCGCCGCGAGCGCCTCGCGCTGGTCGACGGGGCTCAGCCCGACGACCCGGTGCTCGCCGAGATAGCGCTCGCCCACGAGCTGGTTCACGCGCTCGAGGATCAGCGCTTCGACCTCGCGGAGCCCGACCCCGGCCAGGACGACGCGAACACCGCCACGACCGCACTGATCGAGGGCACGGCGACCGAGGCAATGGCTCGGTACGCGCAAGCGAACATCGACCCGGGCCAGGCGCTCGGATCGGCGCTGTCGTCCGGGGCCGGCGGCGACGCCGCCGCCGATCTCCCCCCGTACGTCCGCGCGTCGCTCGAGTTCAGCTACGTGAACGGCCAGAGCTTCGTCCGCGAGCTGCTGCGCGCCGGGGGCGACTGGCGGCTCGTGGACCTCGCGCTCGACACGCGACCGCCCGAGTCCACCGAGCAGATCATCCACCCGGTCAAGTACCTGACCGACGAGGCGCCCGAGGCGGTTGAGCTTGAGCTCGAGCCGATGCTCGGCGACGGCTGGAGCCGCTCGGCCGAGGGGGCGCTCGGCGAGTTTGACACGGCGCAGATGCTCGCGAACGGCGCGGCCGGCCGCGCTCAGCGCGCGGCCGCGGGGTGGGGAGGGGGCCGCTACGAGCTTTGGCAGCGGGAGGGCGTCGGGGGCGAGGCGTGCGACACCCCGTGTCGGCGGGCCGACGCGCTTGCGCTCGGGTGGCGGTGGGACACCTCGGCGGACGCGCGCCAGTTCCGCATCGCGGCGACCGACCACCTCGTGAAGGGCCTCGACGCGAAGCCTGCCGGCAGCGGCCGGTGGCGGGTCGAGGGCGGCGCGGTCGCGCTCTCCTCGGAGCCCCGCGCCACCGCCATCGCGTTCGCCCCGTCGCCGGCCCTGGCCGAGCGCCTGGCGTCGCGAAACGCGCGCGGCTGACCCTTCCGCGCCCAGCTCTATCCTCGCTCGAGTGGCCACCATGAGCGCCAGCGACGCCCTCCTCGACGGGCTCAACGAGCCTCAGCGCGAGGCCGTCCTGCACGGCGAGGGGCCGCTCCTGATCCTCGCCGGAGCCGGCTCCGGGAAGACGCGCGGTGCTCACGCGGCGGATCGCCCATCTGGTCGGCTCGGGGCGGGCCCGTCCGAGCGAGATCCTCGCGATCACGTTCACCAACAAGGCCGCGGCCGAGATGCGCGAGCGGGTCGAAGCGCTGGTCGGCGCTCGCGCCCGCGCGATGTGGGTGATGACGTTCCACTCCGCCTGCGCCCGGATGCTGAGGGCCGACGCCGAGCGGCTCGGCTACACGCGCGGATTCACGATCTACGACGCGGCCGACTCGCGCCGCCTAGTCAAGCAGTGCATCGAGGCGCTCGACGTGGACCCCAAGCGGTTCACGCCGCGCTCGATCCAGAACCAGATCTCGGACGCGAAGAACGCCCTGCTCGACGCGGCGGGCTACCGCGAGCGCGTCTCGTCGTTCTTCGAGCAGACGGCCGCCGACGTCTATGAGCTCTACGAGCAGCGGATCCACGCGATGAACGCGATGGACTTCGACGACCTGCTGCTCCGCTCGGTGAACCTGCTCGAGCTGTTCCCGGAGGTCCGCGAGCGCTACCAGCACGGCTTCCAGCACGTGCTCGTGGACGAGTACCAGGACACGAACCGGACGCAGTACCGGTGGCTGCGGCTGCTCGCCGAGGAGCATCGCAACCTGTCCGTCGTCGGCGACGACGACCAGTCGATCTACCGCTTCCGCGGCGCCGACATCCGCAACATCCTCGACTTCGAGGACGACTTCCCCGACGCCGAGGTCGTCAAGCTCGAGCAGAACTACCGCTCGACGCAGACGATCCTCTCGGCCGCCAACGCGGTGGTCCGCAACAACCGCGGGCCGGAAGGCGAAAGCGCTCTGGACCGACCTCGGGGCCGGCGACCCGGTGCACATCGCCGAGCTGGACGACGAGCACGCCGAGGCGCGCTTCGTCGCCGGCGAGATCGAGCGGCTCGTGGACTCCGGCACGTCCCGCGACGAGGTCGCCGTCTTCTACCGCACCAACGCCCAGAGCCGCGTGCTCGAGGACACGCTGGTCCGCTACGGCGTCGGCTACCAGGTGATCGGCGGCACCAAGTTCTACGAGCGCGCCGAGGTCAAGGACGCGCTCGCCTACCTGACGCTGCTCGTGAACCCGCAGGACGTGGTCTCGTTCCAGCGCGTGGTCGACTCGCCGCGGCGCGGGATCGGCGCAGACGACGCAGGCGCGAATCGTCGGCCACGCCAACACGCTCGGCGAGCCGGTGTGGGACGTGGCCGCAGCGGCCGAGCGGGTCCCCGGCCTCGGCGCGGCCGCGGTCAAGGCCGTCGGGCGCTTCATGTCGACGATGGAGCGGCTGCGCGAGCGCGCCGAGTCGGCGCCGGTCGGCGACCTGCTCGAGGAGGTGCTGAGCGAGACCGGCTACACGCGACGCGCTGCGGGCCGAGCGGACGATCGAGGCCGAGGGACGGCTCGAGAACCTCGAGGAGCTCGTGGGCGTGGCGCGCGAGTACGACGCGGCCGGCGCAACCGAGGAGGGCGAGCCTCGCTCGAGGAGTTCCTCCAGCAGATCGCGCTGTTCTCGGACCAGGACGCGCTGCGCGACGACGAGGGCATCGTCACGCTGATGACGCTCCACAACGCCAAGGGGCTCGAGTTCCCGGTCGTGTTCATCATCGGCTGCGAGGACGGCGTGTTCCCGCACATGCGCTCGATCGAGGCGGGCGACGTCGAGGAGGAGCGCCGGCTCTGCTACGTCGGCATCACCCGCGCGCGGCGCGAGCTCTACCTCACGTACGCACGCGTCAGCGGGCGCTCTACGGGTCGCGCGACTGGAACGTGCCGAGCCGCTTCCTCGACGAGATCCCGGACGAGCTGACCGACCGCGAGCGCGCAGCGCCGCGCAGACCGGACCGCTGGGGCGGGCGGCGGCACCGCGGCGCCCAGCCGCGTGCGCCGGCAGGCGCTCGTTCGCGCTCGGCGACGACGTGGTCCACGCGACGCTGGGCGACGGCGTGGTCACCGGCCTCGAGCCGCGGCGGCGTGGTGGTCGTGCGCTTCGCCAGCGACGGCTCCGAGCGCAAGCTGATGATGGACTACGCCCCGCTGAAGAAGCGATAGTGCCGTGCCCAGGGCCACGGTCATCGACGGCAAGGCGGTCGCCGCCGGCGGTCCGCGAGCGGGTCCGCGGCGAGGTCGAGGAGCTGCGTCGCGCGGGCACGGCGTGCAGCCGGGGCTCGCCACGGTGCTCGTCGGCGACGATCCCGCCTCGCAGATCTACGTGCGCAGCAAGCGCGAGGCGTGCGAGGAGGCCGGGATGGCGTCGTTCCACCACGAGCTGCCCGGCGGACGTGCGCGCAGGAGGAGCTCGCCGAGCTGATCGCCGAGCTGAACGACGGACCGACGCGGTGCACGGCATCCTGCTCCAGCTCCCGGTCCCCGGCCACATCGACGGCGACGCGATGACCGGCGCGATCGACCCGCGAAGGACGTCGACGGGCTGACGCCGATCAACGCCGGGCCTGCTGATGCAGGGGCGCCCGGCGCTCGTGCCGTGCACGCCGCCGGGGGTGATGGAGCTGCTTCGCGCCGCGGGCGCCGAGCTGACCGGCGCCGAGGCGGTCGTCGTCGGCCGCTCGGAGCTCGTCGGGCAGGCCGCTCGCGGCGCTGCTGCTGCAGGCCGAACGCCACCGTCACGACGTGTCACTCGCGCACGCGCGATCTCGCCGCGCGTCTGCCGCCGGGCCGACGTGCTCGTCGCGGCCGTGGGCGTGCCCGGGCTCGTCGACGGGCGACATGGTCCGCGAGGGCGCCGACGGTGATCGACGTGGGCATCAACCGCACCGAGGAGGGGCTCGTCGGCGACGTGGACTTCGACGCGGTGCGTCGAGCGGGCCGGCGCGATCACGCCGGTGCCGGGCGGCGTCGGGCCGATGACGATCGCGATGCTGCTGGAGAACACGCTCGAGGCGGCCCGCGCCGCGCTCGCTCACTGACGCGCTGGGCCGCGAGCGCTAAGCTCGGCCTCGGTGCGGGCGCGGGGACTGATCGGCTTGGCGAGTGCGGTCGTCGTGGGCGCGCTGCTCTGCGCGCCCGCCGCCGGCGCGCGCGAGGACGTCGTCGAGTCGTTCGACGGCGAGCCGATCGTCACGTCCTTCTTCCCGGCGAAGAATCTTGACGACGGCGAGCGAGCGCCGACCGTCCTCGTCGGTCACGGCTGGGGCGGCCCGCGCGACGACGACGAGGAGTCCGAGTCCTCGGAGCTGTTCGGGAACGTCGGGATCGGGCCCCCTCCGCAAGGCCGGGTTCAACGTGCTGAGCTGGGACGCGCGCGGCTTCGGCGCCTCGGGCGGGATCGTCCAGGTCGACTGCGCCCGACGCGGAGGCGCGCGACGTCAGGCGCTGATCGGCTACGTCGCCGACCAGCCCGAGGCGCAAGCTCGACGAGCGCGGGCGACCCGCGCGTCGGCATGTCCGGCGCGAGCTACGGCGGCGGCATCCAGCTCGATCACCGCGGCGATCGACCGCCGCGTCGACGCGATCGTGCCGGACATCGCCTGGCACTCGCTCCTCACGAGCCTCTACAAGGACGAGACCGTCAAGTCGGGCTGGGGCGCCGCCCTCTACGGCATCGGGGTCGCCGACCGCGCTCGCACCGGGGCTGATCAGCCCTGCGGGCCTGCAGGCGGGCACGCTCGACCCGCACATCACGAGCGCGTTCACCGACGGCCTCGCGAGCGGCAAGTTCTCGGACGAGGACCGGCGCTTCTTCAAGACCCGCGGACCGGGCGACCTCGTAGACGAGATTCGCGCGCCCACGCTCCTCGTCCAGGGCACCGTGGACACGCTGTTCACGCTCGACGAGGCCGAGACCAACTACCGCGTCCTGCGTCGCAATGACGTGCCCGTCAAGATGCTCTGGTTCTGCGGCGGCCACGGCGGCTGCCTGACCGACCCCGGTCGCCCTGGCACCGTGGAGGAGGCGGCGCTCGACTGGTTCGACCGCTACCTGAACCGCGATCAGTCGACCGGCACCGGCGCGCGGTTCAGATGGGTCGCGGACGACGGCAAGTGGCGCTCCTCCGACCGCTACCCGCTCGACGAGAGGGAGCCGCTGAAGGGGACCGGCGACGGAGACCTCCCGCTCGTGGCCGGCGCCTCGACGTCGGGCACGCTCATCGCCTCCCAGCCGCAGCCGAACGGAGTCGATGTGGAGATCGAGCCTCCCGACGGGGGCGCCGACCTGATCGGGCAGCCGAAGGTCCGCATCACCTACTCCGGCACCGCCGAGCCGAAGAAGACGGTGGTCTACGCGCAGGTCGTCGACCGCGACCGCAACCTCGTCCTCGGCAACCTGGTCACGCCGATACCGCTGAAGCTCGACGGCGAGGAGCGGACGGTCGAGCGCCCGCTCGAGGCGATCGCCGCCCGCAGCGGCGAGGACTCGTCCTACGCCGTGCAGATCGTGGCGGGCTCGAACATCTACGACCTCCAGCGCTCGAGCGGCCTGGCGGATTTCGAGCAGATACGCGCAAAGTTGCCGGTCGGCGACCGGCGCTGAGCGCGCCTCGCGCGGCCGACCGAACCGTCGCCGCCGCCCGGCGCGCGGCGCTACGCTGACCGCGTGAACGTCAAGCCGCCACGGCTCGGCGAGGTGATCGCCGGCGCCGCGGGCCTCGTCCTGCTCGCCTCGCTGTTCCTCCCGTGGTACGGGAGCGACGAAGCTTCGCTCACCGGCTGGCAGTCGTTTGCTGTCCTCGACCTCGTCCTGGTCATCGTGGCCGCAACCGGTCTCGCGCTGCCGGCGCTAGAGGCGACGCAGCGCACGCCCGCGGTCGCCGTCGCCTGGTCCGCGGTCACCTTTCTCGTGGCGGTCGTCGCTCTCGCGGTCGTGGGCTACCGCATGCTCGACCTGCCGTCGTCGGCGCAGGGCCTTGCCCTCCGGCCGGGAGCGCTGGTGGGCGTGGCCGGCGCCGCCGCGCTCGTCCTCGGGGCGCTCCTCAGCATGCGCGACGACCGGGTCCACGCGGGCGGCGGGTCAACCGGCACCCCCGACGTCGTCCGCCTCCCGCCTCCCACGGGCGAGGCGAGGACGTGAGCCTCTTCCGGCTCAGCGCGGGCCACGTCGTGGCCGCCGTGGCCGCGCTGCTCCTCCTGCTCGTCATGGCGATGGACTGGTACACGACCGAACAGGGCGAGTCGCTGCGGCGCGACGAGGGCCTCCTCGAGCCCGAGCCCGGCGCGGGCGTCGAGCAGCGCGACCTCCAGCGCGACCTCCAGGAAGACGCGAGCGTCGGCGCCGAGCAGCAGGAGAACATTGCCTGGCAGCCGGACGGCGCGCTCGGCTGGCTCGCTCTGCTGGCGCTCGTCGCGACGGTGATCGCCGCCCTGGCCGCGGCCGCGCTGAGGGCGTCCAACCGGCGGTTCGAGCCCCCGCTGACCCCGGCCGTCATCACTGCGTTGCTCGCCACCGTCGCCGCGGTGCTCGTGGTGCTCGGGATGATCGATCGGGTTGGGAACGCGGGCGCCGAGATCGGCGCCGGGGTCCCGCTCGGGCTCCTCTGCCTCGCGGGCATCGCCGTCGGCTCGGCCCGCGCGGCGCGCTCCGAGCAGCGCCAGGCGGCGGGCGCGGAGCCCGCGGCTGCGGCTTCCTAGAATCCGCTCGATGATCGAGCGCGACGAGGTTCTTCACGTGGCCCGGCTCAGCCGCCTGCGCCTCACAGGTGACGAGGTCGATCGGATGGCGCGCGAGCTCTCCGGCGTGCTGGACCACATCGAGAAGATCGGCGAGCTCGATCTCGAGGGAGTCGAGCCGACGTCCCACATCGTCCCGCTCGAGAACGTGCTCCGTCCAGACGAGCCGCGGCCCAGCCTCGATCGCGGAGCGCGCACTCGCCGACGCGCCGGCGCCCGCGCGCGGCGGCTTCGGCGTCCCGAGCCCCGGCGCGTAGCGTCCGTTGGCTCAGTCCGGAGCAAGCGAGGTGCTGAGGGCCACCGCGGCCGAGGCCGTCCGCGCGATCCGAGCCGGCGACGTGTCGGCGGGGGAGCTGTTCGATGCTCTACCGCGAGCGCGCGACGGCGGACGAGCTCGGCGCGTTCCTGAGCGTCGCCGACGACGCGCCGGACGTGCCCGACGACGCCCCGCTCGCGGGCGTCCCGCTCGCGGTCAAGGACCTGTTCTGCGTTGAGGGGGTTCCGAGCACCGCGGCCTCGCGCATCCTCGAGGGCTATCGCCCGCCCTACACGGCGACGGCGGTGGAGCGGCTGCGACGCCGCGGGCGCGCCGATGCTCGGCAAGACCAACATGGACGAGTTCGCGATGGGCTCGTCGAACGAGAACTCGGCCTACGGGCCGGTGCGCAACCCGTGGGACCTCGAGCGCGTGCCGGGCGGCTCGTCCGGCGGCTCGGCGGCGGCGGTGGCGGCCGGGCTCGGCGCCCTGGGCGATCGGCACCGACACCGGCGGCTCGATCCGCCAGCCGGCCGCGCTGTGCGGCGTGGTGGGCCTCAAGCCGACCTACGGCGTCCGTGTCGCGCTACGGGATGATCGCCTTCGCCTCCTCGCTTCGATCAGTGCGGGCCCGCTCACGCGCGACGTGACCGACGCCGCGCTCCTGCTGCGGCACATGGTGGGCCGGGACCCGTGCGACTCGACGTCGCTCGACCACCCCGGAGGCATCGAGCCGCCGACGGCCGAGCGCCTCGACGGCGTCCGCTTCGGCGTCCCGCCCGAGCTCACCGGCGAGGGCATCGAGCCGGGCGTGCTGGCGGCCTTCGACGGAGCGCTGGCCGCGATCGAGGAGCTGGGCGGGGACGGTCGAGCGAGATCGCGCTGCCGCACGCGGAGCACGGGCTCGCGGCCTACTACGTGCTCGCCCCGCCGAGGCGAGCGCCAACCTGGCCCGCTACGACGGCGTGCGCTACGGCCTCCGGGCCGGCGACGGCGACTCGCTGTCGCTCTACGAGGACACGCGCGCCGAGGGGCTTCGGCGACGAGGTCAAGCGGCGGATCATGCTCGGCACCTACGCGCTCTCGTCCGGCTACTACGAGGCCTACTACGGGCGCGCCCAGCGCGTGCAGGACGAAGATCGCCGAGGACTTCGCGAGCGCGTTCGAGCGCGTCGACCTGGTCGTCACGCCCACGTCGCCCGACCGTCGCGTTCCGGCTCGGCGAGCGCACCGACGACCCGCTCGCGATGTACCTCTCGGACTACTGCACGGTCCCGATGTCGCTGGCCGGGATCCCGGCGATCTCGGTGCCCGGGCGGGTTCTCGGAGGGCCTGCCGGTTGGCGTGCAGCTCGCCGGCCCCGCGTTCAGCGAGCAGCGGATCCTCGAGGCCGCCCACGCGCTCGAGCTGGCACTCGACCTCGGCGGGGAGCCGCTGGCGTGCCTGAGCCGGTCGCCGAGCGCCGCTACGAGCCGGTGATCGGGCTCGAGATCCACGTCCAGCTCGCCACGCGGACGAAGATGTTCTGCGGCTGCGCGCTGTCCTTCGGCGAGGAGCCCAACACGCGCACCTGCCCGATCTGCCTCGGCCACCCCGGCGTGCTGCCGGTCACGAACGCCGAGGCGGTCCACTTCGGGCTGATGATCGGGCTCGCGCTCGAGTGCGAGATCGCGCCGCGCTCGATCTTCCACCGCAAGAACTACTTCTATCCCGATCTGCCGAAGGGCTACCAGATGTCCCAGTACGACGTGCCGCTTGCGCGCGCGGGCAGGCTCGGCGAGGTCCGGATCCACCGCGTCCATCTCGAGGAGGACGCGGCGAAGCTCGTCCACGCGGGCACGTCGGGCCGGATCCACGGCGCGGCGGGATCGGTCGTGGACTTCAACCGGGGCGGCACGCCGCTCGTTGAGATCGTGACCGAGCCCGACCTGCGCTCGGCGGCCGAGGCGGCCGAGTGGCTGCGGCTGCTCCGGGCCACGCTCGGCAGGCTCGGGGTCTCGGACGTGAACATGGAGGAGGGGTCGCTCCGGTGCGACGCCAACGTGTCGATCCGCCCGGTCGGCGAGGCGACGCTCGGGACGAAGACCGAGCTCAAGAACATGAACTCGTTCCGCTTCCTGGCGCGCGGCGTGGAAGCAGAGATCGCGCGCCAGGAGGGCATTTTGCGCGACGGCGGGGCCGTCACTCAGGAGACGCTCCACTTCGACCCCGTCGCGGGCGAGCTCAGCGCCCTCCGCTCGAAGGAGGAGGCGCACGACTACCGCTACTTCCCCGAGCCGGACCTCGTGCCGCTGGCCCCCACGGACGCGATGCTCGAGCGGGCTCGCGACGCGCTACCCGAGCTGCCCGCGGCGCGCGCGGGGCGCTTCGAGCAGGAGCTCGGGCTCGCCGCCGAGACGGCGCGCGTCCTCGCGTTCCGAAGCTCGCTCGGCGACTACTTCGAGGCGGCGCTCGCGAGCGCGGATGGCGGCGCGGACCCGCGGCAGGTGGCGAGCTGGGTGACGGTCGAGCTCGTCGCACGGATCGGCGAAGCGGACCCCGCCGAGTCGAAGGTGGACCCGGCGAGCCTCGCCTCGCTCGCGACGCTGGTCGCCTCCAAGGAGATCTCGCAGTCGGCCGCGAAGCAGGTACTCGACGTGATGGCGAGCGAGGGCGGCGCGCCGGCGGCCGTGATCGCCGAGCACGGCCTGGGCCTCGCTGGGGGCGACGAGCTGGGCGCGATCGTCGACCGCGCGATCGAGGCGAACACCGACGCCGTGGAGCAGGTCCGCTCGGGCAACCAGAAGGCGATCGGGGCGATCGTCGGCGCCGTCATGCGGGAGACCCGCGGCCGCGCGGACGGGGGAGAGGTGCAGCGGCTGATCCGCGAGCGGATTTAGGTGGCAGGTGGCAGGTGGCAGGACGCCCGTCGCTACGCGACGGGCTCGCAGGTGGCAGGACCGCGGGCACAGGCCGTTCTGCGACCTGCGACCTGCGACCTGACCAGGCGTATCATCGACAAGACCCGCTCCCGAACAGGAGAAGCTCATGTCACGGCTTGTTCGCCTCGACTCCTCAGGCCACTCCACGCTCGCTGAGTGGACCGCCGACGACCCGGCCGCGGTGGAGCGCGCCGTACGCGAGTTCCGTCGCGAGCTCGACGCCGGCTACATCGCCGTGGTCGACGAGGGCCCCGGTCGCGCCACCCAGGTCACAGAGCTGCCGGCGGAGGCCGAGCTCGTCGTGATGCGGCGCCCGATCGCCGGCGGCTAGCCGTGGCGCAGAGCGCGGCGGCGCCGGCGCTCCCGGAGCTTGCGAACGTTCCCTGGCGCGAGCGCGCCACGGCGTCCTCCCTGCGAAAGGTCGGTCGGCTCTGGACGCTCTGGACCGTCGCCTGCACGATCCCGTTCGCGGCCGCGGCCGCGGTGCTGTTCGCGCTCGAGCCGCTCAGCTTCCCGGTGGGGATGGCGAGCATCGCCCACGCCTGGATCATCCCGGAGCTGTACGCGTTTCGCGGATCGAGCGTGGCACGCCCGAAGGGCAAGCGGAACGAGCGGTCCGAGCGCGTGGCCCAGGGCCTGCTCGGCGACCTGCTCGATCATCGCTCACGCGATCTCCAGCGACGGACGGGACTCGCACTCGAGCGGGGCGAGCTCGGCGCCTGGCTCGTCTCTGAGGCGGGGGCGGTGCTCGTCGCTCCCGGAGGCCGGCGTGTTCACTGCTTCTGCGTGGCCGCCAGCGACCCGGAGCTGCCGCCGTCGGATCGGATCGCGCACCTGCTGCTGGCGCTGCGGACCGACGAGGAGGGCTTCGCGACGGTGGCAAACCACGCCTTCTCCGGTGCGGCCTGGCGGCTCGGCGCCGTCTGCCGGAGCGATGAGGCCGGCCCTGGCCGCCGCTCGCGCGCTCGCCTGATCCGACACCCGGCGCGGGCCGACCGCGCCGGCGTGATAAACAGCCAGACGGGATGAGCTGGGACATCGTGATCGCCGGCGGGGGCTTCGGCGGCTTCTACGCCGCGCGCCGCCTGGAGCGTGTGCTCGCGCCACAGCGCGCGCGGTCACGCTGGTCACGGCCGAGAACTTCCTCCTCTACACGCCGCTGCTTCCCGGGCGCTGCGGCGGGGACGCTCGAGCCGCGCCACGTCGTGGTTCCGCTGCGCGAGGAGCTCGATCGGACCGAGATCCGGCTCGGGAGCGTCGTCGGCGCCGACCCGGCCGCCTCGCGAGCTCCGGATCAGGACGGTCGACGGTCGCGAGGACGCGCTCCACTATGACCAGCTGATCGTCGCGCTCGGATCGGTCTCCCGGGTGCTCCCCGTCCCCGGCCTCGCCGAGCACGGCGTCGGCTTCAAGACGATCTCCGACGCGATCGCGCTGCGCAACCGCACGCTCCTCAACCTCGAGATCGCCGAGTCGATCGAGGACCGCGGAGGCGCGACGCGAGTACCTCACCTTCGTGTTCGTCGGGGCCGGCTACGCCGGCCTCGAGGGCATCGCCGAGCTGCAGGACTACGTCGCGGACGTGATCGACAGCTATCCGCGCTGCCGGCTGGACGGCACGCGCTGGATTCTGGTCGAGGCCCAGGAGCGGGTGATGCCCGAGATCGCGCCCAGCCTCGCGGAGTTCGCCACGCGGGAGCTCCGCTCGCG
Source organism: uncultured Thermoleophilaceae bacterium (assembly GCA_963831365.1). Taxonomy (GTDB): domain Bacteria; phylum Actinomycetota; class Thermoleophilia; order Solirubrobacterales; family Thermoleophilaceae; genus CAWHPV01. The sequence continues at coordinate 157,054 of CAWHPV010000023.1, forward strand.
CGGGCATCGAGGTCCGAACCGGAACCCAGCTCGACTCGCTCGGACGCGGACTCGGCGACGCTCTCGACCGGTGAGGAGGTACCGACGCGCACCGTGTGCTGGACCGCCGGGGTCAAGCCGCCGCCGGTGGTCGCGAAGCTCGGACTGCCGCTCGACTCGGGCGGGCGGATCGAGGTCGACCGCACGATGCGGGTCGCCGGGCACGAGAACGTCTGGGCGGTCGGCGACGCGGCGGCGGTGCCCGACCCCGCGCAAGCGCGGCAAGGCGCCCTGCCCGCCGACCGCCCAGCACGCGCTGCGCCAGGGTCGACTGGTGGCGGACAACGTGGCCGCGCGCACTCGGCTCCGGACGCGCCAAGCCGTTCCGATACAAGACGCTCGGCGTGTTCGTGGACATGGGGCGCCACAAAGCGGTCGCGACGATGCTCGGCGTCAAGTTGAGCGGCTTCCCGGCGTGGTTCGCCGCGCGGACCTACCACCTGCTGATGATGCCCGGGTTCCAGCGCAAGCTGCGGCTGATGGCCGACTGGACGGTGGGCCTGTTCTTCGAGCGCGCGTCCTCGGAGCTCGGCCAGCTCGGCAACCCGCCCTCGCTGGCGGGCTACCTCGAGGGCGAGAGCCCGGCCGCAGTCGCGGACCCGTCGGCCGAGAAGCCCGCCGCCTAGGCGATGTCGACCGTCGGCCTGTCATTCCGAGACGGAACTGCGCGCGACCTCTCCGCGACCTTCGCACTCGCCGAGCGCACACGACACGACGCCGCGATGCGGCAGGGGATCGCCTCCGACGGCCCGGAGCCGACACCCGTCGAGGTGCGCGGCGACTGGCACCGCGAGCGCGCGCTGATCGAGTTCATGGCGGCGCAGCCGGACGGCCGCTACGTGATCTGCGAGGCCGCCGAGGAGCCGATCGGCTACGCGCGCGTCGTGCGCTTCGGCGGCATGGAGCAGCTCACCGAGCTGAGGGTCGATCCCGAGCACCAGGGCCGGGGCGTGGCCGGGCGCTGCTCGAGCGCTGCTGGCCCGGGGATCCATCGCCGGAGCTCGGCCGGATCGTGGTGGCCTCGGGAGCGCCCGGCCGACCTCTCGCTCTACACCGAGTTCGGCGTGATGCCGATCACGGGGCACTGGCATATGCGCGCAGCGGACCGACGCATATCTCGAGACGCGCGCGGCGGAGCTCGAGGCCTTCGAGCCGGGCGATGTGCACGTCCTCGCCGCCGAGAACGCCGTGGCCGAGTGGAAGCGCCTCGAGCCGAGCGCCATCGGGCACCCCCGGCCGCGGCTGCACGAGTTCTTCGGGCGCGACCGCACCTGCCTGGCGCTCGTGGACGACGCGACCGGCGTGGCCACCGCGCTCTGCTGGGTGAGCTCCGACGGCGAGATCGGGCCCGGCGGTGGGGGCGTGGCCCGAGGACCTCGTGCCGGTCGTCCTGGCGGCGCTCGACCGGGTCGCGAAGACGCAGGAGCCCGAGCACGCTCGACGTCTACTCGACCACGATCAGCTGGTGGCTCCTCCGCCGCCTTCGCGGGCTCGGGTTCCACGTCCACTGGCCGGGCTGGGTGCTGTGCTCGATCCCGCTGCCGGGCCTGGACCGCTACGTGCCGACGCGCCCGCTCGTACCTGCTCTAACGGAGCCCGCGGCGCCAGCCCGCGACCTGCCACCGGCGACCTGCGACCCTCTGACCATGGGGAAAGCCCCGACGAACTTCGCAAGAAGGCTCTGGCGATCCTGGTCCTGGCCCTTGCGGCGTACCTGCTGTTCGAGCTGATCGTGGGCTTCGTGAGCGCGATCGCGTGGATCGTGATCGCGGTGCTGGCCCTGGCGGCCGTCGTCTGGGCGGTACGAACGCTGTAGCGGAGGCCGCGTGGAGTTCCTCGTCATCCTGTTCTTCTTCGGCCTGTCCGCCGGGGTGATCGGGAAGATCAAGGGCGCGTCGTTCTTCCTCTGGTTCCTGATCGGCTTCTGCCTGCCGTTCGTCGGGACGCTCGCGGCGCTGTTCGCCCGCTTCGAGCGAAACGAGCCGATGCGCCGCTGCGAGGAGTGCGGGCGACGTCGTCGCCCTGCACGACCAGGTCTGCATGACCTGCGGGCGCGACCTCGACTACCCGGCGCCGCTCGAGTCGTCCGCGGGCAGGTCGGAGTAGGGCCGGAGGGGCCGCAAAGCCGCTGGTAGACTGACTTTCCCGGCGGCCCGCGGCGCGGCCGCCGTCCTCTCAAGGACCGGAAGGAGCATCGAGCGCATGCGAGCCGTCGACGCCATCATGGAGAGCCTCAAGGCGGAGGGCGTCGAGGCCGTCTTCGGGATTCCCGGGTGGCGCGAACCTCCCCACCTACGACGCGCTCTACGACGCCGGCCTGCGCCACGTCCTCTGCCGCCACGAGCAGGGCGCGGGTCACGCGGCGGAGGGCTACGCCAAGGCGTCGGGGCGCGTCGGCGTCGCGCTCGCCACCTCCGGGCCCGGCGCTACCAACCTCGTGACTCCGATCGCCGACGCGATCATGGACTCGGTCCCGACCGTCTTCATCACCGGGCAGGTCCGCACCGAGCTGATCGGCACCGACGGGTTCCAGGAGGCCGACACGACCGGCATCACCCTGCCGATCGTCAAGCACTCGATGGTGATCCAGGACCCGCGGCTGATCCCCAGGGCCATCCACGAGGCCTTCCACATCGCGCGCACCGGACGGCCGGGCCCGGTCCTCGTCGACATCCCGCAGGACCTCTCGCGCGCGGACATCCCGTACGAGCCCGTCGACGGCGTCTCGCTTCCGGGCTACAAGCCCACGACAGAGGGGAACGTCAAGCAGATCCGCCTGGCGGCAAAGGCGCTCGCGAACGCGCGCCGACCCGTGATCTACGCGGGCGGGGGCGTCGTGAACGCGAACGCGGCGAAGGAGCTGACCGACCTCTGCACGTCGGACCGCTTCCCGGTGACGTGCACCGTCATGGGGCTCGGCGCGTTCCCGGCGCCGCACGACCAGTGGCTCGGGATGCTCGGGATGCACGGGACGCGCTCGGCGAACTACGCGATGGACGAGGCCGACCTGATCTGCGCGGTCGGCGCCCGTTTCGACGACCGAATCACCGGCAAGCTCTCCGAGTTCGCGCCGCGCGCAAAGTTCATCCACATCGACATCGATCCGGCGGAGATCTCGAAGAACGTCCCGGCGCACATCCCGATCGTGGGCGACGCGAAGCGGATCCTCCCGAAGCTGAACCGCGAGTACCGCGCGCTCGAGACCGACTCCGTCGCGGCTCGACGGCTGGTGGGAGCGGATCGGCGGCTGGCGCGAGAAGCACCCGCTCGGCTACGAGGACTCGGCCGACTCCGAGATCAAGCCCCAGTACATGATCGAGGCGATGTACGAGGCCACCGGCGGCGACGCCATCGTGACCTCCGACGTCGGCCAGCACCAGATGTGGTGCGCGCAGTACTACCACTTCAACCAGCCGCGCCGGTGGATCAACTCGGGCGGCCTCGGCACGATGGGCTTCGGCCTGCCCTCGGCGCTCGGGGCGCAAGTCGGGATGCCGGACTCGACCGTCGTCTGCCTGGCCGGCGACGGGTCGCTCCAGATGACCTCGCAGGAGCTCGCCACCTGCGTGACCGAGCAGGTCCCGGTCAAGGTCTTCATCATGAACAACGGCTACCTCGGCATGGTCCGGCAGTGGCAGGAGCTGTTCTGGGACCGCCGCTACTCGGGCGTCGACATGGCGATGAACCCCGACTGGGTGAAGCTCGCCGAGGCCTACGGTGCGGTCGGCATGCGCGCGACCCGCAAGGAGGAGCTGCTCGACCAGATGAAGACTGCGCTGGCGACCGACGGCCCAGTGGTCCTCGACGTGCAGGTCACCAAGGAGGAGAACTGCTACCCCATGATCCCGGCAGGGCAAGCGGCCAGAGACATGGTCGGATGACGAGGCGCCTGCAAACCGGCGCTGGCCGGCGTCATCGGGGTTCCGCGTGCGATGCACGCGTTCACCCGTGCTTCCTTGGCCAGCTTGGTTTTCGCCGCCTCGACACCCGACCCCGCCGGTCCTTCCATCTGCCATCTGCCATCTGCCATCTGCCATCCAAGCCTGCCACCTGCCACCTGCGACCTGCGACCTAGCGATGGGCGAACCCGGCACAAAGGAAGTCCTCGACCTCCAGGACCTGGAGGCGTCCGGCGGCATGCACACCGGACGCCGTCACATCCTCTCGATCCTGGTCGAGAACAAGCCGGGCGTGCTCGCGCGCGTCGCCGGACTGTTCGCGCGCCGCAGCTTCAACATCCAGACGCTGGCGGTGGGCCCGACCGACGACCCGACGGTGTCGCGCATCACCCTGACGGTCGATGGGGCGCTTCACCCGATCGACCAGGTCACCAAGCAGCTCCACAAGCTCGTCAACGTGATCAAGATCCGGGACCTCGAGCCGAGCGAGACGGTGGCCCGCGAGCTGGCCCTGTTCAAGATCGCAGCCGACGCCGACGGCCGCGCCCAGGTCATGCAGTTCGCCGACATCTTCCGCGGGAAGGTGATCGACGTATCGAAGCGCTCGCTGACCGTCGAGGTCACCGGCACCGACGACAAGATCGAGGCCTTCGAGGGCATGATCCGGCCGTTCGGCCTGATCGAGATGGTCCGGACGGGCGAGATCGCGGTCGCCCGCGGCCGCTCGGCCACCTAGCGCCTCAGCCGCCCAGCAGAGCCGACGGGGTCGGCAGGCTACGCTCGTTCTGATGCCAGAAGCCACACGCGCCGGGGAGCCGCTGCTCGAGCTCGCGCCGGCGGCCCGCGCCACGCTCCGGGAGCGAGTCGAGCTCGCCCGCGCGCGTGCCGCGGCCGGCGGCAGGGCGGTCCTCGCCGGCGTGACCGTGGCGGTGCCGGCTCAAGTCGACGTCTCCGCGACCGTCCTCCGCTCCCGGCAGGCGGACGACCGCTACTTCTGCTTCGAGCAGCCCGAGCGGGACGACTTCGCGCTCGGCGCGCTCGGCGAGGCGGTCTCGGTGGAGACGGCGGGCGAGCGGCGCTTCGACGACGCACTCGCCGCGTGCCGCCGCGCGACGGCGGGGGCCGTCGTCGGAACGGTCGACGACCGGTCGGGCGACCTGACCGCCTCCGGACCCGTCTGGGTCGGGGGCTTCGCGTTCGCCCCGGCGGGCGGCGGCACTCCTGGCTGGTCGTCGCTCGCGCCGGGACAGCTCGTGATGCCGGAACTGTCCATCGCGCGCGAGCGCGGGCACGCCACATGCACGCTCACCGCGGCGGTCGGCTCAGCCGACGCGCCGGACGCGGTCGTGGAGCGCCTGGAGCATCGCCTCGGCTCGCTCAGCGACGGGCCGATGCCGCTCGTGGACCCCGATCCGATCGCCGCGGCCAGGGTGGCCGGCGTGGCGCCGCCGGCTCACTACGAGGGCGCCGTCGCGCGCGCGGTCGAGCGGATCCGGGCGGGCGAGCTAACCAAGGTCGTGCTGGCTCGCGAGGTGCGCGTCCACCTGCCGCGCCCGGCCGATCCGGCGCCCGTCCTCGACGGCCTGAGGGCTGTGTTCCCGAGCTGTTACTGCTACCTCGTCGGCACGCCCGAGCTCGCCTTCGTCGGCGCGAGCCCGGAGCTCCTCGTGCGCCGCGACGGGGCTCGCGCCCAGACCGTCGCGCTCGCGGGGACGACCCGCCGGAGCGCCGACCCGGCGGTCGATACCCACCTCGGGGAGCGGCTGCTCCAGAGCCGCAAGGACCGCGAGGAGCAGGCGATCGTCGCCCGGCGGATCGAGCGCGTGCTCGACCCGGTGAGCGTCTGGGTGACCCGGTCCGAGGAGCCTGACCTGGCGCGCGTCCACAACGTCCAGCACCTCGCGACGCCGATTCGCGCGCAGCTCGCTCAGCCGCTGTCCACGCTGGAGCTCGCCGGCCTCCTCCATCCGACCCCCGCTGTTGGGGGCGAGCCGTGGGAGCGAGCCAGGCCGCTGATCCCCGCGCTCGAGGGGCTCGACCGCGGCTGGTACGCGGGGCCGGTCGGGTGGACCGACCTGTCGGAGGACGGCGAGTTCTGCGTCGCACTCCGGTGCGCGCTCCTGCGCGGCGACGTCGCTCACCTGTTCGCGGGCGACGGCATCGTGCGCGACTCCGTGCCCGGGGAGGAGCTCGCCGAGACCGAGGTCAAGCTCCAGGCGCTGCTGCCGCTCCTGACCTGAGAGCGAGAGCGGACCGGCCCTCAGCTCACCTCGTTCAGGCGCCGCGAGGCGACGTCATAGACGAAGCCCCGGATCTCCGTGTCGTCCGCGATGAGGGGTGACTCGCGGAGGAACGCGACGTCGTCGCGCACGCTTCCCTCGAGGTCGCCGAACGGCATGAAGTCGATGTCGCCGGCGTCCGCGTCGAGGTCCTCCTTCACCTTGGCCCGCGCGTCTTCGTTCTCGAAGGTGAGCATGCCGCAGTCGGTGTGGTGGATCACGGCGATCGCCGTGGTCCCGAGCAGCCGCTGGGAGATGATCAGCGAGCGCAGGCCCTCCTTCGCCAGCCCGCCCGCGTTGCGTATGACGTGGGCATCACCCTCCTCGAGCCCGAAGATCCGCGCCGGGACGATCCGGGCGTCCATGCAGGTAACGATCGCGACGCCCCGCGCCGGTGGCAGCGAGGGGGCCTCGACCGTGCCGAGCGCGTCCGCGAAGTGCCTGTTCGCCTCGACCAGCTCATCGATAACCGTCATTCGTCCTCCTCGTGCATTGTGATCGCGGTCTCGGGAATCTACCCGTGGCGATCACCGCTCGCCCGGAGAGCACACGCCAGCGCGGCCACGACGGCCCCGATACCCAGCGGGATTGGCAGGCAGCATCCGCACCCCCTGACCTGAACGCCGCCGCGAGGGCGAGGTCGCCCGAGGCGCCGCCGACCGAAGCTCACCTCCGACCCGAGCGCTTCGCCCCGCTCCGCTGAGTGCGGCGCCGACCGTTCGTCGACTTCCGGAGCGGGGCGGGGATCTCGTCGCGGGCGACGGCCTTCGTCAGGGTCGGGATCTGCTTCGCGAGGAAGCTCGCCATCCGCTCCTCCTCGCGGCGGATGCGAGCGCGCGAGCTTGGCCGTCTCCTTGTCGCCGACGGCCTCCGCGAGCGTCTCGATCGCCGTGTAGGTGGCGATCTCCTCGGCCTCGTCCTGGTACTCGGTCTTGGCGTTCTTGAGGAGCTTCTCCTGCTCGCCGGTGCCGCGCACCGCGTGGAGCGGGCCCTGGGCCAGCGGCGGCCGCCTTGTTGGCCACCGTCTGCACGGCGTCCGCCGCCTCGGCCGCACGGCCGGGTCCGGGGATCACGCCGGCCTCGGCGGCACCGCCCAGCTTCTTGATCCGCCGCTCGACCGTCGCGCGCGTGGGCCTTGGTCTCCTTCAGGTGCTGCTGGAGACGCTTCTTGTACGGCGGGCGCGTCGTCATCGCGATGTGCGCCTGGAGCGCGGTCTCGAGCTGCTTCTCCTTGCCGTAGGCCTCGTTGAGGTACTGGATCAGCTTGGCGTCGCGGGCGTTGGGGTCTGGCATCGGACTTCCCTTCGTCGATGGGCGAGAGGCGTGGCGGCTCGTGCGTGCCGCCACTGAGGGGCGACGGTATCCCGAACCGGACGCTCCTAAACGGGCCCGGCGGTCGACCCGCCCGACGTTTCGTCTCCCGGCATCACCACGGCCGCGAGCTCGTCGAGCACGGCCTGCTCGCGCTCGCTGACCTCCTTGCCGCCGACGCCGAGAACGCCCCCTTCCTTGTGGGCGCGGGCGACCTTGTCGGCGAGCGCCAGGATGAAGCGCCCGTAGTCGGAGACCTCCTCGGGGGTGGCCTTCTGCTCCAGCAGCTCGATCGCCTGACGAAGGCTCTCGGCGCCGCGCTCCCGCAGCTCCTCCGGCGAGCGGAACCGCTCCTGCTCGAGCTCGGGTCTGGCCGCGACGATTGCGTCGAGCAGCTCGCTCGAGCCCTGCTGTCGCGCCTCGGCGTAGGCCTTGCCCATCGAGATGCTCTCGCGCAGCGTTCCGCCGCGGTCCGCGCTGATCACCATCATCCCCGCGATCGGCGGACCTTGGAGGACCGTCGACCATTCCTCGGCGTTGAAGTCCGCCTTCTTCGTCATGCGTCGCTCCCTGTCGTCGTTCCGTGCGCCTCGAGTCTCCCTCGAACGGGGGAATCGAAACCGCGCTAGTGAGCGCCCGACAGGTTCAGTCCCACCACGCCGGCGATGATCAGCGCGAGGCTCGCGAGCTTCAGCGCCGTGGCCGACTCGCCCAGCGCCACGATGCCGATCGCCGCGATCGCGGCCGTGCCGGCCCCGGCCCAGATCGCATAGGTGATGCCGAGCTCGATCTCCCGGAGCGTGAGCGCGAGGAATACGAACGACAGCCCGTAGCCGAGCACCACGACGATCGCCGGGACGATCCGGGTGAAGCCGTCGCTCTCCTTCAGCGCGACCGTGCCGACGACCTCGGTGAGGATCGCGAGCGCGAGGAGGAGCCAGGCGGGCACGGGATGACCGTACCGCGCGCTCAGCCGATTGCGGCGTCCACGCGCTCGAAGACGGCGCGGTGGTCAGTGACGTTCGCGGAGCGATTCGTGCGCACCTCGACGAGCCCCGGCTCGCGCGCCGCGGCTCGGACCTCCTCCGGGGTGTCGGCGACATGGTGGGGGAGGCCCGCGAGCGATGCCACCTCGGCGAGATCGACGCCGGACGGCGTCGCCACGTGCTCCTCGAAGGCCGCGGCGTCGGCCGCCTCGGCGACCGGCAGGAAGTCGAAGATCCCCCCGCCGCCGTTCTGGACGCAGACGATCGTGAGCTCGATCCCGTGCCGCCGCGCGGCGAGCAGGCCGCCGAGGTCGTGGAGCAGCGCGAGCTCGCCCGTGACCAGGTAGGCGCGTCCGGAGGCCGCCCTCGCCGCGCCCATCGCCGAGGACGCTGTGCCGTCGATCCCGTTCGCGCCGCGGTTGGCGAGGAAGCGGACGCGCGCCGAGCCCTGGGGGAGGAAGGTCTCGACGTCGCGGATCGGCATCGATGAGGCGACCCACACCACGTCGCCGTCCCGGAGGTCGGGGGCGATCGCCACGTACGCCTTGGCCTCGGACGGGTCGGGTGCCGCGGCGAGGGCGCCCGGCACGGCCGCGTCCGCGCTTCGCCACGAAGCGATCCAGCCATCATCCGCTTTGCCGCCGCGCCCGTCGAGCTCGGTCGCCAGCGCCGCGCACGTCGCGGCGGCGGAGGCGGCGGCGATCGTCTCGGCGGACCGCGTCGGCTCGTGCCAGGTTGCGTGCGGGTCGAGCACGATCTGGCGCGCACTCCCGAGCCATGCGCGGAGCGGCTTCGAGGTCGGTGCGTCGCCGACGCGGAACACGACGTCGGGCACGTGCGACTCGGCGAAGCGAGCGCTCCGGAGCAGTGCGTCGTAGTGGGCGATGACCGCCGATCGGTCGTGGGGGCCCCAGCGCATCCCCGACGTCGGCTCGGCGAGCGCCGGCCAGCCCGTCAGCGCGGCCAGTCGCCCGACCTGATCCGCAAGCTCCTCAGTCGTCGGCCCGCAGACGATCGCGCCGCGCGGCGTGGCCGCCACCTCGCCCGAAAGCCGCGCAACGGTCGCGGCGTCGGGAGCCCGTGCGGCCTCGCGCACCTCGACCCACGGCCGGCCGTCATCGCGCCCCGACCACTCACCCGCGTCGAGCTCCTCGTGGATCGGCGCGAGCGGCTCGCGGAGCGGGAAGTTGAGGTGCACAGGCCCCGGACGCCCGCCGGCGGCCGTCGCGTAGGCGCGGCAGGCGAGCGCCCGATGGTGCACCGCCGTCTGGCGCCCGGGCTCGTGGCTTCCCACCTCGACGAACCACTTGACCGCCGACCCGTAAAGCTTGAGCTGGTCGATCGCCTGGCCAGCGCCGGTGTCGCGCAGCTCCGGGGGGCGATCGGCCGTGAGGACGATCAACGGCACGCGCGCCTCGTGCGCCTCGATCACGGCGGGCAGCAGGTTCGCCGCGGCCGTGCCGGACGTGCAAGCCACGGCCACCGGGCGGCCTGTGGTTTTGGCGAGGCCGATCGCCGCGAAGCCGGCCGAGCGCTCGTCGAGGACCGACAACGCCCGAATCCGCTCGTCGGCCGCGAGCGTTAGGACGATCGGTGCGTTGCGCGACCCCGGCGAGGTCACGGCATGCTCGAGCCCGCACCGCGCAAGCTCGTCGACGACCGCCTGCAGCGGGGCGAAGGTCCGATTGATCGGCCTCACGGGGCCTGCCACCTTACGCTGGCACCGACATGGTCGCCCCGCCCCCCGATCTGGTGCTCGTCCCCGGCTTCATGCAGCGCGCGGGCGGGTGGCGGGCGGTGGCCGAGATCGTCGGAGCACGCTACTCGGTCCGCCGCCTCGACCTGAGCGAGAGCCACTTCGAGGCCTTCCTCGCCGAGATCGCGAGCGCGAGCCCGCCCGGCGCCGCGCTCGCCGGCTACTCGATGGGCGGCCGGCTCGCCCTGCACCACGCGGTGCGCGAGCGAAGCCGGCTCGGCGCGTTGATCACGGTGGGGGCGAGCGCGGGGATCGAGGATCGGTCCGAGCGGGCGGCCAGGCGGCGGGCCGACGCCGAGCTCGCCAAATGGATCGAGCGCCATCCGATCGAGGAGGTCGTCGACCGCTGGGAGCGCTCGCCGGTGTTCGCCACCCAGTCGCGGGCGCTCCGCGACGAACAGCGGCCGGATCGGCTGAGCCACGATCCCGGCGCGCTCGCGACCCTGCTCCGCTCGGCCGGCCAGGGGGCGCTCCCGCCGCTCTGGGACCGACTCGGGCGAATCGACTGCCCGGTCCTCGCGATCGCGGGCGAGCACGACCGCGCGTACGCCGCGGCTGCCGCGCGGATCGCCTCGCTCGTGCCTCACGGTGAGCGCCGGCTGGTGCGGGGCGCGGGCCACGCGCCCCAGCTCGAGGAGCCCGAGCAGGTCGCCGGGCTCCTACTCGAGTTCCTCGACGAGCACCTCGGCGAGCGCCGCGTCGTCGACGACGACGCCCAGCCCGGGCCCCTCGGGCACGGCTAGCAGCCCATACGAGGGCGCCGGCAAGGCGCTCGCCAGCCGCGCGTCGAACAGCTCCAGCGTCGCGAGCCCGCACGCGAGCGAGATCCGCTCGGAGGCGGCGAGCTGCAGGGCCGCGGCGATCCCCCACGGGCCGTCGAGGGTGCTCGAGAGGAACGCGTCCAGCCCGGCGTCGCCGGCGGCCCGAAGCGTCTCGCGAGCGGCGCCGAAGCCGCCGCTCGCGGCCAGCTTGACGTTCACCGCGTCGCAGGCGCCAAGCGCGGCCGCGCGCGCCACGTCCGCGGCCGAGGCGATCGGCTCGTCGGCGGCCACCGGCGTCTCCACGGCCGCCCGGACCTCGGCGAGCTCCTCGAGCGTCGGGCAGGGCTGTTCCACGAGCTGCAGGTCATGCGGCGCCAGCGCGTGAATCGTCCGCACCGCCTCGTCGACCTGCCACGCGCCGTTGGCGTCGATCCGAAGGGCGGGCCACGGACCGATCGCCTCGCGCACCGCCGCCACCCGCGCCAGGTCGTCGGGCATCCCCACCTTCAGCTTGAAGCAGGAGTACCCGGCCTTGACGCCCTCGGCGGCGTGGGCGGCCACCTCGTCCGGCGGGCCCGAGGCAAGCGTGCGGTTCACGACGATCGCCTCGGCGCCCGGCTCTCCGATCGGCCGGCCGGCGCGCCGCGCGTCGGCGTCGAGCCGCGCCATCTCGGTCGCCGCCCGCGCCTGCGGGGGCTCCGGCGCTCCGTCGACCAGCGCCCGCGCCACCTCCTCGGTCGTCCGCCCGTCGTAGGGCTCGAACGGGGCGGCCTCGCCGTAGCCGGCCACGCCGTCGTCGTCCACCACCTCGAGGAGGAGGATCTCGCGGGCGCTCACGACGCCGCGCGCGGTAGCGAACGGCTCGCGGAACGGGATCGAGAGTCGCTTGAGCGAGCGGGTCACGAGGCCAGGAGGCCGCCGGCCAGCAGCGCCGAGTAGACGGCGAGCAGCGCCCCCGTGCCGGCGAGCGCCGAGTTGAGCGCGGGGCCGTCGCTCCTCGTCGAGACCGTGCGAATGAGGCTCACGATCCCCGGCGTCACGAACAGGACGAGCCACGCGCCGGCCAGGCCCGGCACCGTGATCGAGATCGGGCCGAGCAGGAGCGGCAGCACGATCAGCGCCGCGTAAACGCCGCGCGCGCGGCGCCGGCCGAGCTTGACCGCGAGCGTCCGCTTTCCGGCACGCCGGTCGGTCTCGATGTCCCGGATGTTGTTCACGACGAGGATCGCGGCCGCGAGCAGGCCGATCGGGACCGAGAGGGCGAGCGCCTCGGCGGAGATCTGCTCGGTCTGCACGAAGTAGGAGCCCGTCACGGCGACGACGCCGAAGAACAGGAAGACGAACAGCTCGCCGAGCCCCTCGTACCCGTAAGGGCGCGGGCCGCCGGTGTAGAGCACGCCCGCGAGGATCGACACGAGCCCGACCGCGAGGAGCTCCGGGCCGGCGACCACGGTCAGGTAGAAGCCGGCGGCGAGCGCGACGGCGAACGCGACGTAGGTGCCCACGAGAACGCGGCGTGGGGGCATCGAGCCCGCCCGCCGTGACCCGGACCGGCCCCAGCCTGTCCTCGGTGTCCGCCCCGCGACGGGCGTCCGAGTAGTCGTTCGAGAGGTTGGTCCCGATCTGGATGAAGACGCTGCCGAGGAGCGCTGCCACGAACGCGAGCGGCCGGAAGGTGCCCTCGGAGCCGGCGAGCGCGGTGCCGACCACGACCGGGGCCACCGCGGCGGGCAGCGTCCGCGGGCGCACGGCCATGAACCAGAGCCGCAGGGGCCCGAGCCGCGGAGCCTCGCGCGGGACGACGCTCAAGGGCGCTTCGGGAACTTGCCGAAGTCGGGGGGCCGGCGCTCCACGTACGCGTCGCGCCCCTCCTGGGCCTCCTCGCTCATGTAGAAGAGGAGGTTGGCGTCGTGGGCCAGCTGCTGGATCCCGGCGAGGCCGTCCTCGGCGGCGTTGAAGCTCGCCTTCAGGAGTCGCAGCGCGAACGGCGAATGGGCGAGCATCTCGCGGCACCAGCGGACCGTCTCCTCCTCGAGCTCCTCGACCGGCACGACGGCGTTCACGAGACCCATCGCGAGCGCCTCGGAGGCGTCGTACTGCCTGCAGAGGAACCAGATCTCCTTCGCCTTCTTGGGCCCGACCATCTCGGCAAGGACGCTCGCGCCGAAGCCGCCGTCGAAGCTGCCCACGCGCGGCCCGGTCTGGCCGAAGCGCGCGTTGTCGGCGGCGATCGTGAGGTCGCAGACCACCTGCAGCACGTGCCCGCCCCCGATCGCGTAGCCCGCGACCATCGCGACGACCGGCATCGGCAGTCGCCGCATCTGGACCTGCAGGTCGGTCACGTGGAAGCGCCCGACGCCGCGCGCGCCGGCGCCGTCCTCCGACAGGTAGCCCGAGTCGCCGCGCACCCGCTGGTCGCCGCCGGAGCAGAACGCGAGCGGTCCCTCGCCGGTCAGCACGACGACGCCGACCTCGAGGTCCTCGCGGGCGCGCTCGAGGGCGTCCGAGATCTCGACCAGCGTCTTCGGTCGGAAGGCGTTCCGAACCTCGGGCCGGTCGATCGTGATCTTGGCGATCCCGTCCGCCGTCTCGTAGCGGATGTCGCCGTAGTCGCCCGCCTGACGCCAGTCGGCTGCGGGCCGGATCTCGCGCTGAGCGGCCACCTACGTGCCTACGATAGTTGCCTGGACGACTGGCTCACCCTTCGCGCCCGCACCCATCCCGAGCGGCCGGCGATCGTCTCGGCCGGGCGCGCCACGACGTACGCCGAGCTCGAGCGCGAGGCCGCGGCCACGGCGCGGCGGCTCGCCGCCATGGGGGTCGCGCCGGGCGATCGGGTGGCCACGACGCTGTCGCCAGGGCTCGACTTCGGACTGCTGCTCCACGCGCTGCCGAGACTCGGCGCGGCGCTCGTTCCGCTCGATCACCTGCTCGCCGAGCCCGAGCGGCGCGCCCGCCTCGAGGCCGCCGGGGCTCGGCTCGTGATCGATCGCCCGGTCGAAGGGGCCGAGGCCGACGTCGAGCTCGCCGCGACGGTCGAGCCGGACGACGTCCAGACGGTGCTCTTCACATCGGGCACGAGCGGGCAGCCGAAGACGGTCCCGCTGACCTACGCGAACCACCGGGCCAGCGCGCTCGCGTCGGCGTGGAACCTCGGCGTCGACCCGGATGATCGGTGGCTGTGCGCCCTGCCGGTCTTCCACGTGGGCGGCCTGTCGATCCTCCTCAGGTCGGCGATCTACGGCACAGCCGTGGTGCTACACGATCGGTTCGACGCGGACGCGGTCGGCACCGAGCTCGGGAGCGGTGGCGCAACGCTCGTCTCGCTCGTCCCTACGATGCTCCGCCGGCTGATCGCGACCGGCATCTCGAGGCCTCCGCGGCTGCGCGCGGCGCTGGTCGGCGGTGCGCCGGCGCCCCCGGCACTGATCCGGAGCGCGCTCGACCTCGGCATCCCGGTGCTTCAGACCTACGGGATGACGGAGACCGCCTCGCAGATCGCGACCGCGACGCCCCAGGAGGCCCTGCCTGACACCGATGTCGGCGCCAGACCGCTCCCCGGCGTCGAGCTCGCGATCGGCGCGGACGGGGAGGTCCTCGCTGCCGGTCCGATGATCGCCCGCGCCGCCGTGGCTGCTGACGGCTGGCTCCACACCGGCGACCTCGGCGAGCTGGACGGCGACGGGCTCCTTCGGGTCGTCGGGAGGCTTGGCGACGCGATCATCACCGGCGGCGAGAACGTCGACCCGGCGCTTGTGGAGAGCGCGCTCAGCTCCCACCCGGCGGTGGCCGACACCGGGGTGGCCGGGACGCCGGACCCGGAGTGGGGGGAGGTGGTGACCGCGTACGTCGTGCGCGCGGCGCCGGTGGAGGCCCCGGCGCTCATCGACCACTGCCGGACCCGCCTCGCGCCGCACGAGCTGCCGAAGCGGATCGAGTTCCTCGAGGCTCTTCCTCGAACCGCCAGCGGGAAGCTCCTCCGGGGGCGGCTGGGGGCGTGACCATCTAGCTGGAGCTAGAGTCACCCGCCGTGATCTACGATCGCGACGCGGACCTCGCGCGGCTCGACGGCAAGACCGTGGCCATCTTGGGCTACGGCTCGCAGGGCCACGCCCACGCCCTCAACCTCCGGGACTCGGGCGTCGACGTCGTGGTCGGGCTCCGGGACGGGTCGGAGTCGGCGGGCAAGGCCGCCGGCGACGGACTGGAGGTCGCGAGCATCGCCGAGGCCGCGAGCCGCGGCCACCTCGTCATGGTCCTGCTCCCGGACGAGCGCCAGGCCGAGGTCTGGGAGTCTGAGATCCGCGACGGGGTCGCACCGGGGGACATGCTGCTGTTCGCCCACGGCTTCTCGATCCACTTCGGGCAGATCGAGCCGGGCCCGGAGGTCGACGTGGCGATGATCGCGCCCAAGGGCCCGGGCCACCTCGTTCGGCGCCAGTACGTCGAGGGCAACGGCGTCCCCGGCCTCGTCGCGATCGAGAGCGACGCGAGCGGCAACGCGCGCGACCTCGCGCTCGCCTACGCGAAGGGGATCGGCTGCACCCGAGCCGGCGTGATCGAGACGACCTTCAAGGACGAGACCGAGACCGACCTGTTCGGCGAGCAGGCGGTGCTGTGCGGCGGCGTCACCGAGCTCGTGCGCGCCGGGTACGAGACGCTCGTGGACGCGGGCTACGACCCGCGGCTCGCCTACTTCGAGTGCCTCCACGAGCTCAAGCTGATCGTCGACCTGATGTACGAGAAGGGCATCACCGGCATGCGCTACTCGATCTCGAACACCGCCGAGTACGGCGATCTCACACGCGGGAAGAGAATCATCGGCGACCCAACACGCCAGGCGATGCGGCAGATCCTCGACGAGATCCAGTCGGGGGACTTCGCCAACGAGTGGATAGCCGAGAACCGCGCCGGACAGGAGAGCTTCCAGCGCATGCGCGAGGAGCAGAAGGACCACCGGATCGAGCGCGAGGGTCGGGAGCTGCGCTCGATGATGGATTGGATCGACCAGGAGTTCTAGGTGAACGAGGAAGAGCGCAGAGGGGGAGGATCGGGCTGGCTGCCTCCGGAGCCTCCCGGTACGGAGGGCGAGGGCGCCGAGCGTGCGCCGGCCGGCCCGGCGCCGCCGACCCAACCCACGGAGCCGCAGCACCCGCCGCCCCATCAGGCGGCTCCGGACGCCTTCGGACAGCAGCAGGGCTACGGGCAGCCGCCACCCCCGCCCGGCTATCAGCATCAGCCGGGCTACGGGCCGCCTCAGGCGCCGCCCGGCTACCCGTCCGCGCCGCAGGCAGGATGGGGACCGGGCGCGTACGCGCCCGCGCCGTCGGAGCCCGGCAACGGCGAAGCCATGGCCGCCTTCGTGCTGCCGTGATCGCGTCGCTCGTGATGCTCGTGTTCTCCGCGGGCTTCTCCTCTGGTCGTTTCGCTCGCCTGCTGCGATCGTCGCGATCTTCCTCGGGCGGGCGGGCAAGCGGAAGGTCGAGCGGGGCGACACGCGGAAGCACCACGGCCTCGCCCAGGCGGGCTTCATCATCGGGCATGCATCGGCGCGCCGCTTTCGATCCTCGCCACCGTCGGCTGGATGCGTCGTCCTATCGCTGTCCGATGAGTTCAGGAGGAGTTCGAGGACTCGCTCGAGGAGAACCAGACGCGGGCGAAGCTTCCGCTTGGCGGTCGGACTCCTCGGCGCCGCGGCGCGGCCCTCGCGGCTGATTCTCGCGATGCCTGGACGTCCCGGCCGGCTCCGGGGCTCCGATATTCTCGATCGCCCGCATGAGCGACCCCTTCATCAAGCAGTACCTAATGACCGCGGGGCCCACGCCGCTCCCGCCGGCCGTGTCGCAGGTGATGGCGGAGCCGATCCTCTACCACCGCGCGCCCGCCTTCATCGAGGTCTACGCGCGCTGCCTCGGGCGCCTGCAGGGACGTCTTCCAGACCGAGAACGACGTGCTCACGTTCGCCTCGTCGGGCTCGGGCGGGATGGAGTCGGCGGTCGCCAACCTGCTGCGCCCGGCGAGCCCGCCCTCGTGGCCTCGTGCGGCAAGTTCGGCGAGCGCTGGGCGCGAGCTGTGCGACGCCTTCGGCGCCGACACCGTGCACCTCGACGCGGGCTGGGGCAGCAGGGTCGAGCCCGCCGACCTCGAGCGCGCGCTCGCGAGCGCCCCGGCGCGTCGAGGTGGTCTTCACGACGCTGTCGGAGACCTCGACCGGCGTCGTCAACGACGTCCGGGCGCTGACCGAGGTCGCCCACTCGCACGACGCGCTGATCGCCGTCGACGCCGTGTCGGGCCTCGGGGCGGTCCCGATCCCTCAGGACGAGTGGGGCGTCGACGTGGTCGTCGCGGGGTCGCAGAAGGCGCTCATGTGCCCGCCCGGCCTCGGCTTCGCCAGCGCGTCCGAGCGCGCGCTCGAGCGCGCCGCCGCGGGCGGTCCGGGCCGCTACTACTTCGACTGGCAGCAGACCGTCGCGGGCCAGCGCAAGGATCCGCCGGACAGCCCGTTCACGCCCGCGGTGAGCCTCTTCATGGCGCTCGACGTGGCGCTCGGGATGATCGAGGCGGAGGGGCTCGAGCAGGTCTCACGCGCGCCACGCGCTGCTCGGCGCGGCCACGCGCGAGGCCGTGCGGGCGCTCGACCTCGAGCTGTTCGGCCCCGAGGACGACGGCGCGAACGTCGTCACGGCCATCAAGGTCCCCGACGGGCTCGACGGCGCGGCCGTGCCCGAAGACGATGCGCGACCGCTTCGGCATCACGATCGCCGGCGGCCAGGGCCAGCTCAAGGGCAAGATCGTCCGGATCGCGCACTGCGGCTACTTCGGCGCCTTCGACATCGTGAGCACGGTCGCCGCGCTCGAGATGGCGCTGCGCGAGCTGGGCCACGACGCTCGAGCTCGGCGCGGGCGTGGGCGCCGCGCAGCGGGTCTTCCTCGAGGCCGGCGTCCCGCTCGGCGCCCCCGCGTGAACGACGCCACCCGAGTCCTCGTCAAGGAGAAGATCGCCGACTCCGGCGTCGAGCTGCTGCGCGAGCGCGTTCGAGGTCGACGTCGGCACCGACTGGGAGGACGGCGAGCTGGCCGAGCGCATCGGCGACTACGACGGGCATCCTCATCCGCTCGGCCACCAAGCTCACCGCCGACCTGATCGAGCGGGCGGAGCGCCTGAAGGTGATCGGGCGCGCGGGCATCGGCGTCGACAACATCGACGTCGGCCGCGGCCACGCAAGCGCGGGATCGTGGTCGCCAACGCGCCGCGAGTCGAACGTGATCGCCGCCGCCGAGCACACGATGGCGCTGATGCTCGCGCTCTGCCGCAACGTCCCGCAGGCCCACGGCTCGCTCACGAGCGGAAAGTGGGAGCGCTCCGAGTTCGGCGGGATCGAGGTCTATCGCAAGACGCTCGGGATCCTCGGCTTCGGGCGCATCGGGCAGCTCGTGGCCGAGCGGGCGAAGGGGTTCGGCATGCGGGTGGTCGCCTTCGATCCCTTCGTGTCGGCGGAGCGCTACCGCGAGCTCGGCGTCGATCGCGCCGAGAGCGCCGCCGACCTCTACGGGCGAGCCGACATCGTCACGCTCCACCTGCCGAAGACGCCCGAGACGCAGAACATGGCTCGACGCCGAGGCCTTCGCCGCGATGAAGGACGGCGTGCGGATCGTCAACTGCGCGCGCGGCGAGCTGGTCGACCACGCGGCGCTCGAGGGCGGCCTCCGCTCGGGCAAGGTGGCGGGCGCGGCGCTCGACGTGTTCCCCGAAGAGCCGATCACCGAGCACCCGCTGTTCGGCATCCCGAGCGTCGTCGTCACCCCGCACCTCGGCGCCTCGACCGCCGAGGCGCAGGACCGCGCCGGGGTGATGACCGCCGAGCAGGTGCTCGCCGCGCTGAGCGGGGAGCCCGTCACGAACGCCGTCAACATCCCCACGATCCGCCCCGAGGACATGGACGCGCTCGGCCCGTTCGTCCCGCTCTGCCGCAGCCTGGGCCGGCTCGGCGTGTCGCTCGCCGAGGCGTCCTCGATCGACCGGATCGAGGTCGTCCTACGAGGGCCGGCATCGCGGAGCTCGACACGCGCCCGCTCACCACGGCCGTGCTCCGCGGGGCGCTCGAGGGCCACACGGAGGAGGTCGTCAACGACGTCAACGCGCCCTCGCTCGCCGAGGGGCGCGGGATCGTGGTGGCGGAGCGCAAGGAGCCCGAGTCGGTCGACTTCAACGAGCTGGTGTCGATCTGCGTCGTCTCGAACGGGGACCGCGTCGAGGTCGCTGGGACCGGCTTCGGCCCCCGCAACGTGCCCCACCTCGTCTCGGTCCACGGGCAGAGCTTCAACCTCGAGCTCGACGAGCACCTGGCCGTCTTTCGCTACCGCGACCAGCCGGGCATGATCGGCCGCGTCGGCACCATCTTCGGCGAGCAGGGCGTGAACATCCAGTCGGCAGCGGTCGGCGCCGAGGAGGGCGCCGAGGAGGCCGTCATGACGGTGACGGCCGACGCGCCGGTTCCCGACGACCTGATCCAGCGGATCGTCGCGCTCGAGGGCTTTCGCGACGGTCGCGCCGTGAACCTGTAGCCCCGCCCTCGGCGGAGGGTAAGGTCCGGCCCGTGCGCGCGCTCGTCATCACGGAGCACGGGCCGCCCGAGGTGCTGCGCGTCCAGGACCGTCCCGATCCGGAGCCGGGCAGCGGGGAGGTCCGCGTGTCGGTCAAGGCGGCGGGCATCAACTTCGCCGACCTGATGGCGCGGATGGGGCTCTATCCCGAGGCTCCCAAGCCGCCGTCGGTGGTCGGCTACGAGTTCGCCGGCGAGGTCGAGTCGCTGGGCGACGGGGTCGAGGACCTCGCCGTTGGCGACCGGGTGATCGGCGGCTGCCGCTTCGGTGGCTACGCGGAGCTCGTCTGCGTCGGCTCGGACCAGCTCGTCCCGCTCCCCGACGACTGGAGCTTCGAGGAGGGCGCCGCGCTGCCCGTGAACTACGCGACCGCCTACGCCGGCCTCGTCCGCTACGGCTCCCTGATGGAGGGCGAGCGCGTGCTGCTCCACGCCGCCGCCGGCGGCGTCGGCATCGCAGCGACCCAGGTCGCGCAGCCAGGTCGGGGCCGAGGTCTTCGGCACCGCCTCCGCCTCGAAGCACGAGGCGATCCGCGGCTTCGGCGTGGACCACCCGATCGACTACCGCTCGGAGGACTTCGTCAAGGAGGTGCGGCGCATCACCGGCGACGAAGGAGCCGCTCGACCTCGTGATGGACGCCATCGGCGGGAAGCAGCTTCCGCAAGAGCTACTCGCTGCTGCGCCCCGGCGGGCGGCTCGTCTGCTTCGGCGCGTCGTCGCTGGTCAGCGGCGAGCGGCGCAACATCCGCCACGGCGGTGCGGGCGCTCGCCCAGACGCCGCGCTTCAACCCGATCCGGCTGATGCCCGACTCGAAGGCGGTGATCGGGCTCAACATGCTCGGGCTCTGGGACGCCAAGGGCTCGCTCGACGAGTTCATCGAGCCGCTGCGCGAGCTGGGTCGAGTCGGGCGCGCTGCGGCCGGTCGTGGCCGAGGCGTTCCCGCTCGAGCGCGGACCCGACGCCCACCGCTTCATGCAGGAGCGCAAGAACGTCGGCAAGGTGGTCCTGACGCTGTAGTCTCTGTCGGGCGCATGCCGTTCCCGCTCGACCTGCGACTTCTCCTTCTCCCCCTTCGGGGGGAATAGCGCGTGGCGGCCGCGTAGCCGCAACCACAAGGAGAACGCAGGGCGAGAGATGAAAGGGACGACATGACGGACGACAGACGAGACGGGGCGGAGCGAGCCGGACCGAGTACGGATCTTCGACACGACGCTGCGCGACGGCGAGCAGTCGCCCGGGCATCTCGCTGAACACGCAGGAGAAGGTCGAGATCGCCCACCAGCTCGCGCGGCTCGGCGTGGACATGATCGAGGCCGGCTTCCCGATCACCTCGCCGGGCGACTTCGAGGCGGTGCAGGCGATCGCCCGCGAGGTCGAGGGCCCGGTGATCTGCGGGCTCGCGCGCACCGAGCGCCCAGGACATCGACGCCGCCTGGAACGCGATCAAGGACTCCGAGCGCCCGCGCATCCACACCTTCATCGCGACCAGCGACATCCACATCGAGCGCAAGCTCCAGACGACGCGCGAGGACGTGAAGGGCCAGGCGCGCGCCGCCGTGGCGCACGCGCGCGAGTACACCGACGACGTGGAGTTCTCGCCCGAGGACGGCTCGCGCTCGGACGTGGAGTTCATGGCCGAGGTGATCCAGATCGCGCTCGACGAGGGCGCGACCACGATCAACGTGCCCGACACCGTCGGCTACACGATGCCGCACGAGTACGCGGCGATGTTCGAGGAGCTCTACCGGCTCGTGCCGGGCCTGCGCGACGTGCGTCGTCTCGGTGCACTGCCACAACGACCTCGGGCCTCGCCGTCGCCAACTCGTTCGCCGGCGCTGCACGGCCGGCTGCCGCCAGGTCGAGTGCGCCGTCAACGGGATCGGCGAGCGCGCCGGCAACGCCTCGCTCGAGGAGATCGTGATGCTGCTGCACACGCGCGAGTCGACGCGTCGGACCTGTGGACCGGCGTCGACACGCGCGAGATCGCGCGCACGAGCCGGCTCGTGTCGCGCCTGACCGGCTACCCGGTGCAGCCGAACAAGGCGATCGTGGGGCGCAACGCCTTCGCGCACGAGGCCGGCATCCACCAGGACGGCGTGCTCAAGGAGCGCACGACCTACGAGATCATGGACGCCGACGACGATCGGGCTCGAGACGAACTCGATCGTGCTGGGCAAGCACTCCGGCCGCCACGCGCTGCGCAACGCGCTCGAGGAGCTCGGCTTCGAGGTCGAGGGCGCGGCGCTCAACACGGCGTTCAAGCGCTTCAAGGAGATCGCGGACAAGAAGAAGAAGGTCACGGCGCTCGACCTCGAGGCGATCGTCTCGGACGAGATGCGCCAGTCGCCGACCGCCTACGAGCTCGAGTGGTTCGAGGTCGAGGCGTCGCTCGGCGCGCGCGCCGCTCGCCCGCGTGCGCGTGCGGCTGCCGGGCGGCGAGGTCGTCGAGGGCAGCTTCACCGGCGACGGGCCGGTCGACGCCTTCTTCAGCGCGATCAACGCCGCCACCGGCCACGAGGCGCCGGCTCAAGGAGTACCACGTGAGCGCCGTCACCGGCGGTCGCGACGCGCTCGGCGAGGTCACGGTGCTGCTCGAGCTCGGCGGCGTGCTCGCGTCGGGACAGGGCGTCTCGACCGACATCCTCGAGGCGTCCGGGCGCGCGTACCTGCGGGCGCTCACGAACGCGCTAGCGAACTCGCCCGTGGCGGAGGCCGAGCACCACCTCGAGAGCGCCGGGACCGCATCGCCCGCGACGCCCTGACGGTCCCGCCGCCCGCATCCCGGGGCTCGTGACCCCCGAGGCCGACTCGCAGCGCGACTTCACGTGGGTCGACGGCGAGCGCCTCGTGCGCTTCGGCGGCGGCGCGGCGGCCGAGGCGCCCGACCTCCTCGCGGCGCGCGGCTTCGCGGTCTACACGCTGGTCACGACCGAGCGCGCCGAGGCCACGGCGCCACAGCTGGCATCCGGTGCCGGCGCGATCGTCCACGTGCCCTCCGGGCCGGTGCCAGAGGCGGCCGCGGCCGTGCGCGCGGCGGCGCCCGCGGAGTCGCTTCCCCTCGTCGCGCTCGGCGGCGGCCGCGTCGTCGACTCGACGAAGGCGGTCGCGGGCGCCGACGGGCTCGCCTGCGCTGCGGTTCCCACGACCCTCTCCGGCGCCCCGCTCACGCCGTTTCACCGGTTGCCCGAGGGTGCCGGCGGCGCCTCGCTCGTCCGGCCGGCGCTCATCGTCGCCGACCCGGAGCTGATGGCGTCACAGGCGATGCCACAGCTCGCCGCCAGCGCGATGAACGCGCTGGCACACGCGGTGGAGTCGCTCTACGGCCCGCTCGCGAACCCGGTCGCCGAGGGGGCGGCCCTGCGCGCCGCGGCGCTGCTCGTCTCCGGCCTCGACGCCGACCCTCCGGCGCGCGACGAGCTCGCGCTGGGCGCCGTGCTCGCCGGCTATGCCGTCGGCACGACCGGGTTCGCGCTGCACCACGCCACGTGCCAGACGATCGTCCGGTCGGCCGGCACACCCCACGCCGAGACCAACGCGGTGATGCTGCCGCACTCGGTCGCCTTCATGAAGCAGCGTGCGGCGGGCCCGCTCGGGCGCCTCGCGGGAGCGCTCGAGGGGCGGGCGGCGGGTGACCCTGCCGCGGCCGAGGCGCGGATCGCCGCGGTGGCGGCGCTCGCGGGCCCGAGGCGGCTCTCGGAGCTCGGCGTCGACGCGGCGGCGTTGCCGGGGCTGGCCGCCGCGATCCTCGATCACCCCGCGCTCGCGAACACCCCGCCGGCTCCGCCCGACGAGGGCGAGGTCCGAGCACTGCTCGAAACCGCGCTCTGAGCGCGCCCGCGGACGCTGCGTCGCCCGACGAGGGCGGCGAACGTCCATTTCACCCGCCCATAGCGGGACAAATGGACGTTCACAGCCGCCGGACTATCCTGCGCGCCGATGCCGACCGACCTCACCGGCCGAGTGGCCGCCGTCACCGGTGCCTCGTCGGGCATCGGCGCGGCCACCGCGCTCGCGCTCGCGGCGGCCGGGGCGAGGGTGGCTCTCGGCGGGCGGCGCGCCGAGCGCCTCGAGGAGCTCGTCGGCCGGATCGAGTCGGCGGGGGGCGAGGCGATCGCACTGCCCGGCGACATCGGGCGGGAGGACGAGGCGCGTGCCTTCGTGACGGGCGCGCAGGATCGCCTCGGGCGCCTCGACGTCCTGGTGAACAACGCCGGACTGATGCTCCTCGGCCCGGTCGAGGGCGCGGACACGGAGGACTGGCGCCGGATGGTCGACGTGAACCTGCTCGGGCTCCTCTACTGCACCCACGCCGCGCTCCCGGTGATGCGGGAGGGAGGTGGGGGCCACATCGTCAACGTCTCCTCCGTCGCAGGGCGCCACGCGAACGCCGGGAGCGCCGTCTACAACCTCACGAAGTTCGGCGTCACCGCGTTCTCTGAGGCACTTCGTCAGGAAGCGCTCCACGCCGGCATCCGCGTCACGGCGATCGAGCCGGGGTTCGTGGACACCGAGCTCCAGAGCCACAACTCGAACCCCGTGGTGTTGGAGGCGACGGAGAAGATGCGCGGACAGATCGGGGAGGTCCTCACGGCCGAGGACATCGCGGCGGCGGTGGTCTACGCGGTGACCCAGCCCGATCGGGTCAACGTGAACGAGATGCTGATCCGGCCGACCGGTCAGCGGCGGTGAGCTTCGGCGCTAGCCGCCGCCCTGCACCGCCTTGAGCCGCAGCTCCCGCTTGAGCGCGAGCACGCGCCCGGCGGCCTCCTCGACCCTCGCGCGCAGCCGCGAGGAGTCGCGCGCGCGTGACAACAGCCGGTCATAGACCACCCCGTGGCTCGCGCTCCCCGTCATCAGCGCGACATCGGCGCCGGCGCGGATCGACCTGACGGCCGCGCGCGACACCGACCCCGACGAAGCATCGAGCGACGCGCGCGCCTCGAGGCTGTCGGTGATCGCCACCCCGTCGTAGCCGAGCTCGTCGCGCAGGAGGTCGGTGAGGATCGGCCGGGACTGCGACGCGATCCGGTCGCGATCGTAGGCGGCGTAGCGCGCGTGCCCCGCCATCACGAGCGGAGCCCGCGCCTCGCTGGCGGCCTCGAAGGGAGGTAGGTCGAGCTCCGCGAGCCGCTTCCGCGACCGGTCGATTCGCGCCGGGGCGAGGTCCGTGTTGCGCGTCGCGGCGCCGATGCCTGGAAAGTGCTTCGCGGTCGCCGCTACGCCCGCCGAGCGCCAGCCGCGCACGGCGGCGGCGACGAACGCGGCGACCCTCCCGGTGTCGCCCGGGAACGCGCGCGAACGGACGATCGACTTGGGCTTCGTCGGCACGTCGGCGACCGGCGCGAGGTTCACGTTCACCCCGAGGGAGTCGAGCTCGCGCCCGGCCCGTCGGGCGGCGTCCCTCGCCGCAGCAGGGTCGGCCTGGACGGCGGGTGCCGGCTCGGGCCCCGCGGACGGCAGCCGCTTGACCGGCCCACCCTCCTGATCGGTCGCGACCAGGGCGCTGCCCTCGGCCGCCCCCTGCACGTCGCCGGTCAGGCGCCGGACCTGACGCCCCGACGCGACGTTGTCGTCGAACAGGATCACGCCGGAGGCCCGCCCCGAGCGGAGCAGCCTGCGCGTCTCGCCTGGAAGCCGGGTGCCCTCGAAGCGAACCATCAGCGTCTGCCCGACCTGCTCGGCGAGCGTTAGGCGCTCGGCCGGCGCGGCGCGCGGAGGACTCGGCGGCGGCGGAGCGGGCGCCGGCTCGGTGGGCGCCGTCGTCGCCGTCGTCGGGTCCTGCTCGCCGGTACGCCCCCCGACGATGGCACCCGCGGCGAGCGCCGCGACCACACAGGCCGCGACGGCGGCGCGTCGCAGGCGGACGCGGGAAGAGGACACGCGGCCCATGCCCTCGCAACGGTAGGCGGCGGCGGCGAGGCGGGACCGCTAGACGCTTGTACGTGATAACGTACGAGCCCGATGGCAACCGCGATCGCCGAATCGTCCGGGATCGGCCCCCGGGTTCGCGCGCTCCGCGACGCGATGGGCCTCTCCCTCCGCGACCTCGCCGAGCGCACCCGCGTCTCGGCGCCCATGCTCTCGCAGGTCGAGCGCGGCGAGACGAGCCCCACGCTCGCGGTGGCCGAGCGCATCGCCCGCGGTCTCGACCTGTCCCTGTCGCAGCTCCTCCGGCTCGACGAGTCGGACGGCGTCACGATCGTCCGGCCGGGCGATCGGCTCGGCGGCGGCGCCGCCGCTCGCGGCCACAGCTACGAGGTGTTGACCCCGCCGATCCCGGGTCAGCGCGCCGAGGTCTCGGTCCACACCTTGGCGCCGGGCGCGACGACCGGCGGCCCCGGTGACCCGCCGATGCACGAGCCGGGGAGCCGCGAGACGGCGCTCGTCGCCGCCGGCAGCGCCACCCTGGTGTGCGACGGCCGGAGCCATGACCTCGACGAGGGCGATGCCGTGACGTTCGACTCGGACCTCCCGCACCACTTCGAGAACCGTGGTGCCGTGGACGCCCGCCTGGTGTCGGTCGTGGCCGCCGGCCTGAGGAGGAGCTGACCACCGTGCCCGCGACGCTGTTCGACAAGATCTGGTCGGGCCACGAAGTGGCCGACGCCCTGCTCTACGTGGACCTGCACCTGGTCCACGAGGTCACGTCGCCGCAGGCGTTCGAGAGCCTGCGCCTCGCGGGACGCGCGGTGCGCCGCCCCGACCGGACGCTCGCGACTGCCGACCACAACGTGCCGACGGACGGCTCCGCCGTCGCGGCGCAGATCGCCGACCACCTCTCGCGCGTCCAGGTTGAGACGCTGGAGCGCAACTGTCGCGAGTTCGGCATCCCGGCCTACTCGATCGGGTCGGGTCGCCAGGGCATCGTGCACGTGATCGGGCCGGAGCTCGGCGTCACGCAGCCGGGCATGACGATCGTGTGCGGCGACTCGCACACCTCCACCCACGGCGCGTTCGGCGCGCTCGCCTTCGGCATCGGCACGAGCGAGGTGGAACACGTCCTCGCCACTCAGACGCTCCAGCAGCGCAAGCCGAAGTCGATGCGGATCCGGTACGAGCGAGCGCTCGGCTACGGGGTCGGCGCCAAGGACCTGATCCTCGGGACGATCGGCCGGATCGGCGTCGCGGGCGGGGTGGGGCACGTGATCGAGTACGCGGGTCCGGCCGTCGAGAGGCTCTCGATGGAGGGCCGTATGACGATTTGCAACATGACCATCGAGGGCGGGGGCCGCGCCGGCATGATCGCGCCCGACGACACCACGTTCGAGTGGGTCGAGGGACGCGCCGCCGCCCCCGACCCGCTTCCGCTGGACGACTGGCGCGCGCTGCGGAGCGATGAAGGCGCGAGCTTCGATCGCGAGGTCGTGATCGACGCGTCCGCCCTCTCGCCCCAGGTGACGTGGGGCACGACGCCGGAGATGGTCGTCGAGGTGACAGGAGCGGTTCCCGAGCCGGCGACCGACGGCGACGAGCGCGCCCTCGAGTACATGGCGCTCGAGCCCGGCACACCGGTGGAGGAGCTCGAGCTCGACCGCGTCTTCATTGGCTCGTGCACCAACTCGCGCATAGGGGACCTCCGCGAGGCCGCCGAGGTCGTGCGCGGGCGCCGCGTCGCCGACCGGCTCAGCGCGATGGTCGTGCCCGGCTCGCAGCAGGTGAAGGCACAGGCCGAGCGCGAGGGACTCGACGAGGTCTTCCGGGCCGCGGGCTTCGACTGGCGCTCGGCCGGGTGCTCGATGTGCCTCGGGATGAACCCGGACGTGCTGGCGCCGGGCGAGCGCTGCGCGTCCACGTCCAACCGGAACTTCGAGGGCCGGCAGGGTAGGGGCGGCCGAACGCACCTGGTGAGCCCAAAGATGGCGGCCGCCGCGGCGGTCGAAGGGCGCTTCGTTGATATTCGGAGCTGGAACAAATGAGGTGGCAGGTGGCAGGTGGCAGGTGGCAGGGCTTGGGCTCGGACCCCGCGACCTGCGACCTGCGACCTGCGACCCCGCCCGGCGGGCGCGCCTGATGGAACCGATCCGCATCGTGGAAGGCGGGGTGTCAGTACTCGACCGGGCCGACGTCGACACCGATCAGATAATCCCCAAGCAGTTCCTGAAGCGCGTCGAGCGTACGGGCTTCGGCGAGTTCCTCTTCTACGACTGGTCAAAGGACCCCGGCTGGGACCTGCCGAGCAACCCGATCCTTGCGGCGGGCCCCAACTTCGGCTGCGGCTCCTCCCGCGAGCACGCCCCCTGGGCGCTCGAGGACTACGGCTTCAGAGCCATCGTCGCGCCCTCGTTCGCCGACATCTTCTACTCCAACTGCACGAAGATCGGGCTCCTCCCGGTGACGCTCGACGAGGCCGACGTGCGCGAGCTCATGGCCGCGGGTCACGCGCGAATCGACCTCGAGGAGCAGGAGGTGTCGTTTGCCGGCCGCCAGGTGGGCTTCGACATCGACCCCGAGACGGCGCGGCGCCTGCTCGAGGGGCTGGACGACATCGGCGTGACGCTCGGCGCGGCGGACGCGATCGACGCCTACGAGCGCGAGCGCGAGCGCCCCGGCCCGGTCACGACGGCGCTGTGACCGGACCGAGCGCCGCGCCCGCGCCGCGCGACTGGAACGCCGAGGTCTACGACCGCGTCTCGGACAACCAGCGCGAGTGGGGGCTCGAGGTCCTGGCGCGCCTCCCGCTCGCGGGCCACGAGCGCGTGCTCGACGCGGGCTGCGGGAGCGGACGGGTCACGAAGGCGCTCGCCGAGCGCCTTCCGGACGGATGCGTGATCGCTGTGGACGCGTCGAGCGCGATGGTCGAGAAGGCCCGCCACGCGCTCCCGAGCCGGTGCGAGGTACGGGTCGCCGACCTGTCCGAGCTGGCCCTCGAGGAGCCGGTCGACGCCATCCTCTCGACCGCCGTGTTCCACTGGGTGCCGGACCACGCCCGGCTGTTCGCGCGGCTTCACGACGCCCTTCGGCCGGGCGGACGCCTGGCGGCCCAGTGCGGCGGCGAGGGAAACGTGCGGTCGCTCGCGGCGGCGCTACGCGAGGTCCGCGAGGAGGAACCCTTCCGAGCCTCACTGTCCCGCTGGGAGGGGCCGTGGAACTTCCGTGCGGCGGACGACGCCGCGGCCGACCTCGAGGCCGCCGGCTTTACCGACGTGAGCTGCTGGCTCGAGGACCGGCACGTGACGCCGACCGATCCACGCGACTACCTGGAGACTGTGACGCTCGGCCCCCATCTCGCGCGTCTCCCCGAGGAGCTCCGCGACCGGTTCGTCGACGCGGTCCTCGATCGGATGCCCGAGCCGCTTACGCTCGACTACGTCCGGCTCAACCTCGACGCGAGGCGCCCGTGACAGGCGCGCCGCGCATCGTCTGCCTCCCGGGCGACGGCATCGGGTCGGAGATCATGGCCGCCGCGCGGCTCGTGCTTGCCCGGATCGGCACCTTCGAGCTCGACGAGCACCTGGTCGGTGGCGCGTCGATCGACGCGCACGGCACCGCGCTGACGGACGACGTCCTGGAGGCGTGCCGCGGCTCGGATGCGGTCCTCCTCGGGGCCGTCGGCGGACCGCGCTGGGACTCCACGGACCCGGATGCGCCGCGTCCAGAGCAGGGCCTGCTCGGCCTTCGCAAGGGAATGGAGCTGTTCGCGAACCTGCGGCCCGTGCGCCCCAGCGCCGCGCTCCTCGACTCGAGCCCGCTGCGGCGCGAGCGGATCGAGGGCACGGATCTCCTCGTGGTCCGCGAGCTCACCGGCGGGATCTACTTCGGCGATCGCGGCCGCCGTGACGGCGCGGCGTTCGACACCTGCGCCTACTCGCGCCCCGAGATCGAGCGGATCGCCCGCGTCGCCTTCCGCTCGGCACGCAGCCACGTCACGAGCGTCGACAAGGCAAACATCCTCGAGACCTCGCGCCTGTGGCGGGAGGTCGTGGAGGGCGTCGCCGCCGATCACGACTCCGTGCGGCTCGAGCACCTCCTCGTCGACAACGCCGCGATGCAGCTGGTGTCGCGACCGGCCGACTTCGACGTGATCCTCACCGAGAACATGTTCGGTGACATCCTCTCCGACGAGGCGGCGATGCTCACCGGCTCGATCGGGATGCTGCCGAGCGCCTCCGTGGGGGAGGGCGGGCCCGGCCTCTTCGAGCCGGTGCACGGCTCGGCGCCCGACATCGCGGGAACCGGGATGGCGAACCCGCTCGCGATGCTCGGGTCGGTGGCCATGATGCTCCGGTTCGGATTCGGGATGGAGACGGAGGCAGCGCGGATAGAATCGGCGATCGATCGCGCCCTCGAGGCGGGGCTCCGGACGCCGGACCTCGGCGGCGCGGCTGGCACGGACGAAGCGACGCGTGCCGTGATCGAGAACCTGTAGTCGAGCTGGGAGCGATTCGGTGGAGACGACTGAGCTCATCTGGATGAACGGGGAGCTCGTGCCCTGGGAGGACGCGCAGGTCCACGTGCTCACCCACGGGCTCCACTACGGGACCGGCGTGTTCGAGGGGATTCGCGCCTACGAGACCGAGCACGGCACGGCCGTGTTCCGCCACGCCGACCACCTCGATCGGCTCCGGCGCTCGGCCCAGCTCTACCACATGGACATCCCCTATCCGCTCGAGGAGCTGCGCACAGCGACCCACGAGCTGATCGTCCGCAACGGCCTCAAGACGTGCTACATCCGCCCGCTCGTCTTCCGCGGCTACGGGCCGATGGGGCTCGACCCGCTCGCGAACCCGGTGGACGTGGCGATCGCGGCATGGGAGTGGGGCGCCTATCTCGGCGAGGAGGGCCAGCGGAACGGCATCCGGGCGAAGGTCTCCTCGTGGCGGCGAATCTCGCCCGACTCGCTGATCCCGCACGCCAAGGCCTCGGGGCAGTACCTCAACTCGGTCCTGGCGAAGATCGAGTCGAGCAAGGCGGGCTACGAGGAGGCGATCCTGCTCGACCACCGGGGGAACGTGTGCGAGGGCACAGGCGAAAACGTCTTCGTGGTGCGCGACGGCCGGCTCGCGACGCCGGGCCACTCCGCGAGCATCCTCGACGGCGTCACCCGCAAGTCCGTGATGCAGATCGCCCGGGATCTCGGCTACGAGGTCGCCGAGCGCGACGTCGCCCGCTCGGAGCTCGTGCTCGCGGACGAGGTGTTCCTCACCGGCACGGCGGCCGAGCTGGTGCCGGTGCGGGAGATCGACGACCACGAGCTCGGGCCCCCGGGGGAGATCACGCGGTCGATCCAGCGCGAGTTCACCGACGCCCTCTACGGGCGCAGCGCGCGCTACCGCGAGTGGCTCGACGTCGTGCAGGTACCATCGAGGGCGTTGTGAGCGCCTCGTTCGAGCGAATTACCGTCGCGCCGGCCCGCTAGGCCGCGCCGGCGCCCAGAGCGGCCCGAGAAGGGCCGCGCCCCGTCCGCTCGAACCCGACGAAAGGCCCGATGGCACAGCAGGTCCTCATCTACGACACCACCCTCCGCGACGGGATGCAGGGCGAGGGCATGTCGCTCTCGGTCGATGAGAAGCTCCGCGTGGCCCATGCGCTCGACGACCTCGGCGTCCACTTCGTCGAGGCCGGGTTCCCGAGCGCGAACCCCAAGGAGGAGGCGCTCTTCGACCTGCTCGCCCGCGAGTCGCTCACCACCGCGCGGCTCGCGGCCTTCGGGATGACGCGCCGCGGCGGCGTCCGCGCCTCCGACGATCCGGCGCTCCGGACGCTCGTGGAGAGCTGCGCGCCCGTCTGCACGCTGGTCGGCAAGACCTGGCGGCTGCACCTGGCCAAGGTCACGAAGGTCGACCCGGAGGAGAACCTCGCGATGATCTCCGACTCGATCGCCTTCCTGCGCGACGAGGACCGGCGCGCGATCTACGACGCGGAGCACTTCTTCGACGCCTTCCGCGACGACGCCGACTACGCGCTCCGCTGCGTGCGCGCGGCGGTGGATGCCGGCGCTGAGAGCGTGACCCTGTGCGACACGAACGGCTCCTCGCTCCCGTCCGAGGTGGCGGCGGCCACCGGGCGCGTGGCTGCCGAGGTGGGCGACAACGCCACCGTGGGGATCCACACCCATGACGACTCGGGCTGCGGGGTGGCCAACTCCCTGGTCGCGGTCGAGTCCGGCGCGCGCCTCGTGCAGGGCACGGTGAACGGCTACGGCGAGCGCTGCGGCAACGCCAACCTGATGTCGATCGTCCCCGCACTCCAGCTCAAGCTCGGCTTCGACTGCATCCCGGCGGAGCGGCTGTCGCGGCTCACCTCGACCGCGCACCTCGTCGACGAGATCTCGAACGTCGTGCCCGACCCGAACCAGCCGTACGTCGGCAAGAACGCGTTCGCGCACAAGGGCGGGATGCACGTGGCGGGGATCGTGCAAGACTCGCGCACCTTCGAGCACGTCGAGCCGAGCTCGGTCGGCAACGAGCGCGATCTGCTCGTGTCGGAGCTCTCCGGGAAGGGCACGGTGCAGGCCCGCGCGGAGCTGGCCGGGCTGGAGCTCGACGGCGAGACGGCGGCACGCGCGGTCGAGCAGCTCAAGCGCCTCGAGCACGCGGGCTTCCAGTTCGAGGCCGCCGACGGGTCGTTCGACCTGCTGATCCGGAGGGAGAAGGGGGATTACGAGCCACTCTTCCGCCTCGAGTCGTTCCGCGTGATCGTCGAGAAGCGCGAGGACGGGCACGTGCAGACGGAGGCCACGATCAAGATCTGGGTCGATGGCGAGCGCTACGTGCGCACCTCGGAGGGGAACGGGCCCGTCAACGCGCTCGATCGCGCGCTGCGCGACGCGATCGGCGAGACGTACCCCCACCTCCGCGACATCGAGCTCGTCAACTTCAAGGTTCGGATCCTCGACGAGGCGAAGGGGACGGGCGCTGTGACCAGGGTCCTCCTGGACGCGAGCGACGGCCACGAGACGTGGGGCGCCATCGGCGTGTCCGAGAACGTGATCGAGGCGAGCTGGCAGGCGCTTGTCGACTCGCTCGAGGCCGGCATGCTCCCCGGCCGTGCCGATCGGGCCGCCGCCGGGGCCGCCGAGCCGGACGCGACCCGCTAGCCACGCGCCGGTTGGCGCGGAGACCACGGGTTGTCATAATCGCCCGACGGTGCAGGGCAAGTCTGAGCGGATCAGGACTCGGTCGCGGGGGCGGGACCAGCTCGAGCGCCGAACCGCCCAGGCCGTGGGGGCGATCTCCTTTCTGGTCGCGGCGCTTCTGCCGTTCGTGCTCTGGCGGCGGGCGATCGAGATCATCGCGAGCGACTTCAGGCTCGAGCTCGAGTACCTCGTCACCGGCTGGACCGCCTACGGATTGATCGCGCTCGGACTGCTCTTCAGCGTGCCGGTGCTGTTCTCGATCGGGCGCAGCCCGAGCAGCCGCCTCTATCCGAGGAGCCGACAGGCCTACGCCGGCTGGGCCGCCGTCCTGTACCTGCTCGGCGTCCTCCTCGCGAGCCAGGTCGCGCAGATCGCCGACGGCCCGGCGGACGCCTAGCGCGCCGCGCGCGCCGGCCAGCCGTCGCGAACATAGACTGCGGCCGATGTCGCGTTTCTCGTCGCCGCAGGACCCGGTCTTCCAGGCGCTGAACTCGTCGATCGCGGTCGACTTCAGGCTCGCGCCGTACGACCTCGAGCAGTCGCTCGCCCACGTCAGGATGCTCGCGCGCTCCGGGATCCTCGAGGACGCCGACCGGGCCGAGATCGAGCGGGGGCTCGGAGAGGTCCGCGCCGAGATCGAGGCCGACCGGTTCCAGGTGCGCCCGGACGACGAGGACGTGCACATGGCGATCGAGCGCCGGCTGATCGAGATCGTCGGCCCGGTCGGTGGGCGCCTCCACACGGCCCGCTCTCGCAACGACCAGGTGGCCACCGACCTGGCGATGTTCGTCCGCGCCCACGCCCTCGTCGCGCGCGACAAGCTCACCGCGCTGATGGGTGTCCTGACGGACTTGGCCGAGCGCCACCTCGACTGGCCGATGCCCGGCTACACGCACCTCCAGCGCGCACAGCCCGTCTACCTCTCGCACCATCTCCTCGCCTACTTCTGGAAGCTGCGGCGCGACCTCCAGCGGTTCGGCTTCTGCATGACGGCGACAGACGACCTTCCGCTCGGCGCGGGGGCCCTGGCGGGCGTGAACTTCGATACGAGCCGGATGTCGGTCGCCCAGGAGCTGAGCTTCAGCGGCATCGCGGAGAACTCGATCGACGCGGTGTCGAATCGCGACTTCGTGCTCGACTACCTCAGCGCCGCCGCGACCTGCTCGACGCACCTGTCGCAGCTCGGCGCCGAGATCGTGCTGTGGTCGAGCGAGGAGTTCGGCTTCTGCGAGGTCTCCGACGCCTTCGCGTCGGGCTCGAGCATTATGCCGCAGAAGAAGAACCCGGACGCGGCGGAGCTCCTGAGAGCCAAGGCCCCGCGCGTGACCAGCCGCCTCGCGGCCCTCCACGGCGTTCTCCACGGCCTGCCGCTCACCTACAACAAGGACCTCCAGGAGGACAAGGAGCACCTCTTCGACGCCGTTGACACGCTCGATCTGTCGATCGCGGCGGCCCACGGGATGCTCGACGGCATCGCGTTCGACCGCGAGCGCCTCGCCCAGGCCGCGGGCGACGAGCTGCTCGGCGCCACCGACGTCGCAGACCTGCTCGTGGCTCGCGGGATCCCCTTCCGCGAGGCGCACGGCATGGTCGCCGGCCTCGTGCGCCGCGCGCTGGAGGGCGATGGCCGCCTGTCCACGCTCGTCGAGGCCGACCTGCGCGAGCTCGCGCCGGGCCTGGAGCCCGCCGAGCTCCACGAGCTGCTCGCGGGCGAAGGGTTCATCGAGTCGAAGGTCTCGGAGGGCGGCACCTCGCTCGCGCGCGTGCGGGAGCAGCTGGCCCAGGCACGCCACCTGCTGGACGACGCCGCCGCGTGAGCCACGCCTCGGGCCTCGACCCGCGCCAGGGTGCCTTCTACGCGCGATCGGTGCACGAGGTGGCGCGCGACCTGCTCGGCTGCACGGTGCGCCACGGCGACGCGGCGGGGCGGATCGTCGAGACCGAGAGCTACCACGAGGAGGAGCCTGCCTGCCACGCGCACACCGGGCTCACGCCGCGTACGGCCACGCTGTTCGGGCCGCCGGGAAACGCGTACGTCTATCGCTCGTACGGGGTCCACGCGCTCCTCAACGTCGTCGCCGAGCGCGAGGGCGTGGGTGCCGCGGCCCTGATCCGCGGGCTGGAGCCGATCGCCGGCGTGGAGGCCATGGCGAGGCGGCGCGGACCGCGGCCGGTCGCCGACCTGTGCTCGGGCCCGGGCAAGCTCACCCAGGCGCTCGGCATCGGCCTCGACCGGAACGGCTCCCCGCTGATCGGCGGGCCGATCACGATCGAGCCGCCGCCCGAGGGCGCCCGCCCGGTCGCGCTCGTGACCGGCGGGCGGATCGGAATAACGCGGGCGGTCGAGCTGCCCTGGCGCTACTGCGACGCCGGCAGCGACTGCGTGTCGCGCCCCCGGCCCGTGCCCATGCGGCGCCGCTCCGGCGGGCGCCGGCGCGCGGCGGCCTGACCTACTCGGCGGGAGCGGGGGTGATGGGCTCGCCCGTTCCCGACTGGTCCTGCGGGAGTGCGGGCTGTTGCTGGGGTTGCGGTTGCTGCGGGGCGGGCGCCTGTGGCGGCGGCGTGGGGGCCGGTGCCGGGGCCTGCGGCGCCGGTGCGGTCGGCGCGGCGGGCGCCTCCTGGGTCGGCGCCGGGGCCGGTGTCGTGGGCGTCGTGGGCGACGCGCCATCGGGAGCGCTCTGGCCGTCGATCGCCGTCGACATGAACGCGCGCCAGATCTCGGTCGGGAACGTACCGCCGGCCACCTCCTGGCCGTTGTACTCGGTCGTCATCGGCTTGACGCGGTCCGGGTAGCCGACCCAGACGGCGACGGTGTACTCCTCGTCGCCGCCCACGAACCACGCGTCGCCATAATTCTCGGTCGTGCCGGTCTTGCCCCAGACCGTGTGGCCGGGTATCGAAGCCTTGGTCCCGGTGCCGCTCGCCACGACACCCGTGAGGAGCTCGCGCGCTGTGGACGCGGTCTCGGCCGAGAACGCGCGCGTCGAGCGCGGCTTGTTCTGGTCGACCGTCTCGCCGCCGTCCTCGACCTTCTTGATCCCGACCGGGCCGAGCGAGGACGATGCGAGCGTCCCCGACTTTCGCAGGCCGTCGTTGGCGAACGTCGAGTAGGCGAACGCCATCTCGAGCGGGGTCAGCCCCTCCTTGAGCCCGCCGAGCGTCATCGCCGGGTTGGTGGACATCCGGGTCTGGATGCCCATTCGCTCGGCCATCGCCGCGATGTCCTTCGTCCCCACCTCGAGGCCGACCTCCGCGAAGACCGAGTTGTCCGAGTTGATCGTCGCGTCGCGCAGCGTCGCGGTGCCCGAGTAGCTGTCCTCGTAGTTCTCGGCCACGAAGTTCTGGTTGGGGCGGCCCGGCCAGGGGAGGACCTTGCGGCGCGACTCCCACGTGCTCTCCGGGCTTATGCCCTCCTCGAGCGCGGTCGCGAGCGTGAAAGGCTTGATCGTCGAGCCCGGCTGCCGGTGTCCGTTGGTCGCCAGGTTGAACGCCTGTTTCTCGAAGTTGTCGCCCCCGACCATCGCCTTCACCTCGCCCGTGCGGTTCTCGATCGCCACGAGCGAGCCCGCCGGGCCGATGCCGGACAGCCGGCCGACCGCCCGCTCGGCCGCCGTCTGGAGGCTCGGGTCGAGCGTCGTCGTGATCTTCAGGCCGCCGCCGAAGACCCGCCCCGCCCCGTAGCGGTCCACGAGCTGCTGAGTCACCCAGGTGCTGAAGTAGGGCTCCTCGGACTCGAGCTCCGGCTGTTTGATGTCGGACTCGGTGGGGATCGGCTCTGCGACGCCGTCCTCGTACTGGGCGGGGGTGATCATCCCCTGGTCGCGCATCGAGGCCAAGACCGTGTCGCGCCGCGCCTTGCTCGCCTCCGGATTCTGCACCGGGTCGTAGAGCGAGGGTGAGGCGATCATCCCGGCAAGGAGCGCGGCCTGCGCGGGCTCCACGTTGGTGGACAGGCGCTCGCCGGATGGGAAGTCCTCGCGACCCGCGTTGAAGTAGGTACGCATCGCCGACTCCACCCCGTACGCGCCGT
The DNA here is from genome assembly GCA_963831365.1 of uncultured Thermoleophilaceae bacterium. Classification (GTDB taxonomy): domain Bacteria; phylum Actinomycetota; class Thermoleophilia; order Solirubrobacterales; family Thermoleophilaceae; genus CAWHPV01. Next base: position 193,795 of record CAWHPV010000023.1, read on the forward strand.
TGCCGAAGTAGACGGTGTTCAGGTATTGGGTGAGGATCTTCTGCTTGGTCCACTGGCGCTCGAGGTGGTAGGCGAGCGCCGACTCGCGGAGCTTCTGGAACACGGAGCGATCGCCTTGGGCAGCGAGCGCGTTCTTCACGAACTGCTGCGTGATCGTCGAGCCTCCCTGCACCGCGCTCTGGCGGCGCAGGTCCTGCACGAATGCGCGCCCGATGCCGATGTAGTCGACGCCCTCGTGGTCGTAGAAGCGCCGGTCCTCGATCGCGATCACGGCGTTCTTGAGTGCCGGCGAGACGTCGGACTCGTCGATCAGGATCCGGTTCTGGTTCCCCGTCAGCCGAGCGAGCTGATCACCGCTGCCGCCATCGAGCAGGATCGAGTTGCGTGAGGCGAGAAACTCGGCCTGGTTGTCGAGCGACGGAAGGTCGCTCGCGACGGCCATCATCATCCCGAACACCGTCGAGACGATCGCGAGAAGCCCGAGCCCGAGCGCGATGAGCGCCAGCCGCAGCTTCTTCAGCTTCGGCCGCCGCGGGGGCGGCAGCGAGGTGTCGGCCGCGGCGGACGGCGGGCCGGCCGGGGGGATGCTGCGAGAGGGGCCGCCGTTACGCGCACCACGGCGCGGTGCCTTCAGGGGGGTGAGGGTCTCCTCCGGCATAGTCGGTTCGCCCGGCAGCGGGCGGATACAGCTCGATGCGGGGGCTGTGGCGGCGTCTACGGACCCCCGCCCGGCGACGGCGGGAGTCTAGCATTGCCTTGATGACGGATCCCGGGCCCGCGGCCGCGCAGAGCCTGCTCCGCAACGCGGTCGAGGTCCTCCCCGAGGGGGCGCTCGAGGGCAAGCTCGCCGAGGGCCGCCCGCTGCGGGTCAAGCTGGGGATCGACCCTACGGCTCCCGACATCCACCTCGGGCACGTCGTCGTGCTCCGCAAGCTGCGCGAGTTCCAGGAGCTGGGCCACGTCGTCGTCCTCATCATCGGCGACTACACGGCTCGGGTCGGCGACCCGAGCGGGCGCTCGGAGGAGCGGCCGCAGCTCGAGCCGGAGGCCGTGGACCGGAACGCCGAGACCTTTCAATGTCAGGCGTTCACCGTTCTCGACCGGGAGCGGACCGAGGTCCGCCGAAACGGCGAGTGGCTCGACATGGAGATGGATGAGCTCTTCCGACTCGCCCGGACGTCCACGGTGGCGCAGCTCCTCGAGCGCGACGACTTCGCGCGCCGCTACGCGGCTCGCGAGCCGATCTCGATCCTCGAGCTCCTGTACCCGCTGCTCCAGGGCTACGACTCCGTTGCGGTGCGGGCGGACGTGGAGATCGGCGGAACGGACCAGAAGTTCAACCTCCTGCGCGCGCGGGAGATCCAGCAGGCCTACGGCGTAGCGCCGCAGGCGATCCTGACGATGCCGATCCTGCCGGGCACCGACGGCGTGCGGAGGATGTCGAAGTCGCTCGGCAACTACGTCGGCGTCGCCGAGCCGCCCAACGAGGTCTTCGGCAAGCTGATGCGCGTGCCCGACGCCGCGATGGGCGGCTACTACGAGCTGCTCCTCGACGAGCCGCTCGACCCGGCGCGCCCGGCCGTCGAATCGAAGCGGGTGCTCGCGCGGGCGATCACGGCGCGGTTCCACGGCGACGCGGCGGCGGCCGAGTCGGAGTCACGCTTCGATGAGCTCCACGTGGAGCGCACGATTCCCGAGGACGTGGAGGAGGCCAGCCTCCCGAGCGGCGACCCGGTCCACCTCCCGGCGCTGATCTCCGGGCAGTTCGGGATCTCGCGCTCCGAGGCCCGCCGCCTGCTGGCGCAGGGCGGGGTGCGCCTCGACGGGGAACCGCTCGACGGCGACGCGATCGACCTCGAGGCCGCCCGGCTCGACGGGTCCGTCCTCCAGCTGGGCAGGCGCCGGTTCGTGCGCCTCCGCCGCGCCGGGAGCGAATAGGGGGGCCCGCCGGCGACCGCGTTGACGGGCGGCCGCTCGACGCGCTATATTTCTCGGTCCCGAATGGCCTTCGACGAGACCTACTGGGAGACGGGCGCAAGTTAGGCACCGCCAGACGGAGCCGGACCATGTGGCCTCTCTCGGGAGGCCTTTTTCATGGCCTGAGGCCAGCGTCAGCGCGAGGCGGAGGCCCCGCTCGCCAGGCGCCGCGGTCCTTGAAAACTCAACAGCATGTGCGACCCGAGCTCTCGAGCTCGAGTCGCGTCCAGGTTCGACCCGCCGCTCGAAGCGAGTGGCGACTGAA
>CAWHPV010000024.1:0-12095 GCA_963831365.1 uncultured Thermoleophilaceae bacterium
GAGGCGCGGCGCCCGACTCCTGTCCTAGAAGATCAGGATCAGGATGATGATGATCAGGATGATGGCCAAAAGGCCGCCGCCGATGTACATGTCTCTCCCTCCTGGTTGGTTCGCGGTCTTAACGGAGGAAGCGCGAAAGAGTTTCGGGTAGCGCCGGAACCGCGCTAATCGTGCAGGACGCGGCCTTCCATGCCGCCCGCGACGACCACGACCTGGCCGGTGACGTGCCCCGAGAGCTCGTCGGAGGCGAGCACGACGATCTGGCGCGCGATGTCCTCGGGCTGCGCGACCTTGCGGAGCGCCATCGTCCGCGTCGCGCGGTCGAGGATGCTCGGATCGTCCAGGGTGGATCGAGTCATCGGCGAGATCGTCCAGCCGGGGCAGACGGCATTGACCCGCCCGCGTGGCGCGACGCGCACGACTTCGTTCTTGATGCTCAGGAGCAGGCCCCGGACGATCGCCGACTTGGCCGAGGCGTAGTCCGCGTGGCCGGCCTCGCCGTAGATCCCGGCGGTCGAGCCCACGAGCACGAGGCTGCCGTGCCCCGAGCGCTCGACCTCGCGCAGGAAGCCGCGCGCGGTGAAGAACGTGGCCGTGAGATTGGCGGCGAGGGTCTCTTGCCAGCGGTCGAGCGAGAGCTCCCAGAGCGGCACGTCCTCCTCCGGCCAGACGCCGGCGACGGCTGCGCAGACGTCCAGCCCGCCGAGCTGTTCGCCGGCCTCGGCGAAGAGCCGGTCGGCCTCGTCCTCGCGCCGCAGGTCGGCCTGGAGCAGCACCGAGCCCTCGCAGTCGGCCGCGACGGCCTCGGCCCGCTCACGCCCCTGGTGGTAGTGCAGGCCGACGCGGCAACCCTCGGCTGCGAAGGCGCGCGCGCAGGCAGCGCCGATACCGCCGGATGCGCCCGTGACGAGGACGCGCTTGCCTGCCAGCCCAGTCTCCACCGAGGGTGAATGCTTTCACCTCCGGCGAGAAAACTCGACCGCGGTCTGCGCTAAAGGGGCGCTAGCCGCGTCTCAGAAGGGAACCGCGCCGCGGCTCGGCCCACGGGAATCGGGCGAGGATACCGCGGGTCGAGCCGTAGCGCGGCCCGGTGAGGCTACGAACGCCGCCACTCGAGACCGCGCTTGCGCTCGTCAACGCGGGAATCCGCACCGAAGAGGAGCGCAAGGGGCCCGACCAGCAGGATGAAGAGGAGGGCGAATGCGATTTCCATACCCTCAGCATCGGCCCGCTGGTCGATTAGCACAAGTCGAGTTATGATTCATTTCGATCATGCGATCTGATGGATGGCTCGGGGTCGAATTGCGGCATCTGGCGGCTCTCCAGGCGGTGGCCGAGGAGGGCTCGTTCGGCCGCGCCGCGGAACGGCTCGGCTACACGCAGTCGGCGGTCAGCCAGCAGATCCAGGCGCTCGAGCGCGTGGTCGGCCAGCGGCTCGTCGAGCGGCCCGGCGGCCCTCGGCGCGTCTCCCTGACCGAGGCGGGCGAGCTCCTGCTCCGCCACGCGGCGGGAATCGTCGCGCGCCTCCAGGCTGCCCAGGCCGACCTGGCCGCGTTCGCCGAGGGCTCGGCGGGCACGCTCCGCGTCGGCACGTTCCAGAGCGTCGGCGCGCGCGTTCTCCCACGGCTCCTGCGGACGTTCACAGAGACATGGCCGGACGTCGCAATCCAGCTGACCGAGGCCGCCGACGACGGCGCGCTCCTCGATCTCGTCGAGCGCGGCGAGCTCGACTTCACCTTCGTGATGCTCCCGGCCGAGGAGGGCCCGTTCGAGAGCCTCGAGCTCATGCGCGACCCCTACGTCGTCGTCCTGCCCACCGACTCGCCGCTCGCCGGCCGCCTGAAGCCGCCGTCACTGCGCGAGGTGGCCGCCATGCCGCTGATCGGCAACCGCCAGTGCCGCAGCGTCCACCAGATCGAGAACCGCTTCCGCGACGCCGGGCTCGAGCCGAAGATCGTCTTCCGCTCGGACGACAACGGCACGATCCAGGAGCTCGTCGCCGCCGGCGTCGGCGCCGCGCTCGTCCCGCTCCTCACCGTCGACCCGGCCCACGACGGCACCGTCGTCATCGGCCTCGAGAGCGTTCCGCCGCGGCGCATCGGCCTCGCCTGGCACCGCGACCGCTACCGCTCGCCGGCGGCACGCGCCTTCGTCGACCTCGCCGCGCAGGTCTGCGCCCAGGTCGAGTCCGACCTGACCGGCGAAGCCGCCGCAGCGGCCTAGGAGGGTTTGGCGGAATGGTGCTCGCCGTCGGGGTGCGATGATCGTTCCGAGGCAAGGACGCAGGGAGCGTTCGTAGCGAATGAGCTACGGGCGCGACTGAGGACGCAGTCCTCGGGGCGAGCAGCGCGGCCCGAGGGCACCGCCACTATTTCGTCAAGCCCTCCTAACTAGGGCTCCAGCGACTCGGCGATCTCGATCGCGCGCCCGCGGTCGATCTCGCCCTCGATGCGGACGAGCTTCGTCCCCAGCTCGACGAGGAGCGTGTTGCCCGCCAGGCGCCCGACGTCCTCGCCTACCTCGCCCGCCGGCGTCCTGAAGACGACGAAGTGGGGCCCGCCCTCGAGCCAGAGCGCGCGGTGACCGTCGATCGTCAACTGTTCGACGGTCGTCCCGCCGTTGACCATCTTGTCGAGGAACTCGGTGTCGATCGTGCCGTCGAACTCGCTCACGAGGATGCCCACGCCGGTGTACTCGGATGCCGGCACGCCGTCTCCCGGGGCGTACACGAGGGTCACGCGGCGGCCCGAGCGCAGGTCCAGGTCGTAGGCGGCGTCCGGGCGACCGAGCTCGGCGGGAACGAGGGCACCGGGCACCCACGGCTGGTCCTCCTCGACGGGCAGCGCCGTGCCGAGGCCGAACTGGGTCGGCGCCGGATCGGGACGCGGGACGGTCGGAAGCGAGTCCACCCGCTGGACGGTCGCGCCACGAAGACCGAAGAATTCGAGGACGGCGCTACGGGCCGGCGGGACGGCCATGATCGCGCCCACCGCGACGGCGACGATCGCGAGTGCGACCACCAGCGTCCGCCTGCGCACGCGTCGCCGCTGCGGCCGAACGTCCACGAGACGACGCTGAACCGCCTCGGTGACGTCCGGCGCCTCCGGGAAGGCCAGGCCCTCGCCGAGCAGGCGGAGGGAGCGCTCGAGCTCGGTCAACGCTCCACCTGCATTCGCTCTCGCAGACGGTCGAGCGCGCGCGACGTCCGCGACTTCACCGTGCCGCGGCGCCAGCCCAGGGTCGATGCCGTCTCCTCCTCCGAGAGCCCGAGGAAGTACCTGCAAGCGATCGCGAGACGATCGTCCTCACGAAGGTCGTTCACGGCAGCCAACAGCTCCTCGCGCATCTCCGAGCCCAGGAGGGCCGCCTCGGGGGACGGGACCGCGCCCCCCGAGAGCGGATCCTCGGCCGCGCGCAGCGCAAGCCGTTCGCGCCGGCCGGCCGATCTGCGGCGATTGCGCGCCTCGTTGGCGACGATGGAGAGAAGCCAGGGGCGGAACGGCGCTCCGTGCCGGAAGCGGCCGAGCGCGCGATAAGCCTTGACGAAGGCCTCCTGCACGGCGTCCTCGGCGTCGGCTGCAGAGCCGGTGATGAGGTACGCGGTGCGAAACGCGATCGTCTGATGCTCTTCAACCAGCGTGCCGTACGCACGCGTGTCTCCTTGCTTCGCCTGCGCGACTCGGTCGTCCTCTGCCAGTGGCCGGTCCCCCACTGCACCCGTTCTACACCGAACGAGTGCGAGGGGTTCCGGAGGCGGGCTAGGAGCGGGGGACGAGCCGGAAGATCGTGCCCTGCGCCGAGATGACGTACAGCTCGCCCTCGAGATCCTCCGCGAACGACGTGAGGTCCGCGACCTCGAAGGGATGGCCGCGGCGGGACACCCTCCGTCCCTCGTGCACGATGCTCCAGATCTTCCCCGAGCAGTAGTCGCCGTAGAAGTAGCGCCCCCAGGCCTGGCGGCGCACGGCGGAACCGCGGTAGACGAACCCGCCCGTGATCGAGCAGCCGTCATCGTGCGTGTACTCCGAGATCGGCTCGACGAGCGTCCCGGACGGCGTGAGCGGCTTGTCCTCGAACTGCTCGGAGCCCTCGAAGACGTCCCAGCCGAAGTTGTGCACCCCGCCGACCTGGTCGGCAGCGACGAAGTCCACCTCCTCGATCGCGCTCTGCCCGACGTCGCCGATCCACAGGTCGCCCGTGACCCGGTCGAACGAGAAGCGCCACGGGTTCCGGAGGCCGAAGCCGACCATCTTCCATTCGGCGCCCGGGGTGTCGACGTCCAGGCGCAGGAGCTTGCCCAGCCTGCTGGAGAGATCCTGGGCGCGGTTCTCGGGATCGCCGCCGGAGCCGCCGTCGCCCATGCCGACGTAGAGGAGCCCGTCCGGGCCGAAGGCGAGCTGGCCGCCGTTGTGGTTCTCGTACGGCTGGGGGACGATGAGCACCACGCGCGTCGCGACGGGCCGCGGCCCGTCCGCGCGGTACTCCCGCACCCGCGTGTGCGCCCTGCGGGGTCCGTGAAGTTGACGTAGAAGAGCCGGTTCGTCTCGTACTCGGGGTGGAAGGCGACCGAGAGCAAGCCTTGCTCGCCGCCGTAGGCGATGCTCCCCGACGAGGTCCAGGAACGGCTCGGGCAGCAGACGGCCGCCCTCGACCACCCGGATTCGACCGATCTGCTCGACGACGTAGAGCCGGCCGGGCTCGCCGGGCGCGCCGGTCGCGTGCACGGGAGCTTCGAGGCCGGTGACGAACTGCTTGAGCGAGAGCGGCCCTCCCTTGCCGGGCGGGCCCGCCGCGTCGGTCTCTCCGCTGTCGGTGCTGGGGGCGGGCGTCGTCGTCTCCTCCGCTCCGGACGACGTCGGCCGACCGCTGTTCTGCTCGTCGGAATCGCCGCTGCAGCCACTCAGGAGCAGCAAAACGAGCATGGCGCCGACAAGGCGACCCCCTACCATGCCGTCAGGTTACGGATACGCCCCGCCGGACGAGGCAGCAACCGTACGCGACTAGGAGGCGCCGGCGACGGCGGGGAAAAGCGGCTCGCGCGCGGCAACGCTCTCGCGCAGGGCTGCGAGCATCTCGGGGATGCCGGCCGAGTCGCCCTCGCCGGCGCGAAGCGCGGCGTGCACCCGGCGCTTCGGCCCGAACGCGATCGGCCGCACGGCCACGCCGGGATTCACGCGGGTGAGCCCCATGTCGGGCGCGAAAGCGACGCCCGCGCCCGAGGCGACGAGGCTCTGCATCGCGGCGTAGTCGTCGAACTCGAAGCGGATCCGCGGGTCGAATCCCGCGGCGCGGCAGGCACGCTCGGTGAAGGGATGGCACGACGAGCGCGGCGTGCTGCGGATCCAGGTCTCGCCGGCGAGGTCGAGCAGCCGCACGGCGCGCTGGCGCGCGACCGGATGGCCGGCGGGAAGCACGATCCTCATCGGCTCTTCGAGCAGGACCTCGAGCGCGATCCGCGGATCGTCCGGCAGCGGCACGTGGTCGTACTCGAACACGATCGCCAGGTCGAGCTCCCGCGCGCACAGGTGCGCGAGCGAGATGAGCGGGTCCGACTCCGAGACGGTCACCTCGACGTCGGGCCGGACGGCCGCGAAGTGGGCGAGCGCGTCGGGGATGATGCTGACCGCCGCGGTCGTGTTCGCGCCCACGCGGAGCTCGGGCGGCGAGCCTGCGAGCTCGCGGAGCTCGGTCTCGGCCGCCGAGAGCCGTTCGAGAATCGCCTCCGCGTGCTCGACGAGCCGCCAGCCGGCGGCGGTCAGGGTGACGCTCCTGGGCCCGCGCTCGACCAGTGGCACGCCCGCCTCGCGCTCGAGCTTCGCCACCTGCTGCGAGACAGCGGAGGGCGTGAAGCGGAGCGACTCCGCGGCCCCGGCGAGCGACCCGCGGAGGGCGACCTCGCGAAGCACACGCAGACGTCTGACATCGAGCATAAGCACAGCTTAACCACTCGCGTAGCAACATGACTGGCCGAGGCGCGCGGCGGCTGGCAGCGTTTGTCGAGTGGGGACGTTTCACACGATCGTCTATCCGCTGAAGCTGGCCTCGGTCCGGATCGCCAGGCGGGCACCGACAGCGCTCCTTGCGGCGGCCGGGGTGGCCGCAGGCGCGGCGATGATCGCGACGGTCCTCGCCGGAACGGTCGTGGCCAAGGACGAGAGCGTGGGAAGGGCGGTCGAGGACATCCCCGCGGCGCAGCGCGCGCTGCGTGCCGGCTGGTTCGGCATCCCGGCTCAGACCGAGGGCTACGGGACGCTCGACGAGAGCGCGCGAACGTCCCTCGCCGGCGTCACCAGCGCGGAGCCGGCCGCCCTCGTCCTCTACCGGGAGAGCACCATCGCCGGCCGCTACATCGGCCTGGGCGCGGTCGACGGCCTCGAGCGCTGGGTGACGCTGCGCACGGGTCGCCTGCCCCGGACGTGCGAGCCCGAGCGCTGCGAAGTCGTGCGTCTACGAGGCGCCGGTTCGCTGCCCAACGTGGAGGGCCTGCGGCTCGTCCAGGTCGGGACGGCGGCCATCCGCTCGCCTGTGCTCTTCGGCGACTTCGTCGCTCCGGCCGAGACCGAGCGAGCCCGGGCGGCGCTCAGCCCCTTCTACCGCGACGCCATCGACTACCACCGGCCGGCGCCGCCGCCTCTCGTCCTCGCCGAGGGCGTCGAGGGGCTCGTCGGCTCGCCCGAGCTCGAGAACGTCTACCGCAGCTACGCCTGGGTCGTGCCGCTCGGGCCCGGAGACGTACGCGCCTGGAACATCGACGGCTTCGCCGAGGACGTGGCGCAGGCCCGCACGTCCTTCCAGAACACGTCGTTCGCGGCCGACCTGACCGCGCCGCTCGCGGACCTCCAGACGGCCTCCGAGGCGAGCGAGGTGGCGGGGCGCAGGTTGCTCCTCGTCGGGGGCGAGTCGGCTGCCCTGCTCTTCGCGTTCGCGATCCTCGCAGCGGTCAGCATGCGCCGCGACACCGAGGCGGCCCGGCGGCGCCTGACCTGGTTCGGCGCCAGGCGCTGGCAGCTCTCGCTCTTCACCGGTACCGAGGCGGCGGCGGTCGCGGTGGTGGGCACGGCCGTCGGCTGGGCCCTCGGCACGCTGGCCGGGGCGATCGTCGCCTCGCGCGCCGGCGCGCCGGCCGGAGACGTCCTCGCGCACTCGACCCTCTCGCGGACCGGCCTGCTCGCGGCCGCCGCCGTCGCAGTCGCTCTCGCGCTCGTCCTGGTGGCCGCGCTGCGCGCCAAGCCCATCGCGTTCGGACGACGCTCGTTCTCCGCCCTGGACGCGCTCGCTCTGGGAGCCGTGGCGGTGATCGCGATCACCCTCCTCCGCGGCGACCTCGACCAGGAGACCCTGGCGCAGGAGTCCGGCACGGCCGCCGCGCTCGTCTTGCTGCCCGGGCTCGTGACCTTCGTGGCCGCGGTCGTCTGCGCCCGCCTGCTGCGCCCGGGCCTGCTCCTGCTCGAGCGCGCCTCGCGCGGCCGGTCGGTCGGGCTGCGCCTCGCGGCGCTCTCGCTCGCCCGGCACCCGGGCCATGCGGCTGTGGCCACAGCGTTCCTCGTGGTCAGCGTCGGCCTCGCCGTCTTCGCGGAGAGCTACCGCTCGACGCTCGCCCGGGGACAGGTGGAGCAGGCGGCCTACGCCGTCCCGCTCGACTACACGCTGAAGGAAGACCTCACGCGGCTGATCCGTGTCAGCGACGCCGCGCCGCCCGCGACCCTTGCCGACCTCGGTCCCGACGTCCAGGTGGAGCCCGTCCTCCGCCTCTCGGGCAACGTGAGCCGAGCCGGCGGGCGGACGGGCATCGCCATCGTCGGCCTCGACGCCGGGGCGATCCCCGCGCTGCGCGGCTGGCGCGACGACTTCAGCGCCGTCTCGCCGTCGACCCTGGCAAAACGCATCGAGCCGGCCGGCGCGACTGAGATCCAGGGCCCGGTGCTGCCTGACGACGCCTCGCGGCTCGAAGCGGAGGCTCGCGGCGAGGGGGTAAGTCTCACGGCGAGCGTCCAGACTCCGGCGGGCGGCTACGTCCACCTGGTCCTCGGCGAGGCCGAGCGCGACGGCTCGACGCTGCGCGTTCCCGTCCCGGAGGAGGCGCGGGGAGGCCGCGTCGTCGCGCTCACGCTCAACCCGCCGGTTCGGGTCCAGGAGCGCGGCGGCGAGGGCAGGCCGCGCGAGCTCGCGCTCGAGCTCGGGCCGCTCACGGCCCAGACGCCCGGCGGCCCCGTCGTGCTCGACCGCTACGAGGACTGGATCGGCGTCAACGGCATCGAGCCGCGGCGAAACGCCGGCGGGGTCGAGCTCGGAGGGACGCTGAGCGAGCAGGCAGCAACCCGGTTCCGTCCCCGCCAGCCAACCGACGAGGCTCCCGTGCTCGTCGTCGCCTCGCCGAGCGTGGCGGCGGCCGCTGCTCCCGGGGGCGAGCTCGCCCTGCGCATCGCCGGCGAGCAGGTGACCGTGCAAGTCGCGGCCGTGGCCGAGCGGTTCCCCGGGACGCGCGGCGACTTCGTCGTCGCCGACCGCGGCCTGATCTCGACCGCGCTCAACTCCACGCGACCCGGCGCCGCCGTGGCCAACGAGGTCTGGATCGGCGCACCGAACGAGCGTGACCGTGACAAGCTCGCGGCGACGCTTGCCCGCCCGCCCTTCGACGTGCTCGCGGTCGAGTCGCGAACGGCGCTCGAGCGCTCGCTGCGCTACGACCCGCTCGCGCGAGGCACCCTGCTGACACTTCTTGCCGCCGCGCTCGTGGCACTCGGGCTCGCCCTCGTCGGCGTCCTGCTCGGCGTCGTCTCCGACGTGCGGGACGAGCGCGGCGACCTCGACGACCTCGAGGAGCAGGGCGCGCGCCCAGCCCTTCTGCGGCGGGTCGTCCGGCTACGAAGCTTCGTCGTGGTCACAGTCGGGCTCGTCGGCGGTCTCGTCACCGCCGCGCTCCTGGGCGTGCTCGTGGTCGACCTCGTGGCCGTCACCGCTGACGCCCGCGCCACCGATCTCCCGCTGCAGGCGACCGTGACCTGGCCCGTCCTCGCCGTCGCGCTGGGCGGCGGAGCCCTCGCCGCCGCCACCCTCGTCACCGCCGCCTCCCGCCGCATATGAGCGCCGCCGTCGACATCCGCGACCTCTTCCACGTCTACCCGGCGCCGGAGGGAGGCGTAGTGGCCTTGCAGGGCCTCACGCTCGAGGTGCAGGAGGGCGAGATCTGCGTCGTCCTGGGCCCGAGCGGCTCCGGCAAGTCCACCCTCCTGCGCATGCTCGCCGCGCTCGACCAGCCGACGGCCGGGAGCGTGCGGGTCCACGACCGCGACCTCGCGAGGCTCGGACGCCGCGGACGCGCGCGCTACCGCGCCGAGCTCCTCGGGTACGCCGACCAGCACTACTGGCGCGCGCTCGCCGCCGAGCTCGAGATCCGCGAGCTCGTCTCCATCCAGCTCGGGCTCGCAGGAGCGACCGCGCGCGAGCGCCATGCGCGCGCCGACGATCTGCTGGAGCGGGTCGGGCTGCTCGACCGCCGTCACGCGCATCCCCGCGAGCTCTCGGGCGGCGAGCAGCAGCGCGTCGCGGTCTGCGCGGCACTGGCACACAAGCCTCGGCTCTTCCTCGCAGACGAGCCGACGGGCCGCATCGTGCCCATCGGCGTCCCTGCCGTGCGGGCGCTGGTGGCGTGGCTCGGTCCGGAGGGCCGTCCGGCGCTGGCGCCCGCCGCAGTGGCGCCGGCGCGGCGACGCCGAGGCGGTGTTCCTCAACGCGCGCGGCGGCCGGCTGTCCCGCCAGGGCGCGTGGGACGTGCTGCGCCGCTACGCCGGCCAGGTCGGCCTCGAGGGCAAGCTCAGCCCCGCACGTGCTGCGCCACTCCTGCGCCACCCACATGCTCGACCACGGCGCCGACATCCGGGCCGTGCAGGAGCTGCTCGGGCCACGCCTCGATCAGCACCACGCAGGTGTACACGCTGGTCTCCACCGAGCGGCTCTGGGAGGTGTACCGGAACGCCCACCCCCGGGCGCGGCAGGGGCGGTAGCCTGGCCCGATGCCTGACCAGTCCCTGCTGTCGACCGTGCGCAGCGACCTCGCCGACGAACGGGACCGGCTCGAAGGCCAGATCTCGGCGCTCGAGCCCGGCGGCGGCGAGCGCCGTTCGACGACAACTTCGCCGACTCCGGCCAGGTGGCCGCCGAGCAGGGCGAGAACAAGGTGCTCGCCTCCCAGCTCCGCAGCGAGCTCGACGAGGTCGAGCGGGCCCTGGCCAAGCTCGACGACGGCACCTACGGCAAGTGCGAGGTGTGCGGCGAGCCGATCGCCGAGGCCCGCCTCGAGGCCATGCCGGCCACCCGGTTCTGCATCCAGCACGCGTAGGCGGTCCGTGGTGGCCACGGCGTCGCACCTGGTCCGGCGGTTCTTCGGCTCGCTGCGCCCCGGCGGCCCCGGCGCCGACGCCGAGACCTGGGTCGAGGCGCGCCTGCTGCCCGGCGAGCTGGCGCTGTGGCGGCGGATGTCCGGCCCCGACCGCCGCCACGCCGTCGGCGTGGCCGAGCGGGTGGAGCGGGCGCTCGGGCCACGAGGCCACCCGGCCGGTGCTGGCGGCCGCCCTGCTGCACGACGTCGGCAAGATCGAGAGCGGGCCTCGGCACCTACGGCCGGGTGGTCGCCACCCTGTCCGGCCAAGGTCGCCGGCGCCGAGATGGCCAGCGACGTGGCGCAAGCAGCGCGGCTTCACCCGCCGGGTGGGCCTCTACCTCCAGCACGACCAGATCGGCGGCGACCTCCTCGAGCTGGCCGGCAGCGACCCGCTCACCGTCGCCTGGACCCGGGAGCACCACCGCCCGCCGAGACCGAGTGGACCCTCCGAGCCCGCCGATCGCGGCCGAGCGCTCCTCAAGGCCGCCGACGACGACTGACGACCGGCGATGCCGGTAGCCGGCAGAGCCCGACCGGCGGTGCTGGGCGCGGGCGAGGGTGACCTCGGCGACCGCCGGCGCTCGGTCGGCGCCCTTGGCGAGGAGCTCGCGCGAGCGCGGTCGGGTCGGCCGACGAGCTCGGCGTAGCGCTCCTGGATCGGGCGGAGCAGCTCGACGACGGCCTCGGCGGTGTCGGCCTTGAGCGGGCCGTACTGGTCGTACTGGTCGGCGAGCGCCTCGGGGTCGCCGTCGGTGGCGGCCGCCGAGGATCGACAGCAGGTTCGACACGCCCGGCTTGGCGGCGGGGTCGTAGCGGACCTCGCCGTCGTTGTCGGTGACGGCCCGCTTGAACTTCTTCTCGATGGTCGCGGGGTCGTCGAGCATGAGGACCGTGCCCTGCGGCGAGTCGATCGACTTCGACATCTTGCGGGTGGGCTCCTGGAGGTCCATCACCCGGGCGCCGACCTTCGGGATGTCGGCCTCGGGCACGACGAACGTGTCGCCGTAGCGGCTGTTGAACCGCTCGGCGACGTCGCGGGTGAGCTCGAGGTGCTGGCGCTGGTCGTCGCCGACGGGCACCCGGTCGGTGTCGTAGAGGAGGATGTCGGCCGCCATCAGCGCCGGGTAGGTGAACAGCCCGGCGGAGACGAACTTCTGCTGGTCGGACTTCTCCTTGAACTGGGTCATGCGGCTCAGCTCGCCGAAGCTGGCCGTGCACTCCATCAGCCAAGCCAGCTCGGCGTGCTCGGGCACGTGGCTCTGCACGAACAGGGTGCTGACGTCGGGGTCGATGCCGCTGGCCAGGTAGGCGGCGGCCGGTGTCGAGGGTGCGCTGGCCGGAGCACGTCCGGGTCCTGGGGCACGGTGATGGCGTGGAGGTCGACGATGCAGAAGACCGAGGTGGTGGCGGCCTGGTCGGCCACGAACCGGCGCAGGGCGCCCAGGTACGTGCCGAGGGTCAGCTCGCCGGAGGGCTGGATGCCGGAGAAGACGCGGGGGGCCACGAGCGGCGATGGTAGGGCCGTCGGGCCTGGTCACCCCACATGGTTCCGGGAAACGACAGCGGTGTGATTAACCTTGTCCCGATGTCCTACGACGTCACCACCCCGGTGTTCGAGGGCCCCTTCGACCTCCTGCTGCACCTGATCCTGCGCGAGCAGGTGGAGCTCTACGACGTCAGCAGCAATACGATGGTTTAAGCGTAGACATAAACA
>CAWHPV010000025.1:0-3064 GCA_963831365.1 uncultured Thermoleophilaceae bacterium
CGCCTTCGAGGCGATGCGCGCGCTGCGCACCCACGATGAGGACGAGGCCGAGTCGTCCGGCGCGTCGACGAGGTCGAGCGTCCCCAGGGCTACCGGCTGGTGGGCGCGTTCGAGGGACGGGAGCTGCGTCGCCGTGGCCGGCTTCCGGGTGATCCACAATCTCGCCTGGGGCGATTGCCTGTACGTCGACGACCTCTCGACGCACCCGGACGGGCGCCGGCGCGGGCACGGCCGCGCGCTGCTCGAGTGGTGCGAGGCCGAGGCCGCGCGGCTCGGCTGCGGCCAGTTCCATCTCGACTCGGGCGTAGGCCCCGAGCGCGAGGACGCCCACCGGCTTTACTTCAACACCGGGCTGCGGATCACGAGCTACCACTTCGCGAAGCCGGTCGCCGCCTCCCGGCCGTGATCGAGTCCGCGGCCCGCCTGGCGCTGGTGGCCGAGCGCGAGCTGGAGGCGCTCGTCGGGGTGTCGTCGCAGTCCGGCGACGTCGCGGGCGCCGAGGAGTGCGCCGCGCTGGCCACCGCGTTCCTGCCGCCGGAGGCCGAGGTCGAGCGGCCGCCCTGCTCGACGCCGGGCTACGCCCCGGATCTGTGCGGGCGCCTGCGCGGAAGCGGCACGAAGCGCGTGCTGCTCCTCGGGCACCTCGACACCGTGGTGGCGCACGCGGCGCACCGGCCGCTCGAGCGCGACGGCGACCGCCTGACCGGCTCGGGAACCGTCGACATGAAGGGCGGCGTGGCGCTCGCGCTCGGCTTGGTGCGCGAGCTGGCCCCGCGGCCGGAGCTCTACCGCGAGATCGCGGTCCTGCTCGTGAACGACGAGGAGTGGCGCACCTCGGGTTTCGCGCACATCGAACGCTTCGCCGGCTTCGACGCCTGCCTGTGCTTCGAGGCCGGCGAGCGCACGGAGGCCGGCGACGAGGCCGTGATCGTCAAGCGCAAGGCTGCCGGGACGCTGCGGGTCGAGGCCCACGGCCGGCCCGCGCACTCGGGCTCGGCCCCGCACCGGGGCCGCAACGCGCTGCTCGCGCTGGCCGCCGCCGCGGCCCGCGTTGCCGCCGCGAGCGACCCCGCCGGCCCCGACCGGCTGACGGCGGTCCCCACCATCCTCCGCTCCGGCGACGCCTTCAACGTCGTGCCCGCGGCCGGCGAGCTCCTCTGCGACCTGCGCGCGGACCGCCTCGAGGCGCTCGACCCCGTGCTGGCGGCGATGCCCGCGGAGCACGACGGGGTTCGGCTCGAGAGCACGCTTGTCCGCGCCTGGCCGGGGATGGACTCGCGCGCGGCTACGGCCGGCCTGATCGCGAGCGCCGCCAAGCGGCTCGGGCGCCCGATCGTGGCCTCGGAGCGTGGCGGCGCGAGCGACGCCAGCCACGTGGCGGCCGGTGGGATCGCGGTCACGCTCGACGGCCTCGGGCCACGCGGCGGCGGCGCCCACGCGCCCCACGAGTGGGTGAGCGCCGAGTCGCTCCGGACGCGCTCGGAGCTCGCCCTTGCCGTGATGGCGGCGCTGCTCGACGCCTGAGCCGCCACCCGGTGCGTAGCCGGGCGCGCTCGGGGGTAATCTCCGAGCCGCTTGCCGTCAACAGCAGACACGCTTCGGCGCACGCCCCTCCACGACCGCCACGAGCGGGCCGGCGCGAAGTTGGTCCCGTTTGCGGGCTGGGACATGCCGATCCAGTACGAGGGCATTCGCCAGGAGCACGTGAACGTCCGCACGAGCGCGGGGATGTTCGACGTCTCGCACATGGGCGAGATCGAGTCGTCCGGCCCGCAGGCGGAGGAATTCCTGCAGCGGCTCCTCTCGAACGACGTCACGAGGATTACCGAGCGCGGCGCCCAGTACTCGGTGTCGTGCCGCGAGGACGGCGGCGTGCTCGACGACCTGTTCACGTACCGGCTGGGGCCGGACCGCTTCCTGACGGTCACGAACGCCGCGAACCACGAGAAGGACCTCGCCTGGTTCAGGCAGCACGCCGCCGGCTTCGAAGTGGAGGTGCGCGACGCCCACTCGGACTGGGCGATGGTCGCCGTCCAGGGGCCGGAGGCGCGCGCCGCCCTCGAGCGGCTCGCGGACGGCGCGCTGCCCGCGCGCATGCGCACCGCGGAGCTCGAGCTGGCGGGCGCCCGGATGCTCGTCTGCGGGACGGGCTACACGGGCGAGGACGGCTGTGAGTTGATGATCGCGCCCGGCGACGCGGGCGCCGTCTGGGACGCGCTGCTCGCCGAGGGCGTCAGCCCGGCCGGCCTCGGCGCCCGCGACACGCTTCGCCTCGAGGTCTGCTTCCACCTGTACGGCAACGACCTCGACGAGGAGCACGATCCGATCGAGGCCGGGCTCGGTTGGTGCTGCAAGCTCGACACGGGGTTCATCGGCGCCGACGCGCTCGAGGGCCGCTCTCCGGAGCGGACGCTCGTCCCGTTCGCCTTCACCGGCCCCGGCATCCCGCGCCAGGGCAACCCGATCCGCACCGATCACGGCGAGGGCGTCGTGACGAGCGGCTCGCTCTCGCCCTGCCTCGAGACGGGTATCGGCATGGGCTACGTGCCGGTCGCGGCGTCCGAGCCGGGCACGACGATTGAGGTCGACGTGCGCGGCAAGGTCCGGTCAGCCGAGGTGAGAGAGAAGCCCCTGTACGAGCGCCCCGCCCCCAAGAACCAAGGAGACCATGGCTGACGCAAGCTATCCCGACGACCTGAAGTACCACGAAGAGCACGACTGGGCGCGCATCGAGGGCGATCACGCGACCTTTGGCGTCACCTGGTACGCCCAGGACGCGCTCGGCGAGGTGGTCTTCTTCGATCCACCTCAGATCGGCGCCGCCGTGAGCAAGGACCAGACCTATGCCGAGGTCGAGTCGGTCAAGGCGGTGAGCGACGTGTTCGCGCCGCTGTCGGGTGAGATAGTCGAGGTCAACGAGGCGCTCGGCGACAGCCCCGAGCGCATCAATCAGGACCCCTACGGCGAGGGCTGGATGATCAAGGTGCGGATGTCGGATCCGTCCGAGGTCGAGCGGCTGATGGACGTCGAGGCGTACAAGGAGATGCTCCAGAACGGGTAGCTG
>CAWHPV010000026.1:0-17878 GCA_963831365.1 uncultured Thermoleophilaceae bacterium
GAGCTTGTGGTGCGGGAACGCCGCCTGCCGCTCCCAGGCGGTCGCGACCTCGTCCAGCGGGAGCACCTCGTGATCGAGCTCCAGCCGCCCGGCGGCCGCGTGCTCGGCCATCCGGCGGTAGGCCGCCGCCTGGACCTCGCGCGGGGCCGCGAAGTTCATGTGTCCGAGGATCGAGAGCAGCTTGCCGCGAACGAGCGCGGAGGGCAGGCTGGCGTCGGGAGACGCGGACTGGCCGAGCTGGACGATCCGTCCTCCTTCCGCCGCCGCATGCGCGGCCGCGACGGCCGGCTCGCCCCAGAGCGGGTCGACGATGACGTCCACCGCGCCGTCGGCAGCCTCCCTGAACACCTCCCCGAGCCGTTCGGGGCCGTGGGCGGAGGTCAGGTCGACGAGCGCGTCCGCGCCCAGCTCGCGAGCCCGCTCGAGTCCGCGGGCGTCGCGCGCCGCCGCCACGACGCGCCCCGCCCCGAGCAGCTGCGCGGCCTGGACCGCCACCTGCCCGACGGGACCGCTCGCGCCCAGCACCAGTACCCGCTCGCCGGGGCGGAGCTCGGCGCGCCACTCGACGGCGAGCCAGCCCGCGAGCCCGGCGATCCCGAGGCAGGCGCCGAGCGCGTCGTCGACGCCGTCGGGCACCGGCACCGCTGCATGCTCGTGGACGGCAGCACGCTCGGCCAGCGAGCCCCCGCCGCGCCCGGCCGTGAAGTGGATCCGCTTGCCGGCGTCGTAGAGGTCCGACTCGATCACCCGGCCGAGGCCCTCCCTGCCGGGCACGTACGGCACGTCCGGTGTCCCTCCGAAGAAGCGACCGGCGGCGATCGACAGGTCGATCGGGTTGAGCGGGGCCGCGGCCACCGCGACCAGCGCTCGACCCGGCCCTCGGACGGGCTCGTCCACTTCGCGGAGCGCGGGCCCGGCGCCGACACGCTCGATGACCGCCGCGCGCACCGTCCGCCTACTTCGGCGGCATCCTCAGCGCACCGTCGAGGCGGATCGTCTCGCCGTTCAGCATGTCGTTCTCGGCGATATGACAGGCCAGTGCGGCGAACTCCTCGGGCGCGCCCAGGCGGCCGGGGAACGGAACCTGCTTGCCGAGCGCCTCGCGGGCGTCGGCGGGAAGCGCTGCCAGGAGCGGCGTATCGAACGTTCCCGGGGCGATCGTGCAGACGCGGATCCCGCTCCGCGCCAGGTCTCGGGCCGCCGGTAGCGTGAGCGAGACGACCCCGCCCTTGGAGGCCGCGTAGGCGGTCTGGCCGATCTGGCCGTCGAAGGCGGCGATCGAGGCGGTCATGACGATCGCCCCGCGTCCGCCGTCCGCGTCGGGCTCGTTCCCTCCCATCGCCGCGGCCGCCAGGCGCAGGACGTTGAAGGTCCCGATCAGGTTCACGGCGACCACCCGCTCGAACGGCTCGCGCTGCGCAGGCCCCTCCTTGCCGAGCACCTTCTCCGCCCAGCCCACGCCGGCACAGGAAACCGCGACCCGGAGCCCGCCGACCGCGGCCACGGCCGAGTCGATGGCGGCCTCCAGGCTCGAGGCGTCCGTCACGTCGGCGGCGTGGGCGCTGGCGCCGTCGCCGAGCTCCCCGGCGAGCGCCTCGGCGCGATCCGAGTCGAGGTCCAGGACCGCGACCCGGGCGCCGCGCTCAGCGAGCGCCCGCGCCGAAGCGGCACCGAGCCCCGAGGCGCCGCCGCTGACGAGCGCGCCGCTGCCTTCAAGCTTCACGGGCGCGAGGTTAGTGACAGACGGCAGGTGACGCCGCCGCCACCTGCCACCTGCCACCTGCGACCTAGCCGTTCTAGCTCTCGCTCACCCGCTCGATCAGGAACGCGACGCGAATGTGCGCGCGCCACTCATCGAGGTTTTCGCCGCGTAGGCCGGTCGACACGACGTCCACCGCCTTGATGTTCCGAAGCGTCTGCTTCGCGTCGTTCAGGGCCTGCTGCACGGCGTCGTCCGAGCTCTGGCTCGAGGCACCTACGAGCTCGATGATCTTGACAACCGACATCTCTCCTCCTTCCGGTCGGGCCGCGAACCTATCGTTTCGCGCGCGCCGCTGCACCTCCGCGCTCAGCCGGCGTCGGGTGGCGCGAGCGACTCCACGAGCGGCCCGTACACGTCGCTCGAGAGCTGCGCCCCCGGCTGCGCGAGCGGGATCGGAAGGAGTACCGGGGCCGTGATCCCGCGCTCGACGTACGCGGCGAGGCGCCGCTTCTGCGTGGCGGCGTCGCCCAGGATGAAGATGTCCTCCAGGAGGTCTCGCGGCACGAGCTCGAGGGCGCGGGCGCGGTCGCGATCGCGCCATGCGGTGACCATCGGGTCGATCGCCTCCCCGTACCCGAGCCAGCGGAAGAACTGCTCGTACACGGGGACCGTCGCGTAGGCCGCGAACATGAAGCGCGCGATCCCGACCGCCTCCTCGGGGTCCCCCTGGATGCAGAAGAATCGGCACAGGACGTCGCCCGACCCCTCCGGCTTCGAGGCCGCCGCCTCACCCTTTCGGATCTCGGCGACGACGCGATCCACCGCGGCGAGCGGCAGGAAGTTGACGAAGGCGCCGTCGCCCAGCTCGCCGGCCGTTTGGAGCATGCGCTCGCGCAGCGCGGCGACCACGATCGGGACCGGGGCAGGCGGCGGCTGCTCGAGCTTGAAGCCGCCATCGCCCGCGCGCTCGCCCGCGAGCGCCTCGCGCAGGAAGCCGATCGTCTCGCGCACGCGCGTGCGCGGGCGTTCGAACGCGATGCCGTTCCAGCGCTCCACGATCACGTTGGACGACGAGCCGATCCCGAGGCAGAACCGGCCCCTCGCTCGCGTCCTGGAGCGCCGATGCGTGCTGGGCGAGCACCGCGGGGCCGCGCGTGAAGACGTTGACCACGCCGGTCCCGAGTCGCATGCGCTCGGTCCAGGCGGCCGCGAGCGCGAGCGAGGTGAAGCCGTCGTGGCCGCCGGTCTCGCCCGACCAGGCGTCGGTATAGCCGGCCGCTTCAGCCGCCCTCACCACCTCCTCGTGGGCGGGGAGCGCGAGCCCCGGGAGCTCGAGTGACAGGGCCCATCGGCGATCCGCCATCGCGGCGCAATCTAGACCAGCGGGCTCGTCGCGGGGCCTCCGACCGCGCTGGACGACCACCGCGCGGCCGTGTAGCTTTACGCCAACGTGGCGACGCGAGCAGAGAAGCCGTCGGGCTTCAGCATCTCCCGGCTGCTTCCGGCCGAGTACTTCGGCTTCCTCGCCGCGGGGGCGCTCTTCATCTCGCTGTTCCTGACCTGGTTCTCTACGGAGGGGAACGGCAGCATCAACGGGCAGCCCGGCGAGTTCAACGCCTGGGAAACCTTCAACACCCTCGACTGGCTCCTGGCTGCCGCCTGCATCGCGCCGTTCATGCTCGCCTACATCATCGTGCGCGGCCACGAGCTGAGCTGGCGACCCGGCGAGGTCACCGCGATCGTCGGGATCATCGCCTTCGTCCTGATCCTCTGCAACGGGATCATCCTCGGGAAGCCCGGCGAGCCGCCGGGCGAGATCTCGTTCGGCATCGGCTATCCGATCGCAATCGTGGCGTCGCTCGGGATCATCGTCAGCGGCTTCATCCGCCAGGCCCAGAACGTGGGCCGCAAGCCGCCGGGCGTCTAGCCGCGGTGATCGGCGACCTCGGGGCCGCGGGGGCGGCGGACGGCGCGCGGCCGGACCGCAATCTCGCGCTCGAGCTGGTCCGGGTCACCGAGTACGCGGCCCTGGCTGCGGCGCGCTGGGTGGGCCTCGGTGACAAGGAGGCCGCCGACGGCGCCGCTGTCGACGCGATGCGTCTGGTGCTCGAGACGGTCCGCATGGACGGCACGGTCGTGATCGGCGAGGGCGAGAAGGACGAGGCTCCCATGCTCTACAACGGCGAGCGGATCGGCGACGGCTCGCCGCCCGAGGTCGACATCGCGGTGGACCCGCTCGAGGGCACCGACCTGGCGGCCACCGGCGCGCCGCGGGCGCTCGCGGTGATCGCGCTCTCCGCACGGGGCACGATGTTCGACCCGGGCCCCTGCGTGTACATGGAGAAGATGGCCGCCTCCGCCCGCTACGCCGACCTGCTCGACCTCGACCGGCCGCTCGGCGAGACGCTGCGCCTGATCGCCGGCGCGAAGGGCGGCGAGGTTCGCGACGTCACGGTCGCGATGCTCGACCGCCCGCGGCACGCAGACGCCGTCGCCGCCATCCGCGAGGCCGGCGGCCGGGTCCGCTTCATCCCGCACGGAGACGTCTCGGCCGCCCTTCTCGCCGTTACCGAGGACTCGCCGATCGACCTCCTGTGGGGAATCGGCGGAACGCCCGAGGGCGTGATCACCGCCGCCGCCATCAAGTGCCTGGGCGGGCGCCTGATCGGACGCCTGTGGCCGCGCTCCGACGAGGAGCGCTCGGCGGCGATCGACGCGGGCTATGACGTGACCGAGATCCTCGACCTGGAGCGACTGGTCGCGGGCGACGACGTCTTCTTCGCCGGGACCGGCGTGACCGACGGCGACGTGCTCGAGGGCGTCCACTACAGGGCCGAGGGCGTCACCACCGAGTCGCTCGTGATGCGCACGCGATCCGGCACCGTCCGGAGGGTCCAGGCGCGGCACGACCGGGCAAAGCTCCGCGACATCACCGGGCAACGCGCGGGGTAGCGGTCAGTCCGCCTCTTCCTCCGGGAGGCCCTCCGACCGCAGCGCCCCCACCCGCGAGGGCGACAGGTCGAGGCGCGCCAGCGACTTGAGGAACGCGTGCGTAACGATCACGTGAATCCGCAGCTGGGTCACCCGATAGAGAATCCGCCCCACCCGCGAGAACCAGCCCGTGCCGGCGATAAGCGGGTAGAAGTTCGCGACCTCGGAGCTCACCCGCGCCGCGATCTCGTCGTCCGCCGCCCCTCCGCTCGGTGCGGCCGCCTCGGCCGGCCGCTCGACCGAGATCCGCAGGAACCCCTTCTCGCGCCCGCGCGGGATCACGAGCAGCCCGCTCCGGATGCGCCAGGTCACGGTCCCCCGCGTCGCGGAGGTCTCGTAGTCGGGCGCATAGAACCTGAGCAGCACGAACGGCCTCGAGATCACGGCTATCTCGCGCGAGGTGCTCGTGTAGAGGACCCGAAGGACCCCCAGCGAGACGCGCGAGAGGAACCGCCAGTACGTGCGCGCGAGCCGCTCGAGGTACTCGGGGGTCCAGATGCGGTCGAGCTCTGAGCGCGGGAGCACGACCTCGGCCACTTGCTTCGTGGTCACGCTGCCGTCCGGTCCCGAGCCGGACTGGGCGCCGTCGCAGATGGTCACGCGCGCCCGCGCCTCGCGGCGCCTGCGCAGGAGCCGCCGTGGGTCGCGAAGGCGCATCGCGACCAAACCTATCCACGATCGGCGGGGCCCTCCGGGGACGCCGGGGCCGGCGGTACGATCGGCCGGCGATTCGAACAGGAGACCGGTGCCAGAGCCGCAGGTTCGCCGCCTAGGGCCAGTCATGGATGACCCGCTCGCAAGGATCGAGGACTTTCGCGACGAGATCGCGAAGGCCTGGCTCCTGCGTGCGGTCGAGGGCGCGTCGCTCGAGGAGATCGAAACCATGCCGGTCGCCCGGATCGCGCGCGAGCTCCCGGAGCTGGTCGCCGACGTGCTGCGCGACGCCCGCGTCGAGGACTCGCCGCCCAGCCTCGACCCGGACGGTCGCGAGTACCGGCGCGCCCGCCAGATCGCGGAGCTAGGCGGGCGGGAGGAGCCGCGCCCGGGGAGCGTCGCCACGGACATCGCGGCGCTCCAGACGGCGATCCTCGAGGTCCTCGGGCGCCGGCTGGGAGACGTCGAGGCGTCCACGCTCCTCGCGTCCGCCGCTCGAGTCGCGACCGTCTTCGGCACGATCCACGCCGCGGCGGCCGAGGACCTCGTCGCGAGCCGGGCGCGCGAGCTCGAGGCGCTCGCCAACACCGATCCCCTGACCGGCCTCTTCAACCTCCGCTACATGCACCATCACTTCGAGCACCTGCTCGGCCTCTACCGCCGCTACGGGCACCCCTTCGCCCTGCTCGTCTTCGACGTCGACGGCCTGAAGCGCATCAACGACGCGGGCGGCCACCGCGCCGGCGATGAGGCGCTGACGACCGTCGCGCAGGCGGTGCGCGACACGATCCGCGAGATCGACACGCCGGTGCGCATGGGCGGCGACGAGTTCTGCCTCCTGGCGCCCAACCAGGACGCCGCGGGCGGGCGGGTCCTCGCCGACCGGATCGCCGCCGCCGTCGAGCGGAGGGCGCGGGAGACCCGCTCCGCGATCACCATCTCGATCGGCACGGTGGCGTGCCCGGAGCACGCGCTCGAGCCGGAGCGGCTGATCGAGCTCGCGGACGCCGCGATGTACCGGGCGAAGGCGGCCGGCGCGCGGGTCGCGATCGGGGTCCCCGACGACGCCGACGGCTCGCCGCCACGCGCGCCGGGCGGCGGCCGCGAGCGCTCGCCGCGCGCGCGCGGCTAGGACTGGGACTGCGGCGCCGTCCGCTCCGCTGCCGCGCCGTCGTCGGCGGCAGCGACGTCCGTCGCCGCCGGCGCCTGGGGCCGCTCATCAGGACCGAGCAGCCGCAGCGCGTTGATCTCGGCCCCGGCGAGGATGATGATCGCCAGGCCGTAGAACCAGAACAGGACGATCACGATGAAGATCAGCGAGGTGCCGAGCCCGGCGATCGACGAGATGTTCGAGAGGTAGGCGGGGAAGGCGTAGTCCACGATGGCGATCGCGATCGTGGCCGCGGCGGCGCCCGGCCACACTGCCCGCCACGGGACGCGGCCGTTGGGGACCGTCCAGTAGATCGTGGCGATCACCGCGAACAGGAGCAGGACGCCGGCCGCGAGGCTCACCCCGTAGACGAGGCTCTCGACGGCGGCCAGCCCGAGCGGCAGGTCGCCCGTGCCCTGGACCAGGATGCTCTGGAGCGTCGGGATCGCGACTGTGGCGGCGATGAAGATGAGCGAGATCGCGAGCATCGCCAGCGCGAATCGCTTCTGCCGGAGCCAGGGGCGGCACTCCATGTGGTAGATGCGGCAGAACGCGGTGTCGAGCGCGCCCCAGAACGACGAGCAGATCCAGATGCTCGACACGAGGGCGATGATCCCGAGGCCGGTGGTCGAGGTACGGATCCGGTCGAGCAGGTTCACGAGCGTCGACTCGGCAGCCGATGGGAAGAGCTGGCGAAGGTCCTCGAAGACGCTGTCCTGGAGGTCCTGGCTCTGGAGCACCCGGCTCGCGATGAACAGCGCGAGGAGGGCGAGCGGGAACGTCGCGAGCAGGAGGTTGTACGCGACCATCGCCGACATCCCGGTGAGGTTGTCGTCGAAGGCCTTCCAGTAGAGGCCCTTGAGAGTGTCACCCGCGTGCCGGCCGAGGCGTCGCATCAACGGCGCGGGAGCCGGCTGAGCGCTCCACCGGCGAGCTGCGAGGCGGCCTTTATCCCGGCCTCGGCGAGCTGTCCGGCGGCGCGAATCGCGCCGCCCACGGCGTCATCTCGCGGAGCCTCCGGCTCGGGCGGGCGGGGACGGGGGCGCGGGGGTGCTCCGGCGCTCGGCTGGTCGCGCCGGGCGCTACGGCGCCCCGGGCGCGAGCGCGGCAGGTTGCCCAGGATCCCGTCGTCGTCGGCGCTCATCCCTCGTCTCCTATCGGCGACACCGCTCCTCGCGTGTCGATCCGCTGCTCCGGGTGTCAATCCGCTCGCGGGAGGGTATTCGAGACGTGCGGGACCGCTCCGCGGGGGCCGGTTGACTTCAAAAAGTATAGTGACTAAGGTGAGATTGCCTCGCTATCGATGGATAGCTACGGCCACGCGCACGCTCTACCCAAGTGAGATGACATGTCAGTAGCCGAGCTTCAGGAACTCGAGGAGGTCAAGCTGCTCCTCACCAAGGGGCAGCAGGCGGGCGTCCTGACCTACAGCGAGGTCGCGACCGCGCTCGCCGAGGTCGATATCGACGAGAGCGACATCGAGGATCTCCACGGCTATCTCGAGAAGTCCGAGATCGAGCTCGTCGAGGAGCTCGACCCGGCGACCGTCGCTGCCCAGGTCGAGCGCGCCCCCGACACCAAGGCGCGCCGCCGGAAGCCGAAGGCCCAGATCGAGCTGAAGGCCGACATGACGACGGACTCGCTCCAGCTCTTCCTGAAGGACATCGGGAAGGTGCGCCTCCTCACCGCCCAGGAGGAGGTCGACCTCGCGAAGCGCATCGAGCGCGGCGACCTCGACGCGAAGCAGAAGATGGTCGAGTCGAACCTCCGGCTCGTCGTCTCGATCGCCAAGAACTACCGCAACCAGGGCCTGCCCTTCCTCGACCTGATCCAGGAGGGGACGCTCGGGCTCGTGCGCGCGGCGGAGAAGTTCGACTACCGCAAGGGGTTCAAGTTCTCGACCTACGCGACCTGGTGGATCCGCCAGGCGATCGCCCGCGCGCTCGCCGACAAGGCGCGGACGATCCGCATCCCCGTGCACGTGGTGGAGAAGCTCAACAAGATCGGCCGCGCCGAGCGAAAGCTCGTCACGGAGCTAGGGCGCGAGCCCACACCCGACGAGATCGCCGAGGTCACGGGGATCGACCCGGAGGAGGTCGACTCGATCAAGCGCTCGGCGCAGGCGCCGGTTTCGCTCGAGAAGCCCGTCGGCGACGAGGAGGAGTCCGAGTTCGGCCAGTTCATCGCCGACGAGCGGGCCGAGTCACCCTACGAGCGCGCGGCGGAGATCCTCACGAAGGAGGCGCTGCGCGAGGCGCTCGAGAACCTCTCGTACCGGGAGCGGCGCGTGCTCGAGCTGCGTTACGGGCTCGGCGGAGAGCACCCGCGGACGCTCGACGAGGTGGGGCGCACGTTCAACGTGACGCGGGAGCGGATTCGGCAGATCGAGAACCAGTCGCTCAAGAAGCTGCAGTCGTTGGCTGAGGCGCAGAAGCTGCGCGAGGTGGCGTAGGGCGGTCCGGGCCGCCGGCGTCCCGCTCTCGGGTACGCTCGCTTCGCTCGCTCAGAAGCCCCTCGACCGGGACCCGTGCGTCCCGGCCCGCCTGAGCGCCACCGCCGCGGCGGTCGAGCCTCCTTCATTGCCGCTTTTTCGCTCCTGGAGCGGGCTTTGGACCGAGCGGTCGGCGGTTGCGCCATCGAGCTCGACTTTCCTCCCAACAGTTGTGGTGAAAGTCGAGCTCGGTGCCCGCACCCTGCGGTACACGCGTTATCGCTGCTGTTCGCGCTCGCGCGGGGTTGACGCCAGCCGGTAGGGGCGCGTCTCGACCATGACGACGCGGCCGCCCACGTCCACGGTGCCGCCGGGCCCGGGCGTGGTCTGGATCAGCGAGCCGCGCCCCTGGTGAATCGTCAGGGGGCGGCCGAGCTCGGCGGTCAGGAGGATCGCCGCGGAGCCCGTGGCCTCGTCCTCCTCGACTCCGAGCGCCGGGGCGAAGACCCGGGCGCGGACGCGTCCGGCGCGCTCGTCCTCCCAGGCCCAGACGTCCAGCAGCTCGGCGCCCCCCGCGCCGGGGTGCGCGTCCACCTCGGCGGGCTCGGCAGCTCGCGCAGCTCGAAGCGGGGCGCCGAGTCGGGGCGCGCCCGGATCCACGTCAGGCCGCCCTCAGTCCAGGTCGGCACCTCGCCGGCGGGCGGACGCAGGGTGTCGACGGCCGCGCCGCGATGCTCCATGAGCCAGGCCGTGCCGACGAGCGGGTGCCCCGCGAGCGGGATCTCCGCCGCCGGCGTGTGGATCCTCACTGCCCCGCGGGCGGCGTCGTCCACGAACACGGTCTCGGGGAAGCCGAGGTCGCGCGCCACCGGCTGACGCTCGCCGACCGGCACCGCCGGGCCGTCGAGGAACACACCGAGCGGGTTGCCGCCGGCCCCGTCCTCCTGGACGAACACCCGGAGCACGTGCAGTTCCGGCATAGTTGCCCACGAGCCTTGCACGCCGCCTCCGACACATCAACGTCGCGTCGTGGTCAGGTTTTCGAGAACCCCGCCACCGGCGAGCGGGCGGTCGTCCTCACCGACCCCGCCGACCACCCGGAGCGCGTCCTCGTATCGCACCTGTTCGTCGCGCCGGGCGGGCGGGTCGTGGCCGAGCACTTCCACCCGGCGCTCACCGAGCGCTTCCACGTGCTCGAAGGGCGCGTCGGGTTCCTCATCGACGGTGAGGAGCGGATCCTGGGACCCGGCGAGGAGGCCGAGGTCCCGCCCCTCGCCCGTCACGACTGGTGGCAGGTCGGGGCGAAGACCGCCGAGGTGCTCGTGGAGGTCCGTCCCGGCGAACGGTTCATCGAGAGCGTGGGCACGATCTTCGGGCTCGCGCGCGACGGGAAGACGAACGCGCGCGGCATGCCCGGCCCGCTCCAGGGCGCTGTGACCCTCCGCGAGTACCGCGACGTGGTCGTCTTCACGACGCCCCCGCCGGCGGTTCAGCGGCTGCTGTTCGGCGTCCTGGCGCGCGTCGGCCGCGCCGCCGGCAGGCGGCCGTTCTACCCCGAGTACCTCGAGTCGTCCGAGACGGTCGAGCTCGACGCCCGAGCTCTGGCGCGACTCGCGCCCGACGGCCGTCTGAAGTTCGGCCAGCCTCCTTGACAGGAGTGCGGGGCGGGGCCCTAGAGTGTGCCGCTGTTCACCGGCGATCAACGGAGGTCACGTGCAGAGCACGCTCGGAGAGTTTCAGGAGACACAGACCCAGGACGCTTTCACGCTTCAGAACTCGAAGCTGCTGAAGGTCGAGCTCAACCAGATCACGATCCAGTCGAAGCTCGGCGCGATGGTCGCCTACCAGGGCGACGTGAGCTTCGAGCACGCCGGGACCGGCGGGGTCGGCAAGTTCATCAAGAAGCGGATGACCGGCGAGGGCGCGACGCTGATGAAGATGTCGGGCACCGGCGAGGTGTTCCTCGCGGACCTCGCCCAGGACATCCACCTGATCAAGCTCGAGAACGACCAGATCACCTGCAACGGCCAGAACGTGCTCGCGTTCGACGCCGGGATCGACTGGGACATCCAGCGCGTCGAGGGCGGCTTCGCCGGCGCGATGGCGGGCGGCCTCTACAACATGTCGCTCGCCGGCACGGGCTGGGTTGCGATCATCTCGAACGGGCCGCCGGTCCTTCTGAACACGGGCCAGGCGCCGACGTTCTGCGACCCGCAGGCGGCGATCACGTGGTCGAGCGGCGTGACGACGCAGGTCAAGTCCGACGTCAACATGAAGACGCTGATCGGGCGCGGCTCGGGCGAGACGATCCAGATGGGCTTCTCCGGCCAGGGCTGGGTTCTGGTCCAGCCGAGCGAGGGCCCCGTCAAGGGCGCTACGCCCGCGGGCGGGGGCTCGCAGGGCGGCGGTGGCGGGCTGCTCGGCCAGCTCGGCGGCTAGCTCCTGGGCGCGCGCGGCGGTCCCGGAAACGGACCGCCGCGCTACGCGCCGCGGCGGGGGGGGGCCATCACGGCTCCCCGCGCTTCATTTCGTGAAGCAATGGCGCTAGAATTGGCCATGCCGATGGCATTGGCCTCCGAGACAGCCCCGAACGACTCCTGTCCCGTCTGCGCCACCGCGGACGTGATCTGCGGAAAGTGGACGATCCTCGTGATCCGTGACCTGGCCGCCGGGCGAAGCCGCTTCTGCGAGCTCGAGCGCTCGCTCGCGGGCATCAGCCCGCGCACGCTCTCGCTGCGGCTCAGGGCGCTCGAGGAGCACGGGATCGTCGAGCGCCACACGTTCTCCGAGGTGCCCCCGCGCGTCGAGTACGCCCTGACGCGCAAGGGACGCGCGCTCGTCCCGCTGATCGAGGACATGCGCCGCTACGGGCGCGAGTGGCTCGACGTCGGCCGCCCGGCGGCGCAGGCCACAGCCGCCTGACGTCGTCCAAGCGTCCACGCGGGGAGGGGTTCGCGCGCGCGCGGCGAAGTCGCGGGCATGCGCGAAGAAGCCCTGCACGAGGCGGTGCGCGAGTTCGCCGTCGAGAGCGCCGAGGTCCTGAGCGCCGAGATCGACCGCGGCGCCGAGCTCCCATTCGAGGTGGAGGGTGGGGGCGCGACCACGGTGCTCTACCAGTACGTCCCGCTCACGGCGCGATTCATCGAGGATCGATGGCCCGAGCTGTGCGAGCTCGCGTCGTACGAGCCCGCCGCGCAGGCGCTCGAGCCGGCCGCGGCCACCTACCTCCGGCTTCGCGGCCGCGCCGGTGCGGACCCCGACGACGCCCTGCGCGACATCGTCGAGCGCTTGCACGACGGCTCGACGAGCTTCCGCTTCTCCGAAGAGCGCTTCGCGGCCGCCGTCGCCGACCTCGGCCGCGAGCGGACCGACTCGGCGCGAGTCGCGACGGTGCTCGCGCCGGTGCACGGCCTGCGGATCGGGCCCGACCGCGTGGAGGTCGAGGACGGTCTCGCCCTGGCGTCCGCCGACGGGGTCGAGGCGCCGCCCGCGGCGCTCGAGCCCCCAGGCGGCCTCGATCTCGGGAGCGGGGTGAGGACCGAGCCGGGGGCGACGACTCCCACGGTCCTGTGCGTCTTCCGCGGACCGCTCGACGACGGGGCGGCGCTGCCGCTCCCCGAGGCTCGCGCCCGCTTCCGCCGCCTCCTGAGGGGCGTGCGGCTGGCCGGCGCGAGCGGCGCCGCGATCGGACCGCTCGCCTGGGCGCGAGTGGGGCGTGGGACGTGGCATTCGCTTCCGTTGTCGCTGTATACGCCGGGGCCCGCGGACTGGTGGCGGCTCGATCGAGAGGACCAGGCGGCCGAGCTGCGCGAGTTGCTCGAGGTCCTCGCCCGGCACGGTCAGCGGGGCGCCGTCGGGTGGGCGCTCGAGCGGTTCGAGATGGGCTGCGAGCGCGCGCGGCCGCTCCAGGCGATGACCGACCATCTCCTGGCGCTGCGCGCCCTGGTCGCCGATCCCGGCGGCGAGGGCGTGGCGCGGCGGATCGCCGCCCTCTGCGCGGCGGAGGATCAGCGCGATCGCCTCGAGGAGCGGATCGAGCTCGCGAGTGCAATCGAGCGGTCGGTGATCGAGGGCGGGAACGGCGACGCCGCCGCGGGCATCTCGCCGGGAGAGGTCGCGCTCGAGCTCCAGGAGCATGCACGCGCGCTCCTGCGCGACCTCCTCTGCGGCTACCTCGACGCTGACGTGAGGAAGGTCGCCGACGAGCTCCTCGCCCCCGCGGAGCCCGAGTCCCCGGCGCCGGAGTCGAAGCCGATCTGGGAGCTGGACACGACGGAGTTCGACGCCATCCGGATCGAGCGAATGGAGCCCGCGCCCGAGCCGGCCGGGCGCTTCCGGCGCGAGCCGGGCCCGGAGACGGACGACGAGGCGGCCCACAGCGGCGTAACCGCCTCGGCCGACTGGGGCTTCGACGAGGACCCGGAGAGCTACTCGGCGCCTGTCTAGAGAGCCGTCGCGAGGCTCAAGAGCCCGGCCTCGCGGGCCGATAGGGGACTCGGTGTTCGACTTCACCGATGCCCTCCAGCACGTCATCGCGACCGATGGCTCGGACCTTCACGTAAAGGTCGGCGCGCGCCCGATCGTCAGGACGCACGGGCAGCTCGCGCCAATCCCGGACTCCGAGCCCCTCAGCCCCGCCGACACGGAGGGCGCTCTGCACGCCATGCTCCAAGACGAGACGAAGCTCGACGAGTTCGCGAGCGAGCACGAGGTCGACTTCGCCTACGCCCTGCCCGGCCTCGCCCGCTTCCGCGTCAACGCCTTCCGTCAGCGCGGCGCGATCTCGATGGTCTGCCGTGCGATCTCGCCGCTGATCAGGTCGATCGACGACCTGCTGCTGCCGCCGGTCATCTCCGAGATCGCCGACGAGGAGCGGGGAATCGTCCTCCTCACCGGCACGACCGGCTCGGGCAAGTCGACGACGCTCGCGGCGATGATCGACCAGATCAACCGCTCCCAGGCGAAGCACATCGTGACGATCGAGGACCCGATCGAGTACCTCCACTCCGACAAGCGGTCGATCGTCAACCAGCGCGAGGTCGGCGAGGACACCGACGTCCTTCAAGCGCGCCCTGCGGCGGGTCCTGCGCCAGGACCCCGACGTGATCCTCGTCGGCGAGATGCGCGACGAGGAGACCGTCCAGACCGCGCTGTCGGCCGCCGAGACGGGCCACCTCGTGCTCTCGACCCTCCACACGGTCGACGCCCCCGAGACGATCAACCGCATCATCGACTTCTTCCCGCCCCACCTGCACCAGCAGGCGCGCGCGATGCTCGCCGGCACGCTCAAGGGCGGTCGTCTCGCAGCGCCTCGTGCCGACGCCCGACGGGCAGGGCCGGGTACCCACCTGCGAGATCCTGCGGATGACCGGCCGCGTCCGCGACATGATCATCAACCCGGAGGCGACCGGCGAGCTGCCGCAGGTCATCGCCGACGGCGGCTACTACGGGATGCAGACCTTCGACCAGGCGCTGTTCGAGCATGTCCAGGGTGGCCGCGTGTCGATGGAGGACGCGCTCAAGGCGGCGACCCACCCGCACGACTTCAAGCTCCTCGTGGCCTCGGACGGGCGTCGCTCGACCTCGGTGGACGAGGTCTTCGCCGCCTAGCCATGCGTCGCCTGCTCGCCTCGGGCTGCTCCGCGGCCGCCGTGGCCGTGGCGCTCGCGCTGGCTCCCGCGGCCGCCTCCGCCGCGAGCGGGGACCTGAGCCAGCTCCCCGGCGCCGACGCTTGCGTGAGCCAGGACGGGAGCGGTGGCGACTGCGCCGACGGCAAGGGGCTCGGCGAGCCGCGCTCGGTCGCCGGTGAGCCCGGACGGGGAGAACGTCTACGTGGCCTCGCCGTTCGACGAGGAGAACGGCGGCGGGCTGCCCGAGGCCGTGAGCGCCTACGCGCGCGACGGCTCGACCGGCGCCCTGACGCAGCTCGCGGGCACGTCGGGATGCGTCAGCGAGGACGGGACCGGCGGCGACTGCGCCGACGGCAGGACACTCGGCGACCCGATCGCCGCGGCCGTGAGCCCGGACGGCGACAACGTCTACGTGGCCTCCCAGTCGAGCGACGGGCTGGCGGTCTTCGACCGCGACCAGGGGACCGGGGGCCTGAGCCAGCTCGCGGGCGCCTCGGGTTGTGTCTCGCGCGGCGGGTCGGGAGGCTGCTCCGCCGCGGAGGGGCTCTCGTCGCCGCAGTCCGTGACGGTCAGCCCGGACGGCAGCCCACGTCTACGTGGCGTCGGCCGGGTCGAACAGCGTCGAGGTCTTCGCCCGCGACTCCACCACCGGTGCGCTCACCCAACTCGCCGGGCAGGACGGCTGCATCAGCGACTCGGGCAGCGGCGGCGCCTGCGCCGACGGCCGGGCCATGCGCGGCCCGTCGTCGGTCTCGGTGAGCCCGGACGGGAGCAGCGTCTACGCGACCTCGGCGGACAGCGCCGCGGTCACGATCCTGGACCGCGACGAGACGACCGGCGAGATCGCACAGCCGGCGGGCACGGCGGGCTGCGTCAGCGAGACCGGCAGCTCCGGGCAGTGCGCCGACGGGAAGGCTCTCGCCGGGCCGGCCGCGACCGCGGTCGCCCCCGACGGCGCCAGCATCTACGTGGCCTCCCAGGTAAGCGACGCGCTCGCCGTCTTCGACGCTCGCCGTCCGCGAGCGCTCGCCCAGCGCGCGGGCGCCGGCGGCTGCGTGAGCGAGACCGGGGTCGGGCCCTGCACGGACGGCAAGGCGCTCGACGGCGTGTTCTCGGTGGCCGTGAGCTCCGACGGCTCGACGGTCTACTCGGCCGCGTTCGTCACGAACGGCGTGGCGGTCCTCGACCGCAGCCCCTCGAACGGCGAGCTCACACCGCGCTCGGCGCTCCGCCGGCTGCGTCACCGACGACGGTACGAACGGCAACTGCGGCGACGGGAAGGCGCTCGACGACGCGAGCTCGATCGCGCTCTCCTCCGACGGGCGGAGCGCCTACGTCGGGTCCTCCGAGAGCCATGCGGTGGCGGCGTTCGAGCGCGAGACGGAGATCCAGACGACGATCACCGCCGGGCCCGCCGGCGCGACGACCGACGCCACTCCGACCTTCGAGTTCGTCGCGAGCGAGGCCGGCGCCACGTTCGAGTGCAAGCTGGACACCGGGACCTTCGCCCCGTGCGAGTCGCCGGTGACCACGGCCTCGCTCACGGACGGCGAGCACACCTTCTCGGTCCGCGCGACCGACGCCGAGGGCAATCCGGACTCGACTCCCGCCTCGCGCACGTTCACGGTCGACACGGCGGCGCCGGAGACGACGCTCGACGGGGGCCCCTCCGGCACGACCGACGACCCGACGCCCACCTTCGACTTCTCATCGGCCGAGTCGGGGACGACCTTCCAGTGCCGCGTCGACACCGCCGCGTTCCAGCCGTGCTCGTCGCCCACGACCACCGCCGAGCTCTCCGACGGCCCGCACACCTTCGAGGCCCGCGCGGTGGACGCGGCCGGGAACGTCGACCAGACGCCCGCGAGCCGAAGCTTCACCGTCGCGGTGCCGCCGGACACCAGCATCACCGAGGGCCCGAGCGGCACGACCGGGGACGCTACGCCGACGTTCGAGTTCGAGTCGAGCGAGGCCGGCTCGAGCTTCGAGTGCCGGGTCGACGCCGCCGCCGTTCGCGTCATGCTCAACGCCCCACACCACGGCGCAGCTGGCGGACGGGGGCCCACACCTTCGAGGTGCGCGCCGTGGACGGGGGCGGGCAACGCCGACCCGAGCCCCGCCACGCGGACGCTTCGACGGTCGACACGCAGCGCCCCGACACCACGTTCGACTCCGGCCCGACCGGCCCACGAGCGATCCGACGCCGACGTTCGGGTTCGACTCGAGCGAGCCGGGGTCCACGTTCCAGTGCCGCGTCGACACGGCGGCGTTCGCCTCCTGCTCCGACCCGCACACCACGGCACAGCTGTCGGACGGGGACCACACCTTCGAGGTGCGCGCGACCGACGCCGCCGGCAACGCGGACGACAGCCCGGCCCAGCGGAGCTTCGAGGTGGACACGAACGCGCCCTCGACCACGATCACGAGCTCGACCGACGATCCGACCGACACCACCCCGACCTTCGAGTTCGAGGCCGGCGAGGCGGGGGCGACCTTCGAGTGCCGCGTCGACGGCGCGGCGTTCGCGCAGTGCTCATCGCCGCACACGACCGACGCGCTCGGCGAGGGGGACCATCGATTCGAGGTCCGCGCCACCGACCCGGCGGGCAACGCAGATCAGACGCCCGCCGCCGAGGACTTCGCCATCGACACCGGGCCGCCCGACACGTCGATCACCGCCGCGCCGGCCGCGACGTCGAGCGACTCGACGCCCGAGCTCGGCTTCTCCTCGAGCGAGTCGGGGTCCACGTTCGAGTGCCGCCGCGACGGTGCGGGGTGGAGTCTTGCCAGTCGCCGAACGCGCTCGGCACGGTCGCCGACGGGCTGCACTCATTCGAGGTCCGGGCGGTCGATCGCTTCGGGAACACCGACCAGAGCCCCGCGGCGCACGCCTTCCTAGTGGACACGCAGGGGCCGGCGATGGCGATTGACGGCGGCACCGTGAAGGTGCGAAAGGGAGTGGCCAAGGTCGACGTGACCTGCCCCGGCGCGGAGCTCTCGGGCCCGTGCACGGGCGAGCTGAAGCTCAAGACGGCCGAGAAGGTCAAGGTCGGAAAGGACAAGCGCAAGGTCACGCTTGGGAGTGCGGACTTCTCCGCGCCCGCGGGGGGGACCGACGCCGCCACTATCAAGCTCTCCAAGTCGAACCGGGAGCTGGTCGAGGACCTGGGCAAGGTCCGGGTGACGGCGACCGCCGACGCGGAGGACGCGCTCGGCAACGAGCAGCGGGCGAAAGGCGAGCTGACGCTGAAGGCCGTCTAGGCGGCTGGGCGCGGGGGGTCAGGCGGGGACAGAGCAGCTACCGGTAACCAACCAGTAGA